>JBFWPK010000045.1:0-3135 GCA_050250045.1 Pyrinomonadaceae bacterium | reverse complement strand
GCTGGATCGGCGCTCTGGAACGCTGGGCTTCGCCGACCATCCGGACGATCTGGGCGAGCAGCGTGTCGCTGCCCACCTTCTCGGCGTTCATCGTGAACGAGCGCCGGCCATTGATCGTCCCCCCGATGACGCTGTCCCCTGACGTTTTCTCCACCGGGATCGACTCGCCGGTCACCATAGATTCGTCGATCGACGTCTCGCCTTCGATGATGCGACCGTCGGTCGGGATCTTTTCGTTCGCTTTTACTCTCAGAGTCGCGCCGATCTGCACATCCTTCAACGGGATCTCCGCCTCGCCACCGTCATCGAACACTACCGTAGCCGTATCGGGTGCGAGACCCAAAAGCTCCTTTATCGCGCTCGATGTCTGGCTACGAGCTCTCAGTTCCAGCACTTGCCCGAGCAGCACGAGCGTCGTGATGACGGCCGCCGCTTCGAAGTAAGCCGGGATCAACCCTGTATGCAGCCCGCGCATGGAGGTCGGGAAAAGGTCGGGAAGGAACAGCGCGAACAGGCTGAAAAGATACGCGGCCCCGGTTCCGATCGCGATCAGGGTGAACATGTTGGGGCTGACGTTTTTCACCGAGGCCCACGCTCGCTGAAAGAACGGAAATCCGCCCCAAATAACGACCGGTGTCGCCAAAACAAACTGTATCCAAATGGAAATGTTCGGCGGGACGGTCTCGTGAAAGTTCGGCAACATTTCCGCCATCGCGAGGGCGAAAACGGGAGCGGTCAGCACCGCCGATATCCAGAATCGCCGCTTCATATCCAGGTATTCGGGGTCGGGGGCGTCGTCGAGGGTCATCACCTTCGGCTCGAGCGCCATGCCGCAAATGGGACAGCTCCCCGGGCCGATCTGCACGATCTCCGGGTGCATCGGGCAGGTGTACTCCACGCCCTGGCTTGCGGCGTCGAGAGTCTCTTCGTTTCTCTTTTCGAGGAACCTTGCCGGGTTTTGTTTGAATTTATTCAAACACCCTGTCGAGCAGAAATAATAAGTTTCGCCGTCGAAGTCGTGCTTTCCGGCCGCGGTTCCACTAGCGACCGACATGCCGCAAACCGGATCGACAAATTCGCCGCTCGGTGCCGCTTTCATTTGGCCGTGTGAAACGGTTTCAACGCCTCGTTCGGGGTAAATATTGGCCGGCGTCGGGGCAGCAGCTTCCGAACCGCCTTCGATCTTTGATACGTATTTGTCCCTGCACCCGACCGCACAGAAATAAACCGTTTCTCCAGCTTCGGATTCGTACTTCGCCGCGGCGGTTTCCGGTTTTACCGTCATGCCGCAGATCGGATCGACAAACATACCGGTCGTTTCCGTAGTTTTCTCGGTAGTCATATTTGCTCCTGCCCAGTACTTTATATCAGCGTGCCTTTAGCCAGGCCGCCCTCAACAGAAAGCTACCGTTCGTGACAACTCTGTCGCCAACCTGCAGGCCTTCTTGAACAATTCGGCGACCATCCACTTCGGGCCCGAGCCGGACAGACCGTAGTGCGAACACAACCGGATCCTCCGTAGGCACGAATACTACGTCCTGATCGCCGATCCTCTGCACGGCCGCGGCGGGAATTACCGGAGATGTGCGTTCAGCGTCGCCGAGTGCCCCGAAGGCGGCTTTAACATACATTCCTATCTTCAGTGCCTGGCCCGGGTTTGCTAGCTCGATCCGCACTTTTCCGGTACGAGTGGCGTTGTCGAATTGTGGGTCGATATAGGTGATCTGCCCGCGGAAGATGTTGTCGGGGAACGCGTCGGATGTGACACTCGCACCGCTGCCGACGCGGAGCCTTGCAACGTCACGTTCGAAGACCTGGGCAATGACCCAAACGCTCGATAGATCGGTGATCCGCAAAAGCTCCTTGCTTGCGTCAACCACCTCACCCGCATTTACCGCCCGGCTTGTGACTGTCCCTGAAATGGGCGCCGGAACGAGAAGTTCCGAGCTGATCTGCGACGCCGAGCGAAGCGAGTCAAGCCTGGCAGACGGCATTCCGTAGAGGATCAGTCTCTGACGCGTTGAAGCAAGCTCCGTTTCGGCAGTGCGAAGTTTATTTAGCGACTCCTCGCTCGCTGCGCGGACCTCGGGGCTGATAGGCAGCAGACGTTGCGCACGAGCTTCACGCTGCCGAGCTTCTTCCAACTCAGCTTCAGCCGTTCGAAGTTTGGTGGTGTCCTGTTCGAGTTCCTCACGGCTGGCCGCGCCGATTCGGATCAGCCTCGTCGTTCTGTCATAACGATTTCGGAATTCCGCCACGGCCGCCTCAGCCGCCTTTCGTTGCCGGGCCGCTTGTTCCACCTCTCCGCGGCCGGGTTGATTGATCTCGACGAGGCGCAGCGAGCGTTCGTAGTTACGCCGTGCATTCTCCACCTCTGTTCTTAACGCTATGTACCGGGACTGTGTTTGTGCAAACTCGTCGCTGAATATGACCGCGATGGTCTGGCCGGCCCGAACACTCTCTCCAAGTTCCGGCAGACCTCTGCGCACGATACCGCCTACCAATGACACCGCAGGCGTTTGCTTGTATGCGTTCGCTTCGACGACCCCGGTGGCAGCGACGGTTTCGCTTTCGGTCGCAAGTTGCTCGCCTACTGTTTCGATGGCGAGGCCGGCATTCTCGACCTCGGTAGCCGAGAGCGTTATCGTTTGGTCGACGAATTGATTGCCGCTAGAGTCGGACGTGTCCGACATAGACATCGTCGGAGCGGGTACTGGTCGTCCAGCGTTGCCGGATCGTGTGAAATACCAGACGAGCAACGCAACCACGGCGACTGATGCCACGCCCGCACCGATCGCGACGATCACCATCTTTTGCTTTCGGGCCTGCATTGCGGACTCGGCGTCGATCTTCTCGATCTCTCCTGTCGGTGATGTATTCTCTTCCATTCTTATCTGGCCTCCTGAACGCCCGGCTCTTTGCTGGCGGAGATCGGCTTATGTTCGCGGGCCGGAGGTAGGAACGCGAGTATCGCCGCAAGCAAAAGAACGATTATCGCTAGCAGCATCTCGAATCTCACACTACTGAACAGCCGCGTCTCGCCCGCATCGGCGAGCGCCCCGGATTCGGCGACTAGCCGAGGTCGAAGTAAGAAGGTGTTGATGCCGCCAAGGACGATCATCACACCTGATATCG
>JBFWPK010000044.1:0-3242 GCA_050250045.1 Pyrinomonadaceae bacterium | reverse complement strand
TACCGTCCTACTCGCGATCACCGGGTTGTACAACACGTGGATTCACGTCGAGAATCCTTCAGCGCTTGTCGAGACCACGTATGGGTTGGTGCTCCTGGCCAAAGTAACGATATCAGGTGTGATGATCTTCCTGGGCGGTATCAACGCCTTCATCCTTGGGCCCATGATCTCCGCCGAGTCCGGAGCAGCAGCAGACGCGGGCGAGCCGCAGCTGTTCCGAAATGTCAGGTTCGAGGTGCTTCTCGCCGTGATCGTACTTTTGCTGGCAGCGATACTCGCGTTCCTACCTCCGGCGCGCGAGCATAAACCGATTACGGCAGGCGGCGCGCCAGTCCTTCAGGAGGCCAAATAAGAATGGAAGAGAACCCAACCCCGTCGCTCGAAGTTGAGAAGTTCAACGACGAAGGTGTGAGACATGCGCGAAAGCGAAAGATGGTGATCGTCGCGATCGGTGCGGGCGTGGCATCAGTCGCCGTGGTTGCGTTGCTCGTCTGGTATTTCACACGATCCGGCGACGCTGGACGACCAGTACCCGCTCCGACGATGTCTATGTCGGACACGTCCGACTCTAGCGGCAATCAATTCGTCGACCAAACGATAACGCTCTCAGCGACCGAGGTCGAAAACGCCGGCCTCGCCATCGAAACAGTAGGCGAGCAACTTTCGACCGAAAGCGAAACCGTCGCGGCCACCGGAGTCGTCGAAGCAAACGCATACAAGCAAACGCCGGCCGTGTCGCTAGTTGGCGGCATCGTCCGCCGGGGCTTGCCGGAACTTGGAGAGACTGTTCGGGCCGGCCAGACCATCGCGGTCATATTCAGCGACGAATTTGCACAAACTCAGTCCCGGTACATAGCGTTAAGAACAGAGGTGGAGAATGCACGGCGTAACTACGAACGCTCGCTGCGCCTCGTCGAGATCAATCAACCCGGCCGCGGAGAGGTGGAACAAGCGGCCCGGCAACGAAAGGCGGCTGAGGCGGCCGTGGCGGAATTCCGAAATCGTTATGAGAGAACGACGAGGCTGATCCGAATCGGCGCGGCCAGCCGTGAGGAACTCGAACAGGACACCACCAAACTTCGAACGGCTGAAGCTGAGTTGGAAGAAGCTCGGCAGCGTGAAGCGCGTGCACAACGTCTGCTGCCCATCAGCCCCGAGGTTCGGGCAGCGAGCGAGGAGTCGCTGAATAAACTTCGCACCGCCGAAACGGAGCTAGCTTCAACGCGTCAAAGACTGATCCTATACGGAATGCCGTCCGCCAGGGTTGATTCGCTTCGCTCGGCGTCGCAGATTAGCTCGGAACTTCTCGTTCCCGCGCCCATCTCAGGGACAGTCACAAGCCGGGCGGTAAATGCGGGTGAGGTGGTTGACGCAAGCAAAGAGCTTTTGCGGATCACCGACCTATCAAGCGTTTGGGTCATCGCCCAGGTCTTCGAACGTGACGTTGCAAGGCTCCGCGTCGGCAGCGGCGCGAGCGTTACGTCCGACGCGTTCCCCGACAGCATTTTCCGCGGGCAGATCACCTATATCGACCCACAATTCGACAACGCCACTCGTACTGGAAAAGTGCGGATCGACCTAGCAAACCCTGGCCAGGCACTGAAGATAGGAATGTATGTTAAGGCGGCCTTCGGGGCACTCGGCGACGCTGAGCGCACATCCCCGGTAATTCCCGCGGCGGCCGTGCAGAGGATCGGCGATCAGGACGTCGTATTCGTGCCTACGGAGGATCCGGTAGTATTCGCACTACGGTCTGTGCGTCTCGGACCCGAAGTGGATGGTCGCCGAATGGTTCAAGAAGGCCTACAGGTTGGCGACAGAGTTGTCACGAACGGTAGCTTTCTGTTGAGGGCGGCTTGGCTAAAGGCACGCTGATATGAAGTACTAGGCAGGCGCAAATATGACTACCGAGAAAACTACGGAAACGGACGATACGTTTGTCGATCCGATCTGCGGCATGAGGGTAAAACCGGAAACCGCCGCGGCGAAGTACGAATCCGAAGCTGGCGAAACGGTTTATTTCTGTGCGGTCGGGTGCAGGGACAAATACGTATCAAAGATCGAAGGCGGTTCGGAAGCTGCTGCCCCGACGCCGGCCAATATTTACCGCGAACGAGGCCTTGAAACCGTTTCGCACGGTCAAATGAAAGCGGCACCGAGCGGCGAATTTGTCGATCCCGTTTGCGGCATGTCGGTCGCTAGTGCAACCGCGGCCGGAAAGCACGACTTCGACGGCGAAACTTATTATTTCTGCTCGACAGGGTGCTTGAATAAATTCAAACAAAATCCAGCAAGGTTCCTCGAAAAGAGAAACGAAGAGACGCTCGACGCCGAAAGCCACGGCGTGGAGTACACCTGCCCGATGCACCCGGAGATCGTGCAGATCGGGCCGGGGAGCTGTCCCATTTGCGGCATGGCTCTCGAGCCGAAGGTGATGACCCTCGACGACGCCCCCGACCCCGAATACCTGGATATGAAGCGGCGATTCTGGATATCGGCGGTGCTGACCGCTCCCGTTTTCGCCCTCGCGATGGCGGAGATGCTGCCGAACTTTCACGAGACCGTCCCGCCGAACATTTCCATTTGGATACAGTTTGTTTTGGCGACGCCGGTCGTTCTTTGGGGAGGGTTTCCATTCTTTCAGCGGGCGTGGGCCTCGGTGAAAAATGTCAGCCCCAACATGTTCACCTTGATCGCGATCGGAACCGGGGCCGCGTATCTTTTCAGCCTCTTCGCGCTGTTCCTTCCAGATCTTTTTCCGGCCTCCATGCGCGGGCTGCATACAGGGTTGATCCCGGCTTACTTCGAAGCGGCGGCGGTCATCACGACGCTCGTGCTGCTCGGGCAAGTGCTGGAGCTGAGAGCTCGAAGCCAGACGTCGAGCGCGATAAAGGAGCTTTTGGGTCTCGCACCCGATACGGCTACGGTAGTGTTCGATGACGGTGGTGAGTCGGAGATCCCGTTGAAGGATGTGCAGATCGGCGCGACTCTGAGAGTAAAAGCGAACGAAAAGATCCCGACCGACGGTCGCATCATCCAAGGCGAGACGTCGATCGACGAATCAATGGTGACCGGTGAATCGATCCCGGTGGAGAAAACGTCAGGGGACAGCGTTATCGGGGGGACGATCAATGGCCGGCGCTCGTTCACGATGAACGCCGAGAAGGTGGGCAGCGACACGCTGCTCGCCCAGATCGTCCGGATGGTCGGCGAAGCCCAGCGTTCCAGAGCGCCGATCCAGC
>JBFWPK010000043.1:2774-4335 GCA_050250045.1 Pyrinomonadaceae bacterium | reverse complement strand
CTCTCCGGCGAGGCGGGCTTTTCGGCAAACCAAATAGCCAGGAGAGCGAGGCCCACGCCGGCGACATCGGTTAGCATGTGCCCCGCATCGGCAAGCAACGCCAGACTTCCCGTCCACAATCCGCCGATCACCTCGACGATCAGATAGGTCAGCGTTAAAAAGAAAACTATCGTAAGGGGTTTCTTGTTCTTGGCGGAAGCAGATACTTGATGCGTATGTCCTTGTCCCATATATCTTGGTGAACTCTTGCTTGGTACAGATTCTTTTACAGTCAGCGGCGGCGCTTATGGATCCTATGTTTTCGTCTAAATGCCGCCCGCCACTCACGCCTCTGCTGATGGTTGAGCCCCGCCGCTTTTAGATCGGCCGTTTTGAATTTGTGCCGCTTCAACCCGAACTTGGCAATCAAGAGAATAATCACAGTCAAAGAGACCGCAACCATGGCCCCTAACCAAAACAAGTTGGACGAAAATGAAAAAGCTAAACTCATGTCCAGCGACTGTCAGATCAGCACAGCCTTATCGAGAGGAATCACGAGAATGATCCCGTCACCCTTCTTGCCGGTGTGTGCGTTCTCCCGGATCGCCGCAACAATGCGGTCAACCATCTCGTCATCTGCCCCGATCTCGATCCGTTTGTTCGGTTTGAAAGGATCGAGAGCGTCGTAAGTCGTCGTCAACAATCTTTGCCCAAATCCTTCTGAGTCGCTCAGCGTCATTCCGGGAAAGCCTTCGATCTGTTCGAACGCCGTTACGATCTTTTCCACTGTGAACGGCCGCACAATCGCGATAATTAGTTTCATTTTCTAATCCTCCGTGAATTCGCCTTCCACGTCTTTTTCGAACCACGCGTAGAGCGTCGGCAATATCAGGAGCGTGAGCAGGGTCGACGTTATAAGCCCGCCGATGACGACGGTGGCCAGCGGTCGTTGCACTTCGGCCCCGGCGCTTGTGGCAAGGGCCATCGGGATGAAGCCGAGACTGGCGACGAGGGCGGTCATCAGAACGGGACGCAGGCGTGTCATCGCGCCTTCGTTCACCGCATCCACCACCGACTTGCCTTCTTCCCGGAGATGGTTGATGAAGCTGACCATTACGACGCCGTTCAATACCGCGACGCCAAATAGAGCGATAAAACCAACACCCGCTGATATTGAGAACGGCATTCCGCGTAAAGCCAGCGCCACAACGCCGCCGACGATCGCGAAGGGGATTCCGGTATAGATCATCAACGCTTGCTTTGCGGACCCGAAGGTGGAGAACAGCATCACAAAGATCAGGAATAGCGCGATCGGTACGACGATCAACAGTCGATTGGTCGCGCGCTCCAGATTTTCAAAGGCCCCGCCCCATTGCAAATAATATCCGGGCGGCAAGGTCACTTCCGTTCCGATTTTACTCTTCGCTTCGGCCACGAAACTCGCGATGTCGCGGTCACGGATGTTGGTCGATACTACAATTCTTCGACGCGTAGCCTCGCGGGAGATCTGTGCGGCTCCCTCGACCAGGGAAATATCCGCTACCTGTGCGAGCGGCACACGCTGGCCGTTTGGCGCGGTGAG
>JBFWPK010000043.1:0-2674 GCA_050250045.1 Pyrinomonadaceae bacterium | reverse complement strand
GTCGCAACCATCGATTGTTCGAGCGACACGCTGGGCAAAAGCTGCATTCCGACCAGAATGTCGCCTTCATCAAGACGCGGAATAAATTCGCCGCCGAGATATGGGAAAGCTATGCCTGAAATGAGTACCGCAGCGACAGCGATCGCAAGAACTTGTGCCCGGAACTTCATCACAAACGCGAGTGAGGGCCGGTAGATCTGCTTCGCCCAACGGATCAAAAAGCTTTCCTTCTCCGAAACATTGCCGCGAAGTATCAACGCGAGCATCGCCGGGACGTAAGTGAGCGATAAAAGCAGCGAACCAAGTAGAGCGAAGATGACCGTCAAAGCCATCGGTACGAACATCTTCCCCTCGATGCCCCGAAGGCTGAGGATCGGCAAATATACGATGCCGATAATTGCCACGGCAAAGACAACGGGACGCGCGACTTCGAGACAAGCCTCGAGAATCGTTCGCTCCGGCGGCTCCCGCGATCCTTCGTGCTGCGCTTCGGCTCTGCGACGAACAACGTTCTCGACCATCACAACAGCGCCGTCAACGATCAATCCGAAGTCCAAAGCCCCCAGGCTCATCAAGTTTCCAGATACGTTGAAAATTCGCATCAGGATCGCCGCGAAAAGCATCGAGAGCGGAATTATCGTCGCGACCAGCAAAGCGCCCCGCCAATTTCCGAGCAGCACCAGCAGAACCAAGATCACGAGTGCCGCGCCCTCGAGCAGATTGGTTTCCACCGTCGCGATCGCGCGTTGGACGAGAGCCGTCCGGTCATAAAAGGGCTCTATCGTCACGCCTTGAGGCAGCGTCTTGCGTATTTCGTCAATTCTTTCTTTGATCCGTTCGGAAACTACGCGAGAATTTTCGCCTTTCAACATGATCGCAGTGCCGGAAACGATCTCGCCTTCACCGTTGGCCGAGGCTGCTCCTTGTCTGATACTTTGCCCCTCGACAATTTCGCCCAGATCGCGGACAAAGATCGGTACACCTTCTTTGCCGGTTTTGACGACGACGTTGGTGATGTCGTCCATCTTTTCGATCAGACCGACGCCCCGCAACAAATATTGCTCCGCGCCTTTCTGGATATAACCGCCGCCGACCGTGCCGTTATTTGCGGTCACCGCCTCGTGGACATCGTGAAGGGTTAACCCATACGACTGCAGCTTTTCAGGTGAGAGACGGACTTCGTACTGTTTGCCATAACCTCCGTGGGAATTAACTTCGGTCACGCCGGGAACGCCCATCAACTGACGCCGAATATTCCAGTCGTGGATCGTTCTGAGATCGGTCGCGGTGTAGTTGCTTCCCGGTTCTGCACGAACTTCGTATTGATAGATCTCGCCCAAACCCGTCGCGATCGGCCCCATCTCCGGCGCACCTATACCGGGCGGGATGTTTTCCCGAGCGGTCGCCATACGTTCGAGAATGAGTTGGCGTGCGAAATAGATATCGGTTGATTCTTCGAAAACGATTGTGACGTTTGAAATGCCGAATTTCGACACCGAGCGTATTTCTTCGACGCCCGGAATCCCGGACATTGCCACTTCGACGGGGAACGTGATCTGCCGTTCGATCTCGAGCGGCGCGAGGCTCGGAGCACTCGTCAGAACCTGAACTTGAACGTTGGTTACATCAGGCACGGCGTCAATTGGTAGATTTATCAGGCTGTATGCACCCGCGGCGGCCATTATTGCGACGAGCAGGAGCACTACCAGTTTTTGTGCTATGGAGAAGCGTATAAGTGCGTTAATCATTAATTTATGTCTTTCTGAGCCAAAGTTCCGACGCCGATGATGAGGTCGTTCAAGAGCCAGAATTGTCTATTGTCCCCGACCACTATTCCCTTTTTTCCAAGCTCAGTAACAAAGGCATCCCCGCTAAATCGGTTCTCGTTCGGATGCTTTAGGAAGGTTCGGTAAACCCAGCCCTGACCGATGTCGGTCATTATTGGATAAAGCTCAAACACATGAATCTCATCGGCTCGGAAACGTTCAAGATTATCTCCGTGCCGACTCTGCGACCGGCGCCGATCTCAAGCGCCTTCTTGCCCTCACTTCATGGTGCCCGTGAACGAAAGCATCGACCGGATTGTTCATCAGTGCTTTTTCGATACGAATTAGTTTCATCTTCCTAGTCGTAGAATCTTAATTGCCCCGCGTATAACCACAACGAACACGACTGTCCCGATAATCAAGTCGGGCTTGTTTGAACCGATCAGATTGACCAAAATGCCCGCCGTGATGACGCCCAAATTGATGATCACGTCGTTCGAAGTAAAGATCGTGCTCGCCTGCATGTGGGCATCCTTGCTTTTCGACTTTTGAAGCAAATAGAGACAAAAGCCATTTGCCGCCAGTGCCAACGTTGAGACTATTATCATCGTGAGAAAGTCCGGAAGTTCCTCAACCCCTATGAACCTTCGTACAACCTCAATAAAGCCAACGACGGCTAGAGTGATCTGGAAATATCCGGCAAGCCTTGCAACATTCCGCTTTCTCGCGAGAGTTCCACCGACTGCGAACAGACTAATGGCATATACGAATGCATCAGCGAGCATGTCGAGGCTATCGGCGATTAGTCCCATCGAGCCGGAAATAAACCCGGTAGTCATTTCAATCGCAAAGAAGCCAAAGTTGATCGCCAGCACGATCCATAACAATTTCCGCTGGCTTCGTCGGTC
>JBFWPK010000042.1:0-4504 GCA_050250045.1 Pyrinomonadaceae bacterium | reverse complement strand
CAGCAGAGCTCGCTTCCGCTTCGTCTCCGGCATCAATCGTAAACCAGTTCTAGGATTATCCCAAAAACGTAAACTTATAGGAGGACAAACCATCAAAAAGTGTCAACTTTTTTCAGGACGAGTCACATCAAAGTGGAAACCCCATTCAGGATTACCATACGTGAAGCGTCAACTTTTTTCAGGACGAGTCATTTCCTTTCAACGGGTTACACGTCCCATGCGTCGGTGGGACAGGGTTGGGACACGTGGGACAGCGGGATGCGGCGATCATCGCGAACCTCTGCTTCCTGAACAATTACCGCCAAATGGGTCGGCATGCCTTCCCAGTCGGTAAACGGGATTAGAGCTTGATTTCGGCTACAGTCGCACCGTTTCCGCCCTGGTCGGGTGGGGCGAAGGTGAAGCGGTCGATCAGTTCGTGGTTCTTTAGGGTATGGTGGACGAAGTTCTTCAATGCGCCGGTGCCGAAGCCGTGGATGATGCGGATGCGGGGAAGTCCGGCGAGGTAGGCTTCGTCGATAAAGCGGTCGAGTTCGTATTCGGCCTCGGCTGTGGTGCGGCCGATGAGATTGAGCTCTGAGGCTGCGTCGCGGGTGTCGATCGGCATGGCAAGGGCCGCGCGGTTACGGGGCACACTCCCTACCGGTCGTGTTTCCGCTTCGGCGAGTTGGAGGTTGGCGATCTTCTCGCGAAGTCGAAGGCCGCCGACGAGGACTTCGGCAACCTCCTTATCCATTTTTTCGACGGTGCCGATATTGCCAAAGGACGTTATGACACTTGAGCCGACCGCGATCACACTGCCATCGGAGGGCACACTCCCTACCGGTCGTGTTTCTGCCTGTGCGGTGCCGCCGACTTTGGACACAACTGCCCGGTTCAGTTCCGCCTTCCGCGCGGAGCGCTCTTTTTCGAGCTTGTTCTTGAGGGCCTTGTCTTCGAGGGAGTTGATGAATGCTTTGGACTGGCGGTCGAAGGAATCGACGGTTTCGGCGAGCGTTTGTTCGAATTCTTTTTGCCGGATCCGCTCTTTTTTTCCGGCTTCGATCTCGAGGTTCGCGTATTTCATCGCAACGGCCTCGCGTTCTTCTTCGAGTGCGATGCGGAGGTCTTCAGCCCGCGTAGTTTCCGTTTGAAGTTTTCTCAGGTAGGCCTCGGCCTCTTGTGCGGAAATGTCGAGATTCCCTCTCGCGTTCTCGATCACCTCGGGCTTGATGCCAAATCGGCTGGCGATCTGAATGCCGGACGATGCACCGGCCAATCCCATCAGCAGTCGATAGGTTGGTTGAAGCGTCCTTTCGTCGAACTCGACCGAGGAGTTTACGACATTTGGATCGTTGGCGGCATAGATCTTGAGGCCCCGGTAATGGGTCGAGGCCATCACGTGAGCTCCACAGGCCCGGCGAAAATGATCGACGATCGCCACACCGAGTGCCGAGCCTTCTTCCGGGTCGGTGCCGGTGCCGGCTTCGTCGAGAAGAACGAGCGAAGGAGCGACGCACTCGCTCATCATTTCGGCGATGTTCGACATATGGGAGCTAAAAGTTGAGAGGTTCGCGGCGAGCGATTGATGATCGCCGATGTCAGCGAGAACAGAGCGGTAGAAAGGAACTTTCGCGCTCGTTGCCGGAACCGGAAGGCCGGAAACGGCCATCAGGCTGAGCAAACCAGCGGTTTTCAGGACGACCGTTTTCCCTCCCGCGTTGGCTCCGGAGATGATCATGACCGACCGGTCGGAGGTGAGAGTGAAGCTGGACGGGACTATTTCGCTGGTTGAGCCCTTACTAACGTGCGGGCTACTGACATGGGCTGATAGCTGATAGCTGGTGGCTGATAGCTGTACTTTTAAACTGTCCTCCAAAAGAGGATGTCGGGCGTCGATCAGTTCGAGGGTGTTATCGGCGGAAATCTCAGGGACAATGGCGTTGAATTTTCGAGCAAACTCGACCTTTGCTTTTATGAAATCGAGCTCAGCCACCGCATCGACGGCGGTTTCGATGGCGGGGAGCTGTTCGCGAAGCTGTTCAGTAAGGTCGTTAAGAATGCGGGCGACCTCGCGGTCTTCTTTTCCTTTCAGGTTCTGGAGTTCGTTGTTCGCTTCTATCGCTTCGAGTGGTTCGACAAAAACGGTTGCGCCGCTCGATGAAAAACCGTGGGCCACGCCGCCGACCTTGCCGCGGAAATCGGCTTTGACGGGGATGACGAAGCGGTCGTTTCGCATGGTGACGATCTCGTCCTGGATGGCGTCGCCGGATGCCCGCATTACCGACTCGAGCGATTTGGTCAGGCGTGCCCGCTGGTTCGATATCTCACGGCGCAGTCGGGCGAGTTCGGGGGATGCAGAATCGTCTATCTCGCCGCCGGGAAGGAGTTTTGTGTTGATCTTTTCGAGTGCGGCTAACAGCGTCGGCGGGATCGATTCGACCTTTGACCACAGCGTTGGGGCCGCTTGTTTTTCAGGCTGGATCGACGAGCGAACGAACAAAGCCTGATTGCATATCCGGGCGATGCCAAGCAGTAAATTTGGTTCGAGCGTGGCGTTCTTGATTCTCAATATCGCGGCCGCATCGCTCGGGTCTTCAAGCCCGCTGAACGACCATGTGACCTGTTTTTCCTCGTTCAGCAGGATCGCTTCCGTAATTGCGGCAAGGTCGGCATCGAGCTCAAGCCGGTTTGTTTTCGGGCGCAAACCGGCGAACCGCTCGATGCCCATCGGCGTCTGCGCATTGCGGCTTACCAATTCAAGCAGCCGTTCGTATTCGAGTGTTTCGAGAGAAAAACCCATTGTTTGCTCGCGTCCGACCGTCCGAATTTAGAGAAAACGCGCTCTTATTTCCGGTGTCGGCATCATGCATGCGTCCTGTTTGCCAAAGAGCCGATATCGGTTCCTCGCAAAGAGTTTATAGAAAAGATCACGGATCGGCCGTGGAACAATGATAAAAGCGTATGTCCACGACCAGGGGCCGGCCAATCGTTTAGCAACGCGCAATGGGGCCGTAGAATATGTATACACACGCTCATCCTCGACCAAAACTATCGAGTCTGTCTCCGCCCGGTCTATGCCGTGCTTGTCCAATAGTTTCTGGCCGATCTCTGACTGCAAGGCAGCGAACTTGAAATATCCGGCCTTGTCGCGTTCGATAACCCAGTTGACGGCACCGTTGCAGAAATTGCAGACACCGTCGAAAAGTATGATCGCTCCCATAGTCCGAATTCTACCGCAAGAAGCGGATAGATTTCAGTTTCGCTAAGGAATAAACTTGTGAACATGAACGAAGAAGTATTTTGGCAGGCAGTAAACGCAAATGACGCACGGTTCGACGGTGCGTTTTATCTGGGCGTGAAAACCACGGGCATTTACTGCCGTCCGTCGTGCCGGGCAAGGACACCGAAGCGGGAGAATGTCGAGTTTTTTGCTACGTGGAATGATGCGGAAAAGTTTGGCCTTCGGGCGTGCCTGAGATGCAAACCAAAAAACGGCGAGGCGGCCGATCCGCAGATCGGAAAACTATTGAAGGTATGCGATCTGCTCCGGTCGGAGGACGCATATTCACTCGAAGACCTTGCGGATGCAGTCGGTCTAAGCCCGTATCATCTTCAGCGGAGGTTCAAGGAGATCATCGGCGTTTCGCCGAAAAAATATTCGGAGGCAAAGCGGATGGAGCGGTTCAAGTCAGAGTTAAGGGAGAGCGGCGATGTGACAGCGGCGATGTACGATGCCGGTTTTGGTTCGAGCAGCCGTTTGTACGAGAAGGCATCGCAGAACATGGGAATGACGCCAGCCGCTTACAAGAAAGGCGGGCAAGGGGTAACGATAAATTATTCGATCACCGATTGCGAACTTGGGCGGATACTCGTGGCTAGGACTATCAAGGGGCTGTGCAACGTGGCGTTCGCGGATGATGATACCAGCCTTGAAGAAAATCTTCGACGGGAATATCCGAACGCGGAGGTCATCAAGGACGCAAAAGTGCTGAAAGGGTTCGTCGATGAAATTCTCAAACATCTCTCCGGCGAAGCGAAACGGCTCGACCTGCCGCTGGACATCCAGGCGACGGCCTTTCAGATGAAGGTGTGGGAACTGCTGCGAAAGATCCCATACGGCGAAACCGTTACATACAGCCAGATCGCTGAAAAACTTGGCGATAAAAAAAAGGTCCGGGCGGTCGCACAGGCGTGTGCGAACAACCGGGTTGCTGTCGTCATCCCGTGCCACCGTGTCGTTGGAAAGGATGGGAAAATGACGGGCTACCGCTGGGGCTTGGAAAGAAAAGAGAAGCTGCTCGCGCGGGAAGGAGAGAGTTGAATCTCATCCTGATCCGTTTGGAGATTTTCTTCTTCTTTCCTTCTCTTATCCGTCTTCGCCTGAGGATGGATCCGAGAGTGGAAGGGTCTAATGAAACAGGACGGAAAAATCTCTTAAAATGAGTACATGAGAAAGAGTTATGATCTGGCGTTCAAGAAAGAAGTGATCCGCAAATATTTATCGGGGCAGACGATGGCTTCG
>JBFWPK010000041.1:0-5344 GCA_050250045.1 Pyrinomonadaceae bacterium | reverse complement strand
TGCAGGACGACCTTCACCTCGTCTGATATGGCCGCGATCCCGCTCGGAAGGGCGTTCCCGTAATTCACTCCGAAATCGCGCCGATTGATCGTGGTCTCGCCGGCGATGCCCATCTTCGCGGCACTTCTCTCGCCTGCAGGAAGCCAGCCCGAGACTTCGAAAGGTATCGCGACCGACTTCGTCACGCCTTTCATCGTAAGGTCACCCGTCACGATCCAACCCTTTCCCTTCTTTGCCACGCTGGTGCTCTTGAAAGTCATCTCGGGAAATTTCTCGACTTCAAAGAAGTCCTTGCTCCGCAGATGGCTATCGCGTGCGGCGACTCCGGTATCCACGCTTGTCATTTTCGCAGTGAATTCGACGCTCGATCTTGTCGGGTCGGCAGAGTTGAAGTTGACCGTACCTGTGAAATCGCGAAAGAACCCGGGCACGTCTATCAGGCCCATGTGCCTTACCTTAAAGCCGATAAAGCTGTGGGCCTTATCGAAATTGTAAGTGCCGGTCTCGACCATCTTCATTGCCTTTTCGTCCGGCAAAATGGTGGCCTCGACACCGGCGTCGGCATAGGCCGAGAACTTTAACGCCGCGAACGCGGACACCGATACAATGGCAAAAGCTATCAAGATCCTCTTCATATTACGAACTCCTCTTTTTCGCTAAATGGTTAATTGGCTGTTCTGGTAATATATCGCTTATGCAGACAGGAATGAAGCCGCTAAAGATCGAAAAACCCGCCGAAGGCGAATTCAACGAGTATTATTCGAAGTACATTTCTCTGGTTCCGGAAACAGAACTGGTCGACGTTCTCGCATCACAGGCGGAGGATGTAACAGCGGTCTTCGATGCGTTTGGCGATGAACGCGGAAACTTTGCCTACGCCGAAGGCAAGTGGACCGTAAAAGAGGTATTCAGCCATCTGATAGACGGGGAACGCCATTTCGCCTACCGCCTCCACCGGATCGCCCGCGGAGATGCAACCCCGATCGAGGGTTTTGAACAGGACGGCTACATCGAGAATTCTCATGCCGGCCAGCGAACGATAGGCGATCTGGCCGCGGAGTTTTCAGAGCTTAGAAGTGCGAATGTACGACAACTTCGCGTGTTGGACGAAGCTGATTGGAAGAGAATGGGGACGGCCAGCGGTTTTCCGGTCTCGGCGCGTGCCCTCGGGTACATTATGGCCGGGCATGTCCGTCATCATTTGGGAATCTTGAGTGAGCGATACGTCGCGGCTGGCGAAGACCGTAAGTGAAGTTTGACGCGATCGTGATCGGCGGCGGAGCGGCCGGGCTCTTCTGTGCGGCGGAGGCGGGAAAGCGCGGGCGGCGGGTTTTGGTGATCGAGCGGAATGCCGAAGCGGGCCGCAAGATCATCATCTCCGGCGGAGGCCGCTGCAACTTTACCAACCGCGAAGTTTCCGCCCAAAACTTCGTATCGCGGAATCCGCATTTCGCAAAATCCGCCCTCGCCCGATACACGCCGGACGATTTTGTCGGACTGGTCAAGGCGCACAACATTGAGTTCTACGAGAAGAAGCTCGGCCAGCTTTTCTGCCGCGGAAGCTCGAGACAGATCGTCGAAATGCTCCTGGCCGAATGCCGCGATTCCAATGTAAGGCTGATCTCGAGCTGCAGCGTCGAGAAGATAACGCGGGACGGGCACTTCATTGTATCCACGTCACAAGGGAGCTTCGTATCTGAGAGCCTGGTCATCGCCTCTGGCGGACTTTCGTTCCCTAAGGTCGGCGCGACGGACATCGGATACCGCGTTGCGCGGCAGTTCGGGATAGACATTGTCGAGACGCGGCCATCCCTCGTCCCGCTTGTGCTTTCGGGCAAGGCCTATCGCGAACTCGCCGGCGTTTCCATCGACGCACGGGTCAGCGTGGACGGCGATTCGTTTCGAGAGAACATTTTGTTCACACACCGCGGACTTTCGGGCCCCGCTATACTTCAGGCTTCTAATTACTGGCACCGCGAAACTCCCGTCACGATCGACCTTTTGCCCGACGGAAATGCCCGCGACCTTTTTGTCCGAAACCGGGGCAGCCGAAAGAGGTTGGATAACCTCTTGGCTGAGTACATTCCCACAAAGGCCGCCGAAAGGCTTTTCAACCCGGATGGCCGTTCACGACCGCTCAACACACTCAACGATGCTGAGATCGCCGCGGCGGCGGAGCAGTTAAGCGGCTGGAAGGTACACTTTCGCGACACCGAGGGGTACGACAAAGCCGAGGTCACGCTCGGCGGCGTTTCGACCGATGAACTTTCGTCGAAGACGATGGGATCAAAAAAGGTAGAGGGGCTCTATTTTATCGGGGAAGTCGTCGACGTGACCGGTTGGTTGGGCGGCTATAACTTTCAGTGGGCCTGGTCTTCCGCGTTTGCGGCCGCTCAGGCCATTTAAAATAAGAGAGGGAAACGTCTCCCACACCGTTTCCCTCTTTTTTCGCGCCTACTGCGTGGAGCAGCCGGCAACGAAGACGATACTTTTTTAATGACTCGCGAAATTAAGATTTACACTTCTTCAACGACCGTGTAAAATAATTACACGATGGCGAAATCGATGTCAAGCGAAAATGCGACGGATATAGAAAAAGTTCAATTTGGTAAGCGTTTCGCGGAAGTATGCGGAACGATTGAGCCCGCACGTATTCAACGGGCATTGAATATCTCCTATCAGGCGGCAAAGAATTATCTTAATGGCCGGCTTCCGGACACCCGAGTTTTGTTGACGATAGCAGAGCGAACCCCCTACTCCATTCACTGGCTACTGACGGGCGAGGGTGAAAAGCTCGCGATCGGCCGGGGACGTGAAGACACAACAATACTTGCCCGCCAGATAAGTGAACTTATACGGCAGGAAGTTGCGTCGGCGGTGCGCGAATCCGTCCTAAGCAGGGAGACTGACCTTTCCCGACCGAAGACCATCGTACTGCGGGCTGACGAGCTCAAGTCCGAAACGCCCAAACTTCCGGTCGAAGCTAGCGAGTATAGGGCGTTCCGGCGTTTTTGTTACTAACTTACTAGATCGATTATCAGATCGCTCCAGAACTCGAAAAAGGACGGTTCCTCCTGAGTTTCAGCGGTCGAGCCCGAAACAGCGCCCAAGCCGCCAGTCTCGCCGGAAGTGAAGCAGCCTTCCGGGCACGGCGGCGGACAATTGATCGTACAGCCGTCACGGTTGCCGGTTCCGGTGTGTCCGTCGTCTGCAATTGCCGCTGATGTGAATAGGGAAAGCGCCAGGAAAAGTGTTGCTACGAGTTTCATAAAATTCTCCTTTTTTTGGGTTTTCTGATACACTTTGTATCCAGAACATACTAGCAAGAATCGTGTGTTTTGTTCGTTATGGCCGCTTTCCCCACAAACGCCACAAACACAAAGGCACAGGAGCTGATCAGAACCCTCTGGAGGTTCGAGCGCTGCGGTCAGTTCGAAAAGGGGTTGCGCGAAGTTTCTGTTGACTGGGCGGCCCCCGATTTCTTGCCGGATTCACGCGGCCTGCCGCTCCAACTCAGGGCCGAACTTCACCTCCGATTTGCCAGCCTTCTCGGCTACCAGGGACACTATCGAAAGATCCCGGGTTCGCAGTTGCGCGCCCGCGATATCCTCACTGCCGTCCTGGGCGATCTTGAATCTCAGGGGAATGAAGAAATGGCGGCCGAATGTGAGAACCATATTGCGCTCACTTACTCGCGAACCGGTGAATACGCCGAGTCGAGAACGTGGCTCGCTGCGGCAAAGGCCCGCCTATTACCTGAGACGAACATCCACCGGCTCGCTTCGGTGATGTACGAAATGCTCATAAATGTGAGCGAAGAGCGTTATGCCGAGAATGTCGAGATCTACCATCGCTACGGATCTGTTTTTCGGACGTGGGCCGATGACTGGATCGGAGCTAGTTTCTATATCAATGCGGGCATCGGACTTGTAGAGACCGGCCGGCTGGAGGAAGCGCTTCGCTGCTACGAAGAGGGCCGTTACCGGTCCGGGCGTTCCTCGATATGGATGTATCTCGGTTCGATCGAGAATGAACGTGCCCTGGTTTTTAAGTCGCTTGGGCGTTTTGAAGAGGCCCACGCGGCGGTCGATCGCGGTATCGATGTGTTCCGGTTGATAGGCGATATGTCGCGCGAAGGCCTGCTTTGGGATACGAAGGCCGGAATTTATCTTGATGCAAAGCGGTTCGACGAGGCGCTCGTCACGATCGAATCGGCCGTTTCTCTACTGAAAAACGGAGAAAATAAGGGGTTTTTAGCAGAAGCTCTGGTTACGGAAGCACGAATACTCGCACGGATCGGCCATCTGAGGGCAGCTCTTTCAGTATTGACCGAGGCCGTTCAGATGGCCAAGACCTATTCGGGCAATGAGCTTGCCAAGGTTCTCATTGCAAGGTTCGAGACGTCACTGCAGGAGCGAAACGAATCTGAAAAGGGCAAGAAGAGCCTTTCGGAACTCGAATCGGGCGACCTGGCGCTTGAGATACCTCCCTCGCTTGCTGCGTTCACCCGATATCAGGGTATTTGGATCAACAATGGCCACCTCGAACAGATCGGGATCAAGAAGGGCTCGCTGACGATCGCGGTGGAGGCACCGATAGCGCGTGGTGATCTCGTCGCCCTGTCGGAGATCGCGTCGGGCGAGATCAGCTGCGGTTTTTACGATTCGGATTTTGGACTCGTGTGTCTCGAGGGCTGCGGTTCGGAACCGCAGCTTTTCGACCTCGACTCGGTCAAGGTGATCGGCAAGATCGTAGGGATCGTCGGTGAAGCCGGGGCCGATGGCAGACGGATCGTGCGGCCGGTCGAAGGCCGCCGGTCATTTCCGGAAGTCTGATATATCCATTCCGAATTCTTCCTTCACATATTCTTCCTGTGCAGCGTTGACGCTCCGAAGATTCTCCAGCCTTCGAGACGCCTTTAAGATATGTGTTTTCGTGCGTTCGGCCATCTGCTTCAAGAGGTCCCGGCCCGCCGCCAATTCGGACTCGGCCTTCACCTTCAACTCATATAGTTCCGATGCCTCAGCGTCGGCCTTTTCGCGATCAAGCTCACGAAATCGTTTGTTTATCTGATAGATCTGCCTGATCGCGCGCACGAGCGAGTCGCCGACCGAGTCTCCTTTGATCGTGTCCGGGCTATGCCGAAGGTCCTCGATCATCTTGTCCAGCTTCTGCTGGTCGCCGGATGAATAGGCCTGATTCAACTCGGCCATCAGTCCGTGGCGTCGTTCCTTTTCGTTCGCGTCAAGTGCGAGGTCGGGATGGATCGACCGGGCAAGGTCGTGGTATGCCTTTTTCGCCTCCGGCGTAGGGATATATTCTTCCGCGTCGTGAGCCGCTTCGG
>JBFWPK010000040.1:0-7174 GCA_050250045.1 Pyrinomonadaceae bacterium | reverse complement strand
AGCTTCGACCTGATGCTTTCGCTGCCGCCCGGATCTCCTTCTCTTCCATTTCCGCAAATATCCTCTCATCCTGCCCATCGACCCGCCGCGGCCCGTTCCCGGTGAGGAGCCAATGAAGGTTGATGCCGGTCGTGCGGTGTATCCGCAAGAGCATTTCCGCCGTCGGCAGCCGTCCTTCGAAATATGCCTTTATGGTCGAGTCGCTCGTCTCGCAACGGCGGGCGATCTCGGCATTACTGACGTGGTCGAACGCAGCGCGAAGGCGATCGGGGAAGCCTGAGGCGGGATCCTCTGAGGTACGGCCGCCAGCCGCTGATGTGATCTTAGCTTTAGTAGTTTCCGGCATCATTTAAGAGGAAAACAACTGATCGCGACAGGAACAAACTATTCGCTGAAGACATCTCTTGCAAAGGCAGCGAAATCATTATTGTACGCAGCCCTGAGCATATTCATTCCAGGAGAGCCGTTGTTCCACTGATTCCGCAACTGGGACAGCGGAGTTGCGCGTAGCGCTGCCTGCGCGGCCCTCTGCCAATTCATCCTCGCCCGCGCGGAGACCGCAATTTGGCCGACGGCCGAGTTTCGAAAAGCGCAAATGCTGTCAAGGGCCGCACGAGAACATCGGGGCAGCATATCCCGTTCAATCAAATTGCGTGTGCCTGCATCAATATGGACGTTTCGTTGGGCCATAGTGACTAGAGCAGTCTCCATTAGGGTTAGCATTTTTTAACTCTCCTGCTAGGACCAGAAGCCTCATAGCGATTTCAGGACCCTATGGTATTCCTGGGCCTCAGCCGGAAGCATTTGGTGCTCGAGGCGGAGCAGCACGTTCTTGTGCGTGTAGATATATTGATCAAGGACGCTTACTGATTTAGAGATCGCTTCAGTGTAAGAGCGCCGGGTCACAGACTGCTTCCTTTTGATCACTCATTCCTCGATTTCCCCCTGATGGTATCACTCTACAATCCGGTCGTATACTGTCCCAGAAGCAGGATCAAACAACCAGATCTCGTCGACAACGAAAGAAATAAGTTGATGCGTTAAGTCTAATTCCTTCGGAACCTGGAATGTGGGAGCTACAACTTCCCGACATTGGTCTATCATGCGTTTTTTGAGTTTGCCTATGACCAGAACCCGTAACTTGGGTTTAAGGACAGCGGCCACAGAAGGCTCCAGTTTTGCGGTGAGGCCAATCAACTCTTTACCTCCAAGGAACGGTGTGGTTTTGAGTTTTTGATCATACCCCCATCCAATGCTCAAGGTAGTGCCTTCGTATTTTGTGACCTCTCGCTCGGCGCCGAATGCGTTCTGGCTTTTATACTTTGACACCACGATCTTCTCAGTCAAGGGAAATCGGCTGCACGCTCCTGATAGCAAAATGCTGAAAACCAAAATCGACCGATCTGCGTCATACGACGAACTAAATCCACTCGGGGCCACAACAAACGCCATCAGACTATCCTTGTTCAAAAAGGGTGTTATCGGGGAGTTTTCGATATGTTGAACACGGGCAGCAAACTGAGCGGTGGTCTCAAATTCAAGTTTGACGAGGGATTTTTTGCGCTTTTCAAGCTCGCGAAACAGGAAGTCTCCGTCAATGCCCGTAAACCCAATTGGCAACTTGGTGATTGATTTATCAAATGGGACGTTTCGGTTTGGAGCATTCACCGAAGAACGCCTTTGAGCAATGAGCAATGATCCAGACGATGTAAATAACAGAAGAATGGCGAGTAGAAAAACGCGTTTCATGGCTAAATATCGTACAAGAACTCAAGCCGCTGCCGTTCGGCGAGTATTCTCTTGGCAAAGCTGCGGGGCAACAGATCTTCGGGATCGATCCGGTGCAGCTCGTGCCGCGGAAGGATCGCCAGGAGTGCCACGGCGTCGGCCTCGGCTTCGCATTTACGATCGCTCAAGCCGCGGAACGCGACGCATGGCTCGTCCCCGCCGTGCAGCAGATGATGGCCGAGCTCGTGAAACATCGAGAAAAGCAGCTGGACACCGGTCTGACGGGACGGGAGAACGATAACCCGGAGGTCCTGTTCGGGAACGGTGAAATAAAAGGCGAAGCGTTTTCGTGACCAAACGACCTCGATATCCTCTTCGCGGCAGATCCGCCAAAAATCGTCTTCGGTCTGAGTACGGAGGCCTATGCCGTACCGTTCAAGGCCCTGCAGGAGATGTTTCATCTGTCAATCAGGTACGCCGGGCGTATCCCGGCCTGCTGTGTTATTTGTTGTTAAGCGTCAGTTCCAAAATCAAACGTATAGGCGGTTGGCCGGACAATGATCCGATAACTCCAACCATCAGACTCGGGCCACTTTTCAAGAGCCATTGCCAGCCCGAACTCGCGAGCTTCATCTTCAGTCAAGACCGAATTCGGGGTGAGCACTACATCGTGCTTCAACACAAAACCTTCATCACCTTTATTTAGAATTCCCACGATCGAAACCCCAAATACAGTAACGATTACGCGAATAAAGCCGTCTTCCTTCGAGATCTCCGGATTGCCTTTTGCGATCAATACCACAACACTTAACTCTCTGAATCTTGCATCCTTACTTAATGGATGAACCTCAAGACGAACGGTTTCATTGGAAGATCGACCTTCTGGCGGCCACTGGCAAGCCTCTCAGGCTTAAGTCGATATCGGCCAACGGCGAACTCATCTATCAAGCCGAAGAATCCTCATCCTCTGCCAGCTCAGCCAGCGAAGCATAATCCTCGTCCGATCCGAGCGGGTGTTCCATTATCGCGCGTATGGCCGCGATCTGTTCTTCGGTTATCAGTTGGTCCTCATCCATCGTTCTTCTTTCGTTTTGCGGCCCGCCGGGCCATTATCAGTTCGTATGCCAGGGCAAGCTCCTCGGCGATCTCTTCCTGGTCCTCGGGCGATAGGTCCTGATCGCTGAGTTTAACGGACGCGTGATCGCCGATTATGAATTTGGTCCCGGTTAAGGTCCCGGTTCCGAATCCCGAGCGGTCCAGCGCTTCCTCGGGATCCAAAGACAAGGCCTTCGCAATCGCGATAACCGTGTCCCGGCGGGTTCCGCTCAAGCCGTTCTCAAGCCGGTACCATTGCTGTCGATCTATCCCGGCCCGGTTAGCGGCCCCGCTCTGAGACAGGTTCAGTTCTTCGCGCTTACTTCTAAGCCACGCTCCAAAATCTTGCCAAAGATCGTCACCAACGATTGTTTTCATTGAATATCTGCTTGTAACAAATAATGTTGCGACATTACAACATACTTGTTTATACATTTAATGTTGACAAACTCGTCAGTTGGTAGTAGATTCTTGAAAAATGGATTCACGGCATTACCTACATTTCAAACTAATCGAAGCAAGAAAACTGATCGGAAAGAGCCAACAGGCCATCGCCGACGAGATGGGGGTTGACCGTCAGACAATTTATCGAGCCGAAAAAGGCGAAAGCGTTTCTTATGAACTGCTCGCCCAAATGTGTGCCTATTATCGAATTCCAATGAACACTGTCGTTATCCCATTTCCTGAGATTCTGGCAGGCTAGGCTCACTAATTTTCATTTTTTTACGACCGATGTAACATTTCATGTTGACAGATGCGACATAAAATGTTACAGTCTCATACAGCTAGAACGGTAACCGGTGCAGAGAAGCACGGCTGAGGCAGACATAAAAACACAAACCGCTCATGGCTAAAGAGGTACATGGCAACACATCGAGCAACGGGTAGTCGGTTATATCGGATTTGGATCGCAATGCGTCAACGCTGCAAAAATCCCAAGAACCGATCTTTCAAACACTATGGAGCTCGCGGCGTTACGATCTGCAAGCGTTGGGACGATTTCGAAAACTTCCGCGCTGATCTAGGCGAAAGACCGGGGCCACTCCATACGTTGGAAAGAATTGATAACTCAAAGGGCTATTCGCCTGACAACTGTCGCTGGGCAACCTACGTTGAGCAGAATAATAACCGCTCGAACTGTATACGGCTGGAGTACAAAGGCGAAGTTCGCACGCTAACCCAATGGAGCAAAAGATTCGGGGTGGCTCGTACAACAGCGAAGCTTCGTCTCGATCGGGGCTTTACGTTTGAACAAGCATTCGAGCTTTAGCTTAACAAACACTGGAGAGCAATTCAGGTGAACGCGCTAACGCGAGTGACTAAGACGGCAGGGGCCGGGATTGAAAGGGAATTGACGGTTGTCTACGACGCCGATGCAGACAGCCGGACGATCGGCGAAGAGTTCGAGGTGTGGGAGACGGAAGTTCGGTATCGCCAACGCTTGCGCGAATCGCTGCCGAAGGATGAAAAGCAGGCCGACGCTGCCGAATGGCTCGAGCGTTACGGGTAGGTAATTTCAAAGACCGCCGGGGAGAGCGGGCATGAAAACAGGTTAGTCACCTGTGGAAAACCTTTCAATAGGGAAGCACGAGCAGAATTCTAGTAAGCGTATGTCACGGCGACGATACGACAGATCAGATGAGACCTACATGGTGTTAAGAAACCACGTATCGGCCATTTCGAAGGAATACCCGTGTGACCCGTCATACATTTATGGCATCAAGAACGGCGACTCGAACGACCCTTACCCACATTTTCGCCACCTCTTTCTTGCCGCGGCCCGCGGCGGGGCACCCGTCAGCATTTACATCGACGACCTCGAGGGCATAAGGCTCAATGCGGCCGCGGACAAACCGTCGGCGGACGCTCTCGCGGCCGAGCTGCTCAAGAAGATCCATAGCAATTCGGACGCGACGGCGATGATCGTCGACGCATTAAAAGACCGGCATCTCGACAAGAGCGAGTGCCACACGATCCTCGCGGCCCTGGCCAGAGAGGCCGACACGAACAGCCGCCTGGAACAGATAGTCAAGCGTCAGCTTGCCGAGATCGAAGATTAGACCACTGGAGAGCGAGAAAATGATCGATTTCACAATGATCGCGGTAGGAGCAGGGCTGGTACTCACCGGCGCCATCTTTTTCGGCTACCCGCTGGGGCGAAGGCACGGGTCAAAGATCCAGGCGAGGAATGCCTGTCGCGAAATGGACCGGCACGGGCCGGCCGTTATCGCAAGCGCACAGAAGAGGCTTCGAAGCCGCGATGTGCTCGAGGCGGAGGTGATCGAGTGAAAGGCAAAGGAAAAGAGGACCCGAAGCTTACGCAGATCCAGAAGCTCGAAAAAGAGATCTTCGCATGTGCCTGGCAGGCCGACATGTTCGAGCGGTACGTACGCAGGGGCTGCGGGCCGGAGCATAAAGAGGCGATCGAGATCTACGTGGGAATGCTCGACAAGCGGATCCGTATTGCGCAGGCCGAGATCAAGGCGATCGAAGGATCGCCGGACTATTCGCTGGACCTGCCGCCGGCAAGAAAAGAGTGGCCGCCGATCGTGCGTCGCCAGCCAGTGAAGTTCTTTGGAATTGAGGTGATCGGAAATGACGAGAGTAAAGCCATTGCCGCCTGAGGCGGAGATCCTGACGGATGTTAACCGTGCATTGCCGCCGGGTGACGATGATGCGGCCGCGGCCCTCGCCCGGCTCGTGTTGACGCTCGCAAACCCTGAGGACAACGAGACCTGGGCATTGGCCAACGCCGCGGCCCGGCAGGCCTATCTCGGCACGGTGCATTTTCAGAAGGCACTGCAGGACTTCGCCGGCGTCGACCGCGAGCGGTATTGCCCGGATGCGGAGATCAGGGAGATATGCCAGACCCAATAGAGCGCCCGGAGCGGAGACCCCGGACGCTCGGCGATGCAAGACGCCTGATAGCGAAGGTCTATCGGGCCAACGATTGGGACGAGGACGAACAGATCCGCTGGCACGCGATCATCGGCTTGTCAGAGAAGCCACTCGCGGATCTGAACGAGGATGCGGTCCGAAAGAACGTCGCGGAACTCGTTGCAGCAAGGATGTTGATCTTAGAGAAGTGAATTTCAGGAGGTTAGTCAATATGGAAGCTACAAAACAAGCACAGGAATATACGGAGTTCGATCCGGGGGCGGAAGAGTCGAGCTCGGTTCACCGCATCTTCGTGAACCTTCGGGCCGGCAAGATCGGGCAGACGTCTGACAAGCCGATCGAGGGCTATCGCGAGTTTACGAACGTCAACAAGGCCGGCCAGGAATTCAAGTTCTACGCGAAGACCTACGACCATCTCACCGGTTTCGTCGACGATATCCGCTGGCATACTCACAAGCTGCAGGACGGTACCGTGCTTTCGGGATGGAACATCACGATCGACACCGGAGCTCAAGGGACCTTCGTCCTCGGGGTGAGCACCAAAGACCGGCCGTTCCAACAGCTGATGAACTGCCTGGTCAACGTCGATTTCGGGCGAACCGTGCGGTTTGTCGGGTTTTGGGGAAAGAACCAGTTCAATGACAGGCCGCAAAAAGTACTCCTGCTCTCGCAGGGCCTTGACCCGGCCACGAAGAAGCCGATCTGGGTCCAGCCGGCGCACGAACAGAAATGGCTATCGCGGCTGCTCATTCAGAAGCTGAAAGAGGGCGTGCCGCTCACCGAACAGGAAGAGCGAAACGTCAGCCGGATGCACGACGGCAAGTTCAACAAGGAATACCCGTACATCGTCCAGAACGCCGACGAGAGCTGGTCTTTCGACACCTGGAACAACTTTCTTCACGAGCAGATGGATGAGCTTGTGATCCCGGCCTGTAAGTTCGCTTACGACGAGCGGGCCAACGGGAGCCGGTTGGAATCGGCCGCGGGGATCGACGAGAGCGATCTTCCGGATTTTGCGGGCCCGACGCCGGCAGCGCCGGCAAGCGACGACGACATCCCTTTCTAGTGACGGATCTTATGTCGAAATGCAGAGCGTACGATTGCCGGGAAACGGTCGAGGACGGCGTGCTGATGTGCCCGAAGCACTGGGCTTTCGTGTCGCAGGAAACACGGCTCGAGCTCAAGGCGACAGCCGGGAACCCGGGATCTCTGGATCACGTCAAGGCTGCCAACAAGGCAAAGATGGAAGCCGCGAAGCGCGGTCGGTTCAGCCGGCACCAGCTGGCAAGGATGAGAAAGGCGCAGAGAACGGCCGAGTCGATCGTCGCACGGAAAGAGATCGAACGATTGAAAAGCGAATTTTCGGCGAGGTCCGCCGATAAAGGGGTTCACCCGTCCGGCACAGACGGGTGACATGGAGCGGTTCGAATGTGGGAGACGGACCGCACCTCCT
>JBFWPK010000039.1:0-10438 GCA_050250045.1 Pyrinomonadaceae bacterium | reverse complement strand
CGTAACCGCGAAAATGAGTCGGTCAGGCGGCCGGCGAGGAAAAACCCGGCCGCTTGAATGACCGACGAAGATCAAAAGAGGCTGTTCGGAAAGAGATTTCTGAACAGCCTCTTTTTCACTTTCGCTCGTTCGATCCGATCATCCGAGCGAGAGTGGCTTAAATGTCTTGTTGACTGTATTAGCTCCCTCACTTTTTTGATTTGTTTCGTGCTTTTCGTGGATGAAAGAAGGTCCTTCCACGAAAAACACGAAAGAAGAAAATCGATCCAAAACGGGTCAACCAAAGTTTGTAGACCGTTTTAGCACTCTCTTGCTTTTTTCGATTTGTTTCGTGCTTTTCGTGGATGAAAGAAGGATCTTCGACGCAAAAAGTCGGAAGAAGAAAGGTGAGGGGAGCTTTATCGATCCGCTCGCGCTACCGTGTGGCGTTGGAAATGGCCCCTATGGGCGTTCGGGCGGTAGGGTACGGGCGGCGCCGACGATGTAGCTGTCGCGGGCGCGAACATTGAGGTTGGGGCGGTCGACGCGAACGCGTATCTCCTTTCGCTGTCCCGGTGAACCGCTGGCCGACGGAACGTATCCGATATTGTATTGCCGCCTCAGCTCTTCGGCAATGCCCTCGAAAGCCGCCGTCAATCCGTTTGGAGTAGTGTCGGGAACAAAAACACGTCCGCCGGTGTATTCGGCAAGTTCGGTCAGGTATCTTCGCCCGAGAGCATACTCCTTCGCGCTGGTTCCCACCTGATTGACGATGATCGGATCGGGCGAGTTCTTGTTCCAGTCAATCGTGTTGTAGTAAACAGGAAACACCGTTACATCGGCCTCTTCAGCGGCGGACAAGGTTGTGTCATAGCCGGCATCTTCAGACGTTGTATCGACGCCGTCCGTGAAGAGCACGATCGCTTTGCGCCCTTCGACTTTGCTGAGCTTTTTTCGGAGCGAATAATAGACGGCGTCATAAAGGGATGTCCCGTAACCGAAATCCGCTTTGCCGATTGCCTTATAGATGCGCGGGCGGTCGCGGGTCAGGTTTGTCAAAACATTTACATTGCCGTCGAACTCGATAACGAGTACGGCATCCTGCGATTTGAGCTGGCCGACAAACGCGATCGCGGCACGCCGGATCTCTTCGATCTTGTAGTTCGTGGATAGGCTTGTATCGAGCAGAAGAACGACAGTGAACGGTTTGTCAGATACTCCAAAGTAGGCGATCTCCTGTTCAACGCCGTCTTCGAAGATCGTGAAATCGCCCTGTTGAAGGTCTGAGACGTATTGGCCGTTTTTGTCCAGAACCGAGACCGGGACAGTGACCAGTTCCGTGTCGATCCGGATGACATTCTCGTCGGAAGAGGTCGGCGGACGCGGAACCTTTGGAGCATCGTCGTTCGCCTTTGAAATTTGGGCCCGTGGGCGGATCGACCGGGCCCTGGCTGCGGGCCGCGACTCAGAGTAGCCCACTGTGTTCTCGACCGCGCCCTTTGATCGCTCGGGGTCCGGCTTGACCGTGTTTCGCCCGGACTGTGCCGCGGCCAGAGGTGCCAGGCCGCTCACGAAAATACAGGCCGCCACAAATGTTTGAGCTCCAAAACTTACCATTCTAAAGTGCGCAACGATGACTTTCTGATGCCCAGGCCAG
This sequence comes from Pyrinomonadaceae bacterium, assembly GCA_050250045.1. Classification (GTDB taxonomy): domain Bacteria; phylum Acidobacteriota; class Blastocatellia; order Pyrinomonadales; family Pyrinomonadaceae; genus OLB17. Next base: position 8,802 of record JBFWPK010000039.1, on the reverse strand, counting down.
CAGATAAGTTTGCGTCAAACTGCCGGCCGCCCCTCGCCTTTTTGTCGCCAAATCATGTAAACCGGTATCCCTGTAAGTGCGATCAGGTATCCGATCCCGGCCGTCCCGGGTGCCAGAACAACAAGTGTAAAGGTCACAAACCCTGAAAGCACAAGGAACACGGCCGGTGTAAATGGATAGCCCAAGGCCTTATACGGCCGATCAAGTTCCGGCCGGCGGCGGCGAAGTACTATCACCGCAGCAACTGAAAGAGCGGCCGAAACGAGATCTACCGACACTATATACTCTAATAGCTGCGTGTAAACATTGCCAAATCGGGGTTCCTGCCCGTCGGCGAGGGTCACGGTCCGAGGCAGTACGAGAAGCGAGGCCCAGATGCATTGCCCGGCAAGAGCGTAGGCGGGCGCGTGATGCCGGTTGGTGCGTGCCAGGGGCGCAAAAAGATATCCGGCCCGCGCCATTGCGTATGAGACGCGGGCGCCCGAAAGTATCAACCCATTGTTGCAGCCGAAAGTCGATATCATAAGTGCGATCGAGATGAGGACAACGCCAGGCGTTCCCATCACCTGCTCCATCACCGCCGAGGCAACGCGGCCGTTCGGAGCGTTTTGCAGTTCCGGAAGGGAAAGGGTCGCGACATAGGCCAGGTTTGTCAGCAAGTACAGTCCGACGACGATCAGGCATCCAATTATCAGGGCCCGGGGTAAATTCCTGCCCGGGTCACGCACCTCGGCTCCAGTGAATGTGATGTTGTCCCATGCCGACTGAGAAAAAAGCGGGCCGGTCATTGCCTTGCCAAAGACGATGATGGCGGCGATCGGGCCCAGTGCGGCGGCTGCGGGTTGGGCCGCTTCAAGGCTCCATCCGTTGGCGGCGCTGTTCCACATGTCCGAGGAGAAGAGAGCACCGTCCGAGTTAGAGCCGAAAACCAATCCGAGGATCACCAGGCCAAGCAGTGCCGCGGTCTTTGTTAGGGTGAAGGTATTCTGTATCCATTTTCCGAGGTGAATGCCGCGGGTGTTCAGGACCGTCAAAAGAACGATGCTCCCGATCGCAAGTGCCTGTTGGGTCGAAAGACTGACGGCGTATGAGCCGAAAATGACGGGCTCGATCAGATAGTTCGACCCGGAGATACGAGGGAACAGTATCCCGGAAAAGTTGGCGAATGCGACCGCGACCGCGGCGATCGTACCGCTCTGGACTATGAGGAACTGCGACCATCCGTACAGGAATCCGACTGGACGGCCAAAGGCTTCGCTGAGAAAAACAAACGGGCCGCCAGCCTTCGGCATGCTTGCAGCGAGTTCGCTGAAGCAAATGGCACCGGATATTGTCATCGCTCCGGCAAGCACCCACGCGAGCAGAAGCCATCCGGGCGCGCCGACAAGCCGTGCTGTTTCCGCCGAAACGATGAAGATCCCGCTGCCGATCATTGAACCGACAACTATCATCGTGGCGTCGAAAAGCGACAGGCCGCGAACAAGGCCCTTTTTGCCAAGTGCTTGGTCCGATCCCATAACAAATGCGAAATTGAGCGCCGTGAACCCGAATCGCGTTTATACGCTTCTGACCGCGATGCCATGATCCCGAAAGGCGGCTGATATGGCGATGACGAAGTCGCGTGCGCGGGGGCCATCACCATGAACGCAGATCGTATCGGCCGTGATTGAGACGCTGCCGTCGTCTGAGTCAACTTTTCCGTCCGTCACGATTTGAACTGCGCGGGCCGCGGCAATTTCCGGATCGTCAATGATGGAGTTCGGCTCCGATCTGGGCGTCAGCATTCCGTTCGACTGGTACGACCTATCGGCGAACGCTTCGGACGCGGTTCGAAGGCCAGCCGCCGCCGCCTCGCTGATAAGATAGCTGCCGGAAAGCCCGTACAGGACGAGCGAGGGGTCGAGACGGCGAACCGCATCTGCTATCGACCGCGATAACTTTTTGTCGATCGCGGCTTGATTGTATAGGGCACCGTGCGGCTTTACGTGGTTGAGCCGCGTTCCGTAGGCCTTGCACATTCCCTGGAGAGCCGAGACTTGATAGAGGACGATGTCGTGGACCTCGGCGGGCGAGAGAGACATATTCCTGCGTCCAAAACCCTGGAGGTCGGGATAACCGGGATGGGCTCCGATCGCGAGTTTGTTCTCGATCGCAAGTTCGAGCGTCCGCACGATTGTGGACGCGTCGCCAGCGTGGAAGCCGCACGCGATGTTGACCGAGGATATGTACCTCATCACCTCGGCGTCGTTGCCCATTTGCCACGGGCCGAAGCTTTCGCCCATATCACAGTTGAGGTCGACGGAAAGCATAATCTGGTGAAGAGGTTAGCACAGAAGCTTCACCAATACCGACCGAAACTGAGCCCGATCCTCAGCTTATTGAGATCAGTTTCAAGCCGCGAGGCGATGCGTTCGGCCTCGGCGATATCGATGAGCTTGAAGGCCAGCTTGTCACCCGTTCCAAGCTGGGCAGCCAGCGGGAGGTCAGCGGAGATGACGTGGGCAAGCCGCGGATAGCCGCCGCTCGTCGGATGCTCGGCCATGAGTATTACGAGTTGCCCGTCCGGAAAGAGCTGTATCGTTCCGAACGTTACGGCGGCGGAGACGAGTTCCGTTCGGTCGTCGGGGATCAGTGCGGGGCCGTTCAGCCGAAATCCCATTCTGTTTGCCTCCTTGGTGATAGTGAAGCCCGATGTTTCGATCAACGACGCCTGTTCATTCGAAAGTCGCGAAAACTCGGGCCCCGCGATTACGCGGACGATCGGAAAGCGGCTGTAGGCGGGCAGGATCGTTGTTGACGCGGCCGGTAAACGTGGAAGTTTTGGGGCTGCGGGGGAAAGTGAGGTCAGTCGCTCGCCTCGGATCAGCGGGGCGGTGGAAAATTCGTTGGTAGGGGCTTTTGAGGCCATTTTGACGCCGCCCGGTATTGCCAGATAACATCGGTTCCCCGAAGCTTGCCGACGAAACCTCAGTGTACTTGATCCGGGGGCGACGTGCGGCTTCCAGTTCGTCAGCGATTCGCCGTCTAGTTCGGCGGCGAGATCGGCGCCGCCAAGAGCAAACGTCTGATATTGCTCAAAAATGATCTCAGGGCCGGGAAAATGACACTCCAGGACTGGTGCTCCTTCGTCGTTACCGAGCAGCAGGTTGATGATGCGGACGGCCGTCGTGTCCATCGCTCCTCGCGGGTTTACACCGTATCGCTGGAGGCCAAAAGGTCCCAGGCCCTGGATGGATGTGAAAATTCCTTCCTTTTGGATGAGCAAGCTCATTATAAATTAGAGATCTGCCGGCGGCCGCTACGCTCGCGTGAAACGAACACGATCGCCTGCCGAAAAGTACGAAGGAACAGGCACGACAGGGTCAAACAGATCTATCGCAACGCGTCCGATGATGTGCCAGCCGCCGGGCGAGTCCGATGGATAGATCCCGGCTTGGCGGCCGGCGATCGCCACGCTCCCTTTTGGCACTGACGCGCGGGGCCTGGCCAGCCGCGGCATAGCGATCTTTTTGTCTACGACACCCAAGTACGGGAAGCCTGGCAGAAAGCCGATCATGAAGACCCGATACTCATTTGCGAGGAAAATCTCGATGACCGCATCCTTAGTGCAGCCGCTGTGTTCGGCGATAGCCGCCAGATCCAGAGCGTCGGACTCGCGAAAGCTGACGGGGACAGTGATGAAATTCCCGGGTGGCTCATCGTCAAATGACAGGTTCTCGATCGAGGCGACGGCAAGATCACGGACAAAATCAGACGCTGTGGTTAGGACCTTGCAAGATTGGATAACCTCGCTCGATCGGAAAAAGATCGTGGTTGACGCGATAGCGGGGACAGCCTCGATGAAGCCGGGAAATGGGTTCGTCGTGAAGTGGTCCGCTAGTCGCAGGGCCGCGCGGTTCAAGGGAACCGATATTTCGTTGCCGAATTCGATGGTCAGTGCGTTGTCTCCCAACGGAAAGGTCCGAACGGGTGGAAAGTTCATTGCCGTTTTAACGTGTCCTTTGTTTGGGGTCGAGATATTCGCGCAGGCCGTCGCCGATGAAATTGAAGGCCAGGACTGTAAGAGCGATCGCGATGCCGGGGAAAAACAAGACGTGAGGCGTTATCGCGAAGTATTGACGGGCCTCTTCGATCATCGTTCCCCAACTCGGGGCCGGCGGCGGAATGCCGAGACCAAGGAACGAGAGTGAGGCTTCGGCCAGCACGGCACCGGCCATTCCGAGCGACGCCTGGACGATGATCGGCTGGATCGCGTTGGGCATGATGTGCGAGAACAGGATCCGCATGTTTCCGGCACCGAGAGCCTTTGCGGCCTGGACAAACTCATATTCGCGAACTTTCAACACCTGTCCGCGCATCACACGGGCGTAGCCGACCCAGCCGATAATGCACAGGGCGAGGATAAGCTTGCCGAGGCCGGCACCGAGAAAAGCGACCAGGGCAATTGCCAGCAGAAGGCCGGGAAACGCCAGAAAAACGTTGAACAGATAGCCGTTAAAAAAAAAGTCAACGATCCGGCCCGCACGACCGGGGCCGCCGAAGAATCCAGCGATCGCGCCGATGAATATACCAATAACACCCGAGACGGAAACGACGGTAATGCCGACCAGCAGCGAGATACGCGCGCCGAACACGATCCGAGAATAGATGTCACGCCCGAGAGCGTCCGTTCCGAACCAATGTTCCGCTGAGGGCGGAGCAAATCTGATGGAAAGGTCCTGCTCGGTCACGTCGTGGGTTGCGAAAACCGGCGCGAAAACGGCGGCCAGGATGACGACTGCCGCTATTGTTATGCCTATGTAGGTTAAGCGATTCATTCTTTAAGAAGCGGCCCGGTCCCGTATACTACGGCCCGCATTCACAGCACCTCAAAACGATCATGAAAGCCTGATCCTCGGGTCGAGCCGGCGGTATACAAGGTCGGTCAGCGCGTTTGCGATGATGTATGTAATGCTGATCACCAGCACGCAGCCCTGAACAAGACGGTAATCGCGTTTCGCAATACCGTCTTCGAGCAGCAGAAGCCCGAGGCCCTGCCAACTGAAGATCTTCTCGGTGATTATCGCGCCCGCGAGCAGAACACCGAGCTGAAGCCCGAGAATGGTCACGACGGGTATCAGTCCATTTTTGAGTACGTGCTTATAGACGACCTTCCGCTCGGTGAGTCCTTTCGCCCGGGCGGTGCGCACATAGTCCTCGCCCAACTCCTCGATGACACTCGACCTCACCATCCTCGTCAGGATCGCTGACAGGGCTGCCCCAAGTGTTACGGCGGGCAGGACAATGTCCTCAGGGTACAGGCTCCCGGTTGGCGAAAACCATCCGAGCTGGACGGCGAAGATGTAAACCAGGAACGGCCCGATAACGAACGTCGGCAGGGAAATGCCGAGCAAAGCAACGAACGAAGCAAAATTGTCTACTATCCCGTTCTTGTTCCGTCCGGCCAGCACACCGAGCGGGATGGCTATTCCAACGGCGACCAGCATTGCCGCGATAGCGAGTTTTATGGTTGCGGGATAGCGCTCCAGGATCATGTCGAGCACGGGACGGTCGGTGCGGAACGAAGTGCCGAGATCGCCATGAAGAAGGCCGGCCCAATAGTCGTAATAGCGGTTATTGGTGCCGTTCCAAACCAGCCCCGACTCGGCCGAGTACGATACAAAGAACGCAGGGCGGTCGAGGCCGTGTTTCTGGTTGAAATTGTCGATCTGTTCGGCAGTTGCGGTTTCGCCCAGCACCGTCATCGCGGGTGAGCCAGGCACTACCTCGATAAGAAGCGTCACCAGCGATACGACTGTCCAGATGACCAGCAGCATCAGCCCAAACCGACGTGCGAGGTTGAATAACTTGTGTTTCATCCGATAGATCCGGGCAGGGGAAATTTTATAATGCCGGGCCGCAGATAACCAAACGAGGCCATGGCGACATCCGCGCAAGTGAATCGATCAAATTCGGACACCAGTGGCGATCATTTGCGATTGCCTGAATGGATCGCCGCGATGCCGCCGGTCAGGTTTTGATAGGAAACGTCGTCAAAACCTGTTTCCCGCATGATCGCCGCCAGGGCCTTTTGCCCCGGAAACTTGGAGACCGAGTCCGGCAAGTATTCATAAGCCCCGCGCGAGCCGCTGACGATGCCCCCGATCCGGGGAAGTATGTGAGAAAAATAAAGGTTGAAGAGCGTTCTAAAGCCCGGAACGGCCGGTGACGAGAACTCGAGAACGACGAGGCGTCCGCCCGGTTTGAGAATACGGTGAAGCTCGGCCAGGCCGTCGCGAAGGTTCGAGAGGTTTCTCAGGCCAAATGCGATCGTGACCGCGTCGAAGCTTTCATCGGCAAACGAAAGCTGCATGGCGTCGGCTTCGACATACGGGATATCGAGGGATCTGGCGGCGGTCTTCTCGTCGGCAAGCGTGAGCATCGGGCGGCAAAAGTCCGTCCCGATCACCTGTGCATTCGCGGCCTGCTTTAGTTCGATCGCGAGGTCGCCGGTGCCGCACGCAACATCGAGCACGATAGCGTCGGCTTTGTTCAGAGTGACGCCGATCATCTCTCTCACCCGCCTCCGCCACGACTTGTCGATGTTGGCGGAGAGAACGTGATTGAGGACGTCGTATCGCGAGGCGATGCCCGAGAACATCGTCCTGACCGCGTTTGCGTGAGCTATCTCGCTGGCAGTTCGCTGGTGCTGCATTCAGTTTGATGTATTCGACGCCGCAACCGGAGGTACCGTGACAACGGCGGCGGCTAGCGGTTCGCGGGTAAGCCGGGTCGAAAGGGAATTCACGTCCGCTAGTGTCGTGTTCTGGAATGCCTTTGTGTCGTCCGCAACGGACGTGATCCGAAATGTATCGACGTCAAGCCATTGGTCCATCACGTTCCGGCTGCCAAGTCCGGCGAGAACCTGATCTCGCGCGGCCGCGAACTCGGCCTCGGTTATCGGTCGGCCCAAAAGGGAGTGGAACGATAATGGAGTCGCGTTCGAACTATCGGCGGACAGAAGCAACGGCGACGATGGTTCGGACCGGTAGCGGAATACGAACGCTCCCGGAAGAATGTGTGCATCATGAGTGACGGATGCGTTCGACCCGGAAGCGGCAGAAACTCTTTCAGATAGCCGTGCGTTCAGAACGCGAGCAAAGATCTCGGCCGCGGCGAAGTCCTTACTCGCGCGTGACTCGCCCCGGATAGCGTAGCGGACCTCTGAGTTCGCAAGGCCAGGCATCTCGACCTTAACAACAGCCGCATCCGGGGCCTCGGGCTGGCGAAATGTCGAAGGCACTCGCTTATCGGATTTTGCCCATGAGCCGAAATATCGGCGGGCCGCACGCAAAGCAAGCGATCGATCGATGTCGCCGCTGATCGCTAGAGTTGCATTATCGGCCGTCAGCAGTCGATTCCGTGCAAATCGCAGGTCGGCAAAATCGATCTTTTCGACCGATTGCGTAGTGCCCAAACCCGGACGGCCATACGGAAAGGCACCGAACAGACGTTTCGCGATTGCCCGGTCCGCTATGTATGCCCCGTCCTTCTCGGCGTCCTTGATCCGCTCAAGGAGCGAGGTTTTCAGCGAGGCCGTTGCCTCTTTGCTCAGGTCGGGATTTGCAAGGGCTTGCGCGAGGGTGTCAAGCAGCGTAAGAAGGCTGTCGTTGCTCGCCGACGCGTTGATCTGAATGTAGTCGTAATTACAAATAAGATCGAAACTTCCGCCGAGTTCATCCCGGAAAAAGCTGCGAGAATCAGGGTTCGGGAAAAAGCTCTCAGCAAGGAGCTGCATCACGCCTTCTTTGTCCTGCGGGTCGAACGACGATCCGGCATGTATCCTCAGCCTGACCGTTGCTTTTTCGGCCCCCGGCGTGTGCCACACAAGGACCTTCAGGCCGTTTAGAAGCTTTTCCTGTCGCGGCGTAGCCGAAGGCCTCTGTGCCGGAGAGATCGCGGCAAAGGTCAAAACGATAAGAGTGATGTACAGCAGAAATGACGGTCGTCTTATGATCATTTTTGTTTGAATCGTAAACTGAAATGTTACCCCTTTTAGTTGCAAAACTCCATCAAAGTGTTGTAACGGCAGTGGGTCGAATCTGAAAACGCCCGGGAGTTCTTGCAAAAGTCCGCAAGAATTAAGGGCGATCTGCGTGGGCAAAAAGGCTTTGGACGTGTTTCTGATGCTTGACGAGAAGAAGACGGTACAACAGAAGTTTGCCGATTCACATTCGAGCTTTGCTGGACTGTCCCAAGTGTCCCATTACTGTCCCACCCGCGTTTAAACATATTGGCCATTGAAAACACAAGGGTTAGCGGTCTTTTGGGGAGTGTCCCACGAGAATTACAAAAAAAAATACACAAAAATCCGCTAAACCCTTTATTTGCAACACCGGCGTGCGCCACACCCGTGGGACACTCAGCAGAGCCGCAGAGATTACCGATGTTTTGAACGCGGATCAAGCGGATCGGGCGAGTTTTGCGGCCTGACGAGTTTCCGGGTCTAGCTGGAGCGGCATGTCACGGATCCGGTTGGGTTTGATGCCGCCCCTACGGGGCTCGGCGCTTATTTCTTCATTCGTTTCTATAAACATTTTGCTCCGCTGGAGCTCGGTAATCAGCAGGTTCGTGACTTTTCCGACATCCTTCGATCGGCGAGGATGAGTTGAGCTTGAATTTTCAAAGATCATCCACTTAGATTCAAGTGATAAGTGCAACATTTTGGTTAAACAAGACCTCGGTTGGTGTTCTGTAGCCTAAAGTCTTGCGGGGGCGGTTATTTAGACGATGGTTGACGTGTGCGACAAGGTGATCGGAGAC
>JBFWPK010000038.1:0-11069 GCA_050250045.1 Pyrinomonadaceae bacterium | reverse complement strand
TGCCGCCAACGGGGCGCATCAAAGTTGCAAGAATCACGAAACCCGCCGTACGTGCACCCGCATCCGTAGGTGTCAGAGAAAAGATCTCGCGCAAGAATGTCGGCATATACAATGCCAAAGCAACGAACCCCCCGAACGTCAGAAAGTAAAACAACGACAGGACCCACGCAGTCTTTGAAGTCCTCAGGACACTTAGACTCTCGCCGAGCGATCTCGGGCGTGCCGTAGTCCGATCGTTCTCAGCCGACAGGTAGAAAACCACACCCCATAAAAGCGTGACACCGGCGAATATGAAGAAAACGGTTCGCCAATCTCCCAACTGCAGCGCCAGGACCGGTGCGAGGAAAACCGCGATCGATTGTCCGATGTTGCCCATCCCATAAACGCCGAGAGCTGTCCCCTGCTTCTCCGGCGGAAACCATCGTGACGTAAAACCAACACCGACGGGGAAAGTCGTACCGGCAACACCTAGAAACAACCCGAAGATGACAAGCTGTGTAAAACTCGTTGAGAAGCCGATCGCGATCGCGGGCACCGCAGCGAACACAAGCAACGCGGCGAACACGTTGCGACCACCGTATTTGTCGGCAAGGATGCCTGCGAACAGCCGTCCGATCGACCCCAGCAGAACCGGAACGGCGATCAGCAAGCTTCGTTCAGTGGCCGAGAGTTCATAAAGACTGCTGAATGTCGGAGCAAGGGCTGCGATGAGTCCCCAAACGGCAAAGGAAACTGCAAAGGCGGTCGTGGAAAGAAAGAGGGCTCGGTAGGCACCCGGGCGCATTGCTGAACTCATAAGACAGGGTTGTTATCAGGTGTCAAAATCCCTTGGTGCTCCTTGGGCACACTTGCGGCAATCGACCTCCATCCCGATCTTTTCGGAACGGCCGGTTTCGGTCAGTATCCATTCACGAACCCGCAATGGCGGATCGTGTCGCATATGCTGGTAATGGCCGCATTCGAGCTTTGCCCGCCAGTGAGCTTCATCGTCGCAATCGAACCCAATGATCTTACGGTTCATTTAAGTCGAGAAGGGCGTGCGTCGGCACGTCTCGGGGCGGGCTTCCACCAAAGAAAGATCGTGAGTGCGATCAACCAGCAAACACCGGACGCGATGACCAGCGGCAATAGTTGCTTATAGTGCGCGGCCAGTGCCGCCTCGATCGTGGCCGAGAGAATCCAGAGCTGCGCGATATTTATAAGGATCAGCAAAGCGAGACGGGCTTGCCACACTGCGGTACGGCCTTGCAACGGTCCGCGTCGCTTTTCTTTAATCTTGCTCCTCATAGTTGCTCTCTAGGAAGCTTCGTGCCCTTCCGTTAATTTTTTTCCGACCGCCCACACCTCTCCATCCGGCCGGACCTCGATATCAACTCTTGGAAGCGGGCGCGGCGGCGGTCCATACAGAACCTGACCTGTACGCGCGTCAAAACCACCCTCATGACACGGACACTCGAGTCGATCGTTCTCCTTCTCGTAGTATACCGGACACGTAAGGTGAGTACATTTTTGCTCGAATGCATTGTATTGGCCGTCGGCGGAGCGGATCAGGATCGCCGTGTCGTTCTCGTTGGGATAGACGAAGTTGAGGGCATTCCCCGGTGCCAATGTTTCCGCCCCATCGATCTTCATCGGTGCGAACGTGTGTTCGAAGGTCGAGTTGTATGCGAGCTTTGCAGCAAACCCGGCTGAACCAAGAAACAACGCGCTCGATGTGAGGAATAGGAAATTGCAAAACTCCCGGCGCGTGACCTCGGACTCTTCATCGCGTTCATAAGGAAACTCCTCCTGGTAAGAAGCAGTTGCGGTGCGAACTTCAGCTTCGCCAGAGATCTCGTTCGAATCGCGGTCCACTGAAAGGACCGATCTCACCGTTTCGTCATTTAGATACTTAGAATTCATTGCTCTTGTCCGATTCTTCGACCTGAGTATCGATCCAGGATTCTTCCCCTGCGGGTGTACGTTCCACTCCGATCCGCCCTTCGAAGACACCGCATCCATCAACTTTTACTTCGTCCGCGTCAGTTGGCAGCATCAAATAGACTTTCGTCTCCACGTGCTGGTTGCCGAACACGTGAGCGTTTACAGGTTTGGTGCGTCGCGTCGGGACGACTTCTTCATAAGTGCCAAACGTGATCGCACCGGTCGGACAAACGCTTGCACACATTGGTTTCAAGCCTTCGCTCGTTCGATCGAAACACATATCGCACTTCATCTGCAGGTGCATCGCTGAGTTGTACTTCGGTACGCCAAAAGGGCATGCGTTCACGCAGTTTCGGCAATCGAGGCATCGCGGCTTCAGAGCCGACATCACGACTCCATCTTCGTTCTGCTTGATAGCGTCTGCAGGACAAACGAGGGCGCATGTCGGCTCGGTACAGTGCATGCATACAGTCGGCATAGTTGCCGTCGTCTCGCCGCGGTCTATGTAGTCGACAAAAATCATCGAGTAACCTTTGTGCGTGTCGCACTCTCGGCACGCCCCGACACAGGAACGGCAGCCAATACACCGCTGCGGATCGATGAACATTGTCTCCTTCATAGTTTTCCCCTTTCTACTTCCCTTTCTGAACTTCGCTCAAGCTCGCACCCTTTCGTCCTTTTCCGAGGATAGGCAGATCACGCGAATGGATCTTCTCTATCCGTGCAGCACACGCTTTGAATTCCGGTATCTTCGATGTCGGGTCAAGCTTTGGATTCGTTAGCTGATTTGCAGCAAGCTGCTCGCCCCAATGATACGGAATGAAGATCGTGTCCGGCCGAACCGTTCGCACGACTAAGGCCGGAAACACGCCCTCGCCGCGACGAGAGATAACCTTCACCCGTTCCCCGTCGTTGACCTTAAGCTTCATCGCCGTCTCCGGATGGATCTCGACGTACGGCTCGGGACACTGCTGCACCAGAAACCCGATCCTGCGCGTCTGATTGCCCGAGAGATACTGATAAACTACGCGGCCGCTCGTAAGTATCAGCGGAAACTCGTCATCTGGTTTCTCGTCCGCGCCCTTGTACTCGATCGCGTGAAACTTCGCCTTCTTGTCCGCGTGATAAAATTCCTTGTTCTCAAACAGTCGTGGTGTCCCCGGATGATCCTCAGACGGACATGGCCAAAACACACCGGTCTGTTTCTCGATCTTTTCGTAAGTGATCCCGGAGTAATCTGCCTTTCCGCCCTTCGACGCGACCCGCAGTTCCTCGAAGATCTCCCGCGGACTGTTGAACTGGAAATACTTGCCGCGGCCCATCCGCCGAGCGATCTCCTGAATTATCCACCAGTCTTCTTTCGCTTCGCCCGGAGGATCGATAGCCTTGTTCACTTTCAACACCCGGCCCTCCGCGCTCGCAGTCACGCCTTCGTCCTCGGCCCAAGTAGTACCCGGTAAAACAACATCGGCATACCTCGACGATTCGCTCATAAAGAAGTCGATGTTGACGTTGAACTCAAGGCCTTCGAGTGAACGACGGATATTATTTGTGTCAGGCAGGCTCACCATGCCGTTGTTGCAGATCGAAAGAAAGCCCTTGATCTCGCCCTCTCGCATTCTGTCGAACATCTCGACGACGGAAACACCGGCGTGCGGCAATTCATCTTCCGGCAGATCCCAGATCTTGCAGATGTGCTTGCGATGTTCAGGATCCGCTATCAGTCGCTGTCCCGGAAGTTGATCGGCCTTCTGGCCGTGTTCACGTCCGCCCTGGCCGTTACCTTGTCCCGTGATCGTCCCGTAACCGCGGCCGCGCCCGCCGATCTTTCCCGTGGCAAGAACGATATTGATGTACGACAAGACGTTGTCGACGCCGTTTACGTGATGCTCGATACCGCGTGCGTGCATGATCATGCCGGTCGCGGCCCGACCGTAGAGCAAGCCCGCTTGTACTATCTTTTCCGCCGGAACGCCGGAGATCTGCGAGGCAACGTCGGGCGTAAACTTTTCGACCGTCGCAAGTGTGTCGTCCCATCCGTTCGTCCGATCACGAATGAACTCTTCGTCGATCAATCCTTCGCGGACGATAACGTTGAGCATCCCGTTCGCGACGGCGACGTCGGTCCCGGGTTTGAGCTGAAGATGAATATCTCCCTGACGAGCCGTTGGCGTCTCCCGCGGATCTACCACGATCCATCGGCCGCCGTTGTCACGCTGCTGCCAGAGGAACTTGTTGAGTACCGGAAAGGTTTCGGCACAGTTCGCACCGGCCAAGATCAATACTTCGGCGAAGGGGATGTCACTCCAGGGATTGGCAGCCCGGTCGATACCGAAGGCTTTGTTATTACCAGCCGCAGCAGAAACCATGCAAAGGCGCCCGTTGTAATCAATGTATCGCGTGCCCATGCCGGCTCTGGCGAACTTTCCCATCAGATACGTTTTTTCAGTCGTCAGCGAAGAACCGGAGTAAATGCCGATGGCATCCTTACCATACTTCGCCTGGATTTCTTTGAACTTCGCGACAACCAGACCAAGAGCTTCGTCCCAGCTCGCCCTTTCAAAATGGCCGTTTCGCTTTATCAGCGGATGCATTAGCCGATCGGGGTGATGAGTCTGGAGGTATGCGGTAACGCCCTTCGGGCAGAGTTTACCCTCGTTGACCGGGAAATCGTACCGGGGCTCGAACCCGACGACGTGGTCTTCGGAAACAAGAAGGTTCATGCCACATTGCACCCCACAATAAGGGCAATGCGTTGGAACCACCTTCTCTATCTCGCGGTCGCCTTGCCAGCCGCCCCACGGAGCATCGTGAAGATGCGGGCCGAATTTCTCAACAATGCTTTCTAAATGTTCAACCTTGCTCATTCAAGATCTGTTGTTCCGTTCTAGAACCCACAAATACCTTCTCTTTGGCCTGCGGCAAACTCGCGTAGGCCAATCCGCGCATAATTCTCTTGCATCGCGGGCAATAGTCTTGAAGCGTATGGCCATTCTCCATCCGGTAGTCGAATCCCAGTTCCTTCACGACATTCTTCAGATCATCGATCCACAACTGCCCCACAAACATTGTTCCGCACCGCGGACAGACTGCCTGCTCCATCTCCTGCGAGCGGCTTTGGTAAAGCTCAACCCCAATGGATGCCGGGCGCTGAACGATATGAAACAGCTTCCCGAACGGCAGATAAAACAGCGTCATTATCACCGTCGCCTGATGAAGAAGAGCGATGAAGTAATACATATAGCCATCGAACCAAAGGCTCGAGGCCGTCAGCATAAGCCCGGATACCGAGATCGCGATTAACAAAAGATGGGGCGTGAAATCAAGCAGGAAAGTTTGATAGGCGATCGCACCTCGATCTTTCAACCGCCGTTGGATAGCAATCGCACATCCTGCGATCACCATTAAGGCTGTGAAGTCGAGTGCGTGAAACTGTATCCAGGCAAGAACACTTCGCCCGTCCAACACACCCGGCATCGCAAACCCGAAAAGGTACGCACGATATCCGCGGTCGCCCTCAAGCCGGAAATGTACCCACCCGAACGACAGCGGGAAAGTAATGAGAGCTGACAGAATGCAGCCCCACATTATAAGAAAGTGGGTGAACCAGCGGGAGAAACCGCGTTTGAAAATAAAGTGCTGCGCAACCAGGTTTTTGCCAACTGTCCCTGCGGCGCTCGCCGTATTCTGGACGAGCCTGTTTCTATCACGAAATAGGCGGAGTCCCCGCAACCAGTAAGTACGTGTCGCGGGGCGCTGAAGCCAGATCGCGTATCGGAAGACTATTGCCCCCAAAGCCACAATGCTGGCGATCGTGTATCCGAACAGAGCCGAGTCGAAGTGTTGAAGATTTCGCGAACCTATAATGACCAGGGCAGTAAGAGTCGCCGAGGCGAGGATTCCAAAGTACGCAGGACGTCTGTAGTTGACCTTACCCGCTGGTTCGACTGGAAGAGAAGCTGCCATCAGATGTCCCTCTTGTGTTGAAGACGACGACCGGAAAAGCGAGCCTTAGCTCCATGTGTTTCCATGATATTACCTCAAAAGACGTTTGCCTTAAAGTTCTGCCCCTTTCATATCAACATTTAGCTAACACCAATGGGTTTAGGAAGGCGTCGGAATCATCCTCATTCGGACGTTCCGCGAGACATGCAAAGTCCTTCTCGACAAGAATACGAAGATTCACGTCCATGGATATTGGCTGCAGATACTCCAGGCCGACTTGCTCAGAACCGGTCCAGTGCTCTGCATCTTCGCCTGGAACGATCACGGTCAAACAGTTCCCCTCAAACTTTGCGCCGGCCTCACCGTTCGAGCCAACCTCCAACCGGTACTGAAATGCCTCACAACCCTGGCCAAACTCAACAGCGTCCGCGACCAAACCGGAGTTTCCGAACTGCTCAACCTCCGTCCTGGTCAAACGAAGCCGTATTGAGTTTCCGCGAATTCGCAATTTCATATCTGGAACAGAATAGTCTCGAAAACTTTTCGATGGCGTGACTTACGTCACTAAATCGAACGATCTTTTCCCGTAGCCTTACCTCAGAAGGTATGGAGGTTTTATATTTATAATGCAAACAACAATCGCAACCAAGACCATTCGCGAGATCGCTCTGGAAAGCCCTGCTACAACCCGCGTTTTTGAAGAATTCAAGATCGATTATTGCTGCGGCGGAAGGAAATCGCTTGAGGAAGCATGCTCAAACGCCGGGCTGGATTTCGCGCTAGTCGCGAATAAAGTCGGTGCCGTGCTCGATGGCGCCAGATCAATAGACGATTCCAACGAGATCGAACGGCAGTCCGCCTCAGTTCTGATCGACCACATTATTTCGAAACACCACGTCTTTACCGCGGAAGAGGTTGAAAGGCTTCGGCCGTTGATGGAGAAAGTGTGTACTCGTCACGGCGATCTTCATCCCGAGCTGTTCAAGCTCCAGACGATCTTCAGTGCTCTGGCCGACAGCTTGATCCCGCACATGCGGAAGGAAGAAGTGGTCCTTTTTCCTTATATTCGTGGCCTTGAAGGTGCCGTCGAGGCAGACCTTTCGGCTCCAACTCCGCACTTTGGAACTGTTGCAAACCCGATCCGAATGATGATGGCCGACCATGAAGAGGACGGGGAGCGTTTGAGAGTTATGCGCGAAGTCGCGAACGATTACACGTTACCCGAGGGGGCTTGCCCGAGCTTCACCGCTCTATATGCCGGACTGGAAGACCTGGAAAAGGATCTGCATCGGCATATTCATCTGGAGAACAATGTGCTGTTCCCCGCTGCGGTGGCTCTCGAGGAAAGAGTCGTGGCTGTTTAGCTCGATCGTCGAACTCGGTTTGAGATGCCGGAGCAAATTTTTCAGGCATATTATTCTTCGGTGAATCGAGACATTGCCCATTAGCAGATGTCACGATTCACCGAACGTACTTTTTAGGTGACATGTGACTAATCGCTTGCTGCAAACGTATCAATAAGTCTCGGAGATATACTGTTACGCGCGAAGTCCTGAATTCATGCAGACCGATCTGATGCAAACCCTCCGGTGGATGCGGCTGTTCGGCGACACCGTTTTCGCGGTTGGAGCCGTCGCATTTGTCTGGTTTGCGCTTAAACTGATGCTGACGCCGGGCAAGACCGATGAAGGCCCGGTATCTTTGCCGTAACATTGATCGAGGATGAGAGTTGTAAAGATCGCGGTGCCGTTCGTATGGTTCGGGATGGTTCTTGCCATCTCGTTCATGGAGGCACCGCTAAAATTTCAGGCACCGGGGATCGATCTCCCGCTTGGTTTGGGCATCGGAAGACTTGTTTTCTTTGCCCTCAACAAAATGGAGATCATCTGCGCCGTACTTCTGTTCGTTGCATTTTTGTGGCGCCGCCCAAACCCATTGACCCAGACCGTTCTGCTAGGTCTAGTATTGTTGATCCTAGGCGTGGAGACGCTTTGGCTGCTTCCCGTGCTCGATGCGAGGGCGGAACAAGTGATAAGCGGCTCGGCACCGCCCTTCTCGGCAATGCATTTCGTATACATTGTCCTAGACGGCCTTAAGGTCATGGCACTCCTTGCCTTGGGCATCATAACCGTCCGTCACCATTTCGGACAATAAATTTAGCAGAAGGGTCGCCGGCCTTTGACTACAAACGAGACGAACTGCGAGACGCTTTCGGCATTCGTCAGAGCGATCGAAACGATCTGGCCCAACCTGTCTTGTCGAAGGACGCGGAATATCAAATGGAAGTATTGGCGATCAGCAATGGAGCACAGACTTCTACGGATTTGTCCTCGATATCAAACCCGACCGAATGTTCCGGATATGATGGAGTTCCCGCTCGGAGAAAGCGTGATCCTTGGTTTGATGCCCGAGGATAGTGTCGTTCGGTTGCTGGGGGATGAAATCACGCATCCCTCGGAAGCGCGCGGCGTACCGCGTTCGGAGCTCTATTTGGTAGTAGACGCCGCCAGGGGTCACTCGCAGCCGGAGCTCGCGAGATTAGCCCTTTTTCGAGACTGTGGGTACATAGCTTGCCTACAGCCTTGACCTTGACGGACACGTTTTGGCCTTCGCCTCGGTGGCCGACACCGATTAATTGCGGAATTATTAATAGTTCGGTTTCATCTCCTCTAGCCTTCGATCCATGTCAAGGAAGAATCCCGAAGAAGCTGGAGAGACCATCCAAAGCCTCCACGTTCTTGTCGGCGACGATTTCGGTGTTGTTGTTTTGGAGTGCGACGGTACTTCGCGTTGTCCATTCGTTTGTTGACGTCCCGGATCGGCTGTTTGTCTCTGGCCCATTCGAAGAGTTCCTGGCTGGTGCGTATCGGAACTGATGTACAGGCGATCGAAGAGCCTCCGGGCGTAAACTCATAGGTCTTCATTCCATCTGTTCCAAAATCCTCTGACCTCGTAGCTCAACCTCTTTTCAGCGTCATGTCCGCGTCTCTTGTGTTGCTTGGGCCTCTTGGAGTGTTGCGGCGATCTCACCACGCGTCGCGGCGCCGCTACTTGCGAGTCCGTAGTTCTTATTTGCCTGGGCTAGCAGCGGCTGAGTTCTGATTGGCAGGGACGTGGCCGAGATTCGTGATCAGGCCGCTTGCGAAAGAGGAAACGAAGCCTTGCTTCGGTTGACTGGTTCCCAGTCCGACAACCGTATCATCGCGAAACCGAATCTATTCGAAGCTCTCAACCCCCTACTGATCTTCTTACAAATCCTATCCGTCATGAGAGATACAATTGCTAGAAGAAGTAGGACGTTGCTTAGCCCTCATGCCCTTTTTCTCGAAGAAGATTTGTGCAGTGGCTATACCAGTCGATGTAGTGGCCATGCCATTGCATTACTTCTCGTTCAAGCCCAGAACAGTGGATTGCCGTCTGTTACTTGGTGCGGAATTCACAAAGAAAAGCTCTATCCAGACCAGACCGAACATTAGCACTGCACAAGCAACAAGGAGAACTGTTATCGTACCGATTCCCATGAACTTACCTCCCTCAACGTCTTCACGTTCTTCTATTCCTGCCGCGTCCTCGACTGACTGCCTTTGATCCTCAAAGTCGATCGGCTATTCACGATACCTGAGCAATGCGGCAACACCTCCAAAGTCTCTGAGCAACAAAGGGTCCTCTATGAACGTAACTGCAGCCTTTGTATTCAGAGCTAGCTCGACCAGTAGATCCGCTGCTAACTCACTCGAATGCGTCCGCGAAGCATATTTAGCGAGCGTACTCGGGGTCGTGTACACGGAAGGTATCTGATCCAGTGTTTCCCGGTCGACCTGAATTTCCTCGTCAGACGCACTTATCAGTAATTCTTGAACCTGTCCCTCTGATAATGCATAGATCGTGTCCCTCAACCCAACGACGGCGGTCCCGCCGGATGAATACCTGTCTAGCACTTCCCGAACCTTTTCGGCATCCGAGTGTGTGTTGTGTTCCTTAAGCGATCGCATCGTAAGTCGAAGCACCTCGTGTTCAGGTGTGTTGATGTCGAGCCGAAGGATATCGATCACTTTTTCATCGATTTCTGGGTTTAGGAGTTTTTGCAACGGAGGAATTATTACCTCGTCACCGGCTAGGACGACGTGCTCAGCTTGCTCGTCATTTATAGCTCTCTCTAATCTCTCAACCACATTCTTTAGAAACAGTGTTCGCTGGTTTTCGCCACGCCGCGTGTGTTGGAAATAATCCCTTTCACCCAATTCGGTCTGATTAGCATATTCGTTAGGTATTTCCGCCTTTAGCTTTGTTCTACCAAGGCTGAAGACGAATAGCCTGGCCCTCGTTCCATCTAGAATGAGAGCAACATACCGTGGATACTGATCGATCACTCGGGCTAACGGATAAAGAAATGGCCGATCCAGAACATGAATCGTGTTCTTCTCGATCGGCGCATCGAGTTGGATAGCCTCAAATAGACTGCTCGACCCTCCGCTTGCGAATATAGCAAGTCCGTTTGTCGCAACCTCCAAACGATCCTTCAGAAAGGCAGTAATCCTGGTAGCGATACGTTCAAAGACTTCTCGGTTTCGAGAACCTTCAGCAAAAGACTTCGCACGTGTGCTGAGTTCTTTCCGAAGGAAGCGATCGAAATCGTCTCGACCGTGCTGATTTGCCTGCGTATTTAAGTAGAGGCTTACAAACGGAGAGCCATTTGGACAATGAGCAGCTAATCTGTGTAGTTTGTTCGAGATCGCCATGATCGCACCTTCCCCCCTTCGCTATGTTCACAAGTTCCCTTAACCCCTTTTGTCGAACATCGTATGCGGAGATCAGCCTTGTTTTTCCGTTGAGGACAGTTCCAGCCTGATCTCGTCCGGGTTAGTTACCGACTTCCACAACACTCCGCCATAAATTGTTGGGATCGCGATCATCCCGGCGATCAGAATGGCAGACACAGAGTTAACCTGGACTTGAATAAAGAAGAACAGAACAACTGATAGTGCTATCAACCAGGTCATAAATTGATTTCCTTTCATGGTGTTTACTCCAGCTTCAAGGATGGTTCCTTTACTCTTAGACTATCGGAACTGCTGTATCGATAAGAGGGTATTAACACCCGCGCAAGCAGGGCATTAACACCTGTACAGTGTTCGCGATGAACTTCGGATGGAGAAAAGGGTCATGGTACCGCGCTTAGGAAGGCTTGCCTAGCGGGTACT
>JBFWPK010000037.1:0-15466 GCA_050250045.1 Pyrinomonadaceae bacterium | reverse complement strand
AGACGAGCTGAACGTTTTGCTCCGCCGTCACAAGAATATCCTCGGTGAACTTGAGCTTGAATATCGCCGCGAGAGCCTCACCGAACTTCGCACGGACGTCCGCAGCAAGCTGCCTCTCCAACTCTGCAAGCGCCTGCCGGCGGATCTCGAGTTCCTTCTCAGCGACACTAATGCGCGCAGCCCGCCGGCCTCCGAGTTCTAGTGGTAACGCACCTTGCACCATCACGCTGTTATCGCCCATGCCGCCGATCTGGCGCGTTCCGCTCACCTCGAGACTCGGGTTAGCTCGGAGACGTGCCTGACGAATGAGCGCTTCGCCCGCTTCGGCCTCCTTACGCATCGCCATTACTTCGAGATTGTTTGCGAGGGCCGCTTTCACTAGATCGTCGACAGTCCGCCCGTCTCTTTCATTCAGATATTTTGTGTACGATAGAGCTGTGCTGGCTGCCGGGTGTTGTGCGAAAGCAACAGAAGGCACCGCGGCAAGAACCACGGACGCAAACATCCCAGCAATGACGTAGCGGAGGTTCATCTCTCTATGAAACGATGAGCTTGCCGCGGTGCATATTCATCCCGCAAGTGAAGGCAAATTCTCCGGTCTTCCTAGGCGTGAAACTGACCGTAACCGCCCGATTGAGCGGCAGCTCGCGACGGATTCCGTATTCGGCGAACACGACCTCGGTCGCACATGTCGACTCGCTTACGCGGAGAAAGGTCACCTTTGCGGGCACGCCTCGTTTCAGTCGAAGGCTTGCCGGCTCGTACCCGTAATTTCCGATCACGACCTTCGCCGACTGACTTCGGACAGCCTTCCGAGTCTGGGCGTCGGCACTATCAGTGGCCAGGAAAACGGCAGCCAACACGGCCACTAAAAGTGTGGTTTGTTTTAATTTTTCATTCACGTAATTTTTCATATAAATATCTCAGTTCTTACCCTCGGCATGTGTCATTCATCACCCAGGTGTAGCCGTGCTTCTCTCTTAAGTTCCCAAAGCCTGATCCAATAAAAGATCACGGGCGTAACGATGAGGACGTGGACCAGGCTTGAAAGCATTCCGCCAAAAACCGGAGCCGCCAGCGGCCGCATCACCTCAGATCCTGCACCCGTGCTCCACATGATCGGCAGCAGACCGGCGATGATCGTTGTCACGGTCATCACCTTTGGACGCAGCCGAAGCAGCGCCCCTTCGGTGACAGCTTCCAGCAGCGTTTCACGATCGAGTATCCCCAGCTCCTCCTGCTTTCGCTTTAGCGCCTCTTCCAAATACACGACCATAACGATCGTCGTCTGAACGGCGGCGCCGAACAATGCGATGAACCCGACCCAGACGGCCACCGAGAAGTTGTACTGGAGCAGCCAGATAAGGTAGAACCCCCCGGTTAGCGCAAACGGGACTGCCAGAAGTACGTGAGCGGCCTCGATGAATGAGTTGTAGGTCAGATACAAGGTCGCGAAGATGATCAGGATGACGATCGGCACCACGATCAACAACCTCGCGCGAGCCCGCTGTTGATTCTCATACTGGCCGCTCCAGGCAAAGTAATATCCCGCTGGAAGCCTGATCTGATCCTTGATGGCTGCATCCGCCTCGTCGACGAAGGTTCCGATGTCGCGGCCGCGAACGCTGAGCAAGACAGTCCCTCGCAAGAGCCCGTTCTCGCTCTGGATCATCGCGGGGCCGTCAACCGTTCGGATCGATGCAAGTTGAGAAAGGGGGATCGAAGCCCCGGCGGAAGTCGTAACCGGAATTCTGCCGATCGCGTCCGGCGTTCCCCGAAATTCGGGCGAATAGCGGACTCTAACAGGGAAGCGGTTGCGGCCCTCGATCGTGACCGTCAGATTCGACTCGCCGATTCCTTTTTCGATCACGTCCTGGATCGTACCAACGTCGATCCCATAGCGGGCAGCCGCCTGGCGGTCAACGTCGATGTCCAAATACGGAGCGCCGCCGATCTGCTCAGGATAAACGTCCGCCGCCCCAGGCACGCGTCGAACAACCTCAGCGATCTGACGCGAGGTTTCCTCGAGTGTTTCGAGATCGTCTCCATAGATCTTGATGCCGACCTGCGACCTGATGCCGGTCGCGAGCATCTCAATACGATTGATGATCGGCTGCGTCCAAATATTCGTCACACCCGGTATTCGCAGCGCCGCGTCCATTTCGGCTACGAGCTTTTCGCGGGTCATACCCGCCCGCCACTCACTTTCAGGCTTCAGATGGATGACCGTCTCATTCATGTTGATCGGAGCCGGATCGGTCGAGGTTTCCGCTCGTCCGGCCTTCCCGACCGCCCACGCGACTTCCGGAAAAGACTGAATGATCTGATTTTGCTTGCTCATCACTCGCGTCGCCTCATCAAGCGAAATACCCGGATCAGTGACGGGCATGTACATCAGATCGCCCTCGTTCAGCGGCGGCATGAACTCGCTTCCGATTTGCGTCGTTACCAGCATTGAGCCGGCGAAGAAAAGCGCCGCGATCGCGACTGTCGCGAGCCGGTTCCGCAGTGCCTTATCAAGCAGCGGCTTATACACGCGACGAAGGAATCGCATTATCGGGTTCGCTTCCTCGGGACGCAATTTGCCCTTGAGCAAGAATCCGCAGAGTACCGGCACCAAGGTGATCGCCATGAAAGCCGCGGCGATCATAGCGAACGTCTTAGTCAACGCGAGCGGCTGAAACAGCTTTCCTTCCTGGCCGGTCAAAGCGAGCACGGGAATGAAAGCGAGGATGATGATAGCCGTCGACGAGAATATCGGCCTGCCGATCGTTTTCGTTGCTTCCCGAACTACCTCCCATACGCGCTCTCGGTTCGAGAGGCTCACTCCTTCCTTCTCCAGCGCGCGATATGCGTTTTCCGTCACCACGATTCCTGAGTCGACGAGGTCCGAGACGGCAATGGCGATGCCTGCGAGTGACATGATGTTCGACGTCACGCCCCAGAAATACATAAAGAGGAACGAGATAAGGGCTGCGAGCGGGAGTGGGATCGTGACAATAAATATCGACCGGAAGTGGGCGAGGAATAGCAGATTAACGAGCGTCACGAGAATGAACTCTTCTATAAGTGCATATTTCAAAGTGCCGGCGGTGCGATTGATGAGTTCCGTGCGGTCGTAAAAGGGGACGATCGACACGCCTTCGGGTAGGCCCGGCTTGATCTCTTCGATCTTCTTCTTAACGGCATCGATAGCTTCAAGAGCGCTGACGCCGTACCGCATTATCACGACGCCGCCAACAGCCTCTTTGCCATTCTTATCGAGCGAGCCGGTGCGGAAAGCGTTCCCGAGCTTTACCTCGGCCACGTTCCTTACGTAGATCGGGGTACCTTCGCTTGAGCTAACAACTATATTCTCGACGTCGGCAACCGATTCGATCAGACCGATGCCGCGCACTACCGCCCATTCGCCCGCTTGTTCGACAACGTTGCCGCCGACGTTGTTGTTCGATCGATCTACGGCCTCGAGCACGGCAGAAAGCGGCAGACTGTAAGCTCGAAGCTTGTTCGGATCGACGTCGATCTGATACTGCTGAACATACCCGCCGACGCTGGCGACCTCAGCGATCCCGGGCGTTGAACTTAGCTGATACCTAACGAACCAATCCTGCAGCGTGCGAAGGTCGCGCAGGCTCATCTGTTCAGACTCAAGCGTGTACCAGAAAACTTGTCCAAGGCCGGACGCATCGGGCCCGAGTGTGGGCGTCACGCCCTCCGGAAGCTGCCTTTGAACAAGATTGAGGCGCTCGAGAATCCGTGTCCGAGCCCAGTATAGCTCGACGTCATCCTCGAAGATCACGTTGACCATCGAGAAGCTGAATGCCGAACTAGCCCGCACCGTCCGCACGCCCGGCAGCCCCTGAAGGTTCGTGACCAGCGGATAGGTTATCTGGTCCTCGACCTCCTTCGGCGAGCGCCCGGCCCAGTCCGTGAACACGATCACCTGGTTATCCGAAAGGTCGGGGATCGCGTCTATCGGCGTCCGCAGCACGGCCCAATAGCCCGCCGCCGCGATCGCAATATAGATTGCGATCACGATGACGCGATTCCTGATCGACCAATCGATTAGCCAGTTGATCATAGCCGGTGATTCCTGCTACTGAGCGGTCACGGGTATGTTTGCCTTCCCGTTTCCAGCGGGGCCTTGATACGCGATCTGTGCCTGCCATTCGCCCGACATTTCCAGATCGACGCTACCCGAATAGATCCCCGGAGTGCCAGTCGTGGTAAGGGTCGCGGCGTTGTTCATCACCGCCATCGTACCCATCGCCGGCATGTGAAAATTCAGCGAAGCCGCGCCGACGTCGACAGGCTTGCCCGACTGGTCGGCGAATTTTAGTGTCACGGTCTGCTTGCCTTTTCGTAGCACGCCGTCCGTGCTCGAAAGAGTTGCCGTCAGGTTATTGCCGGCGGTCCCGCTCTTGATCTCTTTACCAGTTGCGGCCGGTCCGCTGCCGGCCGTATCCGTGCTTCCACAAGCAGCGGCAAGAACAGCAATGGAAAGAAGTAACGAAATTACTAGCGTCTTTTTCATCAAATAAGTCTCCTCTTTAAAAGATTTAAAATTGTCGAATCGTTCAGGCGCGAAAATACGCGCGAAAGCGCGCACGAATGAATGCGCGTCAACTTCGTCGCGAAACGTCGGAACTAGATTAGAAAGGAATTGTGGCGCAGATATAGCGCGTTAGGAGGGCGTGCCAGCTTAAGCCGATGTCCTAGCAGCTTCGAGTGCTGCTCTATGGAACGAACCGGGAGGGGGAGGGTCGGCCGGAATGCTGACTTCGCTTCCGGTGCGATCTCCTTCGACCACGAATCCTGCGAAACACGATCGGTGTTCTTTCCAGGAATCTGCGAACTCGTGATCGATTCGCAATCCGCTGAACAGCAAGGCGGGGCAGCGAGGGCATCTTTGCCGCTCTTGTCCGGCTTGCAGCAGCTGTGCGAATCATTATGGTCGTCAAAACAGGCGCAGACACCCGCCCAGACCTGACCGGTGAGGGCGATGAATAGCAACAGCGATGTGACCCATTTCAGCATTCGCAGATTAATAATGAACCCGCCTTTCAAGTTCTGTCAAGACCTGAAGTCGGCTATGGACTACAATCGATTTCAGATTTTTTCCCTGACGAACCGACCTTGTACTATGATTCGTCATCGAGAAACTCCTACGAACGGCATATGTCCAACAGATCAAGAAGATTCAATTACAAGCATTTCATCCGTCGGGTGCACCGCTATCTTGGCGTCTTTATCGGTATCCAGTTCATTTTGTGGACGCTCGGAGGGCTGTATTTTAGCTGGACCGATCTCAACGAGATACATGGCGATCATCTTAGGGCACGCCAGCACGTCGAGATGTCGATTCCGGCTGGTTCCATCCCGCCCGACCAGATCGTCCAGACGGTGCAGTCGAAGATCGGCGTAACCCGGATCGAAAAGATCTATATTATCGAAGTGCTCGGCGAGTATTTCTACGCAGTCGAGCATGTGAATGACGAGAAACCTTCGACCGTTCTGGTTAGCGTCAAGGATGGCTCGGTAAGGACGGAAGTCTCTTCGGCAGAGGCTGGCAGGATCGCCCAACAGGCTCTTGCTAACCCGAGCGAGCCGGCCGAATTAACTTATCTAACCGCCGATAACGTTAGCAAGCATCACGAATACCGCGAAAAGCCCTTACCTGCCTGGGCAGTAACGTTTGGGAATAATGTCAGCGTCTACGTTGCTGCGGAAACCGGTCAAGTCGGAGCTGTACGGACGGACAACTGGCGAGCTTTCGACTTCCTTTGGATGCTCCACACGATGGATTTCAAGGGTAGGGATAACATAAACAACTACGTGCTTCGGGGATTCTCCGTGCTGGGCCTAATCACCGTGTTGTCAGGATTCAGTCTATTTTTTGTGAGTTCGCGATTTTTTCGACGGCTCTCTTCGAAGAGAGCTAGTGGCCGATAGGTTCTTTCTTGACACCGGGTCGATGTGCACCTCGCCGCCGGCGGCTTGATGCGGCGCTAAGCCTTAAAACCGGTCGGACATTTCAATCGGTCTCTTTTTGCCGTTTTCCGTGCAATTACGGTGAGGCCGCTGAAAGATCTCGACTAGATACTCGCTTAATGCCTCGTGAGTGCTTCGGAAGAGTCCGCATTTTTCGTTCAGCTTTCGGTGCCACTTTCAACAGCAGCGTTGTTGCCGATCACCTGGACCTTTCGAGCCACATTTCGCGGCTACTGCTGTTGTGATCACCATCCTGTGACGCGTTCATTTTCGGACTGGTTCTTTCGTGCTGGAACTTACTGGAATTCCGCCCAAGTACAATCTCGCTCAGCTCTTGTGACAGTTGTCCCGCCTTCAACCTAACTAGATCATTCTCACGATCGCCCAAATATTCTTTAAGAATCCTAGAAGCACGATCTTTGACTAGTCCTGGATCGAAATTTGAGAGCGACGACGCCAGGAGTTCTGCTTTCATAGCATCTTGCAGTTGTCCCACTGTGATATCGGTTCGCAATCCGTGTTGATCGGAGAATTTTTGAGACGTCGACAGTAGGCGATCCTTCTGCTCCGTCGCCCGCTGATAAACAAAATCCCTTTCTGAGGGAGGCAGCCTTCGGTAGAGTTCGCTGTGATCGAAGCTATTCTTGTATCGCAGTTCCCGATCCGGGGTTTTGAGACTCTGAAGGAAGTGCTTCGTCGCTGCCAACGACTCGTCAATATATTTCCTTCCCATTCTAGATTCCAGGCTATCGACCAACTTTTGAGCCTCCCGGCCGGGCTCTATTTCGCCCTTTAACAGAGCTTCGGTCTTCGCAGTTCGGGATGCCCCATCGCCAGCGTAGTTGAGTTTCGCCACGATCATTTCCGACGTGTAATGCCGGGGCGATTGTTCGGTAAACAACATTTGCAGTTCTTTGGAAGTGAGAGCTGGCAGCCTTTTCGGATCTTGATGCTGGCCATTTTGTTCTCCGTGCATACGGGCCGAGGCGTTCTCAATTCGTATCCTCGACGATGCGTCGATCACTTCTTCGCGAGATTGGCACCGGTCTAAAATTTGGGCGTAGTCTCGATACCGCTCGTTGAAATGTCGTAGTCTGGTTTCGGGCTGTTTGAGTTGGTGTTCAAGATATCCGGATGCGAAACGAAGATCTTCGAGAGATAGCGCCATTGTTTCCGTTCCTCGCTCAACCGCTTTTTCGACCCTGGCCTTAAGAAGCTTTAAGGTTATGGACGGCTTGATCCCGTTCTCCAGAGCATCATCGAGGGCTGGCAGTCTAACTTGAGCCCAATGCTGAAACTCCTCGGGAGACATTTCGGACGCAAGTAGATTGAGAGGCGCACCTAGAAGTTCGACCCGCTCAAACCCAAGGGTTGAATGGACGTGTTCGAGATCTCGTTCTGATGCGAGATCGCCCATATGATCCGCGATATCTTCGAAAGCTGCTTCACCATTTGAGTGAGCATTATCGTGGATATAAGATTCCTCAAATGCCTCGTACTGGAATGAATGATCGCTTGGCTCCAGCCTTTTCATTTCTTCTGCCACTTTGGCTATATCGTCCAGTGTTCTTTCAAATCGCTCGACGGTTGATTCCGGTCTGAGTTGTTCTTGGGATTCTTTCAAAAACTGTTGCTTGCCATCCAGAGCATCGTAGATCCAACGAAATACCTTCGCCTCCGTCTCTCGGTCGGCTCCGCTACCAGCAATGGCTTTGCCGTATTCAAGGAGCTGCGGTACGACTTCGCGAGATCGTTCTAAACCGATCACAGGTTCTAGCCGCATGGCTCCGTATTCTTGAGTTGCAATCCGCAGAGGGGATTTTAGTTCCTGAATTTCCTTTGGAATTATTAGAATTCCGTCTTTGACCGTTCCGCCCCGTTCGTAAAGGTCCCTGAGCACCTGATTTTGGCCGTTTAGATATGAAGCGTGCTCACTTTGGTTAAGGCCATTGGTGTCGTCGAGTCTGGAAAGAAGAAGATCCGATTTGCTGAACGAAAGTATCTCGTTGATCGCTCGCTCGGTTCTTGGATTGGAGGGGCGAAAGCTTGGTTCTCGGGCAGGTGAGTGTCGGGAGGCACGATCTAATTCCCTGGCATCAATCGCCTTTGCGACTTTCTCGATTGCAAGTTTAACAACGTCCGCGTGACACGTCTGCCCGGCACGACAAAAGCACGTGATAGAAATCGATTGTCCATTCCGGAACGCTTCGCCAAGCATTACCATTCCGTCCTTTAACCCAAAGTCGTTTTGTTTGTAACTGTTCCGAAGTCGTTCGGAATAGGCAATTAGGGCAGCTTCGCGCGATTTCCCACGCGGTGCTATTTCGTTCCGATTGGGCGAGAGAAGCCCCAGTTCCGGAGTGATTATGTTCCCGAGGTCAAGACTCCTTCGTGGTAGTGATGATTCGCTCTCGTTTAAGCGAGCAATCACCTTATTGCTCAAATCGTATTCCATAATTCGCCTGCTTTCGGTGCCGGTTAGCTATCTAGCCGAACTTAGCAAGGGGCAAATTACGTGCCTAGGATCCAGAGTTGAGGTTCTCTCATGCTGATTCAAAAAGGATTCTCCTACCGTTCCAAGCCGATACCAGTCTCCAGAATCTTCGCTCTTTGTCGCTCGTCGGATCGAGATTTCTTTTCAGGTGTTGCGGAGATGTATTCGGCAATTGATTGTACTTCTTGTTCGGGAGCGAAGACTTTCCCGAGAACTTCGTCGAATGTTTCGGAGCGATCCTTAGAGGAGTCTTCCAGGATCGAATAGAGTTTTTTGGATTCTTTGCTGTCGCGGGCAGTCTCGATTCGTTTCTCAATTTCGGTAATTTCGCTCTGAGTAAAGAGTGGTTGGAAATCCGGGGCAGTGGTGTTTCCCCAAAAAGAATGTGACTTGAACTCTGCCGCCTCATTAGCCGTCTCCACGGAAAGACTTTTAGCAGCGGCAACGTCAGCCTTAAGGCTCCTTTCATGCTCCTTCACGCGCGCTTCGATTTCGAGCCTCAAGGCCCTGTGATCCCTATTCTCCAGCAGTAGATTCAATGCCTGATCCAAGACGGAAGCGTTTCGTGGAAAGTCCACGTCATTCAAGCTCAGATAATTAGTCGATCCGTTCCTTTTGTCCTCTAGCGCAAATTTATGGAATCGCTTCGATTTACGAAAGTACGAAAGGTCATCTTTTGCTTTGTTCAAGCCGATGTTACAAATCACTTCCCTGGCCATCACGCGTCCAGCAACTAAACGATTTTCACTGTTGCCAGTATGGGTTCCGACTTGGCCTCTCTGAACTTCGACGATCGAACCCTTTTGAAATCCCCAGACCGACGCATATTCTTGAGTCAGTTTGAGTTTCCTGGCCAGTGCTTCAAATTCGATCAGATCCTCCGCAGAGAATTTCGGATTCACATCTCTGCGGTCTGCATTTCGCTCAAGAACTCGGTCCAGAGCTCCCGTTTTCTTTTGGTCGTTGCGCAGTTGTTTCTGTAAATGCGATGACTGCTCATTCAGTTCCTTTTCGATCGCATCTCGGAGATGAACGTCGTCAGTCTTTGATGCAGATTTTTTGAACGACCCTGCAATCGAGTCGATTGCCAAACGAAGAGGCCGAAGAAGAGACCTTGCAGAACTGGCCTTCTGATCGAATTGACGATCCATCATCGCGAGGGACAATCGCTCTTTTCCGACCGGCACTTTTCGGTAATAGCGGTTGTCTTTGAAGTCTGATATCTGCTTCTGATGAAGCCGCTGTCTCATTTCCGACAAGATTTTCTGGCCCGCCAAACGCTCAAGATCATCTCGGTTTCTCGGGGCGATCTCTTTACTGATCTCAAGTTCACTTCTGATCTGTTCGAGGAACAAGTATTCCCGAACATGTAAGCCTGCGAGACATTGTTTCTGAAGGTCATCAAGCTCTCGTTTTTGAAAGGCTGGGGTTGGTAGTTCTATGCCACTCTTCTTGTAATGTTTCCGGATCTTGTTAGCGTTTTTTCTTATGGAGGCTGATTCTTCCTTGAGCTTAAAGAATTCGGATTCTTCTTTGGTGAGTATGTTGTGCGTGATGGCTTTTATCTGGCGTTGCTGGGCGGTGTTCTCTTGAGAGTCGTCGGTGCTATTTGCTCCTTTCTGTAATTCGCCCAACGAGACCTTGTTTACAATTCCCTGGGCTCGATCTGTGACTGGAAACTTTAAGCTCTCTCGGTGCTCGATCAGGAAAGCAATTCTTTCTTCCTTGAATTTCAGTTCGTATTCGGCGAGGATGCCTCGCCGGAGAATTTGTCGTTCGTCATCATTCGCATCTATTGTAGGGACCTTGTCGGCTTGGTGAGTCCTCGGATTATCATCCTGGCATTTGCTTTTGGATTGCTCGAGCGATCGGCTTCCTTCGTCGACTAACTCCCGCAGCTTCGCCTTGGCGGATGCTATTAAAATTCCATCGACGATCCGCTTTTCTCCCTCTATAAGCTCGAAATGCGGAAGAGCCTCCCGGGGAATCTTGTTGAGCGATCTACTCTGAAGATCTCTGGTCAAATACTGCTTTTGGATTGCGATGTGTACGTGCGGATTTGCCGTGTTGAGATGGACCGCTCCCGCCCAGGCAAGCCGTTCGCTTCGGAGCTTTTCTTCTAGCTTTCCGATGGCGTGTCTTGTGACGATCTTCAATCGTCGGCTTCGTTCCTCGTCGGTCGAGCCAAGCCCTAGAAAGTCCGCTCGCCTGAATGAAAAAACCAAGTGATGCAGATCGTTATTTGAGGGGCGGCCTTTGCCGCAATCTGATTTCAAAAAGTTGTTGGCACTCTGAACGGTAAGCTTGTCTGTGAACGCATTAAAAAGTTCTCGACCACTTACCGGTTCCCTATCTGGTTCGATCTTGCTATGAGCGAGATAATGAACGAGTCCGCGTGAACTGCCCCGCTTGGACTGAACGCTTGCGATAACTCTCATGAGGCGTCTGTGTTTCGAGCTGTTTGCGGTAAGGATTCGATCCGCTGCTTCAGAATCTCGATCTTGGTCCCGAGGTAGCTCTTCGAGAGGGATTCGTCGCCGGTGACGTGTTCATGAAACAAGAGACACTTCTTTAGATCGGTGACGGCGTGTCCGATAAGGTCGGCCATTGCGGTCGAAGCGATGACGACGCTCTGTTTCCGGTCTTCCGGCCCGGGTGACGCATATTCGACAAGCTTTGTGAAGACGAGATTCAAAGATGATATCGACATGCTGGACATCGAGTAAATCTCGGTCGTAAGAGACGTGACTATTTGCAGTAGATCCGACAGGTTTTCCAACTCGGTTTCCACTCGTTCAACGTTCTCGCGGATCGCAACAAGATTCTCCGCTAAAGAGAGATCGACACTTTCGTTTTGACGACCGGTCCGAACTAACCAATCAAGCTTTTCCTGACAACGGCCCGCAGCGAAATGTCGTTGCCTATCGTTCAATGCGAAATGGATCATTCGGCGGACTATCGCTGCCTTGTTTTCTCCGGTTTCGGCGGAGATCTCTTCGAGCTTTTTGTGGTCCTCATCGTAGGGTCTGACGCTTATCGGCCGGCCTTGTTTCGGCTCAATATCGATATCGATATTCTTAATTATTCTTTCTCTGTCTCGCTTTCTCATTAATGGGGATCCGGGGGCAAACTTTTGTCACCAACTAGTGGACTTGTAATTTTTGCGACCGAAAGGGATTGAGCAAAACACGTGCCTTTGACGCGCCTTCGGCAAAATGTGCGGTTTGTAATTTTGGTGACAACGGGTAAACGATGCGAGCTCAGGGCTTATCGGAATTACAAATGGTGATTCTTGGCCTATCCTGTCATACACCTTTAGCTGTAATTTTTGTTTTTGATCAAGGCCCCGCTATCTGCCTCTTTTTTACGCCAAGAACGGTTCGTTTAGTCGCCGCCTGTGGCCCACAACTAGCATCACCCTCTGCTTCGGCACACCGATTGATCTTGACCGATGTGACAGTTAATGTACTGACCCCGCAGGAGACAACATCTAATGAACAATCAGCGTGATATCACCCCCTCTACAAAACAGAACTCCGAACGACCGCTGCTTCAAATCAACCGTCTCATCTACGTAAAAATGAGTACAAAGATACTTGAAGCGACCGATAAAAGACTGAAGCAATATTTGCAGTTCGCATCAGCTGGCATGAACACCGAGATCACCAATGACGATGTGATCGACTACGCGCTAAACCGCCTTTTCGAACGCGATCCGGCATTCAAAAGCTGGCTTAAAGTTAAGAATTAAATGGTTGAGACTAGGCTGAAAATGCTGAAGGTAATGTTCCGAGACCGTCGAATTTCGATGCCGGAATGAACGACTGATGTGTACTGTATCTGGAGATGACCTTCCCAAGTTCCATCTCGAACTCACGAATATCAAAATGTCCCGAACATTCCACGAGATGGCCCGATAACTGTTCCAGATCATCTACCGAAAGATCGCTGCATACCGTTGACGAAGCACGAGCTAAGCGGTCGGCAACTTCCTGAAATGGCACACCGGAATGGCCCTTTACCCACCGCCATGTGATGTGATGCCCATAGCATTCTTCAACCAGACGGGTCCAGAAGGGACGATTTGTTTTCATCCGGTTCCGGCCCATCATGGTATCTATCACATACTTTGAATCGGAGATGATCTCGACTCGGCAAGGCCGGCGAAGCTGCTGCAAAGCCTTTGCACAGGCAAGTATCTCGGCCTGCTGATTTGTGACTTGCCCGACGTATTTGGCGACCAATTTGATCTCCAGGCGGTTCTGATCAAGCATTACTGCGCCGCAGCCTGCTGATGAATCTATCGCACCATTCCTTG
Organism: Pyrinomonadaceae bacterium; assembly: GCA_050250045.1. Taxonomy (GTDB): domain Bacteria; phylum Acidobacteriota; class Blastocatellia; order Pyrinomonadales; family Pyrinomonadaceae; genus OLB17. Next base: position 2,663 of record JBFWPK010000037.1, on the reverse strand, counting down.
AGCACGAACCGTCCACATAGATCCTCACAAGAGGGGTATAGTCGTCCGCACTTCCAAATTCGCCTTTTCTGTCAATCAATCTGAGAACACTCATTGTCCACCTCTCATCTTTTACGGCAAAGAAAAAGGGCGAGCATGGTTGCCGCGCCCTGGGTGCTCAAGAACCTCTCAGAACTGATCTACGAAGGGTTCTTCGACAGCTGGTTCCGCATTTGCCGGGCCGGTGTGTTCCGGGACTTCCGGCACTGAGTTGTCGCCGTTCGAGTTCGATCCTTCCGGATTGTCGGAGCGGCTTGATCCAACGAACTCGAATGAGAATAGTGAGACCTCCGCGCCTGACCGAGGCTCGCCTTTATCTGTGCTCCACGGACTAAAAGAAAGCCTTCCGTGGATAAGAAGATGGGTACCCTTTTTAACATGCTCGGCGATCGTCTCAGCCGTCTTTCCGAAGGCGACGACGTTGAACCAGTGCGTGACCTGTACTCGCCCTTCCGGACCATTCTTGAATGAGTTTGAGGCGATGGGAAAACTCGCTACGGGCGTTCCTGTTTCTGTATAACGAAGGCTCACTTCGCGGCCCGTATTTCCGAGTATCGAGATATTTGCTGACATGGATTATTCTTGCTCCTTTTTTGGTTTACTTTTTCTCCGACCGGAACGACGGCCGTCCAGTTAGCGAGAACCTTGAGGTGTTCCGCTTCACATACTGGCCGCCGCTCCTTTCGTCAGATACCTGTCTTCAACTTTTAGGCCGAAGGGATAACCTGTACGTGATTTCGTTGAACGGATGGATGAGTAAAGAGGCTTGTCTGGATGAGCCGGTTGGTCCGAACACTCACGTTCTTCAACTCGGTTTCTCTTGCCCTGACCGCATCCCAGAGTTTCTGTTTTTCTTGACGCTTAAAGGCCTTAACCTCGGGTTCGTTGTAGAGAGCAAACTTAAGGAATCGGATCTGTCCCTGCGAGGCATTCTCGACCCTTCGTAACCACTGCCTTGCTTCGTTCGAGAACTGATCCTTTAGCCGAACCTCCTGCGATTTTGCAACGGTGTTAAGGGCGGTGAACTCCTTCAGGGTTAGCTTCTTTTGATCCTTGAAATCCGAATATGCCTTCTTCTTTAGATCGGCCACTTCGGCGGTATCCGTAGTGCCGCGGATCGCGAGATAGGTCTCCTGATACGTGTCATGACGGAGGCTTCGCAAGTGGAAGTCGGAGTATTGTTTCTGCCAAAGAAGACGCAGAACAGAAGCCGCGTACTGCATCTCTTCGAAGTCGGGATTGATCTCCTGATCGACAAGGATCTCGATGTCGTTACTTTTTCCGAAAGAGTAGATACGGCGAGCCGAACGGATAACCTTCCGGTCGTATATACGGTCCAGGGAAAGTGCCATCCATTCTTCGAACTCCTGGTCAGAGAATGGATGTCTGGACGGCATCGACCAGCCTGCACAGTTGATCATTCTTCTCCCTTCCTGGACAGCACTCCCGCCAAGCGAATGACCAACAAAAAGCTTCGGGATCTGTGCGTAGAGCTCCCGGGATTCACCTGGAAGACAGTCCACATCTATCTCACAATCGAGATCAAAGACGACCACCGACCGCTGTGACGAACTCATCGTTATACCGATCAGTCCATTCTCATCGAACTGCTCAAGTTGCTCGAAAGTAGTGAAGTCACGATCAAGTTCTTCGATGGATTTATCGCCGCCTTCTAGGTAGAAATCAGCAAAGTCATCGAATATCATTCGGCTGACCTTCTGGCGGCCGACGCGTCTCAGCACAGCCTGCATTTCGTCGTCAAAGTTTGGACATTTCGGTGGAAGAGGTTTGCGGTTTTTCGCAACTTCCTTCACTCGCCTCTGATCGGCAACACTGAGCTTTTGCTCAGTCGAAGTTGATTCTTCGAAGTTGATTTCTCGGTCAGAAACCATTGCCGTTACAGCCTCTAATTGCATACCGAGCAGGCCCATTTCCATGAGAACCTCGCTGATTCCCCGACGTCTGATCTCCCCGTAGTAGTAAGCAGCGATCTGCTCAAACTCATACTGGCCGGCATCGGGACTGGCAATGGCTTTCACGCACTTAACGAACTCTTTCGCATCCGTCTCGTCGTTAAGAACCTTCATCGCGTATTCGAGTGACATTATCCTCACTCTATCCAACGCGTCTGGCTCAAGTTCGTCTGCGATCCTGACAACCACATCACCGAGAATCGCGAACTCCTCAAGCTCTCTTCGGCGAAGCGGATTCACTGCCAGATGTGCACACCAGTCCTGCATCGGTGAGCCGGTATTGGCGGGTGAGAACGCAAGGATCGGGTTGTTGGGAGCATGCTTTCTAAGCTGTTCGATGTTGATTCTTTCTGCCATAACTTCCTCTTTAGATCCGGCATCTTGGCCGGAGAACTCACGTTGTATTTGAGGGCCGCGAGTTCAAAACCCTGAATAAAATCACTTTCATTCAGGTTTGAAAATCCCTCGCTAGTTGATTGATGAGCTAGTTTGAAAGGAAGGAGATTGCAATGGTCCAGGGGCAACCCCAGCTTCTAACGTTCCCGGTTCCTATGAGGCGCATTTAATAATCTGGCTAGGACGTCGCCGTGACACACTTTTGGACTGCACCAGCACCCGAGGACCTTTCCGCGCAGTTCTTCAATATCTGCA
>JBFWPK010000036.1:0-16932 GCA_050250045.1 Pyrinomonadaceae bacterium | reverse complement strand
CAGCAGAGCTCGCTTCCGCTTCGTCTCCGGCATCAATCGTAAACCAGTTCTAGGATTATCCCAAAAACGTAAACTTATAGGAGGACAAACCATCAAAAAGTGTCAACTTTTTTCAGGACGAGTCAAATGATCCAGAAGCCTCGTGTTCTTTCAGCCCCGCTGTGGCACAATGTGGCGCGTTTTTTTGAAAATCGTGGGACAGCCCGTTTTTATGACTGCAAACACAGTGAATGCAACAGTTTACGGTGTCCCACCTAAACGCGGGACAGGCGTGGGCCACGCGGGACACCGGAGCCGTTTTAGAGGTCCGTGGATCGATCTGATCTGCGTCTATCCGCGTAGATCTGCGGCAAAACCTCTTACTCTTCCCCGTGCACGCTGACGCCCCTTGGTGTGAACTCGCAGCCACCAACCTGAGCGATGAAGCTTTCACCTTCGTCAAGCCGCAAGCCGAAATTGTCCGCAACTGTCTGCCCGATATCTGCGAGTGAACCGCGCGTGCCGAGATCGACTCCGGCCTTCGCCGACTTGCCATAGACCAGCAGCGGAGCGTATTCCCGCGTATGGTCGCTGCCCGGAGCGGTCGGGTCATTGCCGTGGTCGGCGGTGAGGATGAGAAGGTCGTCGTCGCGCATCGCGGCAAAGATCTCGGGCAGGCGAGAGTCGAAATGTTCCAACGCTTTTGCGTAGCCTTCAGTATCTCGGCGGTGGCCGTAGAGCATGTCGAAATCGACAAGATTACTGAAGATCAGCCCTCTCGACTCAGCTTTCAGGGCTTTGATCGTTTGGTCGATCGTCTGGTCGTTGTTCTTGGCTGTCAGGTCTTCGGTAACGCCGACCGAATCATAGATCGACGCTATCTTGCCGATGCAAATTACGTCCAGCCCGGCATCTTTCAGCATCGGCAAAACATTCGACGGCGGCGGGACGGCGTAATCGTGACGGTTCTCGGTGCGTTTGAAATCGGCGGCGGTCGTGCCAAGAAACGGCCGGGCGATCACGCGGCCGACGCGGTCCTCGCCGTCCAGAATACGGCGGGCGATCTCGCAAATTTCGTAGAGCCGGTCGATCGGGACAACCTCTTCGTGGGCAGCGATCTGAAACACCGAATCAGCCGATGTATAAACGATCGGCTTGCCTGTACGGACGTGCTCTTCGCCAAGTTCTTTGATAATTTCGGTCCCGCTCGCAGGCACATTGCCCAGTATGCCCGGAACATTTGCTTCAGCCACGAATGCACGAATGATCCGGTCGGGAAATCCCCCTGGATAGGTGGGGAATGCCTTTTCAAGCACGATCCCGGCCATTTCCCAATGACCGGTCGTGGTGTCCTTGCCGTTCGACTTGAGAGCACATTTGCCGTAACTGCCGATCGGACCGTCAACTGCCGGCACTCCGGCCAGCGGACGGATATTGCCCAGACCCAACCGTTGAAGGTTTGGCAGATCGACCCGACGCGACTCCATTATGTGCCCAAGCGTATCCGCTCCAGCATCGCCCCACTCGGCCGCATCCGGCATTTCACCAATTCCGGCGGAATCGAGAACCATAAGGCACATACGGCTAAATTTTGTTGTCATAGACATTTGATGATAATACAATACTTGCGGATAAAGAGCTTATGGGTACATTGAACTCGAGAATAGAACCGGGCAACAAGATAGTATTGCCTCCAAAGATCTTGCAGGAACTTGAACTTGAAGAAGGCAGTAACGTCGAGTTTCGCGTCGAGGACGGAACTGTTCGCATCTTGCCGACTGTCCATGAACGGGTACGCCGGGTTCAAGAGAAGGTGAAGAAATACATACGGCCCGGTCGGTCAGCCGTCGATGAACTGATTGCGGATCGACGTGCGGAAGCGGAAAGAGAATGATCGCATACGTTCTGGACGCATCGGCCATTCTTGCCCTGCTTTTTTCGGAACCAGGTAGGGACCGGGTGGAGGAGATACTCGAAGATTCCACAGTCAGTCGAATCAATGTTACTGAGGTTCTAACCAAACTGATTGAACGTGGTGCCTCGCTGAGCGAAGCGAAGGAGAACTTTGACGACCTTCGAATACCTGTAACCGAGTTTGACTTTCTTCAGTCTGAAAAGTGCGCCGAATTGCGAATGCGTACGAAGCATCTTGGGCTTTCTCTCGGTGACCGCGCGTGCCTGGCACTTGCGATGCTGGAAGGAGCAACCGCTGTGACAGCCGATAAAGCGTGGGAGAATCTGCCTGTTTGTAAGATTGAAGCGATTCGCTAATTCACGGGTGCCGTATATCCTTCCCTCGCCCTGATCTGCGTACCGGCCGGCAGGCCCTTCACATCGACCTTGATCCGGCGGTAACTGCCGTCACGCTTATCATTAGAAGAATAATAACCCAGGCTGTACTTAGTTCCGATCTCCTCGGCCACCTTCTTGAAAGCGGCTCTGGCCTCGCTCATATCCGCGGCCGGAAAGACTTTGCCGCCCGAACTTTTTGCCAGAGAATGCATCTCCTCGTCCGCAAGTTCATAGAGCTTCTTACTTATCGCAAGCCGTTCGAAATTGCCGAGCTGGCAAAAATTGTTCGTCTTTTCCAGCTTCGAACTTCCGGCGATCTTGCGGTAGTATCGCCGGATCTGGGCCACCGAGAACCGGATCGCCGCCTCGCAATTGCCAAGCAGGTTTTCCTCAAAAAAATCGCGGGTATTTACTTGAATGAAATAGCACGTAACGCCGGCCTTTTCGAGAAGTTCCCTTGCCTCCTCGAAATCGGAAAGACTGGTCGAATCAACACCATCCGTCAACGCCACCAAGGCTCGACGGCCGCGAAAATCGGTTCGGGCCGGTTCGTTAAATATCGTCTCCGCAACCTGAAGGAGGCTGTCGTAATAGGGCGTTCCGTTGCTTGTCGCGATCCGGGCCAGGGCAGATTCCAGCGTTGCCCTGTCCGAGGTCAATCCCGTCAAAACTTCGCTGGTCGGCGTTGCCCTTCCATCGCGCGTCGCGGTACGGAATGCCACGATCGAAACCTTGTCGCCCGGACGCAGCGAATTGACAAAATGCTCGGCAGCCCGCCGGATCAACGGAAGTTCACCGCGGGCCGAACCCGATGTGTCGAGCAGCAGTACGACCTCAAAGGGAGCACTAGTTGCTCCGAAATCCGCAATTTGCTGCGGCTTTCCGTCTTCGAATATGACAAAATTAGACTGCTTCAGGTCCAGGACCGGCCGGCCCGCCCGGTCCGCTATGAACACCGGAACCTCGATCAACTCCGTTTCGATGCGGATAACGTCGTCCTCAGCGCTTTTTGCGGGCGGCTTCTTGTCCTGGGCAAAAACGCCCAAGGCACATCCAAGCGCCAAAATCAGAAACAAGATCACCCGCTTCCGCGGCATTCTTTGATCCCACGAGATATTCATTCATCTTGGATTCTATCAGAAACCGTAAAATCGTCGAAGAAAACATTTCATGGATACGTTTTAACTGGTTTCGTGTTAAGATTCTCGCATTCGGAACTTGACTGTTGCACCGCCCGCCTGCTTTTTTTGGATTTCGGGCCCCTTTTAACCGCGTTTTCTAATAAACTAGCGAGGACAAAAGCGATGATTAAATCAGTATGCGCAGGGACCGCGTTGGCCTGTCTCCTATTCGTGCTGTGCCTGAACACGTCGGCACAGATAATTAACGAACTCGGCATCAACCCCGCCGGAACCGACCAGCCGTGCGAGTATGTAGAGCTCCGCGGCACGCCGGGAGCGATCATCGAGAATGTCCATTTCGTTGCGTTCGAGGGCGATGGAGCACCGTCGGGCACGGCCGATTTTGTCGTGACCTTCGGTTCCCCAGGCCCGGCATTCGGATCGAATGGCCTGATCGTCATCACCGGGACCGCAGCCTGTGGGTCTCGAAGCTACCCTGCCGAAACGACGCGATTGCAAACGTCCCTCCTGGATGCCTCGAACGGACTCGAAAATGGTACGATCTCGCTGCTGCTGATCAGCTCCGCGACCGCGATCACCCCGGGGACGGATTATGATGTTGGCAACTACGGGACTCTCGATGGGCTGCCCGCGGGCTCGACCGTCCTGGATGCCGTCGCTTGGACCGATGGTGACGCAGGTGATCTGATGTACGGCGGTGTAAACCTGAGCGTGACTGGCGGAACTATCGGGGCCGCTACCAGGTTCCCGAGCAACAATTCCGCGAATTCGGCCGCCGCGTGGTACGCAGGGGCGATGACCGGTACGAATGACGCCACTACTTATAGCCCAACCGTGCGCACCGCGAACTTCCCTTCAGATGGAGCATTGACCCCCGGAGCGGTAAATGTCGGCACTCCGGCCGCGGGTGGCGGAACTGGCGTCAGCACAACCTTCACCGCATACCTGACCGGTGCCCAGGAGGTGCCGCCGAATGCATCGCCGGCCACCGGTTTTGGGCGCGTGACATTGAATGAAGCTGAAACCTCGATCACGGTTTCGGTAAATTACGGCTCGGCGGCGGTACCGCTTACAAGCAACGTGACCATCGGCCACATTCACGGCCCGGCCGGCCCCGGCACAAGCGCAGGCGTCGTATTCGACCTGAACCCCACGCCGGGAGTACCGTTTGGTTCGGTGGTTGATGCAACGTTTAACGTCACTCCGGCGCAGGTCGCCAATTTGAAAGCTGGGCTTCTCTACTTCAATATCCATACGACGAATTTCCCCGCCGGTGAGATCCGCGGACAGATCCGTGTGTCCCGTTCCGTGGCGGATTTCAATGGTGATGGCCGTACGGACTATGTTGTGGTAAGGCCGGCCGGCGGGCCCGGCAGCCAGTTGACGTGGTACACCCAGTTCAATGGCGGCAACCCATATTCGACCCGGGACTGGGGTGTCAGCGGAGATCAGCTGCTGGCGGCCGATTACGACGGCGACGGTCTGGATGACATCGTCGTTTTCCGCCCCTCCTCGGCAACATTTTACATTCTGAACTCCTCGACTCTGACTATCCGCGTCGACCAGTTTGGCGAAACCGGTGACAATCCGCGTGTTGTCGGCGATTACGACGGCGACGGACGCGACGATCTGGCCGTTTATCGTGCGGGTTCACCAAGCACCTGGTACTACAAGACAACCGCCAATTCCTTCTATAACGCGATCCCGTGGGGCGCCCCGAGCGACTTTCCCGCTCCAGGCGATTACGATGGGGACGGCAAGGCCGATTTTGTCGTGCAGCGTCCGGATGGCCCCAATGGCCGCTTCTATAAACGTCTTGCAACCGGCGAACAATCGAACGAAGTATTCGGCTTGGCGTCTGATGGTGTGGTCCCCGGCGATTACGACGGCGACGGGAAGACCGACCTTGCCGTGTTCCGAACAACAGGTGGATTTTACGTTTGGGACTTTGAACCGAGCGGTACGGCCGGAAGTTCCGTCGTATCCGATACCTGGGGCATCCCGGGCGATCTGACCGTTCAGGGTGATTATGACGGTGATGGCCGGACCGACTACGCCGTTTGGCGGCCCGGCGCAAACGGGCGGTTCTATATCATGACCGTCGGCGACCGCAGGATCTTCCACAAGCAGTGGGGAGTGACTGGTGACACGCCGATCGCACGGTTCAACACGTTTTGATCCGCTGCACCGAAGGAACGGGAAAGCCGCTGACGAGCACGGCTTTCCTATTCTCTGTGTCGGATCGAATAGATTCAAGAATTGAGAAAGGCTGCCAAACCGGCAGCCTCTCATTGATCGAATTTCAAGGTTGGTTAGATGTACTTTCCAACCACATTCGAGATCGCCTCACGCGAAACGGCCCCCACTATACGCTCTTGTTCCTGGCCGCCCTTAAAAAGGATCAGTGTAGGGATACCGCGAATGCCGTATCGCTGCGGGACGTTCTGGTTATTGTCAACGTCCATCTTGAAGAATGACGCCTTGCCCTCGTATTCCTCAGCGACCGCCTCCACAGTTGGAGCGATCATCCGGCACGGGCCGCACCACTCCGCCCAAAAATCAACCAACACGGGCTGGTCCGATCCAAGCACCGCGGCTTCAAACTCTGTGTCCGTAACTTCCTTAGCAAAAGCTGCCATGTTCTTCTCCTATATGACTACAAAATTATAACTTAGCTCAATAACAACCGCAAAAAAGGTCAATCTTTCTAACCTCTGCTAACGTCGTGGAAACATCACTTCCAGCCGATACTTAACTGTAACTTATAAAGTTACAGTTGTCAATAGATCCGAAATGCTTTGTTCCCCGGATGGTCTACTTCTTAAACCCCGCAGAAGCGGCAAAAAATGCCGCTTTCTGCGGAGTTTAGGTCATTTCGCACAAATCGCCCTTGAGACAATTCGCGTCTTTAGGTTCCCGTATATCAGGCTGTCGCGGATGATTTTCCAAGTGACGCTTTCAGCTTGATCTCAGTCGCTGCCAGTGCCTTGCTGATCGGACAGGTTTTCTTTACCTCCTCGGCAACTTGATCGAATTTTTCCGCCGAAAGGCCAGGTACATCCGCAATTGTTGTAAGTTCGATCCGGTTTATCTTAAATCCGGCATCGTCCTTGCCGAGAAATACACCGGCTTCGGCTCTAACGCTGCTCGCCGGCGTGCCGCTCTTCTCTAGCGCGGCGTTTAGTGCCATCGCATAGCATCCCGCCAGGGATGCCCCGAGAAGTTCCTCGGGGTTGGTGCCCGGCTCGTCCTCAAAACGCGTTGAGAACGAGAACGGCCCCTCGAACAAGCCGCTGCCCACAGCGATCTTTCCCTTTCCGTCCTTCAGCCCGCCTTTCCATTCAGCGGTTGCTTTTCTTTCGCTCATATTTCGTTACCTCCTTGGTAGTTTCTGAAATCAAAAACCAGGTCGTCTTTTGAGTACGTCCCATCTTCAAAAATATGGGAATAGTGTTTTCCCAATTCGTCCAAATACGTCTGATACGGCAAATCGGCGAACGCTCCGTAATCGTAAATGTACTCCATGAATCTTCCGCCTCTTCGGTCGAACTCCTGAAATATCGAGTCTCGCGTACCGTCGAACTCGAGAGGTTCGACACCCAGGAACTCGCACAGTTGCTTGTTAAATGCGGGCGTCGCCTTTAACCATTTTCCGTCGATCAGCATTTCGGCTGCTCCATGAAATACCAGATAGTTCGTCTTCAGGAGTTCCTCCAGCCGGCCTGAAGCAAGATGATTGCGAACGATATAAAAACTCATCCTGCTGGGAATGCCGGCCGCTCGGGCCGCTGCGGCCAAAAGGACAGCCTTCTCAACGCAATATCCTCGGTCGCGCGACAAAAGAGCGCTCGCCCTTAGCCCTTCACGTCGAAGATCCAAGACGTACGGGTCATACTGGAAACCGTCGCGAACCGCGTAATAGAGTGCAACCGCCTTTGACCGGTCTGAATCGCCGATCGCGTTCTTCGCTGCAAACCGCCGAACGTCCGGGTGATCGCAGTCGAGAAACTCCGTCGCCTTTAGATATTCCTGCATCTTTTGCCCGCTACGCAATCCTCACCACTATCTTGCCAAAGTGCGAACCGCTTTCAAGGTGCTTCAAAGCGTTCCGCGCTTCGGTGAATTCGAACACCCTATCTATTACCGGTCGCATCAAGTTGCCGGCGATCGCTCGGTTCATTTCCTCGAACATCCGCCGGGAACCAGTATATATTCCCTGAAGCCTGATCGACTTCATAAATACGGTGGTCGGATTGAATCCGGCGGCACCGGTCAAGGCCCCGATCAGCGCGACGTGCCCGCCGATTCGCGTTGCATTGATCGATCGCACCAGCGTTCCGGCCCCACCGACCTCAACCACGTGATCCACGCCCACTTTGTCGGTAAATGCGATCGCGGCCTTGTCCCAATCTTCCTCATCACGATAGTTGATGGTCTCGTCGACGCGAAATTCGGAAAGTCTCTCGATCTTGGCCCGGCTGCCTGACGTGGCAAAGACCCTCGCGCCCGCCATCTTGGCAAACTGAATGGCAAACATCGAAACCCCGCCCGTCCCAAGCGTCAGGACCGTTTCGCCGGGTGTGAGCGTCCCCGATTCGAACAACGCATTCCACGCCGTCACGGCCGAACAGGGTAGGGTGGACGCTTCTTCGTACGACAGATGTTCGGGCACCCGAACAAGCGATTCGGCGTCGAACGTGCCGAACTCTCGCAGCACGCCGTGCCACGGTGCCCCAGCACCCAAAGACGTTTTGCGCTTCTCAGCACTAGGATCTCCGTCAAACCAACGCTGAGCAAAGACCGGGATCACCCGATCGCCCACGATCCATTTCGTCACTCCCTCGCCGACCGCTGCAACCTGACCCGCACCATCCGAGAATGGGACCGTAGGCAGCCGCATCCGCGGGTTGTATGTGCCGGTTACCACCATCAGGTCCCGATAGTTGAGCGATGCCGCGTGAAACCGAATCAGCACTTCACCCGGCCCAGGTTCGGGAACGTCACACTCGACGACCCGAAGCGCTTCGATGCCAAATTCCGATAGTTCGTAGGCCCTCATAACGGTTGAACCCGGCGTACTTCAGTTGTCCACTATTGCTTTCTCGCCGCTTTGACGTTCAGCATGATCGCGACATCGTCACGGATCAAGTTATCGGCTGGCCCGGAATAATTAATCCCGAAATCCTTTCGATTAATTCGAAACCCAGCCGCAACGGTCACGTCGGCATCAGTGACATCGATCTTCGCCGGAAATGTGATCGACTTCGTCTGTCCATGCATCTCGAGGTCCCCCGTCACCGTATGATTGTCCGGCGCCCGTGCCCCGGGTTCGATCTTTGTGGACTTGAACGACACCTTTGGAAACTTAGCCACGTCAAAGAAATCGGCTGATTTCAGATGGTCTGTTAACTTTGCATCGTCGGCAAAAATTGTATTTGCATCGATCTCAACCGTTACGCTGCTTTCTTCAGGTTTGCCGTTCACAAGATCGACAGTGCCCGAAAACATCGTAAATCCCCCCTGATGCTTGCCGGTGACCTTGGAACCAACAAAAGTAATGGTCGAATTCCCCGGATTTACCTCAAGGGCCTCACCCTTTGCCGTGGAATTTCCCGGCGACTGGCTGTTGGCCTGGTTCGCGGGCTGCGAAGTGGACGGTTCGGACGTTACCGCTTTGGGCTTATTCGCCGCTGGGTCTTCACAGGCGGCCATGAACGCGACAACCAGAATTATCGCTATTAGATAGAGCTTCATCAGTAATTATCTCCTCGAAGTTCAAAGGTTGTGGGTCTCGCACGGGCTACTCCAGTAGACACCCGGCGAAAACGGCAAATTCCGACTACTGCTGTTCCGCAATACCGTCAAGGACACTTTGCAGCGTGTACGCCGACAGCTTCTCGCCAACCGACTTCTCGATCACCTTCTGCAAGTTGCAAAGTACCGCCTCGATATTCCGGCCCACAGGGCAATTTTGGTCCGGCGCCTTGCCGTGCAAAGCGAACACTTCGCCGCATGATACCGCCCTGTACACCTCGGCCAATGTGATCTCGCTCGGGCAGCGAGCAAGCCTGGACCCGCCCGCGGAACCGGTTTGTGACTCAACCAGATTCGCATCGCTGAGATTCCCGATCAGTCGCCGGATGACAACGGGATTGGTATTAACGCTGGATGCGATCATCTCGGACTTTATCTTTTCGTCCTTGCGGCTCGCAAGCACCGCCATCACATGGACCGCCATTGAAAATTGGCTATTCGCTGCCATAACTGTAATCAGTTTAGTTACAATTGAAGACCGCGTCAACCGAAAGTGCGTGATTGTGACAGATCGAATACTGTCACAAGTTGGCCACGCGGTATGTTCACAGCGTGTTTAGATATAGCTGCAACGATCACACGAAGGAATGAAAGAGCTAGCTGAGGTCGAAAAAGCTGACGGAAATAGGTTAGATCGCATGTTCAAGCCCGATCGAAAACTTCCAAGTAGGTTGCCCGGACTGGTATTGATCGCACTTCTCGTACACGTTCCTTTCGGTCTTTCGCAAGCAGGACCGAACCGGTATGAAGTAGAGATCCTGACGAACCCGAACCCTGGGAAGAAGGACACGCGACAGGTGAATGCCGTGTTGATCTTCGATACGGAAGGGCTCCGGATCCAGTCGCGAAGAAGCAATGAAGTATTCAAGGATTTCAAGTATTCGGAAATCAAGTCAGCCGAACATTCGTTTACCAGGAAACCGCGTTTTTCGGTTTCCCGCTCGACCGCTATCGCGTTGACGGTTTTTACGGGGCTGCCGTTTTTCCTGCTGCCCGGACGGAAGGAAAAGCATTGGTTGACGATCGTCACGGATGGCGATTTTGCGGTTATGAAGATCGAGAATGACAACTATCGAATGATAAAAAATGAATTCGTGGTCAGAAAAATAGACATCACCAGTTTCAATGAGGCGAAAAGATAGCAGACCCTCCGAGCGCCAGCCAAATTGCGTACGAAGGGCCATAAACTAGCGTTGAAATCCTTTTCTCACATCAAACAGCGAGGCTTCGGCAATAAGTGGAAAAACCCGGACGCGGGCGTCGTCGGGAAACTGTTTTGCTGAGAGCGAATCGCATATGATGATCGATGCCTGTTCGGCCCCCTTTCGCCAACCCCGATTCGTCGTTAAGCAGTCGACTAACATATCGGGTTCGATCTTTGCGGCCAGCAAAAATAGTTTCGCGAGAAAAATAAACTTCTCCCACCCGGACACAATTGCGATCAGATCCTCGGTGGACGGGCGTCGCCTGCCGGACATAAGACCCGGGACTGAATTAGCATCGAGAAATGTACAGGTCGCACCAGCGGGCAAGATCGGCCGCAGCTTTTCTTTCTCATCGAACATCGCAACCAGCCGCGATCCGTAAACTGTCGGCGCCGCTGAAAATTCCTCAAACGTGATCCCCGCAGCTCGAACGCCGGTTGCGGCCCAGATCTCTTCGATAATGACCGCCCGAAGCTCCGTGTCGGATTCGATCACGAGGAGATCATCCAAAGGTTTGGATCGAAGTACCCGCCGCAAACAGATCTCAATTTCCCTCTTCGAATAACCCGCAGCGCCGGCGCTATCGAGGAATTGCGAGAACATCTCCTCCAAACGGCCGGTCTTTTGGCCATCGTCCGCACCGGAGACAAATACACCGCTTCCCTTTCGAAAGCCCACAAGTCCTTCGGCGGCCAGTTCCCGATACGCAGCCGAGACCGTGTTGGCATGGATCCCGAACCGACGGGCGAACTCGCGGGTACTCGGCAGTTTCTCGCCGGGGCCAAGATCGCAGCTGGCGACGCCTAGTCTGACCTGGGTGACGATCTGCTCGCGTATCGAGACTTCGGAGTTCTTTGATATCCAGAACTTCACTTTTTGGAGTTTATCCAAGCCTGGGCATAGCTCAAAACGCCCTTGACGGGCAGACGATCAAAAAGGCCGCCTTTGCAGACGGCCTCGGTACGCTCAAAAGCGGAAAGGTCACTTGCTCGGTATCTTGATCTCCCGGCCGGCACCGAGGACCGAATTAGGAAGCAGGCCGTTGTATTTGGCCACTTCCGTCGGGTCCGAACTGTGGCGAGCGGCAAGCTTCGCAACCGTGTCACCGGCCTGTGCCTTGACGATCCTAAAAGCACTTCCGCCCGGCGTTCCGGTCGGACGTGTGTATGCGATCGTGTTGATCTTGTTAGCGCTGACCGGAACAAACACCTTGCCGCGCGGTACCTGCATTCCAGGATTCGCGGCCAACAACTCGGCGACGCTAACACCGGTCCGGTTCGATATCGACTGCCAGGTCTCACCCTTCACCGAGTTCGCCAACGCCGTATCGTTGATCCTGGACGCCGGAACTCGCTTGAAAACAGCAACAACCTCATTCGCTTTTCCCGGCGGAATATTAACAACATACGGCTCCGGCGGCGTCGAATTGCTTCTTAGGTGAGGATTCAGGTAACGAAGATACTGTACGCTCGTATCGGATGCCTGGGCGATAATGCTCAGGTTTGTCGAAGCCGGCACCTTGATGCGGTCGTAACGAAGCGGTGCGGCGGGACGAACATGGCCGAAGCCGTATTCAGACGGATTGTTCGCTATCAGGATCGTGGCAAGAATGTTCGGAACGTAATTCCGCGTTTCGCGCGGCAGATATGGGTAGGCAGACCAGAAATTCCGTACACCCGCGCGGCGTATCGCCCGATCAACATTACCCTCGCCGCAGTTGTAGCCAGCTATCGCCAGTTCCCAATTTCCGTACCGATTGTAAAGGAACTTCAGGTAACGGGCCGACGCACGAGTCGACATCTCGAAACTGTTCCGTTCGTCGACATAGGCGGTTCGGCGGAGGCCGTATCTGGCGCCGGTCCCAGGAATAAATTGCCACAGCCCCGAGGCCGAGGCCCACGACATTGCCGTCGGCTTCCAGGCACTTTCCACCTGGCCCAGCCATGCAACATTCTCCGGCACGCCCTCTTCGCGGAAGATCCGGCGGGCCATTCGCATAAACATTCCCGACCGGTACAGGCCAACCTCCATCGTCTTCCGCCCGCGGCCGCGATAGTAGTTGATAAACTGCTGGATCATCGGGTGCACCTGAAAGGCAAACCCGAGCGACTTGTTGGCGACCGCAACCTGAATATACTGATACTGCTGTTGAGCTTCCGGATCGGATTCGATCTGCTGTTCCTCCGGCGTCAGCTCGAGCTTGGCCAGTTCGTCACGCGGTGAAGGCTCAAAACCCTGCTCATTAAAGCCGATGATCGATTCCGCCGGTGCCTGAGAGCCGGTCCCCGACGCTGCGACCGCTGCGGCCGACGGTTTTAACGTGCGTGCGATCGCAACGACCTCGTCCGCCAGCTTCATGTCCGCTTCATCCCAACGCCAGCTGCACGTCGCCGAAAGGCTTCTGATCTGCGGCGGCTGAGATCCGTTTGGGAATTCGAGCCGATAGATGGTCTCAATTAGCTGGTTGTAGCAAGCCTGAAGTACCCTATCCCGCTGAACATCAAGAGTCGACATAAGGAAGGTTTCGACCGACTGGTCAAAGGCGGCCCCTGATTCAGAGCGCCGCTTTGCCTTCAATTCCGTCATTCCTTCCTTGAAACTTCGGCCCGAGTCATCCAGCACCTTCCGAACGGCCTGCTGATACTCGCGGACGGCCGGAAGATTCTCGGCCGCCTGGCCGATAGCATCGACCCCAAACGCGGTAAGTATGAGTGCGAATACAGGGATAAGCCTGCTGATAGATCTATTCATCAAAATGTCGTCTAAGCTCCTCGTCGCGTCTAACTCGAAGCGTTCGAGCGAACGCAACCCTAGCCGCAATGAACTCACTATCCGGTATTTAACGCCTACGGGCGTGAAAAGTTCCTTCTATAATTGTAGAAATACCCGTTCCGAGCGGGTGAAACACCCTTACAAAACTAGCATACCGGGCCGTCAGGGTCAATATTTTCAAGGCCTTGGTAGTGTGTCAGTTTGAAAATTCATTATTTGGGCTTGCCCGACTGCAGTGCGGTCAGGCTTGCCTGACCGGGCGGCTTGCTCATGATTGTCGGAGCAGGCTGTGCCTGCGACACTCTTTCGCCCGCTAAAGCGGGCTTCGCCGGTTTTAGTGGCCCGCCTCGGTCAGGCAAGCCTGACCGCCCCGCATTACAGCAAAGCTGGTCAAAAAAATAATTTCAAACTGCGGCACTATAAAGGCCTTCCCCGTGAATCCGCGTGAATGCCGGCACCACGTTCTAGCCGGAAGAACCCGCGCATCACGCTGAACTGTCAACTTCCTGTCCCAATGATCGTTCCCCAACGTGAACCAGCCACTTAGCTATCGCCGGGCAGACCGGGCGGCCGGCTTCGGCTCCAGCAGTGCCGTAGCGAAAACCTCGTCCACATGCTCCACGAATACAAAGTTCAAATCGTTCCGAACTTCCTGCGAAAGGTCCTCAAGGTCCCTCTCATTCGGGGCCGGCAGGATGACCGTTTTGATCTTTGCCCGGCGGGCGGCAAGCAATTTCTCTTTGACTCCCCCGACCGGGAGCACGTTGCCTCTCAATGTGATCTCGCCCGTCATTGCAACGTCTTTGCGGACCGGCCGCCTGGCTAAAACGGAAACAAGCGCCGTCGCCATCGTGATCCCGGCGCTCGGGCCGTCCTTTGGGATCGCTCCCTCCGGCAGATGGATGTGGATGTCGTAGGTTTCCAGAACATCGTCGGGAATGCCAAGCTCTGCCGAACGGGCCTTAGCGTAAGAAAAAGCGGCCTGAGCCGATTCCTGCATCACATCGCCAAGCTGGCCCGTGAGCATAAGCTTTCCCTTGCCCTTTGTTTTGATGGCCTCAATGAACAGGATGTCGCCGCCGACGGCTGTCCACGCCAGCCCTGTAACCGTCCCGATCTGGTCCTTCTTTAAAGCGCCCTCAAAGAAGATCTTCGGATTGCGGAGAAAGTCCTTTAGATTGTCAGCCGTCACGCGAACAGGAACGAAATTCTGCTCAAACTCCGCCTTCTGCCGGGCTACCTTGCGGGCAACCTTGCCGATCTCGCGTTCGAGGTGCCGAAGCCCGGCTTCCTGAGTATATTCAGTGATCATCCGAAGTAGTGCCTTTCGGTCGAACCGGACATCGCCACGTTCCAGGCCGTTCTCGTCGATCTGTTTGGGGATCAGGTGACGCCGGGCGATCTCGTACTTTTCCTCTTCCGTGTACCCCGAAAGTGTGATGACCTCCATCCGGTCGCGAAGCGCGGGCTGAATGGTGTCTAACATATTCGCCGTCGTCATGAACATAACATTCGAAAGGTCGAAGGTTACCCCAAGATAATTATCGCGAAATGTCGAATTCTGCTCCGGATCGAGCACTTCGAGAAGGGCCGAACTTGGGTCGCCGCGAAAATCCGCCCCAACCTTATCGATCTCATCGAGCATTATCAGCGGATTGTTCGTCGCCGCCTGCTGGATCGCCTGTATGATCCGCCCCGGCATGGCCCCGACGTATGTTCGGCGATGTCCTCGGATCTCAGCCTCGTCGTGCAATCCCCCGAGGCTGAGCCGCATAAACTTTCGGTTCAATGCCCGGGCGACCGAACGTCCAAGCGAGGTTTTGCCAACTCCCGGGGGGCCGACAAGACAGAGGATCGAACCTTTCGGCCGGGCGATCAACTTGCGCACCGCCAGCGCCTCAACGATCCTCTCCTTCACGCGTTCAAGGCCATAATGGTCCTCGTCAAGGATCTTCTCCGCCTTTTTGAGGTTCAAGTTGTCTTTCGAGGACTTTGCCCACGGCAGATCCGTCATGATGTCGAGCCAGTTTCGCAGCGTTGCCGTTTCGGCGGTGTCCGGATGCATCCGCTCCAGCTTTTTCAGCTGCCGAAGCGATTCCTCCTCAGCATGGGCGGACATCTTGGCATCGAGGATCCGCTGTCGATAATTCTCGATCTCCTCAAACAGCTCGTTGACGTCGCCGAGTTCGCCCTGGATCGCCTTTAACTGCTGCCTGAGGAAATACTCACGCTGCGAGCGGTCGATATCGGCCCTCGCCTGTGAATTGATCTCCTGCTGGACCGTCAGGACATCGATCTCCTTACTAAGAAGTTCGTTCACCCGCCGAAGGCGCGGTATCGGCTCGGCGATGTTCAGCACGCTCTGAGCGTCCTCGACCTTTAGTTCCAGGTTCGATGCGGACAGATCGGCGAGCCGGCCGGCGTCGTCAAGATTTGCAATGATCGCCAAGACCTCGGGCGAAATGTTCTTCCCAAGGCTGGCCGCTCGCTCGATCGACCCTCGAACATTGCGAACGAGTGCCTCAACCTCAAGCGAACCGTCCGGAGCAAGCGGTTCCGAAACGGGTGTCAGGCCTGCCTTTACATAGTCGCCCGACTTGTCAACCCTATCGACCAGGCACCGCGAGAGCCCCTGGATCAATATCCGTATACGTCCGTCAGGCAGCTTCAGCATCCGCATGATTATCGCGACGGTGCCAACCGAGTAGAGGTCCTCCTGGCCCGGATCTTCTTTATTTACGTCCTTTTGTGAAACCAGGACGATCATCCGGTTGTCTTTGAGTGCCTCTTCCACCGCTTTGATCGATTTGTCGCGTGAAACGAACAGCGGCACGATCATGAACGGATAAATTACAATGTCCCGCAACGGGAGCGCGGGCAGTTCGGACGGTATCTGCATCATCGGCTCAACCAGGTCGCCGTCCGCTACCCCGATAGGAAAATCTTCGATCTCAACCATAACCAATTAGTTTAAGTCGGCGAAGGCATTGTGGCAAATTTGGATCAGGATCGAGTGATGTCCCGGCCATTGTGGTTGCAAGGCCGATAGCCGATGCCGGGAACGCCTGGTCAAGAGTTTGGCAGGTTCTCAATAAGCCGCCGCCATCCGGGCGCTCCGGATGTCCCTCGGTGTCCCACGAGTGTCCCACGGATGTTTAACCCATGTTAGTCATTGAAAACACAAGACTTATCGCCATTTTCGAGAGTGTCCCACGGGAATTGAAATAAAAAACACAGAAAAACCCGCTAAACCCTTTATTTTCAACACCGACGCGCGCCACGCCCGTGGGACACTTTGAGACGTGCTGTTGTCTTTAGCTCCGTAGGAGCGGCCGGTCTGTAGCATCGACACGAAACAAATTGCCGGTCAGCTCCGTAGTAGCGGCCTGTCTGTAGCATCCACGCAAAAACAAAATTGCCGATCAGCTCCGTACGAGCGGCCTGTTATTGGCAAGGCCGCCCCTAACGGGGCTTGCTCAAATTTTGCTATTCGACTTCTACAGACAGTTAGCTCCTTGTATCTTGACAATTGAACGCTTAGCAATTAACAAGGACGCTTGTTGATTGTTGGGAAAGATGAGTCTGTGCTGCTCCTTTTGGAGGGTGATCCTGTTCCGTAGAAGAGACCTCTTTTCCGTTTTCCGCATGTTCCTTTAAGGCCGGACATTATCCTATGACCATTTGAGTCTGCATGAACAAGGTTGGTCGGGAACAGCGTTTTTTAATGG
>JBFWPK010000035.1:0-21556 GCA_050250045.1 Pyrinomonadaceae bacterium | reverse complement strand
ACAAATCGTTTGCGCAGCAATGAGAAAACTGCTGCACATAGCTTTTGGCGTCTTAAAACAAAACCGTCCATTTGACCCAGATCTGGCTTTTCACGTTTGATTTTCAAGACATTATCTACGGAGCTTCGATCGAGATAGTTACCCGCGATGCTACAGACAGTACGCTCCTACGGAGCTTCGATCGAGATAGTACAGCTCCGTAGGAGCCTGACTGTCTGTAGACCGGGGCAATAACATGACATGCAAAAGCTCCGTTAGGAGCGACCGGTACCAGAGGATTTCTTGCGGGAATTTCAAACGCTAACGACACGCGCCGCCCAGGGCGGAATCACGGAGAACAAAACACAGAATGTCAGCACACAATTCACTTCTAACTTCTCGAAAAACATCCGAATGGCTAAACACAGCGCGAGGGCAGCCTGCGCCCGAAATGCTCTTTGGCGAATTCTGGCTCGAGGGCGAGATGTCGATAATGTTTGGCGAGGCGGGTTCGGGGAAGAGCCTGCTGGCGGTACAGATCGCCCAGGCGATCGCCGGCGGGGAAGCTGTGGCACCGGTACGCGGGCCGGCGAAGCCGCGGGAGGTGCTTTATTTCGATCTGGAGCTGACGGCGAAGCAGTTCGAGATGCGGTATTCGCGCGAGCGGGAAACGCGCGACCAGCCGGGGCGACAGTTTCGATTTTCAGGCCGGTTCTCGCGGGTCGAGGTCGATCTGACGGCGGAAGTGCCGGAAGCGTTCGGCTCGCTTGCCGAGTTTCTCGGTGCCGAGATCGAGCGGATGGTGAGATCGAGCAAGGCGAAGGTGCTGATCGTGGACAACATCAACTGCCTTAAACGAAAGTACGAATCCACCCGCGAAGCTCTGCCGCTCGTGGCCGCTCTCGACCGGATAAAGCGGCGATACGGCCTGTCGATTCTTGTGCTTGCCCATGCGCCGCGGCGAGTCGGCGGTCGTCCGCTGGACATCTCGGACATGCCCGGGGCGAAGGTTCTCTCAAACTACGCGGACAACATTTTTGCCGTCGGCATGAGCCGGATGCACCCAGACGCCCGCTACCTGAAACAGATATCGCCTGGAAACTCAGCCCGCATCTTTGGCGAAAAGTCGGTGCCGACGTTCTTTCTTGAAAATCTCTACGGCGATTTCCTGGGCTTTCGCTTTCGCTGGTTCGCCACCGAGCATCAGCACCTGGCCCTCAACCGCGACGGCACCGACTGGGAGGTGATCTACCGTGTCCGCAGCCTGTCCGACGCAGGTCTGACCATACGCGAGATCGCATCGAAACTAAACCGCTCGCGCTCGGCTGTTCACCGATTGCTGCACATGCTGCCGCGGCCCGCGCAGAATCCTTGCGTCTATCAACAACACGTTCGTGAAATGGAGGAGAAAGCAAAACTAACAGCGAAGTCCGAGGACGAGCAGGAACTCCCCTCCTTGTCTAAGGAGGGGTGGCAGCCGGATGTTGTCGATCCGGATGACTGGGTGGTGAACGGCATTGCGGACAGCGGATCTTCGAGCGTAGATCCTGTACCGGATTTGGTATCCGCAATCGAGATCACCACCCCGTCTGCGTGCGAAAAACGCACGCATCCACCCCTCCTTAGACAAGGAGGGGAGAAAGGCCAAGCGGAAGCGGGTCACGACGACGTGCATGAGCACGCGATCGAAACGCCCGCTCTCGAACGCTCATTCAACGCCTACGGCAAAGAGATCTGGGTCGAATCTCGAAACGAACAAGGCAAACCCCTCGTCTGGTATCACCACGACCGCCGCGGGCGGAGATACAAGAACGCACGGAATTCATTGGGGATCTACGTCACGCGGGCCGAACATAAAGGTCAGAACCGGGAGCGATAGCGACTGGGTTCCGAATAAACGTCAGAACCGGGAGCGATAGCGACTGGGTTCTTCAGGCATCAGCATTGAAAACCTCCGGGTAGCCGTCGCTCGCTATCAAAGCGTCCTCGTACAGGCAGCATTACCTAATGCCGGGGTCGCAAGCGCCCAGTCGCTATCGCTCCCAGCTCTGACGGCGACCCAACACCGGTATCGGCCAACGCCGCGAATAAAGAACCCAGTCGCTATCGCTCCCGGTTCTGACGGTGACCTAACACCGGTTCGGCCAACGCCGCGAATAAAGAACCCAGTCGCTATCGCTCCCGGTTCTGACGGGGGCTTACCACCGATCGAAATCCGGCAATTCGTCGCCCTGCTCGTTATTTACATAGTTGCAGGCTTCCCAAATACTGTTTTCATTCCAGAGATTTCGCTTGCTTCCTTTATCTGCCCAGGGCGTGTGTTCGTAAGGCCACAGACGATCTTCTCGCATCTGCCGGGTTGCGTTGGCTTTAAGGGCAATCAGGACGTCTTTTGGTCTCTTCGCGCCGATAGCAATGACCACGTGAACGTGATTTGTCCGAACGTTGATCGCGAGAAGCGTCCATCCGCGCTTTGCACAACAATCGCGGATGGCTTTCTCAACGGATCTTCGGCGAGCAGCGTCCAGCGTTACCGGCGGATCCCGGAGCATTTCTTCGTTGTGTTTACGCCAGTTACTATTTGGTGGGATTTTCTGGCTTTGATAGACGTTGTTGTTTCGGTCGACACTTCCGCGCTCGTCACCGTGAAGCCATGTTCCGTAGCAACGAAAGGTGAAGAAAACCGCCAATGGAATGTCTGTGTCGTTCCACATAAAAGGTCAGAACCGGGAGCGATAGCGACTGGGTTCCGAATATACGTCAGAACCGGGAGCGATAGCGACTGGGTTCTTCAGGCATCAGCATTGAAAACGTTCGGGTAGGCGTCGCTCGCGATCAAAGGGTCTTCGTACAGTTAGCACAACTAAGGCCAGGGTTGCAAGAACCCAGTCGCTATCGCTCCCGGTTCTGACTGCGGTCTATTTCCGAGCAGAATCCGGCAACGGCTCAAAGAAAGAACCCAGTCGCTATCGCTCCCGGTTCTGACGGTGACCTAACACCGATCCGGCCCAACGCCGCGAATTAAGAACCCAGTCGCTATCGCTCCCGGTTCTGACAAGAGGCAAATCGCTATCGCTCGTGGTTAGGACTGTAGTGAGCCTTTGAGGACCGACAGATAGACATCCGGGTCCACGTTGCCGCCGCTGACGATCAGGCAGAGGTTTTTGTCGCGGAAGTTTTCTTTGTTTTCGAGGACGGCGCCCAGGCTCAACGCGGCGGTGGGTTCGGTTTTTAGGTTGGCGAGGGTGAAGTAGAGGCGGAGGGCTTCGGCGATATTGTGTTCGGAGACTTCGATGATATCGGTTACGCCGGTTTGGATGATCGGCCAGTTGAGCGTGCCGAGGGAAAGCGTACGGGCACCGTCGGCGATGGTCATTGGCTCGGATTCGTTGGCGATCAATTGGCCCGACTTGAATGAGCGGGCGGCGTCGTTGGCGAGGAGGGGTTCGGCGCCGTAGATCTCGGGGCGGGAAAAGAACCCAGTCGCTATCGCTCCCGGTTCTGACGGGAGGTCGGTCGCTATCGATCCCGGTTCTGACAAGAAGCCTGACAGGGCTGAGATGGTACCGGAGATGAGGCCGCCGCCGCCGACCGGGACAATGATGGCGTCGAAATTCTTTGCGGCAAGTTCCTGGCCGAGCGTGGCATTGCCGTCTATCACCAGTTGATCGTCGTAAGGGCTGGCGACATAGGCGTCGGGCATTCTATCGCGCAGTTGGGCCACACGCTCTGAGCGCCCGACGGTTTTTGTGTCGATCAGATCGACCGTCGCTCCGAATCCGCGGACGGCGTCGATCTTTACCTGAGCGGACGTGGCCGGCATTACCACTGTGCATCGTTTGCCGAGAAGCTTGCACGAATATGCGAGTGCCTGTCCGAAGTTCCCGGAGGAAGCGGTGAGCAAGTTGTCATTGGGCACATTCAACGCGAGATTATACGCCGCGCGAAACTTGAAGCTGCCGGTGTGCTGAAACGTCTCCGAAGCGATGGTGATGTCGAGCCCGAGGTGGTCGCGGAGTTTTGATGATTCGATGAAGGTTGTCGGGCGGATCGCGTCGCGGAGTGATAGCATATAAGGTAATCGCAGTTTATTACCTTTAATGAGGCAGAGCAAACGCGTATTCCGGCGGCCTTTTGTGATCAATATGACGAAAAACGAGATCAACGAGATGATGGACCAGCTCTTCTACCAGTCGCAGATCAGATTCGGGGGCGACGCAGTAAAGTCGCGTTGGTTTTACGACGGCGACAACTGTCCCGGCTGCGGCAAGGCGGTGAAGGCGATGAAGTTCAAGGGCAAGGACGCGTTGTCGCTTAACGCATTTATCTATCGCGATCACGGCGTTCTGATCTGCTATCTGCTGTGCGGCAAGTGTGCGAAATGGATATTCAAACGATCGGAGACCGACCCGCATGGCCAGACGGAACTGCACGTTGAGATAGAGAAAACTCTGAAATCAGCCTACGTTAAGAAGCTGGGTCACTGATCGGCGAAACTCGTCAACCGCATGTCTGCCCGGTTCAAAAACACCATACCCGGCGAGTTAGTGACACATGTCACCGAGATGTGCGGTGCAAGGGGCACGGCGTGGTTCGAAGCCCTGCCCGGTGTCGTCAGCGACCTTGAGCAGCAATGGGGAATTCGGGTGGGCCGGCCGTTTCCCGGGATCGAATACAACTTTGTTGCCGAGGCGGTCCGGGATGACGGCGTACCGGTCGTGGTGAAGATCGCTCCGCCGTTCGAAACTGTGGAGATCTTTGGCGAGGCCAAATATCTGCGGCTACACGACGGTACCGGCGCGGTCAGGCTGTTGGCCGAGAACCGGGAGCGGCACGCTATCCTTCTCGAGCGGGCAATTCCGGGTGAGGCGCTGCATCATTGTTTCAATTCGAACCCGATTGCGTCCATCGGGCCCGCGATCGACGTTCTGAAGCGGATCCTTCAACCGCCGCCGTCGGACATGACCGATGTTCCGACGCTCGACGACTGGTTTGACGGATTTCGTTCGTATCGGGACACCGACTTTCCCGCGGACTTTGCGGAGCGTGCCTTAAATATCTACGATCGCCTATCGTCGCAGCGGAAGTTTTACATCCACGGCGACTATCACCCCGCCAACATAGTCTCTGCCGCACTCGGTGACTTTCAGATAATTGATCCAAAGGGAATTGTCGGCAGCGTTTGCTACGACATAGCCGTTTTCCTGATCAACCTTGAAAGATGGCAGCGAAAGAATACGGCCCTCAACGCATTATTGGACAGCGCGGTGTCAGCATTTGCCTCCGCTTTCGACTTTACGGAACAAGAAGTGCGGGAATGGGTTTTTGCTCAAATGGTGATCGGGGCGTGGTGGAATTATCAAGATATGCCGGAACTATATGATGCCGAACTCGCAATGCCTGCGATATGGCATCTATAATTGTATCTATGAAAGCACACTTCGGAATGATCGGCTTGGGGACGATGGGCCGGAATCTTTTGTTGAATGTCGCGGAGCACGGGATCAGCGGCGTGGGTTACGATCTGGATGCGGCGAAGCGTGATCTGCTGCTGAAAGAAGGAGCGGGAATGCCGCTCGATGTCGGGAATGACCTGGCGGATTTCCTGAGCAAACTCGAATCGCCGCGTAACATTATGCTGCTCGTTCCGGCGGGCCCGATCGTTGACAAAGTTATCGTCGATCTTGTTCCGCATCTCGACAACGATGACCTGATCATCGACGGCGGCAACTCGCATTTTACAGATACCGATCGGCGGGAAAAGGAATTATCGTCAAAGAACATAGGATTTATGGGCGTCGGCGTCAGCGGCGGCGAGGAAGGCGCGCGGCACGGGGCGTCGATCATGCCGGGCGGCAGACGCGATCATTACGACCGTATCGAGAATACGCTGCAGGCCGTAGCCGCAAACGTGAACGGTGAGCCGTGCGTCGCATACATGGGCCCGGGTTCAGCCGGGCACTTCGTCAAGATGGTCCACA
Organism: Pyrinomonadaceae bacterium; assembly: GCA_050250045.1. Taxonomy (GTDB): domain Bacteria; phylum Acidobacteriota; class Blastocatellia; order Pyrinomonadales; family Pyrinomonadaceae; genus OLB17. Next base: position 15,596 of record JBFWPK010000035.1, on the reverse strand, counting down.
ACGGCATCGAGTACGGAATGATGCAGCTGATCGCGGAGGCGTACGATCTGATGAAGAGCGTTCTCGAAATGGACGCCGAAGCGATAAGCGATACTTTCGCCGCGTGGGACAAGGGCGAGCTCAACTCTTTTCTCGTAGAGATAACCGCCACTGTGCTTGCGAAAAAGGATGGCGAGACCGGCGACCATCTGGTCGAAATGATCCTCGACACCGCCGGTCAAAAGGGCACTGGCAAATGGACATCGCAGGCGGCAATGGACTTCGGCGTGCCGATCCCGACGATCGACTCCGCCGTTTCGATGCGACAGATCTCGGCGCAAAAATCGCTGCGGGCCAAGATCGCCGAACTGTCCTCCGTCGATCTTACCGACCATCACACATCGGTCACGCCCACCGATCTTAAAAGCGCTCTACTTTGCGGATTCGTCATAACGTATGCCCAAGGCATGTCGCTTTTGCAGCAAGCGTCCGTCGATAAGTCTTACGGCCTGGACCTTGCCGAGATCGCGCGCATTTGGCGCGGCGGCTGTATCATTCGATCAAAGATGCTGGAAGAGATCCGCTCGGCCTACGCGACCGCGCCGGATCTGCCAAACCTGCTGTTCGATGCGCAATTTATGCAGATCCTCACGCACCACATCATGTCAGTGCGAAAGCTCGTTTCGGCATCGAACGGCCACGGGATCCCAGCGATGTGTTTCGCATCAGCCCTGAGCTATTTCGATGCGTTTGGGTCCGAACGCCTGCCCGCGAATCTGATCCAGGCCCAGCGCGACTTTTTCGGCGCGCATACATACCAACGCATCGACCGCGATGGAACTTACCACACGCCGGATTGGGAGAAGTAGGTTGAAATGTGGTTCACTTTAAAGTTATCATAGCGACTTGAAAAAAGAACGGACGATCACATTCTATGGAGATTATTTTCAGCGGTTTTACCTGCCGTTAAGCGGCAATGTTAAGGAAAAGATCAGATACGTTTTTAGTGTTATCGAAATAGTCGAAAAGATACCTGAGAAATTTCTAAAACACATAGAGGACACAGACGGACTTTATGAGATCAGAATCGAAGCAAGCAGCAATATATATCGTATCTTCTGTTGCTTCGACCAAGGAAATCTAGTTGTTCTGTTCAACGGATTTCATAAGAAGACTCAAAAGACGCCGAAGCAAGAGATAAGCCTGGCTGAGAAATTAAAGGGTGAGTATTTTGCAAAAAAGAGAGGCGCGTTATGACAAAAAAGGAAAAAGAAAAGGCAATTCTGAAAGCGAAAACCTTTGACGAACTTCTCGATATTGAGTACGGCAAGATCGGGACGAAGAAGCGTGATGAGTTTGAGCTAAAGGCGCAGTATTTTGTGATCAGCGAAATGCTCAAAGAAGCTCGACGCGAGGCCAACATGACGCAGCAGCAGCTTGCGGACAAGGTCGGCACAAAGAAGAGCTACATCTCACGAATCGAAAACGGCAAATGCGACATTCAGCTCTCGACACTCTACCGCATCTTCGAGACCGGCCTAGGACGGCGTGTCAGTCTGCTGATTGCGTGACCGAAGTAAGTTTTTCCGACGCACCGATCGCCCACATGCCAGACTGGAGCGATGAAAAAGAAATGGAGGCGAAGCCCTAAAAATGATGAGTTTCGTTCGAACGCTTGTATTGGCACTCGGTTGCATCAGCTTTATCGTGGTAATTGGCGGTGCGGTGTATGAACATCTGGCGGTCGTCCCGGTTTGGGCGTCGGCGGCGCCGGCATCGCTTGCGATGTTTCAGGGAGAGTACCCGCTTGCCGCTGCAAGATTTTGGATACCGATCCACCCGATAACGCTTACCTTGTTAGTGGCTGCGTTGGTCCTGAACTGGCGAACAGGTCGACGCGGAAATATCCTTATAGGTTTAGCCGGTTACATCATCGTTCTTGTAATTACTTCTCTGTATTTCGTGCCCGAATTGATGGCAATCACGGGTTCCGCATACAGCCCGACAGTCGATGCGGAACTAACCCAGCGAGCCAAAACATGGGAATCACTTAGTCTCCTGCGGCTCGGGTTTATGATCCTGATGGCCATAGTGTTGCTTTTCGGGCTTTCCCGGCATGCCGATAGAGATCATTGATGATTCTCACCGAGTGGCGGCGCGCCGCGCCCACGTCGATCTAAGAAGGCATTCCAAGCGGAAAATGAAGCTGAGGACGCTCTCGACTTCGATTCGACCGATTGCCTGATCCTCTGGCTTCCTCAAACGATCTCCCATGCGCGGTCGGTCTTCAGCAGCTTACTCATCAAAGCGGCGTGGACGGCGTGGCCGGATCTTTCGGCGGTGATCTTGCCTTGGACTGGCATACCTAAAAGGGCGACGTCGCCGATGATGTCGAGGATCTTGTGGCGGACGAACTCGTCGGTGTAGCGGAGAGGTGTTTCGTTCAGCATTCCGTCTTCGGTTAAAACAATCGCGTTGTCGAGCGAGCCGCCGAGGGCGAGGTTGGCTTTGCGGAGCATTTCGATCTCGTGCGTGAAGCCGAACGTGCGGGCGGAGGCGATCTGTTCTCCGAAGGAACCGTTCTCCATCACGAAATGGAATGATTGCCGTTTGATGAAAGGGTGCGGGAAATCGATCACGCATTCGATCTCGAATTTCTTAGACGGCTCGATCGACATCCGGCGGCCGTCTTCGTCTAGATCGACCTTTTTCAATATTTTCAGCGTCCTGCGTTTCGCGTTCAGTTCACGTAAGCCTACCTTTGCGATCAGATCGACCCAGTCCTCGCTTGAGCCGTCGAGGATCGGGATCTCGATGTTGTCCAACTCAATGAAGCAATTGTCCACGCCCGACCCGCGCAGGGCAGAGAGCAGGTGTTCGCACGTCGAAAGCACCACGCCGCGCCGCATCAGGGTTGTGGCGTAGGAGCAGTGCGAGACGTATTCGACCGACGCAGGGATCTCGAAATTGTCGAGGTCCGTTCGGACGAAAATGTACCCGGTGTTCTCAGGCGCCGGCCGTAGCTTTAAGTTTACATCGACGCCCGTGTGCAGGCCGACGCCTTTTGTTTTGATGGGTTTTGAAATCGTGGTCTGGTTCACCGTGGATAACGGTTACAATCCCTGTGCCAAACCGAGGAAGCCTAATAACACGCGGAAACAGGACCCGAACTTCCCATAATTGTGGCGCTTCTGCCACAATTTCGTGGCGGAATTTACTAATAACCGTTGAGGATTTACAATCTAGGGGAGCTTGACTTAGCGTGTTCACGTGATATGCCTATAATTTCGATCTTTTATGGTATTACGGTTTACATGTTTTTCCTTGATAATCGGCGGCACAAGTTGCCTCATATTCACATTAAACATGGAGATGATGAGGCGGTTGTCGGTATTCCGGAAGGTGAAATTTTGGAGGGAAGTTTGCGTCGAAAGCAAATGCGCCTAGTTCATGCCTGGATAGAGATTCACCAAGACGAGTTGATGAGAAATTGGGAAAGGGCGATTAACGGTAGATCGGTGAGCGGAATTGAGCCGCTCAAATGATATGAATAAGGTTATTGGAGCAAAACCTAACAACGACCACACGTTAGATCTAAAATTTAATGACGGATCGCTGCGTCGGTTTGACATTAAACCGTATCTCGAAATGGAAGTCTTTCGCGAACTGAAGGATATTGAGTATTTTTCTACTGTCTCTGTCGCGTACGGAACCGTTCACTGGCCAAATGATCAGGATATCTCTCCTGATACGCTTTACATCGAAAGTGAACTACTGAATTAAGCATGCCAATACAAACCGCGGGACAGAAGACCGCAAAAGTTACAAAGGTCCGGGTAGAGAATCAGGCGTCGTTCGCATTGCCTAAGGATGCCGAGGCTCATATTGAAAAGGCCGTGGATTTTCTGCCGACCGAGCACATTCGCGGGCTGGACAAGATCCGCCTTGTTGACTTCATCAACGACCCGCGTTTAAAGAATCTCGATGTGCCGATGAAAGGCGATCTGCCGGGGCTTTATCATCCGAAGCAGGGGAACCAGTCGGCGTGGCTTGAGGTTTCGATGGGCGCGCTGCTTCAGCCGACCGAGAGTTTTGTAAAGCGATGGATGGCGAAGGCATCGTTCAAAAGCAATCTTTCGGGGCTGCTGTTTTCGCTGGTTGGGCAGCATTATTATTTGACGCTCCGCCATTCGGTGAAGAAGCAAGGTTTGGAACCGCAGATACGCCAGTACGCGGAAAAGAATTTGCGGGCGTGGGGCGAAAAGCAGAACGCCAACAGCTTTCGCGCAAAGCTGTTCAAACCGCTGCGGCCGACGATCGAACGCTGGGCAAAGTGGCTGAACAAAAAGGCGGCGAAAGCAAAGAAATAGATATTAGTGATGAGTGATGAGTGATGAATGAAAGAGAGTGTATTACGAACCAAATCGTTTAATTTTGCTTTTCGAGTACTTAACCTCTACAAGCATCTTCAAAACGAACATCGCGAATTTGTTATCTCGAAGCAGGTGGTACCTTCTGGAACCTCGATCGGTGCAAATATCGAAGAGGCAAAACACGGACAATCGACCATCGATTTCATTCACAAGCTGTCAATTGCACAAAAGGAGGCCGCGGAAACAAGCTATTGGTTGAAGTTGTTAGCAAGAGGAGATTATATTAACGAGAAACTTGCAGAATCGCTGCTGGTTGATTGTGAAGAGATTCAGAAGTTGTTAACAGCATCGATCAAGACTTCGAAGTTGAAATTAGGAAAGGATGAGAAATGATTGACGTAACACAGTTAATCACTAATTACTCATAACTTATAGTTATCATGAACTACTGGCTTGTAAAACAGGAACCCGAATCGTATTCGTTCGCCGATTTTCAGAAAGAGGGCAAGACGGACTGGACCGGCGTACGAAACTACACCGCCCGCAACAATCTGAAAGCGATGAAAACCGGCGACAAGGTTTTTTACTACCACTCGGGCGGCGAACGTGCGGTTGTCGGCATGGCTAAGGTAACAAAGACATTCTTTCCTGATCCGACAGCCGATGGCGACGCCTGGGTCGCGGTCGAACTGGAAGCCGGGAAGCCATTGAAGAACCCGGTCACGCTGGCGGCGATCAAGGCGAATCCGAAACTGGCGAGCATGCAATTGGTGCGGTTGTCCCGATTGTCGGTGACGCCGGTTACAAAAGAGGAATTTGACGAAGTAACGGCAATGTCGAAATAAGCTATGAACGCAGCATCTGAATTTGCACGAGAGACCTCATTGTTGAAGGATGCGGTCGATTATTATCACGAATTGCTGGAAGACGAGGCCCTCGCGCAAGCGTCGTTCAATGCGATGCAGAAGGGACTGGAATCCAACCGGTTGATCTTTGACGGCCGGCGGCTCTCGCCTTTTCTTCGACCGCATTTCATCACAGCCGACGATTGGCAGCGCGTCGTTCGCGTTTGCGAAACCGTGTGGAGCGCGCTTCAGAAAGTGAAGGACGCGGCGGTTGCAGACGATGCGATACTGGATGAACTTGGCATCACCGAGATCGAAAAGGAACTGGTGAAGATCGATCCCGGTTACGGCCAGGTCTCGCCTACGGCGCGGCTGGATTCGTTTCTCACGGACGACGCGTACAGCTTTGTCGAACTCAACGGTGAAAGCCCCGCCGGGATAGCTTTTGCCGACTCCGCAGCCGAGATCTTCAAGTCGCTCCCGGTGATGCAGAAGTTCACCGAAAGGTACAGCGTCGAGGCATTTGAGGGACGATCAAAACTGCTTGAGGTGCTGTTGAGCTGCTGGGAAGAATTCTGCGGTGGCGAGGCGACGAGGAAACCGGTCATCGCGATCGTCGATCTGAAAGACCTGCCGACCATTAAAGAGTTCGAACTGTTTCGGGACTACTTTGAGTCACACGGCTACGATGCCGTGATCTGTTCGCCCGAAGAGGTTGAATTTACCAATGGCAAGTTGTATCTGGGAAGCGTTCAGATCGACGTGGTGTATAAACGCCTGCTGGTGAACGAGTATCTGCCGATCATGGAGAAGTATCCGGCGCTCGTGGATGCCTACCGGGCCGGTGCGATCTGTATGGTCAACAGTTTTCGCGGAAAGCTCGTTCACAAGAAAGCGATCTTTGCGGTGCTGACGAATGAGCGCTACGCCTCGCTGTTCAGTGACGATGAGCTGGCGGCGATAAGTGCCCATGTTCCCTGGACGCGGAAGTTCCGCGAGGAGCGCACCATCAACAAAGGAAGCGAGATCGATCTCGTCGAATGGACCCGCGCCAATTCATCGAAGCTGGTCCTCAAGCCGAACGATGATTACGGCGGCCACGGTATTTACATTGGCTGGAACTCGACCGCCGAAGAATGGGATGCCGCGATCGAAACGGCACTGGCCGACGGCGACTACCTTGTCCAGGAACGTGTGAAGACCGCGCGGGAAATGTTCCCCATGATGTTCGATCCTCTGGGCGAATGGGGTATGATAGAACAGCTGGTCGATCTCGATCCGCTTCTTTTCAACGGGACCGTCGGCTCGGCTTTCACCAGGCTTGCTTCCAACGAACTTGCCAACGTCACAGCCGGCGGCGGAATGGTCCCGACATTTGTGATCTCAAAAAAAGAATAAATGAGACTCCTTCCAATTTTCGCGGCCATGTGTATTGCATGCGTGGCAGGGTTCGTTTTCTCCACGAATGTTCACGCTCAGAGCGTTCCGCGCCTTTTCGATATCTCAACGGCAGAACGGCCGGGCCCGAAAACTTCCGCGGCAAGCATTGAGGAAAGGGAGATCGCATTGGGCCCCGTGTCGTTGTTCAGTGCCGCCGAATTGGATGTTCCGCTGATGGACGGCAAGGTCTATCGGGCGCGGCGTATTTCGTCGGAGATGCGTGCTTTGAACGATATGACGTGGCACGGAGCTCTGACAAGCGGGAAATATCGCGGCGATGTGATCCTGACTTACCGAAAAGGCTACGTTGCCGGGCTGATCTATGGCCCGGATTCCGTCTATGAGATCGTTCCTCGTGGGAGCCGGCACCTCCTCGTGAAGCTCGACCAGGGCCGGTTTCCGGACTGCGGAGGATCACCTGTTCCCGAAGCGTCGGCGAGCGAGCCGGCGAGCGTTTTAGGTTCTACGCCGGATTCGGGAGACAGACAGGATATTCTCATCCTGTACACGACGGCGACAAAGAACGTAATGGGAGGGGATTCGCAGGCCCAGGCACTGGCCCAGCAGGCGGTAGATGTTACCAATGCCGCATACGCGAACAGCAGGATACGCACGCGGCTGCGGCTTGTTGGGTCGCAGGAGCACGTATTTACTGAATCGGGAGATTCGGGGAACGACCTTGCGGCACTTCGCGCCAACGCGACTGTTCAAGCGCTTAGGAACGCTAACGCGGCGGACCTCGTTTCGCTTATGGCCGAGGTGACGGACGTTTGCGGAATCGGCTATTTGATCGGCGGGCTGACGCAAAGCGAGTCGGCGTATACGCTGGTTGCACGAAGCTGCGCCGTCGGCAACTTGACTCTTGCGCACGAGGTGGGCCACAACCAGGGAAGCCATCACAATCCTGAGAACGCGAGCACGGGGTTCTTCCCATACAGTTTCGGCCACTACATCGACGGCAATTATCGGACGATCATGTCCTACACGAACCCTTGCACTAATGGCTGCCCAAAGGGGCCGCACTTCTCGAACCCGCTCGTATCCTACAATGGCTTTCCGACCGGAATTGTGGACGAACGGGATAATTCCCGGTCGATAAACAACACGGCCGACAATGTCGCGCGATACCGCTATTCCGGCAAAAGCATTCGAATGTCGAAGTACCGAGATGGCGAAACGCTCCACCGGCGGCTCGCACGCACGATCACGTGGACTGCCAACAACGTCACGGGGAACATCCGCGTCGATATTTCCTATGACGAAGGCCTGACCTGGCAAACCTTGCTGGCAAACACTGCCAATGACGGCTCCGAGACGGTCAACATCAACGGCCGCGTCACGAAGCGTGCCAGGCTTCGAATAGTCAGTCTCTCCGACCCGGCTGTATCCGACTCCAGTCCCAGAAATTTCGGGATACTTTGATCTAAAGATGGACGAACAAAGATCCCGACTCCGCATACTCACGGATGAATTTCTCGAACTCGAGGCCCGGCTTCAACTTGGCGGCGGCACCGAGAAGATCGCGAAGATCCACAAACAGGGCAAATTTACCGCCCGCGAAAGGATCGAAAAGCTGCTTGATCCCGACACTTTTACTCAGGAGATCGGGCTGCTCGTTGCGTATGACGAGTATAACGGCCAGGCCCCGGCGGCGGCCGTCGTCACCGTGGTCGGACGGATCAGCGGGCGCGAGGCTGTCGTTGTCGCCAACGATGCGACGATCAAGGCCGGTGCGTGGTATCCGGAAACGATCAAGAAGATCCTGCGGGCGCAGGAGATCGCGATGCGGAACCGCGTGCCGATCGTCTATCTTGTTGATTCTGCCGGAGTCAATCTTCCATATCAGGGCGGCGTGTTTCCGGGGCAGTACGGAGCGGCCCGCATTTTTTACTACAACTCGATAATGCGGCGATATCTGAAGGTGCCGCAGATCTCGGCCGTGATGGGAATGTGCGTCGCGGGCGGGGCCTATCTGCCGGCGTTGTCAGACGTTATCCTGATGGTCGAGGGAACTTCGTTCATGGGCCTCGGCGGCGCGAATCTGGTTAAAGGAGCGACCGGGCAGACCATTGATAATGAAACGCTCGGTGGGGCGATGACCCACAACGCGATCTCCGGCGTCGCGCACTATCGGACAAAGGACGAGGATGAATGCATCGAGAAGATTCGGGATCTCGTGAGCGATCTGCCCGCACCGGAAGCGAGTCGGGTGTCGCAGTCGGAACCCGGAGTGGCGGCGGCCGGGCCTACCGAGCTTTATTCGATCCTGCCGGATGACCATCGCGCTCCGTACGATATCCGGGCGGTCCTAAATTGTATTCTTGATAAGGACCCGGTCGCTACCGCTCCCGGTTCCGACAGGACGCTCGACGAATTTCAGGCCGATTACGCCAGGGAAATGATCTGCGGGACGGCACGGATCGGCGGCATCCTTGTTGGTGTTATCGCAAATTCTCGCGGCATGTCGAAAGGTAAACCGGGTACGCCGCCGCGTTTTGGCGGGATCGTCTATACCGAGTCGGCGGAGAAGACGGCATACTTCATAGAAAATTGCGACCGCCATCAGACGCCGCTTCTGTTTGTTCAGGACGTTTCGGGTTTCATGGTCGGGGCCGAGGCCGAGCACAGCGGGATAATCCGCGCCGGTGCGCGATTTGTCGAAGCGATGGCGACGGCGAAAGTTCCGAAGATCGTCCTCACCGTCAACCACGCGTCCGGGGCTGGCTATTACGCCATGGCGGGCCAGGGCTTCGACCCGGACTTCATCTTCACGCTCCCCACCGGCCGCATGGGCGTGATGGAAGGCGACTCGGCCGTCCAGGCCATTTTCGGGACACAGCTCGACAAACTGAAGAATGAAGGCAAAGGACCCGACGAGGCGCTGTTGGCCGAAATGCAAAAGGTCCGCGAAACTTACGATAAGGAACTGGACGCAAAACACGCTGCAGCCCGCGGCCTGGTGGATGCGATCGTCGCGCCTGAGAATTTGCGTGAGTCGCTGATCCTCGCCTTGGAGACATGCTTGAATACGTCCGTCCCGCATATCGGGCCATTCGTCCTGCCAGACCTCCGATAGGGCGGAGGCAAACATATCAACAGGATCGTTTTAGGGCTGAGAGTTTGACCGCGCTTACCACTGGCTTGCGTGGATAGGGACAACCACCCGTTGCGGGTTCGAATGGAAATCCGCTGCCATCAGCGCTATTGATAAACAAAGCTGCGTTAGGCGGACGCATTCAGATTTGCGGGCGGCGCGCTAGAATAAGTACTATGACAAAGCTTCTTCCTATATTTATCTTGCTTTTTGCCGGCTTTGCATTCTCACAAACCAATGAGCACGCGGTTGCCAGGTATTCGGTTAACGACAAACTGATCGGGCTTGCTAACCTCTATACCGGCTTGAGCGATTGTTCGATCCGGAGCGTTGCGGGGAAGGTCAAGGACATCGATCGGCTTGGCAATTCGGCAGAGGTTACGATAAAGGTCGATAAGAAAACCAAGGCGAAAGTGATCGTTCCGCTCGATCGCGTCGTGGACGCCGATCGCCGGGCGGTGTTTCGGCATTTGATCACGAAGAATAACGTGATCCGTGTTTCGGGCTATGCCTGCAACCCGGATGAGCCCTTCTCGGCGTTTAGCGTCGACCGGGTTTACTGAGGCGCCGAGGACGATCGCCGAATTCCAAGGCCAAAATAACATTTATGGCGCAAACTCAGTTCTATCGCTGGGAAGATATGCCCAGAGAGCGTGTGAGCGATCTTCTTGAACGCCGGCTGATAACCGCGGACCGGATGATGCTTGCGCATGTCTATCTGGAAAAAGGCTGCATCGTGCCTCGGCACTCACACGAAAACGAGCAGTTGACGTACGTGCTAAACGGTGCCCTTCATTTCTGGATCGGCGAGAACGGCGAGGAAGAAGTAACGGTCCGGGCGGGTGAGGTCCTCGTCATCCCATCAAATGTACCGCACATGGCAGAGGCGTTGGAAGACACTCTTGACGTTGACATTTTCAGCCCACCTCGGCAGGATTGGCTGGATAAGACGGATGATTATTTGCGGCGGTAGTTTGGAAAACTTTCGCCGGCCTCGTTGGTCCACGCTTTCTATCTGAGCGAGGCGCATCCGCCGGCTATCTCGGGAATAAGGAACTGGGTGGATCCGGATGGATCTCGGATTAGACGACAAAGTCGCGCTTGTAACCGCATCGAGCGGAGGACTCGGGCTGGCGGTGGCGCGCGAACTGGCCACGGAAGGAGCGAAGGTCGTAATGTGCTCCCGTGGGGGTGACGTACTGCGGGATGCCAGCACGAAGATCGCCCGACAGACACATTCGGACATTCTCGGTGTGCCGGGCGATCTCTCAAAAAGCTCCGATATCGAACGCATTGTTGCAGCCGGGATCGAGCGTTTTGGCCGAATCGATATTCTTGTCACCAACTCGGGCGGGCCGCAGGCCGGAAGTTTCGAAAGCCTCGGCCGTCAGCATTGGGACGACGCCGTACATGGGCTCTTGACCAGTGTTGTCGAATTGACGCGGCTTGTCCTGCCGGGAATGAAGGAGCGACGCTGGGGACGGATACTTACCATAACGTCGATCGCGGCGAAGCAGCCGGTTGACGACTTGATGTTGTCAAACAGTATACGCGCGGCGGTTACCGGGTTTGCCAAAACACTCAGCAGGGAGGCCGCACCTTTCGGCGTGACGGTTAACAGCATCCTGCCCGGCTATACCGCGACCGAGCGGGTTGAGGAATTGGCCCGGACACTTTCCGAAAGGGAAGACGTCGATCCTGAGGCCGTCCGCGCCCGGTGGGAGTCGGAAATCCCGATGGGCCGACTCGGTAAACCCGAAGAGTTTGCGGCACTCGCCGCCTTTCTTGTTTCGGAACGGGCGTCATATATCACTGGTTCGTCCGTTGCCGTTGACGGCGGTTGGATACGATCGCTGTTCTAGCTCTGGTTGAGATTGATCGCCGAGAAAAACGGATAGGTTTGGTTTATCAAAAGTCCCCGTGTCCGGTTAAATCGCGCAGATATCACCGGGGACCGCCGACCAATTGCGCATAGTCCGCAACGGCCGAGTTTATCACGGCGTATGAGCCTTCGCGTCCGTAGGAATACGCGATCTCGCAAACATTGGGAGCGTCGGGCAGGCTCTTGTATGTGAGAAAATAGTGTTCGAAGCGTTCGAGAATTCCTTTCGGCAGTTCGCTGATCTCGCGGTACTGTTCAAAGACCTTGTCACCTTTTAACACGGCAATGATCTTGTCGTCGGCCTCGTGATCGTCTATCAGGCAAAAGCCGCCGATCGGCCGGGCTTTAAGAATTATGTCGCCGCGGGGAATGTGATGTTCACTGAGGACAAGGATGTCGAGCGGGTCGCGGTCGCCGCCTGTTACCTTTATCGTCGTGCCGCTTCGCGCCCGGTCGGCAACACCGTCACCGCAATAGGTCCGCGGAATAAAGCCATAGTTCGCCGGGACAACATTCGAATACTGCTGCGGGCGGTCGATCTTTAAGTAGCCAGTTTCCTTGTCCACCTCGTACTTCACCGTATCGCGCGGGACGATCTCGACAAAAACGGTAACTTCGTCGGGAGCGTTGTCCCCGATCGGGATGCCGTGCCAAGGATGAGCTTTGTTGGTCCTGAACATGCGTTTATTATTTACAGGGCAATGGCGGCATGTCCAATTCGCAGATGCAAAGATCGGCCGCGCGGCCGTGAATAATGTCAACTGATACTATCGCAGTGGAGATCAGGGACCGGGCGATGATCGTAAGGTTCATACGGCCGGAGGTGCGGAATGCGCTTTCCGGCATCGTACTTGACGAGTTGGAAGATCTGCTTGGCGAAGTGGTCCGGTGCCGCGACCTTGACCGACTGGTGTTCACAGGAACGGATGATGTTTTCGCTTCGGGGGCCGATCTGGGTGAGATCGCGTCGATGGACGATAGGGCCGCCTACGCATTCGCCCGCCGCGGCCAGTCAGTGATGACGCGGATACAAGATGCTGGGCTGCAGACAGCGGCTGCGATAAATGGATATTGTTATGGCGGAGCTCTTGATCTGGCCCTTGCGTGCGAGAAGCGCGTCGCTTCGCCGGGCTCGACCTTTTGTCATCCGGGTGCCGGTTTGGGGATCATTACCGGCTGGGGCGGGACGCAGCGTCTGCCGCGCCTGGTGGGCGAGTCAAATGCTCTGGAAATGTTCTTTACCGCAAGTCCCATCAACGCCGCCGAAGCGTTGCGGATAGGGTTGATCGATGGAGTTGCGGAAGACCCGCTTGCGGAACTATCAAAGTAGCAAGGTTGTGCCTGGCTTGCTCGCGTGGGCGCTTCGCATTATTCTGATACTCTCCGGCTTCAAACTTATGAAGATTCAATTGGTCAAGATCGCCCACGCACGCTCCGGCGATAAGGGCGACACCGCAAACGTCGGTATCATAGCTCTTAGGAACGAACTCTATCCGGCCCTTGTGCGAGAGGTGACCGCCGAGGCGGTAAAGAAGCATTTCGGCCCAATGGTCAATGGCGATGTCGAGCGCTTTGAACTGCCGAATTTGAATGCACTCAACTTTTTGCTGCACGGTTCGCTGGGCGGCGGCGGAACGCTGAGTCTAATGACGGACGCGCAGGGAAAGACTTTCTCGACCGCGCTGCTGCGAATGTGGATCGACGTCACTGAGGAAGAAGCCGAAAGTCTGGGCCTGTCCGAACAGTGAGCGGCGACCTGCACTGCGGAGGCCAGGCGATTCGAGAGGCCCCAGTCGCTATCGCTCGCGGTACTGACAAGGCCGGCCGGTCGATTTCGAGGACCCAGTCGCTATCGCTCGCGGTTCTGACAAGATTGCCACTTCATTCAAACATATGCTGCCTAAACTTTTTAGAGTTGTCTCCGCCGTCGTTGTTCTTGTTTCTTTTGCCGTGCAGGTTGTTCCTCAAAACGGCACGACATACCTGGGATTCTCCGTTGAAGGCTCGACGGCCCAGCGGGAGCTTGAATCTAAATTCGATTCCATACTTTCGGCGAATAATCTTCGCGACTGGATGAAGCGTCTTTCGGCGCGGCCGCATCATCTGGGCTCAGCCTATAACAAGGAGAACGCGGATTTCATCGCCGAGCAGTTTAGATCGTGGGGATATGAGACAAAGCTTGAAAGGTTCGACGTTCTTTTTCCTACGCCAAAGACGCGCATTGTCGAGATGACGACGCCTGAGCGATTCACGCTCAAGCTGAATGAACCGCCGGTCGCGGGCGACGCGACAACGGGCCAGCAGTCCGAACAACTGCCGAGCTATAATGCCTATTCGATCGACGGCGATGTTACCGCTCCATTGGTATATGTCAACTACGGTGTTCCGGCGGATTACGAAGAGCTTGCGAAGCGCGGTATTGATGTGAAAGGTAAGATCGTGATCGCACGCTACGGCGGCTCGTGGCGAGGCATCAAGCCGAAAGTTGCGGCGGAACACGGAGCGATCGGCTGCATCATTTACTCCGATCCGCGAAACGATGGATTCTATCAGGGCGACGTCTATCCGAAAGGCGCGTGGCGGAACGAGAACGGCGTTCAACGCGGGTCGGTGATGGATATGCCGCTTTATCCGGGCGATCCGTTGACAAAAGGTGTCGGGGCAACGGCAGAGGCGAAACGAATTCCGATCAAAGATGCTCCGACGCTGACAAAGATCCCGGTGCTGCCGATCTCTTACGCGGACGCTCTTCCGCTGCTCAAGAATCTGGACGGTGCCGTCGTTCCCGAAAGCTGGCGCGGCGCTTTGCCGGTGACCTATCACTTTGGCGGAAAGACTCCGACGATTCGAATGAAACTCGAATTCAACTGGGATCTAAAACCGATCTACAACGTGATCGCAACGATGCGTGGCAGCGAGCGTCCGGACCAATGGGTGATCCGGGGAAATCACCGCGATGCGTGGGTGAACGGCGCCGAAGATCCGATCAGCGGCCTGGTGGCGCTGATGGAAGAAGCTCGCGCTGTTGGCGAGCTGGCCCAGTCCGGTTGGAAGCCGAAACGTACGATTATTTACGCGGCATGGGACGGCGAGGAAGAGGGCTTGCTCGGTTCAACCGAATGGGCGGAACTCCACGCCGACGAGTTGCGCCAAAAAGCGGCGGTCTATATCAACACTGATTCCAACGGGCGCGGATTTCTATACATTGGGGGCTCGCATACCCTTGAGAAGTTTGTCAACGAGGTCGGCAAGGATGTGCCCGATCCGCAAACGAAGCTGTCGGTTTGGGAACGTGCCCGAGCGAACCAGATCGTGAACGGCTCCGCCGACGCCCGGAAAGCAGCGATGAACAGGCCCGATCTGCACATTGCTCCGCTGGGATCGGGTTCGGACTACACGCCATTTCTCCAGCACCTCGGGATCGCCTCATTGAATATCGGCTTCGGTGGCGAGGACGGCGGCGGTTCATACCACTCGGTCTATGATTCTTTCGATCATTACACGCGTTTTGGCGATCCCGGGTTTGCCTATGGGGTTGCTCTTGCAAAAGTTTGCGGCCGCGCGACGCTTCGTCTCGCGAATGCCGATACCCTGCCGTTCGAGTTTTCAAACTTTGCCGAAACCGTAAGCGGCTACGCAGGGGAAGTTATGAAACTCGCGGACGCGATGCGGGAAGAGACAAAAGCGATGAACGAATTGATCGCGAACGGAATGCTAAAGGCCGTCCAGGATCCGACCGAAACGTTTGTCGTTCCGAAGGCAAAGGATACCGTTCCATATTTGAACTTTGCTCCGCTGGAGAATGCGATCGCGAAACTGAATGAAAGCGCGAGAGCGTTTAAGGTAAGCCCGAAAGGCCGTGAGTTCAGATAATAAGTGCAACTTTGTGAGAGTCGCGAGAAAGGGTAAGTTGAAGTAAATTTGACGCATCTTTTCATCGCGAAATCAAAAGGAGCATCAATGGGTTACAGTCAACTTACCCA
>JBFWPK010000034.1:0-26594 GCA_050250045.1 Pyrinomonadaceae bacterium | reverse complement strand
TTGGGTAAGTTGACTGTAACCCATTGATGCTCCTTTTGATTTCGCGATGAAAAGATGCGTCAAATTTACTTCAACTTACCCTTTCTCGCGACTCTCACAAAGTTGCACTTATTATCTGAACTCACGCACCTTGATCGTGCTCTCCCGCAACCTTGTTTCACCCACGGGCAATAATATTCTAGTTGTTCCCTCGATCCGGCACCAAAGAATGCAGGGGTGGGAGGCGACCGACCAAGCCGCTCAACTCTATTCGGCAGCTTGGAATAATTACAAAAATCCGCTTCTTGATCTAGCTGTAAACGATCTGGGCTTGAATAGGATAAGGCTCGAGATCAAAAGCGGGATCGAGAATCCGACCGACTACTTTACGCAATGGCGTAACGGTCAAATCACCGAGACGCAGTATAACGCGAAACGCTACGAGATAATCAATGACAATGCTGACCACAACAGCATAAACCCTAACGGCTTCAAATGGGCACAACTCGACACGAGCATCAACGCCATCGTCTTACCCATGCGCCAGCGTCTCCAGGCGAGAGGCGAATCACTTTGGATCAATCTGAATTACGTAGATTTTGGTTCTTCAGCTTTTGAGCACAAAACAAGTCCATCTGAATATGCCGAGTTCGTATTAGCGACTTACCAGCATATGCAAAGTGCCTTCGGCTTCGTTCCGGATGCATGGGAGGTTATTCTTGAACCCGATACATCGACAGCGAGTTGGTCATCTGCGCAGGTAGCTCAAGCCATCAAAGCCGCTGGCGACAGGTTGTCCGCTAACGGCTTCAGTCCCAACTTCACCGCGCCATCGACCACAAACGCTT
This sequence comes from Pyrinomonadaceae bacterium, assembly GCA_050250045.1. Taxonomy (GTDB): domain Bacteria; phylum Acidobacteriota; class Blastocatellia; order Pyrinomonadales; family Pyrinomonadaceae; genus OLB17. The sequence goes on along the minus strand of JBFWPK010000034.1, from coordinate 25,767 downwards.
CGAACGCACCGCTTTTTATCGACCAAATTGTCCAGACGCCAGGAGCTCTCGCATATGTCGGAGAGTTTTCGTACCACCGGTACTGTTGTGCCTCCGACACGGTTCTGCGGAATATTGCCGATAGAGGGATCTTACACAATAAGCGATCGGCGATGTTGGAGTGGATCGGGGCCGATCACACCACACTTCATCAGGACATTAAGATGGGGCGCGTATCATCGTGGCAGCAATTCTGCCTCGCTGGCCCCACTAGTTGGGGCCCCGACGTCGGCGATCGCTATTACATTATCGACGATTCGAATCCTAGTGCGCCGGTCATTAGCATGGGGAGCCGGACCAAGGTCTTGAGGCAGTACTTTAGGTTCATCAGATCCGGTGCTCAACGTGTTGAGGCATTGACCGGCAACGCGAATTTTGACCCGCTTGCTTTTATTAACACGAATGGGAAGTATGTGGTGGTTGTGGAGGCTGAAGTAGGAGGATCCTTCAACATATCGGGCCTTCCGGCAGGCTCTTACGGTATTAAATATACGACTGCAAGCCAATACAACATAGACCTGGCCGATGTTTCACTGTCGAACGGCCAACAGCTTTCTGCAAACATTCCGTCTGCGGGCGTGATCACAATCTACGGAAGATAGTCCCTTTGCCTCGCAGACGATATTCGTGAATTCGACACTGATTGGTTGGCGGTTGTTGCTCGAGCGGATGATCATAGTTCGCACTATTTTACGTTGACGCTGACCGAATATACGAACCAGAGAAAGCCTGCCGAATAAATTCCCGCCATCACATCGTCCGCCATTACGCCAAGTCCGGAGGGAAGCCTTTCAAGCTGTCTGGCGGGAAATGGCTTCCATATGTCAAAGAAGCGAAACGCAAGAAAGCCCACCACAATAAAGACCCAGCCGATCATCGCCGGAACGAATAGAAACGTGACCAGCTGACCTACTACTTCGTCGATCACGACAGTTCGTGGATCGCTTTCTCCAGTGATTTTCGTAGCGCGGGATGCGGCCCAGGTTCCGATCGAGAACAGACAAACAATTAGGATCGCCATCGTTATCCTGAAGCTCAAATCGCGTGACGCCGGCGTTGTTTGGAAGAAATACACAGAGACCGCGAATCGCTCGTCAACTTGCTGAAAAATGAAATAAAGCAGGCAGGTGACAAGCGACCCCCAAGTGGCGGGCACAATCGGCAAATAACCAACGCCCGCCAAAGTAGCGAGAGCCATCGCAACCTTATCTCCGACCCACGACCCAGTCGACACAGAATATGGCTTATCGACGCCTAAAGATGGATATTCCATAGCCTGGCCGGGGCGTTTCTTCATAAACCAGCTCAAAGTCCGAGTCATTCAGCAAGATTTTGTCCAACCCGGCCAGAAATGGGTTTCTCTTCAAGGATCGGTCGCTGGTAACAACATAATCCACTTGTTTTTCCTTTATTTCGGTAAGGATTCCGTCCATATTTTCCGTCGTCGGCGGCAAGTGCCTGGCTTCCGCGAAGAAAGTCGTCCGTCTGCTCGCGGAGAATACATATGGTTCCGCTTTGGCATTCCGACGGAGCCAGAGTCCGGCATCACGTTCCTCGTACCCGACTGTCTCCCAGGAACGTTCCGCGGAGCGTACGTAGAAGTTCAGAGGTAAGAGGTACACAAAGATCGCGGCAATTAACGCGATGGTTATCCATTTCGTACCGGAATGACCTGACGCAATGTTGGCTCTCCAAGCAATGGCATCATTCAGCCGGTCTCCAAAATAAACCAAACCGCGGGCCATCCAACCGATCAGTATCGGGAGCAGCACATAGAAGTACCTCAGCTGAATAACCGCCGCGGCGTATCCAACGACAGTTGCCACAATGAACAGCGTTAGAAAAACTTCGCGTTCGAGCCGGCCTTTCTTCCACGGGGTTGCGAATAACCCGAGGCCAACAAATATCCAGAGGAATAAAGGGAACAACACGGGGAAACTTTTGTGCGTGTTCACGAGATTCAGGAGGAAATACTTGCCAAACTCCTTGATCGAATTATTCTGAACAGGCTGCTCCAGGTTAGCCGAGTCGTCAGATAAACCACCAACGATTGTGTTGATCTCCGCCTTGGCGCTGACCGTCCACTGTCCTGTTTCATGGCGAAGATACGAAAGGTACGGTGCTGCAAAAAGGAGAAAGCCAAGAAGCACAGCAGCCACCCGAAGCGATGTTCTTGCCGGTGTGATTCCACTATGCCAAAGATTGTGTGCGACTATTACGAACACAAGAAACAGAACATAGCCGATAGCCTCGGGACGGCTAAGATACGCAAGTCCCAAAAGTAGCCCGGACGAGAGGTATAGAATCGTTGAACCCGACAGCAGTGCCCGCCAGATCACAATAAGGACCCCGAGCATGAGTACGATGTAAACATTCTCAGAACCAAGCGCGACCACGGCATTGATAAAATGCGGAAAGAATACCGATATTGCTCCGGCGATAAGGGCCTCTCGTTCTCCGTACGACTCGAATACAAGAAGGTAGGTAAGTGGAACGATCAACGCGCCTGAAAGGATAGAAACCAACGCGGCGGGCATCACCATTGAGTCAATGAAGATCGACACAACGCCTATGAGTATCGGGTAAAGCGGCGCCCAGTAGGTGTCCAGGACACCATAAAGGTCGCCCGACGCCAATTTGCGGCCAAGCAAGATCTCCTGGGTCGCATCCGAACCTGGAACGATGTCGTTCGCAAAGATACAGCAGATCACTATACGGAACGCCAAGGCAGCGATGAACAATCGAAATACGATCTTTCCTTCACTCATACGAGCTCATTTCCAGCTCGACTTCGGGTATCGGCAGCCGAATCGTTTCTTCCCGAGAGTTTTCGGGGCAATGCGTACATAAACCACGAGATTGCGAACGCACTCCCACCGTAGAAGTAATATAGAAGTAGCCACGGAAGCGTTAGCACGGAAAACATGGCACCTCGTTTTCTAGCAAAGAATCCAAGGATCCGCCTGTTCAACACAGCTATGACGGTCAAGAGCACAATGGGTATGAGAACCAATTCCAGGCGGACAAACGCCAACAACCAACTGAGCAATGATAGTCCCACGAGCCCGGAGCTCAGCCTGTCAGCGATCTTTAGATTCATATCGTTGACGAGCCCTTGGTTTTCGAGAATCAGCCTGGACCACGGGAGCGCTCGGCAGAAGATCTCGGCTCGAAGGTGCGACTGGATCCCCCATTTCTTTAAGTGTTTTGCTTGAATGTCCCTGTCGAGTAAAATTCGGTGCCCGGCCTTATGCAGACGAAAACCAAGATCGATGTCCTCGATCGACGGCACGGCGAATTTTTTGCAATCGAAGCCTCCGAACTTTAGAAAAACTTCCCGCCGCATTGCTCCGAGGCCCGACCAGAAGGTAAACGCGTCGCTGCCGGAGGTTTGATGGACGAAGTGGTGCTGCAGGTTTTTATACTGAGACAAGAAGTTTTGTTCGGCTGGTTCATCGTCGTACGAACCGAATACCGCCGAGAGATCTGGCTGCCGGGTAAAGTGTGCGGCAACCATTTCCAACGTATTTTGTTTAACCACTACATCGGCGTCGACAAACATCAGGATCTCGCCCTCCGCCGTTTCCGCTGCCAGGTTCCTCGCCGAAGCGGGGCCCGACTGCCTTGAAGTTGCCAGGACTTTGGCCCCTTTCTCGCGGCTGATATCGGCACTGTCGTCAGTGGAGCAATCGTCGACAACAATGACCTCAAAAGATCGATAGCTGGATGCATAGATAGCGTCGAGGCATAGATGCAAGAACGCTCGGCCGTTATAAACGGGGACGATAACGGAAATGAAGGGAGGTTTGTCCGACACTGAATCCACGTGATTTCTCTATAGGGACTGAGTTTTACAAGTTGCGCCTAGCTGAGCGCTTGGCTAATCAACCTTGTGCCGCTACTGGATCTGAATTTCTGGTAGCCGCTATTTCACGTTTTGCGCCGATCATCGCCCGGGTCAATTGCACTGGTTGGAAGACGATGCTCGACCAGAGGAAGACCTCATTCGTGCAGTAACACTTCTTGGCCCGTATTTGTTCGCGTAGGTTTTGCGCTTCCTCGGAATCCCAAATCTCGAAAAAAGAGTTGCTCCTCAGATTCCCGAGCGGAAAATGCTGTTCGCAGACGCTGACGTCGCCGTTGGCATAAACGACCCCGGTCAGTACGCCGGCTTTGCAGGGAATAAACTGCGATTCGGATTCGATGGTTCTAACCTTCGCCCACTGGAGCATCGGCTCCACACTTGAGCCGAACCGGCCCTTCTCCCGGTCGCTCCAAACCTCGGCGACGTGGCGGTAAAGCAGTTTATATTTCTCAAGCTGCGGTCCTTGCAGCGACGGGTTTTTGCGGTCGCCGCGGATGATCGCGAGATTGTGATGCTCGATCTTCGGGCAATTGTCGTGCAGGTATTCTGTCAACTGCCAGATTTCTTCCATGTTTTCGCTCATGGCCACCGTGTTTGAATGGATGCGAAACCGCGGATCTTCTGCGTTCAGCCGGGCCAGCATCTCGTAGGTTTCCATTGCCTTGCTGAACGACTGCGGATTCCCGCGAAAGCGATTATGATACTCGGGCATGCCGTCCAGAGATATCTCGCAAACGAACATCTCAAGAGTCTTGCTTTTCATCAACTGCCGCAACGCCTTTTCGGTGCGGTCAGTGAAATATCCGTTGGTCGGAACGTAGATGTTCTTGACGTTGTTGTTCTTGAGGAAAAGCTCGCAGATGTCCGCGAACTCTTTCCGAATAAACGGTTCGCCGCCGGAAAGATTCAGGTTCTCAAAACCGCCGAGCTCGAGCGACAGCCTTTCGAATTCCTCGAACGTCAGATCGTTTCGCTTGTTCAACTCTTTCCAGTAAAAGCAATGCTCACATGTCAAGTTACAGATCGAGTTGATGAACACGATCATAAATGGCGGTGTCTGTTTCTTTTTATGGCTGACCGCCTTTACCGAAAGCTTGGTATGTCGCGTAACGCGGGAAACGATATTCATATGTTTACGCTCTACTAATGGCCGGCAAGAACGGACCTTACTCGACGCATTGCTTGACGCAGCCGAAGATAATTGTCGAACGCCGCCGTCGGCATCATTTCAAACAGCCGCTGATTGGAAAGATAGTAAGTATCGATCCTGTTCAGCGAAGCCGGATCGTGATGGATTCCTACCTTCCCCAAATTCGTCGAACACGAAGCATCAAAGTTCTCGAACGCGATTTGTCGAGATTCTCGATTCATCCGACCGTACGGGTACGCAAACGTCGAGGCATCGCGGCCAAGCTGGTCGCTGATCTCGGCTTTTGAATCAAGTATCTCGCCCTTCATTTGTTCGGCAGACAATCTCGTCAGATCAGGATGCGTCCGCGTGTGAGAGCCGAACTCGATGCCATCCGCGTCCATTTCACGAATTTGCTTCCAGTCAAGAATCTCGCTGCGCGGCAGGCCCTTGGGGTTTCCTTCCCAATCGTTATGATCGCCACAAAAGCCGGTGACGAGGAACACAGTTGCCTTGAAATTGTGCTCGCCTAACACCGGATAAGCTTCCGAGTAAAAGTTCTTGAACCCATCGTCGAATGTAAGCACGACCGTTTTCTCGGAGAGGGCTTTGGCCTTTTTCTGCAGCGATACCATTTCGCCAAGACTGATAGCCTCATAATCCGCGTCTTTCAGATGTCGCATCTGCCTTCGGAAAACGCGCGGGCTTGTCGATATTATCGAACCGCTTTCGTCGATCGAGTGATATGTAAGAATTGGAATGACCATCTTTATCTACCCCGCCGTCGAAACGGCCCGTACCTGGCTGTTCGAAACTCGGCCCTCTTTGCGCTCCTGAATCGATTCGATCAGGCCGAGGTACCGTTCGATGTGCGGGTGTTCGTTCCAATACTTCAAAAAGGCCCGATGCCCTTTCTCTCCCAATTCGTCGCGATGCTCGCGGTCCGTCGCCAGTTTCTCCATCGCCGATAAAAGTTCGTCATCCGAACGATAGATGTAGCCGCCGTCGCTGTCTTCGACCACCTCGGGCAGAGCACCGAGGTCGTTCACGATCACCGGAGTTTTGTATGAGAACGCCTCGATAATGATGATCCCAAAGGTCTCGTAACAGATCGAAGGGACGATAACAGCGGTCGCGTTACGGTAAAGGTCGGCTAGGCTCGCCTGATCGAGCCTTCCCAGGAATGTAACGTTCGAGCAGTCTTCCGCCTGCTTTTCCAGCTTGCCGCTATACTCGCCGCCGCCCGCGATCAGGAGTTGAAAATCAGGCCGCCGGCGAAATACTTCGATCAGATTGTGAACGCCCTTGATGTATTCGAGACGCCCGACAAACAGAAAGTATGGCGGCCGTTTCGAACCTTCCCTTGAGGCTTCAACCGCTTCAGCCGGTTTTGGAAGAAAGTACGGCATTTGCTGTATCGGAATGTCCAGCCCCATCTCAAGGTGTTTCCGAAGCGTGAACCGGCTGGGGGAAAGGAAGCAATCGACGTGCTTCAGCATCCGGTCCATCAAGCCGGTCTTACGCCAGATCTGCGGCGGGCGCTTGCCGCGGATCTGGCATTTGAAGCAGCTCTTCTCCGTACAAACCTCACGATTGTATTTCCACAAAACATGCATCGGACAGACCAGCCAGTGCTCGTGGGCGGTGTACAGTTTGATCGCCGAACCATAGCTCAATGCCTTGATACCGATAAGCGACATGTTGTTGTAATGGATAACGTCGTAGTTATCTTCCTCAAGCGCTCGTTTTAGCTCACTTTTGAAGAAGGGCAGGCCCGTTTGCTGCGTGATAAGGGGCGAAAGCATTCCGACACCGCTTTTCAGCGGGCGCAGCTTAACGCTTTCATGGTTCGGGAACTCTGCCGTCGGATGACCGCCGTTCATCATTACGAACGAATCTTCGCAGTAGAAAACATCAACCGAATGCCCTCGGCGGGCAAGCTCGTTCGAAAGCCGGTAGATATGCATCCCGTCGCCACCGAAACTGTACGGCGGATAAAACGTCGAAACCATGCAAAATCGCATCGGCTGATCCCTCAGTTACTTCCCAGTTCCTCGAAAATGGCCAAAGTATCTTCGGCAGCCCGCTTCCATCGAAACCCTTCGGACCTCTGCAAGCCATCCACTTTCATTTTCTGCCGAAGCGGTTCATCCGCGAGAACCCCACGAATAACGCTCGCCATATCTTCCACATTCATCGGGTCAAAAAAGCGGCCCACCGGCCCGAGGATTTCCGGCAGCGAACCAGTGCCGCTTGCGACGACCGGAGTTCCGCATGCCATTGCTTCAATGGCCGGCAGTCCAAACCCTTCCTCAAGTGAAGGGAACACAAGTAACGTGGCAGCGTTGTAAAGATACGCAAGGTCCTCGTCCGCGATGAACCCAGTGAATATGACCTTGTCGTTCAAACCGAAATCGGAAACCTGCGACTTCAGCTGCGGATAGGCCGAGAAAAACGGATCGTCTTTATAGTCGCCGACCAACACTAATTTCAGATTTGCGTTCAGATCAACATCGCCGATCCGCCTGAACGCGTCGATCAATCGGCTCAGATTCTTATGGGGACTGATCCCGCCCACGTAAAGCAGAAATCGCTCGCCCGGAGCTAATCCATGGCGAGCAAGCGTCGAAACAAAGCCGTTGTTTGTCGGCAGCACTTTGAATACGGGACGCGCAGCTTCCGAGATGATCCTGAGCCGCGATTCGGGCAGCCGAAAATAATCGACTATCTCCTTTTTCGAGTAATCCGAGACAGTAGCGATCAGGTCAGCCTGCCTTATCGCAACCTTCTGTTTAAGCTTCCAGAAAAACTTCGATCTCGCGTTCGGAAAGATCAGTTCGGGATGATGGTCCGCGATCACATCGTGCAGGGTCAGCAATACTTTTGTCCGGTTAAAGATCGGAAAGTAGGAATAAACCGCCGGAAAGAAAAACACGTCAATTCTATGCTTCAGTACTTCCCGGCTCATCGACCACAAGTCGCTCAACGATCGCCGCCCCTCGGCCGCGGCAGCCTTCACCTGCGAGAATTCCGTGTTTGTTGTGATCTTTTTAGCCGTAGGAGGAATATCATCGGCTTCCGTGGTTTCGCTGTCGATGAAAAAGAGGTACTCGTTGCGGTCATCGATTTCAGCAACGCTCCAAGGAGTTCTCGCGTGAACCGCCCGAACCCCCTCTTGTTGCCCCAACAGCAAGCGTCAATTCCTATCTGCATAAGCGCCGGAAGAAAAGGCCTTGCTCATACGCAAGGCCCGACATGATCTTTATCCTGCCGCTTTCTACTTCGCCCGAAAAGAAATAACCCAGTTATAAACGAACGCTATGAAAAGGCCGCCGACGTAACCCACAACGAACAGATATAGAGCGCCGACAATGCTGCCGACGAACGTGACCGAATAACCCACAAGGAACTGGTCAAGCAGTCCCAAATGCGGTCCTACGACCTCGCCTCCCTTGAGCACCAGAAAATTCGTCGCGGCAAATATCCCAAGGGCACCGAGCGTGCCCATAACAAAACCCAGAATATGACCGTTGAGCCGGACAACTGCCTTCCGGATCATGTCTTCTTCCGATACGGTCGGCTTGTTCTCGGAGTATTCCAAATGCTCGGAATATGACTGATCAACTCGGTTTTCTATCGGCATGGCCCTATGCAAGTCTCTTTGGAACCAACGGCTGAGTAGAATTCAAAATTGCGAGATCCTTCATTTCCTGTTCTTTGATCTCTTCGTGATATTCATTGTCCACATTTACGCCCCAGACGTCGTAGTTCGCCCCCAGAATATTCTTGACCGAAAGCATAGCGGTCAGCATCGAGTGGTCCTGATTATTGTACTTGTGCATACCGTTGCGGCCCACCAGATAAAGATTTGGTACGCCGGCCAGAAACTCACGGATAGTGTTCACAGCCTCGACATAGACGTCGTCGTAAACCGGATAGGCCTTCGGCATTCTGACGACAGACCCGTCTTCGAAATCTTTAGGATCGATCAGCCCGAGCATGTCTAGCTCTTCAACCCCGAGTGCGATCAGGTCTTCGTCCTTCATCGTCCACAGTCCGTCGCCTTCAAAGCAAAAATACTCTAACCCCAAACAGGTCTTGTTCGGATCGGGCACCATGCTCGGACTCCAGTTCTTGAAGTTCTGGATACGTCCCACCTTCACGTCGGAATCGTGGATGTAGATCCAGTTGTCCTGAAACAGGTCCGCCTTGTTAATTATCAGCGACACGGTTAGAAAGTCTCGGTAACCTAGTTTATCCGCCGCTTCCAGTACATAATCTGGCGGCGTCGGCTCCATCTTTTTGATCAACTCACGCATCGGCATGCTGCTGATGAAATCCGAACCTTCGATCCTCTCGCTCGTCCCGTTGAGACCAACCTCAACGGCCGTCACCCCACCACGGGTCCAGTGGATCTTCTCAACGCTCGACTTCATCTTCAGTTCGCTCCCGCGGTTTCGGATGTCATCCGCGACCATCTCCCACATCATTCCCGGACCCTTTTCAGGATAATCGAACGCGTCGATCAGCGTCTTGATCACTTCGCCATTCTGTTTAACCTGGCTTGCTAGAAGAGCGCTTCGAATCGTGGCGATCAGTGACAGTCCCTTGATGCGCTGGGCCGCCCAGTCGGCCGAGATCTCGCTGCACGGCATTCCCCAAACTTTCTCGGTGTAGGTCTTGAAAAACGTATTGTAAAGGCGTTTGCCGAAACGGTTGCTGATCCAATCCTCGAACGAGCGCTCCGGCTTGATCGGCAGCATTTGGGCCTTGGCATAACTGCACACCATCATCACGCAGTTCCAAAGGCCGAGTCCAAGCAATGCGTTCGTCGCCTTGAGCGGATAGAAGAAAAACTTCTTGTTGTAATAAATTCGCGAAAGTCGCGAGCGCCGTAGGAATCGATTTTCTCCAAGTACCTCACGCCACATCTCATCGACAGCTTTCACTTTAGTAAAGAATCGATGACCGCCGATATCGAACAGGTATCCCTTGTAGTTGACGGTACGTGAGATGCCGCCGACTACATCGTCCTTTTCCAGTACGATCGACGGCACGCCTTCCTTACAAAGCTGATAAGCGGCCGTCAACCCGGCCGGACCCGCTCCAATTATCACGACTTTTGTCGAGTTCGTTTCCTGCATTTGCGACGGCCGAACGTCAAGGGTTGTCGATGTAGTCGTTCACGGCGAACATACTGCCCTTAAGGCGTAATACGAACATGTAGATCGAGAGAATGAGGTTGCGAACCGTAGCGATTAGCCATCCAGTAAGAAAACCAAAGAGAAGGCCATAGATCATCCCGATCAGGCTACCCCTGAACGAAACGTCATAGCCCACGAAGAACTGACCCAGAAGTGCCAGGTTGGGCCCGATAACCTCGCCACCTTTGTACAGAAGGAAATTCGTTGCAAGAAAAACAGTCGCACCAAGCAGCAGCCCGATCGCGATCCCAAGAGCCTGGCTGTCAAGTTTCGCAAGGGATTGGACAATGATCTCGTCCGCGGCGTTAGGGGGGCGGTTCTTCAGTTCAGTAGGTGGATTCCTCATTGAACGATGCCAGCGAAGGGAAAACGGTTCGTCGACACCAGATAGTTCGTGCCCAAATCACCAGCCGCAACGCGTACAATTGCGGCGCGCACCGAGCAAATGGAAGTAAGGCCCTTACTCACCCATCACCCAAATGGGAAGTCCCGATTCCGAGACGCTAGTGAGATTCCTGTTCCTTTCGCTTCGGACAACAAGATTCGTCGTCCACGACGGAATAAACCCTGTTTCGAAAGTCTCCGCGAAATGCACCGCTCAAAAGCTCGAGGCAGCAGGAGTTTGTCCGAACGCTCTAAGGGAGCCGATCTCTAGTTGTGAATAGAAACGAATATAGCGATTGGGCGACAATAAAGAATCGGCTAGAGAGACAGTCTTGAGTGGTCAAAACCTTTCATTTTGTTAGCCAAATATTAGATATTTGTGCCTGGCCCCCCGTCCAAATGTTTGGGCCGATCTTCAACTGCGCCATGCATGTCTTGATTAGTAATCTTAGGCGTCAGCGAGGTCCATTAGTTGTTGCTCATTTTTCCGCAAGATTTGCGAAGAGCCCTTTCCATTAAATATTCGAACGGAATCCAAGACAATTTGGGTACACGGCGACTTCGGATGGAGTACACCGGTCGTTCGCTTAAGGTCAGGCCAGGTGCGGGACGGTGAGGAACTGAACGGTGTGATGGAAGTTCACCCAATAGTTGAGTCTGGGAAAACTTCGGGTTGAAGCATTCGCCGTGGCCATGTTGACAGGATATGAGATTCTTTCGACACGTTTCTCCGATAATTGCCAGTAACGGATAAGAGGACTGCTCTATAATCTCGGCGGTTGCGGAGTGCGCTATTATTGAGCGCGAAAATCCGATCACGAATCGATGCCACCTTGCCAAGCCAAGGGTAACAGCTTGTAGCTTTTCACGAAGGCTAATGCCGAAATGGTGGCTGTGTTTTTCTTTTGGATAACCGGAGGTGTCGCAATGCTCGTCAAATCTCTATCGATCGCAGTTATCTTCTTCATACTCTTTCCGGGCGTCGGATCGGCCCAGGACGATCTGACAAAGGCAAACAGCCTGTTCGAGACTGCCGAGGCCCTCCGCAAGATCGATAAGGCTGATTCGAAGCGCGAGGCGATCGCAAAATACGAAGAATCGGCATCGATATTTGGTGCGCTGAAAATGCGTGAACGCGAAGCGACGACATTCAACAATATCGGAAACACTTACCTCAACCTGAGCGAATACGCAAAGGCGTTGACGGCCCTCGAAAAGGCCCTGGCGATAAGTGTTGACATAAGTGCCGCCAAGCTCGAAATTATTACGCTCCTCAATATGGGAAGAACTTTCCGGCTGATGGGACGACAGTCGGACGCGATCAACAAGTTCGAGCGTGCAGTTGCGGTAAGCGGAGAAATAAACAACAAGGAGCTCGAAGCCGCGGCCCTCAACGGTCTTGGAGCAACCCATTACAGCCTCGGAGATTATCAGTCGGCGCTGTCTCGATTCGAGGCGGCATCGACGATCTTCATTGAACTTGGACAAAGGGCTTCCCTTGCCAGCCTGCAGAATAATATGGGCATTATCAATCGAATGCTCGGAAACCAGGAAGAGGCTATCGATCTTTACAACCGCGCGCGAACATCATGCGGCGCAACGCCACTTCGACGAAGCACTTAGTATCTTTCGTTCGGCGGGCAATCGTGTCGCTCAACACGATCAACATTCCGCCCGGCGGTTCGGCTCAGACGACAAGCTTCAGCGTCGCGAACCGGGGACAGTTTTCCGTAACGGTGCGTTTGCGGACGAATTCGCTGCTTGGATATGGAGGTCAAACTACTTACAGGGCCGAGTTGATGCGCGGCACAACCGTACTCGATTTCGCGGACCGGACTGTCAGCAGCGCTTTTGAGAACGTGACCCTATCCTACAACGTTGCTAATTGCAATCAGACGGGAACCTACCGGATCCGGGTGAGGAATCTTCAGGGACCTAACCCGCAGCCGGGACAGGCGGCTTTCAATCCGTTTGTGGTGCCGAGCCTTACACCTGTTTCGGGAAATCTTTCTATCTTTGGCGTAACGCAGGGCACAACGGAGGACCGGTCGATTCCGGAGAACCTTGAACCTTCCGGCACAGGTGGAAGAATAAAGATCACTGCTACATGGAGCGGCCTTTGCCTGCCCGATCCGGCCGGTTGCAAACTGACCTTCCGCCTCCGACGAAACGGGACGACGATGGCCTCGGATAATGGGTATGCTCAGAACGCGCCGTTTTCCAGTCCCTCTTCACGGATGACGGTCAACTATACCGTTCCGCCGAATCAAGTTTCAGGAAATTGGAGCCTTCAGGTAGTCGGCAGCCCGGTGAACAAGGTACTGAATGTTAGGCCAAATGTGAGCTTCACGCCTGTTTGTCAAAACTAGGCTGTAAAACGTCGTCAGCGGAGAGTGTCGAATTCCTGGCATTCTCCGCAGAGTCCGACCTAAGCCCGGTTTCCGCAGCAAACGGTTCATCACAACCGACACGGACATGAAAAACTTGAGCAGTCTTGCAGTCCATTTCGAGCAGTATCCCACACACCACCTTGTGCGGTACCTGGTTGTCGCGATACTGATAGTATTGGCTTCCGCAAATAGTGTCTTTGCAGAGGAGCACGATCCGATCATTGTCACGGCAGGCTTTACGGGACGCGAACTTACTTCGCGAGACGAGGTCGAACTCACGCTCAATCGTCCGCTGCTGGCCAGTGATGGCCGTTTAGCTATAACCGCATCGCGCTCCGATCGACAATTCCCTTTTCGAAGGCAAGGCTCAAGATCTTCGACAGGGTCGACATGATGCAATTGCTCGACGAAGGCGAAACGCGCGCAGGATGGAGGCGGTTCTTTCGGGACGCGATTCAGTAAACCGTTGATATTACTGGCTCAAGGGCACTCTCGCGACCTGAGTAAGTCAAAAGAAAAAGAACTTTCGAATTTCATCGAAAGCCCCATTCTTATTGGTCGGGACGACTGGATTTGAACCAGCGACCTCTCGCACCCCAAGCGAACGCGCTACCAGACTGCGCTACGTCCCGATATGTTCGATTTTTAGATTAAATTCGCCGGTTGTCAATGTCAGCGATTCCGCAAATGTTCGGAGGCCTCGGCCGTTTGGCTCGTTTTGAGCATTTCACGAAGGTCCAGGAGTTGGGCCCCAAGTGTGTGCAGAGCCTGGCGGCTTTCCTCACTCATTGAAAGGACCGGGGAACCAACCGCCCTCGACGCTGCGGGTTCACCATCGATCTCGGAGGGAAACAAGCTTGGTTCTTGGGACAGACTTGTAGCGATCGATTCACCGTTCTTTTGTTTGCCGTTCTCGCGAAGCTCGTGCTGAAGCCTCTTCCGTGCTCCGGCTATTGTGTAGAGTTCTTCATACAAAAGCTCCTTGATCCGAAGCGCCACTTCCACATCCTTCCGCCGATAGCTCCTCTGGCCCGACCGATTCTTCTGCGGTGCCAGTTGGGGAAACTCGGTTTCCCAGTATCTCAGCACATGCGCCTGCACATCGACCAGCTCACAGACCTCGCCGATCTTAAAGTAAATTTTCTCAGGTATTGCTACAGGTTCTCGAGCCATTCGGGTTTCGGTGTGTTAAAGTTCTTTATATCTTTAGTCGCCGTTATTGTATGTATTTGTTCAGTTTGTGTCAATAGGCAGCCGATGCGATCAGAATTTGACTTCATCCAACACCTTAAGCAAAAATACGCTCTCAACCGGATCGGAGACGACTGCGCCGTCCTGCCAAGGGACGGTAAGACAGACATGGTCGTGACCGCCGATATGCTGGTTGAGGGAATCGATTTCCGACTAGATTGGACCACACCTGAATTTCTCGGACACAAGGCGTTGGCAGTTTCCCTTTCCGATATCGCGGCGATGGGCGCAGGACCCGACTGGGCAATGCTGTCGATCGGTGTTCCGCCCGGACTGTGGGGAGATCATTTTCTCGACATGTTCTACACCGGATGGCATGAGCTTGCGGCGGAGCACGATGTCGAACTGGTCGGCGGCGACATTTCGCGCGTACCGGATCATCTGGTGATCGATTCAATTGTAGGCGGGGCGGTTCCGAAGGGACAAGCGATACTTCGATCGGGAGCGCACCCTGGGAATGCGATCTACGTTACCGGCCCGCTCGGCGGCGCGGCTCGCGGCCTTCAATTGCTTCAAAGTGGAGAGTCGATCGGAAAGGCGGCAGCCGACGTGATACCGCTGCTTCTGAGACAACTCAGGCCGACTCCGAAGCTCGCTGACGGCGAACGCCTGCGCTCTGACTCGATCGCGACTGCGATGATCGACATCAGCGACGGGCTTTCGTCGGACCTTGCGCACCTCATCAATGCGAGCGGTGTTGGAGCGCGACTCTACGCGGACTCGATACCCGTCGAGGATCCGATATCCGGAGGTTCGGCTGACGCTCTCGAAAATGCGCTGCACGGAGGCGAGGATTTTGAGCTGCTTTTCACTGCCGATCCGAAAAAAGTTTCAACCGCAAATTCGTCTGAATTTTTTCGGATCGGCGAGGTCACCGCAAACGCTGGAATAATTGAGCTTATCGTCGACGACGAGACACAGATTTTAGAGCCGAAAGGCTATCGTCATTTCTAGCCTCTTCGAGTCCTCGTTGAACTTTTCTTCAAAAAAATCCTTGACAAGCATTTTTGCTGTGTGCTTATAATCCTTCTCGCCGCCGAAGTCGGAACCGGGAGCGTGAGTGACCGGCGTTTTCATTTCGACGGCGCAAGATAAATTTTGGGAGATAGGAACCCGGTCGCTATCGCTTCCGGTTCTGACAAAAAACGTGATTCGCAGTTCGATACATACAACCAGAGCATTACTCGCCGGACTCGGCGGCCGCAATATGCGGCCCGGCCTGACGTGGGATGCCGCGTTGTGTCCAGCAGGCGGATTTGCGGGTTATCAACCGAAATCGAGCGAACTAGATCGCTCGGAACAGAAGATTTAACACAGCGGGAGCGGCGTTCCCGCTCCCGAAACATCGAAAGCAAGGCGAGAATGCCTTGACCACGTTTTTTAGGAGCGGTTACGCCCGGGATATTGGAAGCCCGAGAGTAGCCGCTCCTTTTACTTTCGATGTTTGACAACTGAATAGCCGTAAAAGCAGTGGTCAGTGGCCGGTGGTCAGTGATCAGTTTTCTCAGTTCCTTGCTGACCACTGTCCACTGTCCACTGACCACCGGCCACTTTTCAAAGAAGATGTAGCTCAATGGAATCAGAGCGCCGCGCTACGAACGCGGAGGTTGTAGGTTCGAGTCCTTCCGTCTTCACCAAGAATCGTGTCAGTAGCCCGCACTCTAGTAAGGGCTCAACTCGATCTTCGCTCAACCCAGGTTCTACAGACGACGTGTGCAAAAGCTTGGAGGCTGTTTGAACAGGCACAATCCCGCTCCTAACTCCGTTAGGAGTGGCATGTTTGTAGAATACAATGCAAAAAAGCCATCAAGCTCCGGAGGAGCGGCATCTCCTGTATCTATTATGCTTATGCCGCTCCTAGGAGCTTGAACCAAGAGAACCCGTCTTTGGTCTATAGACATTTGGCTCCCACGGAGCCGATTAGCCGACTTTTCAGCCCTCACTGACAAAACATTATTTCGGGTTCGTCCAATCGGCAGGACGGCTGGCTCTGAACCAGCAGATCGAGGTTCGAATCCTTGACCCGAAGCCAAGATATTGCGGACAAGAGTGTCCGCGTTCCGTACCTCAGAGTGTTCCGCAGATGGCTATACGGGCTTGCCTTGGAAGCAAGTGTTCGCAGGTTCGAATCCTGCCACTCTGACCACATCGGCCGGCGTAGCTCAATGGAATTAGAGCATCCGTCTTCTAAACGGAAGGCTCCGGGTTCGAATCCCGCCGTCGATATGTTTCCACGTGCGTGTAGCCCAAATCGGCCGAGGCGCTTGTCTTAGAAACAAGTTGATGAAGGTTCGAATCCTTCCACGCATACCAATCTTGTCAGAACCGGAAGCGATAGCGACTGGGTTCTTTCGGGGACGAATGCAAAGCGGTCGAGCACGCAGTCTTTCGAACTGCTCCTAGCGGGTTCGAGTCCCGTCGTCCCTCCCATCTCTCGCGGGTATAGCCAAGCGGCCCAAGGCGGCGGTCTGCAGAACCGCAAATCATCGGTTCAAATCCGATTACCCGCTCCATCTTGTCAGAACCGAGAGCGGTAGCGACTGGGTTCGTTAACCATCAATCCCCGACGGCGAATGCCGAAGACGACTACATAGCTCAGTCGGTTAGAGCCCTCACCGGAAACGGTGAGAGGTCGCCGGTTCGAATCCGGCAGTTGTCGCTTCCCTTTTGTCGCCGTTCCAACTCCGATCTCGGCGAATGCTGGAATGACTACATTTGTCTGAAAAACAACCGATGTCATTTCAAAACTTGTCGCCGACCCATTGGGGTGAAGCATTGCTTCTGTTCTCGCAAGAGACGGCAAGCTAAAGCTTGAACTCCAAACTTTCGGGCGAATGCCGATGTCGACTACATGGAAAGAGCACCTGCTTTCGGGCAGGAGGCCGCTGGTTCGAGTCCAGCCTCCGCTTCGGCGGAAGTAGCTCAGTAAAAACGTCGCTTCAATTTTGTCGCCCAGCGTTAAGGGAAGACGCCAATGCCGAGGCGTCTTCCCTCGGGGCCAAGAGTTTCACGTGGAACTTAGCTTAATCCGGCAAAGCACCGCACTGTGAATGCGGACGATGCGGGTTCAAATCCCGCCGTTCCACCCAGATCGCAGTTATCAGTGGTCGGTGGTCAGTGTTCAGAATCTTTTTGAGTTTGCTGACCACTCAACACCGTACACCGACCACCGCTAACGGGGCCGTGGCAGAAAGGCTTATGCACTTCGCTGTCGACGAAGACGATGACGGTTCGAGTCCGTTCGGTCCCGCCATACCGATTTCGGATTTTGGATTTCGGATTTTGGATTGAAGACAGATCGCCAATCCAAAATCCGCAATCTAAAATCCCAAATTTAAGTCGGACGTTTAGCTGAGACAGATCAGCGTCGGCCTGAAGAGCCGAAGAGCCTGGCGCGATACCAGGAGCGTCCACCACTTGTCAGAACCGCCTGCCTAATGCGGGCGGCCAGTTCATTAGAGGAGGCAATCCTATGTTTGCGTTCAAGAGTCGCAATATCACCGCGACGTGAATGTTCAGCTTTTCCTAACGCGCTGAAACACGTCGTGCCGCAGCAACCGCGTTTCAGTTTTCTATCGAGGGAAAAGAGTATGAGCAAGAAATATCACCTGCAGGAACGCGCGTTCCTGAACAAGAAGCCTGACATGAGGGCCTACATTCTGGCCTGTGTCGAGGATACGCGCGATATTGATCAATCGTTGGAGGACGAGTGGAAATGGGGACATATCGAACTGAGGCTAGCAGATTGTGTCGAAGAGATATCGTTCGAGTTCGACCTAAGCGATCGGGCCGAGCGCGAAAACAGTCTGTTCAAGGCTCGCAAGCTTGCCGAGGTGGTCATCGCGTTTCGCGATGCGCTCGAAACCGAGGCCCGCGACCTCGAATCACGCGAGGCATTGACACCTCTGCTTCGAGCGATGATAGCCGTCCACTAAGTCTCTCACGCGCGCAACCGGCCGCTTCGATCGGGAAGCGGCCGGGCAACGGATTTGCTAGTTCGCAAATCGAAAATCGCACATTTCTAAACGGTCTTACCCAAACAAACGCGGGCGGCTGAAGTGCCAGGGTGCGGGAATGAATTTCCTATCTGGTTCGCTACGAACCACATTTGTCCTGCACCCGATGAAGCTCTTCAAGCTCCGCGTTTGCCTACCGTTTTCATCACGGCCGCCGGTAGCCAAGTTGGTTTAAGGCACTCGCCTTTTAAGCGAGGGATGCGTGGGTTCGAGTCCCACCCGGCGGACCAGACATGCAGAAGCTCGCGCAGTAGGGGCTTCCGCAAAAACACGGCGGCGTAGCTCAGCGGTAGAGCAAGGGTCTCATAAACCCTGGGGCGGAAGTTCGAATCTTCCCGCCGCAACGAAATCACAGGCGGAAACCTGAGCGGTAGCGAGGGTGTTGCTTTATCGAAAGAGACACATTCCCTACCGGTCGTGTTTCCGCCTCGACCGCATTCTCGCAGCAAATGCAGATGGAACTACATGGCTCATAACCCGCAGGTCGCCGGTTCGAATCCGGCCGCGATGTTGTCACGCATCGCGTAGCTCAGTTGGATAGAGCAGCGAATGTTTCATCGATCCTTGTTGCTGCATTTGATTGTCGGGGGAATGCAGAAAGGACTACATCCACCTATCGCGCCTCGCGGTGTCAGGAAAACACCGGTGATCCTAAGGTGTTCACGCGCAAACGTCTTTTCATTTTTGTCACCCGTTATTTTGAAGAACCCGGTCGCTACCGCTTCCGGTTCTGACTTTTTCTAGGAGGAGTTATGGCGAATAAAACTTTGTTCAAATCTATTGTTGGAATGCTGTCACCAAAGGCTGACACCGTTAACGAAGCCGGCGGGCTGGCTTATAAGCTTTCGCCGAAACAGGCCCTTGCGCAGTACGCTGCGACCGGGTGCTTCAATCGCACATTCTACGCCGACGCCGGCGAGCAGCTTGACAAGGTACTTGCACTGGCGAACGAGGTCGAGCCGGAGTTCGTTGCAAAAACCGCGGTGTTCGCTCGCGAGAGCGGTTACATGAAAGACATGCCGGCGATGCTTTTGGCCGTGCTTTCGGTCCGCGATAAGGCCCTGTTCGAACGCGTCTTCCCGCGGGTTGCCGATAACGGAAAGATGCTTCGCAACTTCGTGCAGATCATGCGATCGGGTGTGGTCGGGCGTAAATCGCTCGGGACGCTGCCGAAGCGAATGGTCCGTGAATGGTTCGAAAAGCGCCAGCCGGAGCAGATCTTCAAACAGTCGGTCGGTCAGTCGCCGTCGATCGCGGATATCCTGAAGATGGTGCACCCTAAACCATCCGACGCCGAACGTGAGGCACTGTTCGGGTATTTTATCGGGCGAGAGATCGACGCCGATATCCTTCCGGATATCGTCAAGCGTTTCGAGCAATTCAAGTCCGGCGATTCGGCCGAAGTGCCCGATGTTCCCTTTCAGCTTCTGACGGCCTTGCCGCTTCAGACCAAGGAATGGACCGACATCGCACGCAATGCTCCGTGGCAAATGACGCGGATGAACCTGAACACGTTTCAGCGTCACGGTGTCTTTGCCGATCCGGCAATGGTGCGGATCGTCGCGGAACGGCTTCGCGACCGCGAGGCGATTCGGCGTGCTCGCGTGTTCCCTTTTCAGCTTCTGTCCGCCTACAAAGCGGCCGAAGCAAACAAAGGAGTTCCGCGCGAGATCACCGAGGCGCTGCAGGATGCGATGGAGATCGCGACCGAGAACGTGCCACGCATCGACGGGAAGGTTTGGATCTTCCCGGACATTTCGGGCTCGATGCACTCGGCGGCGACCGGTTACCGAAAGGGGGCCACGTCAACTGTCCGCTGCATTGATGTCGCGGCCTTGTTCGCGGCGTCGATCCTTCGCCGCAATCCGTCGGCCGAGGTGATGCCGTTCGAGAGCAAGGTGGTCGAGGTCAGCATGAATCCTCGAGATTCGATCATGACCAACGCCGCCAAGCTTGCCGCTCTGCCGTGCGGCGGAACGAACTGCTCGGCTCCTCTGAAAGAGCTAAATCGCCGAAAGGAAAAGGCCGATGTGCTGATCTACGTTTCGGATAACGAATCGTGGGTCGATACGCCGATCCACGGCCGGTTTGGCGGAAGCCCAACCGCAACGATGAAGGAGTGGAACGAGTTCAAATCGCGTAACCGCGATGCCAAACTCGTCTGCATCGACATCCAGCCTTACGCCCACACTCAGGCTCAGGAGCGAACCGATATCCTGAACGTCGGCGGATTCTCGGACCAGGTTTTTAAGCTTGTCTCCGACTTCGCCGCCGGCGGGATGCATGCCGGTCACTGGGCCGGCGTGATCGAGAAGGTTGAGATCCAACGTCAGAACCGGGAGCGATAGCGACTGGGTTCCGATTCTAAGGTCAGAACCGAGAGCGATAACGACTGGGTTCCGATTCTAAGGTCAGAACCGAGAGCGATAACGACTGGGTTCCGATTCTAAGGTCAGAACCGGGAGCGATAGCGACTGGGTTCCGATACTTGGTGCCGAGAGTTCCGGACCCGTTGTTTACGAGCCGGGCAAGAATCGAACTTGCTGGACCATGTACTCCCGGCATGCATTCGCCAACCGTCAGAACCCAGTCGCTATCGCTCCCGGTTCTGACCTTAGTTGTCGCCACTTTATAGCGATCAAGCCCGCCCCTTCACTTGGGCGGGCGGCCTTGATCCTATATTCGCAGATGTTGATTAACCCGTACTTTACGGTTCCATCGTCGGGCTCGGAGTTGGCATTGGGGTACCGCCCGGAGTCGGTGTTGGGCAGGGTTTTGTCGGATCATCAGTAGTACAAGGTGTCGGTGAAGGTGTAACCGTCGGTGTAGGTACCGCCGCGTGAGTCACGCTGGGGCCTCCGCCCCATCCGTTGCCGGACGTAACCGCAACACCCATCGTCGTATAGCCAACGGCGGCCGCAGCTACAATGCCAACGGTCGCCAACGAAAGTGCGTTATTCTTGATTCTTGAAAGCATTAAAAACCTCCCTTGTCTAAACCCGCTTTCTCTAACTGTTGCAATGGTCGCTCAAACATCCATGCAAACAAGGTGCCAGTAGAAATGCCGGTCAGTTGTGTCGTAATTCAAAGCAGGATGTACGCCCCCGGTACAGCGGCGGCGTACCGCAGGCGAACAATAAGGATAGGTAAGTGCACTTTCTCAGTAATATACATTTCGCACGCAATTTTCGTGACATTAATAAACCAGGTATCAGGAGGTATAGATATGCCATACAACAAGCTAAATATCAGCGGAGCCGAGAGCGACGTTCTCTCGTGGGTTACTCACGAACTGTCGCCTGACGAACACAAGATGCTCCGCAACGTCTCGCGTCTGCCGTGCCTTTACAAGCACGTTGCTCTTATGCCGGACGCTCACCTCGGGATCGGCTCGATGGTCGGCTCGGTCATCGCTACGAAAGATGCCGTTATTCCGGCGACGGTCGGTGTAGATATCGGCTGCGGAATGATGGCCGTGAAGACGCCGTTCAAGAGCGGAATTCTCGACGGCAAGCTGGCGGAGTTTCGCCACGAGATCGAGCGTGCAATTCCCGTTGGTTTTAACGACTACAAAGAGCCCGTCGATGAATCGAACGAGTGGGAAGGCTGGGCCGAATTCGACCAGCTTCACCCCGGCGTCCAGGACCGTCGGCGTAAAGCGATGAAGCAGCTCGGAACTCTCGGCGGCGGGAACCACTTTATCGAAGTTTGTCTCGACACCGAGGACAACGTCTGGCTGATGCTGCATTCGGGTTCGCGAAACATCGGTAACGAAGTCGCTACCCGACATATCGCAACCGCCAAATCGCTCCACGACCTGAATACGCTTCCCGACCCTGCACTTGCTTACTTCGTTCAGGGAACGGACGAGTTCAAGGCCTATTGGCACGACGTAGATTGGTCGCAGCGCTACGCGATGAAGAATCGCGAGATCATGATGGCACGGCTGATACGGTCGTTCGAACGAATGTTCGGCTGGAACGCGGACACTCCTGTCCGCAATCGGAACGCGGACACTCCTGTCCGCAATCGGAACGCGGACACTCCTGTCCGCAATGAGCACGAAGTGCGAACGCTCGGTTACGACCACGCGGACTCGAACGCAAACGACGCGTTCGTTGCGGACAAGAGTGTCCGCGATCCGTTCACGGTCAACTGCCATCACAACTACGTCGCAGGCGAGGAGCACTTCGGCGATAAGGTTTACGTTACCCGAAAGGGTGCGATAAACGCCGAAGCCGGACGCTGCGGGATCATCCCCGGCTCGATGGGAGCGAAATCGTTCATCATCAAGGGCCTTGGAAATCCCCAGTCCTTTAACTCCTGCTCGCACGGTGCCGGCCGGAAAATGTCGCGTACTAAAGCGAAGCAGAAGTTTACCCGCGAAGATCTGGAAAAGCAGACGATGGGCGTCGAGTGCCGCAAGGACAAAGGCGTCGTCGATGAGATTCCCGGTGCCTACAAAGACATCGAGGAAGTCATGCGTGCTCAGAACGATCTTGTCGAGGTCGTTGCCGAACTAAAACAGGTCATCTGTGTCAAGGGGTAAACGCGGGCCGGCCCTATGTCAGCGGGTCCGCCGTCATATTTTTCGTTTATCAAAGAGCCATATCGCCGATGTTTGTTCCGTTCCGCTCGTGGCGGAACAGGTGGAACACAGTGGAACAAATACCGGCGTTTTTCAAGTTTTTGGGTTGCTGACGAACACACCATTAGCCAACACGGCACAAACCTCTTATCTCCGGGCCGAGACCAACCCGGAGAGCATCATACAAGATGTTGCATCCATTGTCAAATGTTTTATTGTTGGCACTCAGACACGAGTTTGATCCTTTTGGACCATATGTCGTTCCGATCAGGCTGAGGAGAGGTGTTCCGCGTTTCCGAATATAATGGATCCGTGCGGATAAAAAAGTTCAGATGCATTCAGTGCGGCGGGCCTAAGGTCAATCGATATACGACTCCTTATATAATGTGCGATTTCTGCGGAGCGTTCACCGACATCGATTTCGCTATCGGAATAGAGACGTGGGAGCAGGACAAGGGCACGACGCTGAATTACCAGATGCGGAAAGCCGACCTGATGGCTCGTTCGCAGGACGCGTTGGCCCGCGGCGACCGCGACGGTTACTATCATTTGCAGCGAGAGTACTGGGATTTTTATTACCGAAGCTTCCCCGCTTATCTTCCCCCGACGGTCGACACGGACGAAAAGTATGCGGTCTATCTGGAAGTCTGCGCCGTTTCGAGTGTCGAAAGCGGCTTCGACCCAAAATGGCATAAGTACGCGGCCCATCAGCAGCTGCTTCAAAGCGCGGTCCGGTTTACGCAGAACAGCGGCGGGACAAAGGCCGAAAGCTCCAGCTTTTTTGCGCTCGCCGATTTCTTCGTCAATATCACACGCGAAGGAATGAAGACGTTCTACGAGGATCCGCGCTATGCGGTAATGCACCAACTATTGCCGGAACGCGTGCATTTCAAAATGAAAACATCGATGTTCGTGCAGGCGTGACTTCCCTATCTGACGGACGAAGACGCCGATAGGCTTCTGAAAATGCTGGGATTCTCGAACGAATACGAAGAGATCGAACGCCCCGACGGCAGCACGGTCGAATGTCCAACATGCAAGACCGGCGTTTTCGCGCCCGAAGGCTCGTATCGCGTTTTCTGCGAAGGATGCCGCCGCTCGGTGCAGGTCAAGTCTCGGTTCTATTGCATGTCATGCGGCTCACCTAACGACATCCCCGACTACATCGGCGACGCCATCGACTGCGCGCAATGCGGCATCGCAAACCGGCTGATAATGCCTTATTTTGGGCAATGATCTCCGGGATAATTGATAACTGATAGCTGATAGCTGATAATTTACTCCGAGCTGCGAAGTGTCTTGAGCGTAGCGACGAGCATCTTTTGAAGTTCTTCGCAATCATCCAGCATAGATCGTGCGTGGTCCTCCGAAATGTATCCGGCGTCCCGCAGAAGCCTTAGAAGAAAATTTGTTTTGAAGGCTTCTTTGTTCGCCACCGAATATTTGGAACGAAAGTCGGCGCGGTTCTCGCCCTGCTTGCCTTCCTCGATCAGCAATCCGATATTTGTTCCCGAGTCTAATACCTTTTTTGACAACACGTATTCATGCTTTTTGCTATTCAGATATTGGCTCAGCTTGGTAATACGCAGTGCAAATTTGTACGATTTCTCCTGCAAAACATCATTCATAGAGTTATCAGCTCCCAGCTATCAGTTCTCAGCTATTCCGTAAGTGAGGCCATTTCAATTCTGCATCGGGTCTTCAGTTTCGAGGACAACATCGGATTCGTTTATACCAATGCTCTGAGGTGAAGATCAAAATGGAGTCGCGGCGGAACGTTTACCGTTTGGCCATCGCACCGCCGGGTCGAACGACCGAAACTACAATGTCGCTTGTCGTCAGCCAAGATATTGGCTGAACTTTTCGTTAAGCAACAAGATATAGTGCTTGCCTAAATCGGGCATTTAATATTACATTACAGGGTAGATTCCTCACGAGTGTCGAATTGTGTCTGCACGCTCGTTGACGCTCATGGTTTCTGCCCCGCAATAAAGGAGGAAAATGAGTTTGTTAACAGGACGAGTATTACTTTTGAATTTTTCCTACGAGCCGCTCGGCACGGTCGGCGTGGCTCGGGCAGTCTGCCTTTGGTTTCGCGGCGCGGTCTATGTCGAGGAAAACGACGGCGACAATGTTCTGCATTCGCCCTCGACTATTTTCCCGGTGCCGTCGGTCATAAGGCTTCGTCATTATATCCACGTTCGCCGTAACCGACCGGAAACCACAATGAAGCGGGCCCGCGTTTACATCCGCGACCGCTATCGCTGCCAGTATTGCGGCGATCATCGTCACGCAAAGGACCTGACGCTGGATCACATCCTGCCGCGAGCACAGGGCGGCGAAAGCACCCCGGCAAATTTGGTAACGGCCTGCGTCAAATGTAATCAGCGGAAAGGCAATCGCACGCCGGAACAGGCCCGCATGCCGCTGTTAACGTCGCAAAAGCTGCTTCGGCTTGGCCTGGATCACGTCCTGCTTTGCCACTATGCGGAATCACGTCCTGAATGGAAGAAGTACCTGTTCATGGATGACGAAGACGTTCGAGTAGCAGCCTGATACCGACGCCCGCAGCCGCGGGCGTCAACTTTTTAGTACTACCAGCATTAGCGGCGGAGGTGCGGCGCTCGTCTGATGCTGACTCATTTTGGCACTTTTCGCTGACGGTACCATTTTCGCAGTCATCAGTTATTAAATCCCCGCTTCATACCTCGGGGTGGCCGGCCGGCTATTCAGCGATCCAATTGGGGAACGATCGGCGGGAACCGAAAGATCGATTGTTGTTAGCAAATGAAGATGTCCTATTTTGTTAGCACATGAGATGTCCGGTTTTGGTTTTAGATTTTTCTTTCATTTTATTTATCCAGTAGCAGCAGAAGCTGTGGGAATGTGGGAAACTTGCGG
>JBFWPK010000033.1:0-31580 GCA_050250045.1 Pyrinomonadaceae bacterium | reverse complement strand
CTTGGGTAAGTTGACTGTAACCCATTGATGCTCCTTTTGATTTCGCGATGAAAAGATGCGTCAAATTTACTTCAACTTACCCTTTCTCGCGACTCTCACAAAGTTGCACTTATTATCTGAACTCACGATCGATGGAATTGCATTCTTGCAACAACACGCAACATATGACACGCTTATTACTTGAATTCAAGAGCATAGTTGATCGATGTCCGTCCGTCAACAGGAAATTTCAGAGGTTTTCGTATTGCGGATCGCGGCCGATCACGGCTGCCCATTGCCGCCGATCTTCAGAATTGCCTCTCGGCTGATCTCGGCCAGGTACGGGTCGGTGCTGCTGAGGTAAGATCGCAAGAGTTCGGACGAAGTGGGGCGGCGGATGGCCCCAAGGGCGAAGGCGGCTTCGCGGCGGGTATCGGCGGACTCTTTTGGACTCCGCAAGACGCGGGAGAGCTCTGCGATGATCAGATGGATGTTGGCAGGTTCGCCGGCGGGGCGTTGCCCGGGTTCAACATCCTTGAACTTCGGAGCCAGAAAATTTTGCGGCGTAACCGTGTAGGTGTCGCCGCCGTAAAGGGCGTCAAAGGTCTGTCCGATTGAGCGGGCGGCGGAGCGGCGCAGGAACTCGTTCTCGTCAGACGGCTTCTTTTTGAGGACCGCAAGGAGGCTGTCGAGGCCGGCCGGATCGCCGATATTGCCGAGGGCAACCGCCGCCGCGGCGCGGACCTCCAGGTCACGATCATTGCCGATCGCGGATATCAATCCCTGGACGCCGGCGGGACTGCGGGCCTTGCCAAGCGCGTATGCCGCTTCGCGCCGGACAAACGGCTCTTTGTCGCCGAGAAGTGGAAGTAGGGCAGCCGCAGCCTCGGCGGGCGGCAGGAAGACGACTGCGGCCGCAGCAGTTGCCCGGACGATCGCGTCGCTGTCTTTCAGGGATGGCAATGCGAGGCGCGATGCCTGTTCTGTGCGGAGGTTCCGGATCTCGCCGAGTGCGGTCCGTTTTTGTTCGGAGTCGCGAGCGAGAAGCGCATTGAGCCGGGCCTCGGTCCGTGTCCATGCGTCGGGCGTGGCTTGGGCGTTCGTGAAAAGGGCGGTCAGAAGTATCGCGATGAGTATCGGGAAGATCTTCATCACACGGAAACGCAAAGAGCGCGTGCCGCCCGTGGTTAGAGAGCGCGGGTAGAAAGAACGCGATCCGTGGCGAAGCTCGGTCATGCGCTTTGCCGGAGATACAGCGGTTGGGCCCGTTCCCATTCGGTCACCTGGCGGGCGCGTTTGTTTTCGTGAGCATTGGCCAGGGTGACGATCACATCGTCGGCCGGGTGAATGTGTGTTCGGGATGAATTACGGGTGGAGGCGTTGTCGTTGAGCGGTTTCTCAACTTCGCGGGCGTTGTTCGTGCGGTTTCTCTTGACCATTTTGTGCCTCCGTTTTGTTTGGGGCAGGTGGTCAAACAACCAGCGTGACTTAGGTTTCAACCGCCTGCTTTAGAGTGTTTCTTATCATCAAAGGTTCGTGTTCGTTCGAAAAGTACCTTAACGGACTAATCAGTATATCACAATCGCGTTGATCAGATAACTAAAGAAGTGGACATATCCGGGAAAAATGAATAAACTTCATTTATGTCCTCGAAATTGCAGCATCTCGCCCTTAGGTAGCCACTCGCGGCCCGTAACGGGTGCGATGTGGCGTACTTTCCTGACCCTGTTTCATGTAAATAGTTGTTGAATTCACTGGATAGCTGTGTCGTTATCCGATAGAATTGCCATCTTTTATGGACGAAAAGTATTTCGCAAAGAAGATAGAGCAGAAGTGGCAGCAGAAATGGGCCGAGGCGAAGGCTTTTGAGGCTTCGATGGAGAGCGGCAAGCCGAAGTTTTACGCGTTGGAGATGCTGCCGTATCCGTCGGGGAATCTTCACATGGGGCACGTGCGGAATTATTCGGCGGGCGATGTTGTTGCGTGGTACAAGCGTTTGAAGGGCTTCAATGTGCTGCATCCGATCGGGTGGGATTCGTTCGGACAGCCGGCCGAGGACGCGGCGATCAAGCGTGGAGCTAACCCGCGCGAGTGGACGGAAGAGAATATTAAGGCAATGCAGGGCCAGTTGCAGCGGCTGGGGATCAGCTATGACTGGTCGCGACAGATGGCCGCGCATCGGCCGGAGTATTACAAGTTCGACCAGTGGTTCTTCCTGAAGATGTACGAGATGGGCCTGGCGTACAAGAAAAAGACGCAGGTCAATTGGTGCGAAACGGACCAGGCCACGCTTTCCAATGAGCAGGCGAGCGGCGGGCTCTGTTGGCGGTGCGGGAATCCGGTTACGAAGAAAGATCTCGAGCAGTGGTTCCTAAAGACGACGGCCTATTCCGATCAGCTGCTGGACGACATGGCGGAGATCGAGGCTGGATGGCCAAGTAATGTTATTAAGCGTCAGCGTGACTGGATCGGCCGGTCCGAAGGCGCTTTTGTCGATTTTGAGGTAAGAGCTACTTTAGGCGTGAAATTGGGGGATCGAGGTTCAACCACCCCGTCCGCCGAAGCGGCGTCCACCCCTCCTCAGACAGGAGGGGAGCAAAGAACGACCCCGTCCGTCGGAGCGGCGTCCACCCCTCCTCAGACAGGAGGGGTGGTAGGAAGACCCGCTGACGCCGGGACTCCAAACGGGAATCATATCCGCGTTTTTACTACGCGGATCGACACGATCTATGGGGCGAACGCGGTGGTTGTTGCAGCGGAACATCCGGTCATCGTTGAGCATCTGTCACAGTTTTCTGATGATGTTCATGCCAAGATCCAGCAGATCAGGGCGGAGAAGATGAATCCGACCGATCACGAAACCGAGGCGATCAAGGACGGCATCGACACCGGTTTGAAGGCGATCAACCCGTTTAGCGGAGAGGAACTGCCGGTTTGGATCGGCAATTACGTGATGATGGAGTACGGCACCGGAGCCGTGATGAGCGTTCCGGCGCACGATGAACGCGACTTTGAGTTTGCGAAGAAATTCGGGCTGCCGATACGAAGCGTCATTGAACCGGAACGACGCGGGGACGCCGAGGGAGGCCGGGGCGATGAGGGCGGAACCGCCGCAACGCGAACCGCCGCTGACGAGCCGTTCACGGATTACGGCGTGATGGTCAATTCCGGTGATTGGACGGGCCGGACGAGCGAAGAAGGGAAGCGAGAGATGACTGCGTTTGCGGCCGAGAAAGGTTTTGGCGAGGCGGCTACGACGTATCGGCTGCGCGACTGGGGCGTGTCGCGGCAGCGGTTCTGGGGCTCGCCGATCCCAATAGTTTATTGTGACGCCTGCGGAACCGTGCCGGAGAAGTATGAGAATTTGCCGGTCGAATTGCCTGAGACCGCTCCGTTCACCGGTACCGGCGAATCGCCCTTGGCGAAGGTGCCTGAGTTTGTGAATACGACGTGCCCAAGCTGCGGCGGAGCGGCCCGGCGTGAGACTGACACGATGGACACCTTTGTCGACTCGTCGTGGTATTACTACCGCTACATCGATCCGCAAAATGGAGAATTGCCGGTTGCCGCTGAGAGAGCCAATTACTGGACACCGGTCGATCAATACATCGGCGGCGACGACCATGCCGTGATGCATCTGATCTACGCGCGGTTTTGGACCAAGGTGATGCGCGATCTGGGAATGGTCGGTTTTGACGAGCCGTTCAGGAGGCTGCTGACGCAGGGAATGGTGATCGGCGAGACATTTTTTGACGAGTCCAGCGGAAAGCGAAAGTACTGGATGCCGGACGATGTGATCGTCGAGCGTGACGCTAAGGGCAAGATAGTTTCCGCGAAGGGTACGGACGGAACGGTTCTGAAGCATTCGATCGAGCGAATGTCGAAATCGAAGGGCAACGGTGTTGATCCGGATGAGATGATCGACATCTATGGGGCGGACGCGGCGCGTATTTTTGTGATGTTTGCGGCCCCGATCGAGAATGAGCTGGTTTGGAACGAGGCGGGGATCGAAGGAGCGGTAAGATTCTTGCAGCGGGTGTGGCGGCATGTTTACAAGTGGAAGGCAAGCATGAGCGCTACTGCGGGTGGAACCACCCCGTCCGCCCAAAGCGGCGGACACCCCTCCTTCTCCAAGGAGGGGAGCGAGGCAGCCCGCCAGCTTAGGCGGAAGACTCATCAGACGATCCGGAGGGTCGAGGAAAGCCTTGAGACGCTCCAATTCAACACTCCGGTGGCGGCATTGATGGAACTTTCCAACGCAATTGGAGATTTCCAGGCCGAGCCGGCTTCGGCGTCGAAGGAAGAGGTCTTCGCCGTCCGCGAGGCCATCGAGAGTTTGGCGCTGATGTTGACGCCGTTTGCCCCGCATACGGCCGAGGAACTGTATGCGGTTGTCGCCGGAAACGAGAATGGGATCGTTGTGAATGATGCCCGTTTTCCCGTGTTCAGGCCGGATCTGGCAAAGGAGGACGAGATCGAGATACCCGTTCAGGTGAACGGAAAGCTGAGGGCAAAGCTGTTGATCCCGCCCGATACCAACGACGACGATCTGCGCGAGGCCGCGAAGGCCGATCAAAAGGTGCGGGAATATACGGACGGCAAGGAGATCGTGAAGATCGTTGTTGTGCCAAAGCGGCTGGTGAGCATCGTTGTGAAGTGAACTAAGGGAGCACGGACGGCTCGTCCGTGCGTGATTCTGCGATTCCAACGGGCGGACGGGCCGTCCGCCCTCCGGTTGGAGGTTTTTCCTTGCTTGAAATAGGTAAAGAAACTAGAATGAGGCGAGGAGAAAGGCGGCAAAATTATCCACGCAGTACAGTCAATCCATTTACAGGTTCTTCTCCCCCTGGTTTTTGCGTTTATTAGATAAGGGCGCTCAATGAAGGAATGCCAGCTTTGTAAAAACTGTTATACCGACGATGTCGCAACCTGTCCCAAGGACGGGATGCCCACGATGCATACGCTTGCGGGAGAGCCGGTGTTGGAGGGGAAATACCATCTCGAATCCCGGCTGGGGCAGGGCGGCATGGGCGTCGTTTATAAGGCCCGGCACGCGTTTCTGAAAACCCAGCTAGCCATTAAGATCATTCTCCCGGACCTGGTCGGAAACGATCCACAGCTCGTCACGAGATTTCGACAGGAAGCCCTGGCGGCGGCCGCGATCAGGCATCAGAACGTGGTCGGCGTGACCGATTACGGCGTCATCGGCGGCTCGATACCGTTTCTCGTGATGGAGTATGTTGAGGGTGAATCGCTTCACGACCTGCTGGCACGAGAGAAAACACTTTCGCCTGAGCGGGCGCTCGAACTTATCTCGGCGATCGGTGCCGGGGTAGCGGCAGCGCACCATCAGGGCATCGTTCACCGCGACCTCAAACCGCTGAACATAATGATCTGCACGGACAAGGCGAATTTGTCCCAGGCGGTCAAGATACTGGATTTCGGGCTTGCAAAGATCAAATCGGGCGAACTTCTTGGTTCGTTCATACAGGCGCAGACAACCGGGCTGATGGGCTCGCCGTATTATATGGCGCCTGAGCAGTGGGCGGATGACGAACCCGATTCGCGCTCGGATGTGTACAGCCTTGGGGTGATGCTGTTTCAGATGCTGACGGGCGACGTGCCGTTCAAGGGATCGTCGATTCCGGCAATAATGAAAAAGCACATCAGCGATCCGCCGCCGACATTCACCGAGCTCAATGTGCCGCTTTCGATCGAGATCGAACAGGCCGTCCGGCATACGCTCCAGAAGGAGAAAGAGAACCGGACACCATCGGTTGAGCACATGATCGCCGAATTGAGAACGGCGGTCGAACCGGTGCCGATCGGTATCCACACCACGGGGAGCGCGTCCACGGGGTCATCGATCAACGTTAGGACGACCCCGCCGCGATCGAAGGTGTTTCTCGATAATGTTGCGGTCGGCGAGACGCGCGACGATGGATGGATAACATTGAACGGCATCCAGACCGGCAGCCACAGGCTCCGCGTCAGCCACGACGGATTTGAGGATTGGCAAACGGATGTTACCTGCGATGGCCGGGTCCAGCAGGTCGTAGCGGAACTCCATGCCGGCACGCCGGCAACCGCCGCCCCAACTGTTGCATTCAACGCGGCGCAGCATAATACGCCCCACAACCTCGGGTCTACTCAGGGCGGCCAGGGCGATCTGCAAAAGACGGCGGTGCAGGTTTGGGACACGGGCGATCAGGGCACGGCCGTACATTCGATCCCGCCAAAGAAGAGCGGCTTTTTGTCGCCGCTGGTTATCGGTGCGGCGGCGCTTATTGGATTGATCGTTCTCGGAGGCGTAGGCGTGGGCGGGGCCTGCCTGGCCGGGGTGATTTGCGGCCCTTCCGATCCTGGTACTTCGTCTGCGACACCGACGCCGCCGGCAACCCCGACCGTTTCGCCCGTGAAAGCCGAAATGGTCGAGATCCCGGGCGGTACATTCGAGATGGGCTTCGGTGATGCAAATTCGGTCAGCGGCCCGGTGCATTCGGTAACTGTCGCGGGATTTTGGATCGACAAAACGGAAGTGACGAATGCTGAATACCATGATTTTGTTAAGGCGACGGGACACACCGCGCCCAAGCACTTTGTGAATGCGGCGCCGCTTGCGGGTACCGAGAAGGTACCGGTCAACTTCGTCGATCTTGCGGACGCGGAAGCGTTTGCGAAATGGCGCTCGGAGCGCGACGGCACAACATACCGGCTTCCGACCGAGATCGAGTGGGAATATGCCGCCCGCAACGGTTCGAAGGCGAACTTGTTCCCGTGGGGGAATGAATGGAATGCGAGTTACGCCGTGTTGGGTGTCGAGACCGCCGAGCCATCGGCGGTCGGATCGAAACCAAAGGGAGCCACGGAGCTCGGGGTGCTCGATATGATCGGCAATGTGTGGGAGATGACAAGTTCGCCGCTGGAACCTTACCCCGGAAGCAACGCGGTCGATGTAAAGGAAAAGACGTCCGGCAAACGGATCGTGGTCCGCGGCGGTTCGGCATACGAGAACCATGACAAGGTGAAGGTCAACTCTGCGTTCCGGGTGGATGTGCCTGCTGACCTGAAAGACAAGACGGTCGGTTTTCGGCTTGTCCGAGAGCAATGACCTGAAGACCACTCATTGAATGAAAGGCGTAGGATAGAATTCTTACGCTTTTTGTCGTTTTATAGTACGAGGGAATTTTTCGACGGGATCCTCCTTACTTTTGGATGACACTAATTTTAGTTGAAGTAGATACCGCTGCTCCGAAACCGGAGAAGACTTTCAACAAACCCGTGGTGCGCGTCGGGCGCGAGGCGGGCGAGTGCGACATCGTGTTCGACAAGGCCGAGTTTCCAATGGTTTCCCGGCGGCATGCGGAGTTCAGGTGCGAGAACGGGACGTGGGTACTGGCGGACCTTAATTCGACCTACGGTGTGTTTGTGAATGGGGAGCGGATCGGTTCGCGATTTAGGATCGGCGTCGGAAATAAGGTCCAGATCGGGCCGGACGGCCCAGCGCTTGTCGTGATCTGGTTCGATGCGGACCATCAAATTGGGCCTGCTCCCGAACCGGCTGTTCCACCTAAACGGACGGAATTTGACGCGAGCCGAGCCGTCGTACCTTCAGTGGCGCAGCCGTCCGCGGTGGTCCCGAGCCAGGAAACACCGCCCGAATCATGGGAAATGGGCCCGCCGCCTCCAACTCCGGCAAGGGCCGCTCCTCCAGCGAGTCCCGCTCCGCCGGCAGCGGTGACAAGGGCTTCGCTCGAATTCGTCGGTCCTAACCCTCGGCCCACTTTCGCAATCTCAACACCGAGCGTTTGGCTTGGGCGCGACCCGGCATGCGATGTGGTGATCGACGGCGGCGCGGCAGTGGTCTCGCGGCGCCATGCCGAGATACGGGCCGACGGAGCGGGCCATATCATCGAGGACAATAGGAGTTTCAACGGCACACTCGTCAACGAACATCGGATCACGTCCGCCACTCCGCTGAATCACGATGATCGAATCAGGTTGGGAGTCGGCGGGCCGGTGCTGAGATATTCGTCGGCCGGACGCGAAAACCCGAAAGCGGCGGCGACCGACGGCCAGCCGAACATCGCCGGCGCGGAAGCGGCCCATTTGAGCAAGGCCACGGCCGCCGAACCCGGCACGGGCACGATGCTGCTCGACCGCGACAGCGCGGCAAAATACATCCCAAATGGATCTACAGCGCGGCCTCAGCTTCTGTTCTCGGTCGAGTTCGGGGCCAGGCAGCACCTCACGATCGGCCGCGGAGCGGACAACGAAATACGGCTGGACAACCTGCAGATCTCGAATCGGCATGCTCGATTGACCCGCTCGCCGGCGGGCGTTACGGTCGAGGACCTGCGATCGACGAACGGCGTTTACGTTAACGGGACGCGGACAACCCGCGAACAGATCGGGCCACAGGATGCGGTGCAGATCGGATCGTTCCTGATCTCGGTCGACGCCGCCGGGACGGTCAACGTCTTCGACACGAGATCGAGGACGCGGCTGGATGTGGTGAACGTCACGCGCGAGGTCCGGGACCGGCGTGCCGGGGTGCTTACGCTGCTCGATTCGGTCTCGCTTTCGATAAGTCCGAATGAGTTCGTCGGCGTACTTGGGCCGTCTGGGGCCGGGAAGTCGATGCTGATGGAAGTGATGGCCGGGATCCGGCCGGCGACTAGCGGTAATGTGCTGGTCAACGATCAGGACCTGCACCGGCATCTGGATTCGCTCAAACAGTCGATCGGTTATGTGCCCCAGGACGACATCATCCACCGCGAGCTGACGGTTTATCGCACACTCTATTATGTCGCAAAAATGCGGCTTTCGCGGGATGTTTCGTCGGCGGAGATCCGGCAGATCGTCGATGAGGTCCTTGATGTTACCGGGCTGCTCGAGCGGCGGAACGTGCGGGTAAGCAAACTTTCGGGCGGCCAGCGAAAGCGTGTTTCGATAGCCGTCGAGTTGATCACAAAGCCATCGGTCATTTTTCTTGACGAACCGACCTCCGGGCTCGACCCCGGTGCGGAAGAGCGGATAATGAGGCTTTTTCGCCAGATCGCGGAATCGGGGCGGACGGTGATCATGACCACGCATGCGATGGAGAACGTCAGGCTTTTCGACAAGATCGTTGTCCTGATGAGCGGAAAGCTTGTTTTTTACGGCAAGCCCGATGAGGCACTTGTTTATCTGAACGCCGCGAACTTTAGGGAGCTTTTCACGCGGCTGGAGCAGCCTGTCGTCGACGCAATGAAGGCCGGAGGCGATGCAAACCGGCGACAGATAACGGAGCAGGCCGCTGAGACATGGAAGACGAAATTCCGCTCGACACCGCAGTTCAAGGAGAACATTCAGAAGCCGCTCGGCGAGTTGGGTTCGAAGGTGTCGTCCGAGAAACAAAAGCGAAAGCGGCTCGGCATTATTGGAAGCGTAAGCCAATGGATAACGCTCTCGCGACGGTACATGGCCGTTCTGCTGCGCGACAAGATGACGCTGTTCATTCTGCTTGCCCAGGCACCCATCATTGCGCTGATGACCTTCTTCGTCACGGGTGCCGAACAGCCGCGTGATTTTCCGTTCTTTGTGTTGGCGCTAGTGGCGATGTGGTTCGGGACATCCGTCTCCGCCCGCGAGATCATCCGCGAGCTGCCCGTTTACAAACGCGAACGGATGGTGAACCTGGGACTGGTGCCGTATTTGGCGTCGAAACTTTTTGTCGTCGGGATCATCGTAGCGGTGCAGTGCCTGCTGCTGTTCGTGCCGTTGAAGGTGATGGACCTGGCCGGCTTGATGTCGATGCCGGGCGAGCTGCTCGGGATTCCGCAGCTTTGGGCGATGCTATTGACGGCGGCCGTCGGCGTTGGGGTCGGGCTTTTTATCTCGGGGCTTGTTCGAACGCCTGAGATGGCGACGAGCCTTGTGCCGCTGATATTGATCCCTCAGCTTTTGTTTTCGGGGCTTGCGGGTGTGCCGGAAGGCGTTAGCCGTGCCGTTAGCATGACGATGCCCGCGGCGTGGTCGTTCGACACGATGAAGCGTTTCTCTACGCTCGACACGCTCGAGCCCGAAGGGGCGAAGGAACAAGGCAAGACCAAGGGCCGCGGCCTTTACAAGTACATTGAGGACGAGAACGAGAAGATCGTTGAAAAGGCGAAAAAGGACTTTGAAGATTACAAGAGGCTGAATGAGGGCCGGTCGCCGGGCGAATCGGCGGTCCAGGTGCCTGCGGAAGAGCTGACGTCGATGTCCGTTAAGAAAGTTCCCGATGATCTGAGCGGCTATGTTACCTTTCTGCATCCGTGGATGGATGAGGTTTTGAACCAGATCGTATTGATGCTAATGTTTGGGATGTTGGCGATCGCGACACTTGTGGTCCTGCGGTTGAAAGAGAATTAATGAGGATCAAATGAAAGCAGTTTTTTCGAAATCCCTTCTACCGCTTGCGTTTTTCTCGGCCGTGATCGTGTTGGCGGGCTGTTCGAGCAACGTCAACTCGCAGAAGGGGCCCGTAGACGAACCCGCGCAGGGTTCGCCCGCCGCGCCCGCAAACGGCGCCGGTGAAAATTCGCCCTATCCAAAGCTGCCTTCGGCGGTCGCGACCGCTGAGATCAAGGGACTTGACGGAAGCGTTTTCACGTTAAATGACAAGACGGGCAAGATCCTTCTGGTCAATCTTTGGGCCACCTGGTGCGGGCCGTGCCGGTTCGAGATACCGGCGCTGGTTAGGATGCAGGAGGCACACGGTGCTCAAGGTTTTGAGGTGCTCGGGCTAAACACGGATGACGAAGATCTGCAATTGATCAACGACTTTTCCGCCGAGTTGAAGATCAATTACCCGATAGCCTATGCCGATACAAAGCTTCAATCGTCGATGCTGAAGGTCAGCAAGTTTCCCGGTATTCCGCAAAGCTTCCTCATCGACCGCGACGGCCGGCTCCGCGCGGTATTTCGCGGTGCCAACCCGGCGGATATAAAGAAGATGGAAGAGTTTGTTGCCAAGATCGTGACGGAAAGCCCGGCGCAGTAGGGAGATCCGAGATTAAAGTTTTAATCTGCCTTAACGCCATCCGGCACGCCCGGTTCCACTAACAATGTTTTAAAACTCGCGAGGCTGACAAGGCCCGGGGCGGCTCCCTTTGGCTTGTTGACGAATTTTTTTTGGGTGTAATGCACCGCGGCTTTGACCTGTGATCTGCCCTGGCTGTAGAAGGCGGCGAGCCGAGCGGCCTCATGGAGCGTTCGCTGCGGTATCTCGCCGCGGTTTGGATTGCGGACGACGACGTGTGAACCGGGATAGTCCGCCGCGTGCATCCATGTGTCCAGCGACTTTGCGATCTTGAAAGTGAGCACGTCGTTGTCCTTTGCCCGCTTGCCGACAAGTATCTCCATCCCATCCGATGAAATGAACCGCCGGGCCGCGCCGCCGGCCGCATCGGCTTTTTTCTTTTCCCGTGAATGCATTGGCCGCTGTTCGCCCAGGGCCCGTTGAAGGAACGCCGTGTCGCGTTCCTCGACGGCGAGCTCGATCTTTGCTTTGCGGGCCTGAAGCTTGCCGACCTCGGCGTTGAGAGTTTCGATCCTCCGCGATACCTCGACGACGGCGTTGCGGGCCTTCGTGTAGCGCCGAAAGTACTTTTCGGCGGCCTCCGTGACCGAGTCGTTCTCGTCGGCCTCGACGGCGATCAGCGGGAGGGCCTCATCGAAATAATCAGTTACAAGGATCGTGTTTCCATCTCGCTTTGCCGTGGATACGTTTGAGAGCAGAAGGTCGCCGGCGCGTTTCCAGCCGTCGGGGTTGCCGTGGGCGGCGAGATCATTATGCAGATTGGCGATCAGCTTTTCGCGTTTGCGGATCTCGGACGAAACCTTGCCGATGGCGGAGCGTGCGAGCGACTGAAAGTTCTGCTCGGCGGAGCGTTCGGCGTAGAACGCGTCGAGCGCCTCTGAAGGGCTGACGGCAGAGCGGGCGATAACTTCGTCCGCATCTGTCGAGCGATTTTCGCCAAAGCGGGCCGTGGAGCGAACAGGCGGTGAATAAGTGTCACCGATCTGCTGGCCGTCGCCGAGTGTATCGCGGGCCCGGTCCAGGACCACGGCAGTAGGGCCGGTGAGGAAAAGGTTTGCGGATTTTCCGGTGAGCTGGACGATGATCTGCCTGGCAAAGGGCGATCCAAGATCGTCCTCGCCCGACAGTTCAAGCTCGATCACGCGCTCGCGGGGCAGTTTTCGCACCGAGGCGATCTCTGCCTGGGCAACCTGCTTTCTCAAGGCGAGTGCGAATGGCGTCGGGTTTCCGGATGCTTTCACAAGGTCCCTGAGCCGCCGCGCGATCAGGTAAACTGCGGGATCGGCAGGCCGCAGGTCGATGTAAAGATATCGCGAATTTGTCAGCCGGAAGTCGAACGCGAACTCATTCCTGCCAAGCTGAAAGACCTTGCCAAACCTTCGGCCGGCCAGTTCCGTAGAAAGCTCGTTCGCGATGATCTCGATGCTGCTTGAGTTCACGGTTTGAAATAAAAGAGGACATCTGAGGAGTCCGAATTAAGGTAATGATCCGGTTCCGTAGGGGCGCAATGTATGCAGAAACGATCGAAGGAAAAATAGATAGCCGTTTCAGGGCGGCATTAAACCCAATCGGATCAATAATATGCCGCTCCTACCGAGCTTCTGCCATTTTGCGGGATCGATCCTACAAACATTCCGCTCCTCTGGAGCTAAAACCGGAATATTCTGCCTTATGGACAACCTCGTTTGTTATCGAGAAGCAAAACTGCTCGGCATTCCGTTACTGTGTCCTGAGGTCTTGGATAAGAACTCTCCGAGCTATATCTCGCGGACGAGGATCGTTCCCGATGCCAGGTCGTGGGCGGCACGCCTTTCTTCATTGAAGAGAACGGGCAGGAAGCCGAGGCCGCCAAACGCGAGCGAGAGAATGTACACAGACGAATTGACAGCCGCTTGGTGGAGCGTCGGGAACTGGCTTTGTTCGATATCGACGAGTTCGAGAGAGAATATCTTCATCCCGAGTGATTGGCCGAGCAACGCGACCGAGGCCGTCAGGTACAGGAACATCACGGTCATCAGTATGCCCGCGAAGACCAGCAGGCCCGAAACTGAGGCCCAGCTGTCATACAAGCCAACGATCGGCGAGAAGAGTATCAGGCTTGCCACACCGCCGACGATCAGGTCGAAAAGGCCGGCGTTAAACCTGGCTGAGATCGGGGCAAGATCGTCGATCTCGTCTGTTTCGGGCTTGATTTCGGCGTCACGAATTTCGTCGGATATTCCCGACTCGGAGATCTCTATCCTGTGCGACCAGTCCTTCTTGAGTTCCCGCGACGGCGAATCGGCGGAATCCGCGCCGGCGGCGGCCATGTACTCAGCTTCGGGGATCGGGACGAGCTTGTTCGTGTCATAGCCCTTCTTTTCGATCTTCAGCGCGGAAACTAGCTTTGGGCGGGAAACGGAGGTACTCGTCGCAGTCGAGGGGTTCGACGGTTTCGCCGCTGTACCATTCGAACGGGAAACCACATTGAAGGGGTAATTTCTGCTCGCGGCGGCGGCCTTTGCCACCCGGATGCCCTCACGGGCCTTTTCAGTCGGCAGATAAGCCCGGCGCGAGTCCTCGATCCGCTTTAGCGCGTTCGCGAGTTTTGTGTCGGTTTCGGTCTCGCGGTCAGCCTCGTATTGCACCTTCAACGCGGCACCTCCGCGCGAGGCACCGGCCGATGGCGGGCCGGCATTTGCGGCCAGGCGCTCGACCGCGACGGTTCCGCCCGTTCGCTGGCGGACCTTGTTCTGAAGCTCGATACGCCAATCGGGTACGACCGCGTTCGGGTTGACGAACTGTGCAAGGGTTGGACTTGTCTTCTTTGAGGACAGGTCGGCTGTTTGAGAGCGTTTTGGGGGCTTAGGTTCTGACATGATCGAGGGTGTTTGTATGGGGCCATCGGTACGGACGACCGCGGCCGCAAAGTTCAAGGTCCCGCCTGCGGCGAGCGGGGTGATACTAGATGCAAGCTCCTCGCGAACGGAGTCGTTTACCATTGCTCCGCATCGCACGCATAACGACAAATTCGGCGCGAGTTCGCGTTGACAAACAGAACACATCATAAGTTTAAGTAAAAAACGGAGGTAGAGCGCGATCTTGTGCCCGGTCTTCGAAGCGGAAACAGCGATAGATTATCAGAGATTACTTTAAGTAGTCAATACTAAAGCGCAGAAAAAGTTAGACTTCGGTAGATCGATGCATCGGCTGGGCTTGGACGGGTCAAGTGAAGCGATCAGGCGGTTTAGGGTTGTGATTTGTTCGTATTTCGTGATCATCGGCGCGACAGCGGCCGAAGAGCCAAAATCGTCGGGGTTATGCATCTACAAGGGTTGGCGCCCGGCGAATCCGGCGTCCACCTCGTGCCACCATTCGATCTCTTCTTTTTCGCCAAGCTGCCAGCAGAGCAGGACCATTCGGTCGCCGCGCATTGACGGAAAATCGATAAGGCCGCGCGCGTAATCTTTCAACTGAACGCCCATTTCAAAAAGTTCGGTGGTGAGTTTGCCGATCTCATAGAGCCCTTTTACATAATCGGCGCCGCCGGGCATGCCGCCGCCTGATTCGGACGCGCGGGCGGCCGAACGAGCACCATCGCGATATGCGTCGATGGCGGCGTAAAGCTCCTGGATGGAAATAAGGCGGCGTTTCACGG
Organism: Pyrinomonadaceae bacterium; assembly: GCA_050250045.1. Lineage (GTDB taxonomy): Bacteria > Acidobacteriota > Blastocatellia > Pyrinomonadales > Pyrinomonadaceae > OLB17. The sequence continues at coordinate 16,899 of JBFWPK010000033.1, read as the reverse complement.
AAGGGAGCAGATCGTTCGCTTCCGCCGGTGTGAAGAGCTTCATCGTTCCTCCTCAACCCGCCTTTGTTCTTCGTCCTCGCGCCGTTGGGGCCGCGATGGCGGTATCGACCGGTGAACGTCGCGGCCAGACCGAAATCCTCCCGTAACGTGCAAATCGTCCGGAAGGAACGAGGGCACATCGTAATCGCCGGTTACCGACGCGTCCTTTCTGATCACCTCGGCAATCTCGCCAAGGTCGATGAAAAAGTCGGCAACGTCGATCAGCCGCGGGGCTGTGTTCGAACGAAAGCCCGCAACCTCGACGCGGCATCCTTTGTACGCCACCGCGTTGATCGCGTATACGAAGTCCTCATCGCCCGAAACGAGCACGGCCGTATCGTAGCGGCCGGCAAGACTGAGCATGTCCACCGCGATCTCGACGTCGAGATTTGCCTTGCGGGTACCGTCATAGAAGGTCTTGAGTTCTTTCTGCACCACGCGGAAACCGTTCCTGCGCATCCAAAGCAGAAAGCCCTGCTGCCGCTCGGCCCCCGCGTCAACACCTGTATAGAAAAAGGCGCGAAGCAGCCGCCCGTCGCCGAGCAGGATTCGAAGGAGCTTGTTGTAATCAATATCGATGGAATGGAACCGGGCCGCGTGAAAAAGATTGTTGCCGTCGATAAAAACGGCTACACGCCCGCGATGCCCAAATTTCCAAGACGGAGTGGTACTCGAGTCGAACTGCATTGAAACCTCCGGAAAGTGGCTTTTGCAGATATTTCAGTACCGGGCTCGTGTGGTTCGGATTCGGCGAAGAGATGAGACTTAAACTTGCCCCTGGATAGTTCTCATTCGGTTCATTCAGTCGTACTGCAATGCAATTAACTTTTAATTAAACGCCGGATCAAAATCAAAATAGAGTATCGTGCTTATCCAAAAACGGTGGCCTGGTATCAAAATATGCTTTATCTAGTTTGCCTCGACCTTGCCGGGCGGTCAAGCGTTTTCAGCGGCGGAACGTGATAAAATTGTGAGATAGGCGGAGATCGCAGGGCCAACCCGCCGGCGTAGCTGCTCGCTTTTAATGAAGATCCAGTCCGAGAATATTGCGTTCGACAGTGATCAATTGATCACCTGTCCCAAATGTGGAAAATCCAACCCGCCGAACCGGCTGAACTGTCTGTATTGCGGCGGAGCGATCGAGATTCCCGATGAGCTGCGGGCGGAGGTCAAGCCCAACCTGCGAAAACTGGAGGCATGGGAGAACGGCTTCAATGTCGTGATGATCTCGAGGGACGAGACCGTCGATGCAGTGGGGGCAGCTCGCTATCTCGGGCTCGATGCGGGTATTTTTGAGGAGATGCTCGCGGCAAACGATCCGTTCCCGCTGGCCCGGATCGAATCCGAGATGGAAGCTGGCCTGGCCGTAACAAAACTTTCAACCCTGGGTATTGTTTCCACTGTGGTCAGCGATATCGACCTCAAGATCGGCAAGCCGAACATCCGCTTGCGGAGCATCGGGTTTTCGGACGGAGACCTCCTGTTTACCACGTTCAACACCGGAGAGCAATTTGAAATACCCGGCAGCGAAATTCTTCTGGTTGTCGTCGGCAGGATAGTCGAATCCCGGCTCGAATCGGTAGAAAAAGGAAAGAAGGACAAGCGAAAGGTCCTGGCGGAAACGTCGGCTTCGTCGGATGAGGTGCTTATCGACATCTACGCCGCTGGGCACGAGCAGGGCTGGCGGGTTGCAACGATGGGGTTCGATTTTTCTACTCTGGGAAAGGAGAAACGCCTGCTTGCGGTCGAGAATATTCAGGTGCTATTCGAGAAATTAAGATCGTTCGCGTCGTCAGCCGCGATCGCGGAGGAATATCCGAACCTGATCAACCAGCTTAGCGAAGTTTGGGACATTGAGCGAAGGACGGATTTTGGAGGGATCAAGCGGACGGGCGTAATGCGGTCGGGGTTCTCGACCGTGGCGAGAACCAGCAATCTTGAGCAGTTTACCCGATACTCGCGGCTCCAGCGGATACTAATATGAAGAAACCCGCGCGGAGTTTTGCTAAAGATGCCCGAGCGCCTGAACCGGGCCGCGCTCATCGCCCTACCGAGCGGCACGCCGAAACCGATGGCCGCCCTGGGCTTATCTATGGGCTGCTGCCCGTTACGGAAGCGTTGCGTGCGAATGCCCGCCGGATCGATAAGATATTTCTCGCCGACGGGGCGCGTGAGCGGCGGTTGGACGAGATAATTGATCTCGCGCGCGCCGCGGGCGTGTTGGTCGAACGCGTTCCACGCGAACGTCTCGACCGCCTTGCGGGACGTGCGGCGAACCACCAAGGCGTGGCCGCCGTGGCCTCGGCCGGAGAATATGTTTCGGTCGATGACGTTTTGGAGAACGCGGCCGCCGCGGCTCTGATCGTGGTACTTGACGGTGTGGAAGATCCGCGGAATCTGGGTGCCGTCCTGAGGAGCGCCGAGTGTGCCGGGGCAGATGGCGTGATCATTCCGGAGCGTCGGGCGGCTGGTTTGACGGACACCGTGGTGAAGTCGTCCGCCGGGGCGACTGAATATGTAAAGGTCGCGAAAACGTCAAACCTAAACCGATTGATCGAGGACCTGAAGCGCCGCGGAATTTGGGTCGTTGGCACGAGAGGCGACGCGTCCATGAGTTACACCGATTGGGATTGGACGCAGCCATCGGCCCTTGTGCTTGGTGCGGAAGGGAGCGGCCTGCATCGGTTGGTGCGCGAGAACTGCGATGTGTTGGTGAAAATTCCGATGTATGGAAAAATAGATTCACTGAACGTTTCGGTCGCCGCTGGCGTAATCCTATTCGAAGCCAGACGACAACGAGGTACGGGGGAATAAGTTATATGTTTTGTCCAAAATGCGGAACCGGCAACCCTGACGACGGCAAGTTCTGCCGAAGCTGCGGCACCGACCTCGGCGGTGTTTCGGCGGTGATGAGTGGAAACCTGCCTGCGGACCTCACGGAATCCTTATCGTGCTCGTCGGGCCGCCGGAGAACAGATCCGAACGAGATCCACGTGGCCGGGATCAGGAACATCATCTGGGGCGTCGGGTTTGCCGTGGTCGCTTTATCTCTCGCTCTGACGAACGTGGCCAACGGGCGTTCGTGGTGGTGGGCAATGCTGTTTCCGGCAATTACCTTCCTTGCGAAAGGTGTCTCCGATTGTGTTCGATACAGCAAAATGCGAGAGTCCCGAACTGTCGGTTCGCAGCAGCATTACTCGCCGCAATTGAACCAGCCGTACACAGGCCCCGGCCTTCCTCCGACAAGGACGGAATATGTTTCGGCGAACGACTCTAAATACAAGACCGGCGACCTCGTACCGCCGAGCGTCACCGACGGCACGACCCGCCACCTTGAGATGAATCCCGAGGGCGAGACGATGACCCTGCCTAAGAAGTGATCCCCGGAGGGGTCTCGATCAGTTATCGTTTGACGACCGCTCGCCCATTCCCGGCGTTTCCGCTGATATCAAATACGCGAAGGGTAACGACGTATTCGCCCGGCGCGGCCAGCGGCACTTCCACGACATAGCGCTCATCCGACGAATCCGAAATACCGTCCTCGGCATATACGGCAAGCCATGGGCCGCCGTTGACGCTATATTGCGCCCTGGCAATATGGCTCGATCGATCGTTCGCGGTGAACGTGAACCGTGCGGCGTCGGCTGAGATCCGCGGCGGCCCCGCGGTTACGGATGGCTGCGTATTATCGATGTCAAAGGGATCGCTGATCCGTTCACCGGTGAGGAATTGGCCGGCCGGATTTTCAGGAGAATCCTTTGCTACGATGCGGACAACGTATCGTCCGTCGGCAAGCGATGAGCCGTCGAGGGTAAAGTAAGTCTCGTCGATGTTCTCGCGAAGCGGCTTGAAGTCCGCGTCGTTTACTTCGCGGTAGTAAACGTCGTAAACGAGTTTGTCGCCGTTGCGGTCCTCGGCAGCCCACTGAAAAGCGCGGGCGGCCCGCTGAAAGGCCCGCCTCGGAGCAACGGCCTGGGCCGGGAGTCCGAATGTCTGCGGGTCCAGGCCCGAAAGCTCGATGTTCGGATCGATCACGATCGGCGGATTTGCCAGCAGCCCGAGGTTTGTCGGGAAGATCTGGAGCGAAAGTATTTCCGGGGCAATATTGCGCGGCATATACGACGTGCTTACTTCGTTCAATACAGCCGGCGTTGCAGAGCTTTTCATCACCGCACGCCATTGAAAGTATCTTGCGCGCGGGCTGGTTATCTGTCCGCCGGTGGAACCCGCTACGTTCGACCACGGACTCCATGTCTCGTCGGATTCCTCCGTATTGCCGGTGCGAGTTTGGATCTGCACATTCCCCGTCGAACGCCACCAAATCCGGCCCCATGCGGCAACGGCCTTTGCGTCGAGCACGGCCGACTCATAGCTCCCCTCAGCCACGGTGTTCGGCCCGATCTTGAAAAGCCGCCCCTGATTGCTGGACGCAGCATAAAGTGCTGCGCCCTGGCCAAAGATCGTCGAGATCTGGCTGGAGTCGGTTTGGAGGGCCAGAGATTCACGCCCGCTATTGTCGATACTGTATACCCGGCCCTTATCGGATGTGCCGAGAAGCACGCCGCGCCCGGTTTGATGAGCATAGAGCGAAAATCCGGTCACAGTCGAGGATGACCAGAGCACGTCAACGCCGCCATCCGGAAGTATCCGGTAAACGACTGATTTCTTTCCGGTTAGATCGTAGCGGCTTTTCACGGCCAGAACCGGGGCCGCGGTGTTGGGCCGCGCGGCCGAAACGGCCTTTGTTCCAGGTGTCGGTGTCGGGCTTGGGGCCGGCGTCGCGGCCGAGGCGGACTCGTCCAGAGCGAGTACATAGACCGATCCATCAGGGCCGGGCTTGATCTCATGTATTTCGCTGAGCGGCGAATCGAGCAAAGCAAACGGCTTGCCGTCAGGGCCGAACCTCAGGACAAGGCCGCGCGAATCGGTGCCGGCATACAGATTCCCGGCTTTGTCGGTTTCGAGCGTGATGATATGCGTATCACTGACGTCGAAAAAAAGTGAAGCGGCCGCTGCGGCATTCGCCGTTCGGACGCGGTAGATCTTTCCACCCTCGCCCGTGCCGACCGCCAGACTGCCATCGCTCATTACCGCAAGGGCCCAGATGTATTTTTCTTTTGGCTCAAAATAAACGGAGGCCACGCCCGCGCCATCGATCCTGTACACCTTTCCGTCCGGCGAAGTGGCTGCGAAAATTGTCCCGTTCGGGCCAACGGCGAGGGCCATCACGTTCAGTTCGGCCAAGTCGGCGAGTAACGCCCCAGTGCCGGACGGCGTGACCTTAAAGACCTTGCCGTCGCCGCCCGTACCGAGATAGACGTTACCCGAAGGATCAGCAGCACTCGACCAAACAAAGGGCTGTCGGGTGTCGTAGACCTCGGTTAGCTGCGGGGCGAGCGATATCGCGCCGCTGCTGTCGATCGAGACATTGCGGGCATCTCCCTTGAGCACATCTTCGCGTGAACTGACGGTCCAGACGGATGGCTCGGCGGCGATCGAGGTTATTGAAAGAAAGAGAACGAGGGCCGAAGAAGCGAGTATTTTCATCATTTAGGAAACGCGGGTGCACCGACTATTGTCTCTAAATATAAGTCATTGTGCAGGCCAGTACCACCTTGCGGAGCGGGTCGGTCCAGAGATCTCGGATCGCGGAACTTCGATAGAGAGGCTGAAGCGGAGTGTATGGAATTCGGTTTTCGCGCTCCCAGATCCGCAATTCGAAGAGACTGGCCAGCTTATCCGAGGTGGTATTGAGCCAGTTGTTCAGGACGATACCTTGGCTTTCGCCTTTTTTTGCGAAGCCTCGTCGATAAACTTTGCGGCCTCGGCCCCACCGATGAACGTAAGAGCATCGCGGAGGTCCTCGACATCGCCGGTGATGAGACGGGCGCTTCGCTCGCGGGTGAGGTAGGCCCAGAACCATTCGGCAAGAACGATAAACCGATTGCGGAAGCCGATCAGGAAGAACACGTGTAGGAAAAGCCACAGCATCCAGGCGACGACGCCCTTGAATTTGAATCCCTTTATGTCGGCAATTGCCTTGCTGCGGCCGATCGTGGCCATGGTACCTTTATCGACGTAGCGAAACTCCTTTCGTTCGCCGGCTTTCAGATCGGCCAGTATATTCTTCGCGGTCGCGGTACCCATCTGCATCGCCGCGGGGCTTACGCCCGGGACCGGTTCGCCGTTCTCCTGCTTGATCGAGGCCATGTCGCCGATGACGAAAATATTCCTTTGGCCGGGAATTGTCAGGTCGGGACGGACGAAAACGCGTCCAGCCTTATCGGTTCCTACGCCAAGCTGCCGTCCGACCGGCGACGCGGCGACGCCAGTGGCCCAGACGACGACATCGCAATCGATCCAGTCCTCGCCAACCTTTACCTTGCGCGGCGCAATGTCGCTGACGAAGCTGTTCAAACGCACCTCAACCCCGAGGTCTTCCAGTTGAGATTTGGCGCTCTCGGACAGGTCCTTCGCAAACGTGCCAAGTACGCGATCAGAACCCTCGAACAGGATCACGCCGGTCTTCCGTGTGTCGATCGCCTTAAAATCTTTTGCGAGCGCCTGACGGGCGATGTCCGCGATCGCCCCGGCAAGTTCAACGCCCGTCGGGCCGCCGCCGACAACGACAAAGTTCAGGCGTTCACTTTTGCCGCCAAGATACGACTGCCGCTCGGCAAGCTCGAACGCAAGCAGAACGCGCCGGCGTATCTCGACTGCGTCCTCGAGCGTCTTCAGGCCCGGGGCGGAAACCTCCCAGTCGTCGTGGCCGAAATAGGCATGCCGGGCACCCGCGGCGACGATCAGATAATCGAACGCAAGTTCCGCTCCGTTGTCGAGGCGAACCGTCTTTTTGCCGGTATCAAAATCGGTCACCTCGCCGAGGATCACTTCGATGTTCTTGGCGTAATGAAGGATCCGCCGGATCGGCGTCGCGATCTCGCCGGGTGAGAGCACGGCCGTCGCCACCTGATAGAGAAGCGGCTGGAAAACGTGGTGGTTCTTGCGGTCGATGAGCGTGACATCGACCGGTTTATTCGCCAGGGCCTTCGCCGCCCACAGGCCGCCAAATCCACCGCCTACGATCACGACTTTTGGCTTGTCACCCATACCTTGCCTCCGAGAATTCACCCAAAGGAGCGCAGGTCTAGAATATCAGGTTCGGCTTACAATCGTGAGCCGTTCCGGCATTTCGGAAGGATCGATGAATCAACTCGCGGTCAGTTTACGCTCAATTAACTTCGGGTCACGCCGGTTATCTGCTACGGCATGAATACGAATGGCCTCGTCTTCGAGGGTGTACTATATCGAATACGGGAAGCGGGTCGCGATCTTTCTGTAATAGTGGTCGAAGTGAATTTCGTGAACGCCGGCATAGAGCACGAGTGATCTAAAGTCGGCAAAGATGGAAGTCTCGAAATAACCGCCCAGGCTTGGAAATTGTTGTTCGTAAAAGAGATAGCCGTCAGCAATGTCATCTGCGGCGGACTCGGTTATGACGATATTCATTTACGCCCGGTTTTTTGACGAATTCTAACTTCTGCTTCATCGAGCGAAATGAACCGATCAGTTCCGTTTTGAAGATCTGCGGCACGCTTAGCAAGCATCTCGCCATGCCATTCGATTGCCGGAACGTCCCCGGAATTTCGCGATAGGTCCGCCATTATTCGGTCAATGACATCCATCTTTTCCGCGACCGTCATTTCTTCAAGCGGTAATACCAATTCTGTGTTCATGGAAAAATGTTAGCACGGTTCGTCCGCGATAAATTGGGGCACGCGAATTCAACAGCCAACGTCAGGGCGCAGTATGCGCAATGAATATTGCTGTTTGTCGTGTTCATGATCCTACAAATCTTGAATAAAGCGACCTCGCCACCGAGACGTCATCCGTACCTTTTACGATAGCACGTCCGTCGCTGAATAGCGTCATTTCATTTCCGTCGGCGTCAAAGCGCACAAGGTACGCATTTCTTTTAATGCTCGGGATGCTCGCCAATTTTGCCGCAAATCCCGCAAGATCGATCCGCACGGGTCGAGGCGGAGCGATCTGGACGGCGTTACGTCCGCAGAGGACGGCGGAGAATTCAACCGCATCGGCGTCCAGGAACTCGAATTCACGTCTCGCGCAAGTTTTGCAGTCGGGATTCGGGCCGGAGAGTTTGATCTTCCGCCAGTCATTCTGCCAAACGTCGATCTGGATAAGCGATCGGTGGAGCGAATCGCGGTCGCCGACGAGCAGCTTGATCGCTTCGGCCACCTGGATAGACGAAATGCTCGAAATTATCGGCATTATCACACCGGCGGTGTCACAGGTCGGCGAGCTTCCGGCGTCGGGCATTTCCTCGAAGATGCATCGGAGGCAGGGCGTTCCGCCCGGAATGATCGTCATCGTCGTCCCATAACTGGAAACGGCCGCACCGTATATCCACGTCTTGCCGAGTTTGACGCAGGCGTCGTTGAGCAGGTAACGGACCTGAAAATTGTCGGTACCATCGAGGACGAGATCGCATCCGTCGATGAGCGATTCGATGTTGGAGTTGTTGACATCGGCGACGATCGCCTCAACGTCGATGTCGGAATTGATCTCAGCGATCCGTTCTTTCGCGGCAATGGCTTTTGGCAGCCGCTCGGCCGCGTCCGATTCCTTGAAAAGCGTCTGCCGCTGAAGGTTGGTAAACTCGACGAAATCGCGATCGACTATTCTCAGCTTTCCAACACCCGCCCGCGCCAGCATCTCGGCATGCGAGGCCCCAAGAGCACCGCAGCCGATCAGCAGGACACGAGAATCTAAAAGCTTCTCCTGTCCGGCCTTTCCGATCTCTGAGAATAGGATCTGACGGCTGTAGCGTTCGTTCATCAAAACAATCGAAACCCGCGCGCAATATGCACTTCTATGTTATAAAATAGAAACTGTAAACGAAAGGTTTGCCGAGGCCGACGATGATTCTGGAGAAAATACAACAGGTGCCCTTAGTCGCGGAGCGGGATGGCGGCATTTACGTTGCCGAAACCGGAGTGCCGGTGGAACGGGTAATTTTCTTTTACCTCCAGGGCGAGATTCCGGAATCTATCGTTGGCATGTTTCCTTCATTAAAGGTGTCCGACGTTTATGCGGTCATCGCCTACTATCTCTCACATCGGGAGGAAATGGACAGATACGTTAGGGGTCGAGAAAGGGAAGCGAATGAGATCCGGCGGCACATAGAATCGGCTCCGGGATATGCCGAACGCTCGCGTGAAGTAAGGACAAACCTTCGGCATCGTTGGCAAGAACGGCAGAAACCGTCTTCTTCAAGCTAACTCCCAAGTACGTTTAATGCTGAGGCTTTTCATCGACCAGGATTTCAATCACTTTATCCTGCGCGGCCTTAAATCGCGAATACCCGATATCGATTACGTTACTGCTCTTGAGCTCGGACGCAGCCGCGAGCAAGACCTTGCGCACCTTGAATGGGCTCTTAAGGCAGGACGGGTTATTGTCAGTCACGATGTCAACACGTTTACGAGAACAACAAATGAACTTATCAAGGAAGGAAGGGAAACTCCCGGACTCATCATTGTTCCCCAGCGTCTGTCAATAGGGAAGGCCGTTGACGACCTCGAGATATTTATTCATTGTGCAGATTACGGCGAACTGAAATCGCGAATCGAGTATTTGCCATTGAAATAGCATAACGTTCCTTCATCTTCCTACAGATCAAAGAGCCGGGCTATCAACCCGCCGAATATAGTAGGCTTCTCTTCGTCAATGCTCGCGTTTCCGCTTCGTCGTGCCATCATCGCCAGACGCCGTTGCTCATCCCGCAATCGTGAACGTTCATCCTGTATCGCGATCTTTTCTTTCTCACGCGCGCGTTCCAGCCCGCCACTGTCGATAAAATTGATAATTTTCGGCAATTCGCCTGCGTCAAACCAGACGCCGTGCTGTTTGCACAGATCGATGATCACGCCCGAAGAGCGGGCAAAGTTACTGCGGTTCATCAACGCCTTGCAGTCCGGGCAGGGAACATAGGTGACTTTTGGCGGGTCAGAATTGGGGTGCGAATAGCTGCGAATGAAACCAAGAACCGAGGCTTGCTGCTCCTTGTCCGCACAGAGGCTTTCGAAGGTTTCGATGCTCGACCAGAAGCCTCCGCATCGCTCGCATTCCCGGATGGTCATCGAATTGATCCTGAGAGTTTGGAGCGTTCTTTTGCAACGGGGGCAGTCGCCCGGATGATCGTCGTCGATGAGTTCGGCAGGCTGGACCGTGTGGCCGCAATGAGTGCAGAACTTGCTGCCGAGGAACATCACGCCCAGACAGGACGGACAGCCGACGGTCTTCAGACGTGATCGGCAGAACGCGCAGTTCGGCAGATCGGTCGAAACGGCGGCCCCGCAGTTTGGGCATTTGAGTGATTCTGGCCGCATGGGTCCTATTGAGACTTTAGGCGGTCGTTAAGGGCCGCACTCATTTCGTTCAGCGGAGCCTCCCGGCCGGTCCATAACCCAAATTGTTTTGCTCCCTGTGCGATCAACATCCCGACGCCGCCTATCGCCGGTACGTCGACCGCTTTTGCCTCACGCATCAAAAGAGTTTCCGCCGGGTTGTAGACAAGATCGTACACCAGTCCTAAACCGTTAAGCTGAGGCCCGGTGAGAGGAGTAAAATCGATGTTCGTGCCCACGGTGCCAAGCGGCGTAGCGTTTACGACAATGTCGAAATCATCCCCGATCTGCCGGTCTCCCGCCTTGCCTTCGAAGGCGATCTCAAATTCTTCGGCAAGGGCGGCCCCCTTTTCGTCGTTTCGGGCGAAGAGCCCGACGGACGCACGTTCATTCAGAAGCGCTGCGATACATGCCCGTGCCGCTCCACCCGCACCAAACACTGCCACGCGAGCATCTTCAAGATCGCCGTATTCGGCCTTTAGCGTCGCGATAAATGCGTCCGCATCCGTGTTGTGACCATAAAGCTTGCCGTCCTGGACCTTCACGGTGTTCACGGCCCCGATTCGTGCGGCAGTCTCGTCCACTTCGTCCAGGTACTCGATGACTGCCTGCTTGTGCGGATTTGTCACTGAGAAGCCGTGCAAGTTGAGCTCGATCTCGCGGGTGTCGGAGAGAACTATTTTCTTCATGAACCGGTCAAGGTCGGTCACCTGAAACGGGACAAACACCGCATTTAGTCCCGCCGCTTTGAAAGCTGCGTTATGCATCCAGGGCGAGGCCGAATAGCTCGTATTGCCGGCTATCACGCCATAGACAGCGGTTTCCTTATCCAATTCCCGGACACGGAAAACATCGATCAGGTCGTCGGCCGTGAGTTGGCCCGGGGCGGTTTCGGTACCCGTTTCAAGTGCGGCGTACGTCATGAAGGCCCCGTGAGCAAGGCCAAGGATCCGTGTCCATTTGCCCGCCTCGCCCATCGCAATCGGGATAGTCCGCAGTCCGTCCTCATTTGCTCGCACAAGCAACTGCCAGACGCCTATCGCGTCGGCAGCATCGTGCGTCGTAACCGCGATCTTGCCGACTTCCGCGTTGGAGACAACCGCTTCATATGCCTTGTCGAGGTCGGTACCTGTCTCGCCTTCCAAATAGTGCCGTGAACGGATGACGAAGCATTGGTCGACCCAGAACATAAAATCCTTTTGCGAGATCAGGTCGTGCTCGTGATCGATCCAGATAGATGAATGATCGATCATCTTGTGCAGGGCGTACTCCATCCAGAAACCTACGCGATCGACCAAATTGCGTTCTGAACGTCCGCCCTGTGACTTCGGGCGCATGGTCAAAAGGATCTGCTTCTCCGACGAAAGCTGTTCGAACGCTATCCTTATGTTCTCGTAGTCGAGCCCGTCGAACCGGAGTTCGATAACGTCCGCAACCTTTTCTGCGCGGCGAAGGGCCGCGACCAGTTCGTCGGCCTTTTCCGCGAAGATCGACACACAAAGTTTTCCGCTATTCATCTCTTGAACTTTTTAGATCCAGCACCGCGCTGCAAGAGGCGATGAGGCAGGCTACCACACCAACCGCGGCGGCCGCTACTATTAGGGTTTTTCCGCTCTGTTCGACGGCGATGCCCGTAAGTCCCCATGCGATGGCAAGCGGCACAAAATAACTCGTTAGCCGGACCCGGAAAAAGACCCCGAACGCTGCCGCCAGAAGGACCATTGTCGTTCCAAAAAAGTGCGATCCAGCGTTAACGTCGATTCCATACGAGGCCAGAAGAACGGCGAAATTGGCGCATGCCGCGATGGCAACCCAACCGAGGTACAGCTCGAATGGTACCCGAGCAAACAGGCTCTCCAATGCTGAACGCGATCGGCGGGCCTTGACATTTATCACCACCAGTACGGCAAGGAGTGCTACAATGATCCCGAAGGCAACCGCGATCTGCCCGCTGTTCCAGACGAATATCCAGGCACAGTTGAGAGCGCAGCTCAGGATGTAGAATGAGCGGACCTCGCGGATCCAAATGCCCGGCCGCGAAAAAAGCTGGTAGAGGCTGAAGGCAAGGAGCCCGGCGTAGATCAGCGTCCAGATCGAAAACGCATAGCCGGCCGGAGTGATTTCCGTCGGGAATCTCGCGGATATCTCAGCGGGTGTTGCGCCATTCACCCAGCCTTGGGCCGCGAGCCAGTTAAAGACGAGTGTCCCGATGGTCGCCGCGAGCACCAAGACGGCGCGTGCCTTGTCGATGTTTGGGTGTGGTTCGGTCATTATTAGAATGCGATGGTATCTCTCTTGAATCTTAGGCAAGAGATCCGATCCAGTCAAAATGACCGCAAGATGGAAAGAACTTGCTAAATTCACTATTTCGTATGAGAATGACCGAAAACGTAAGGTTTTGTAAATGGCCCCGATTTGTCCTGATATAATATTTCCAACCATCAGCAGAGTTTGGTCCTCGAAACAACAGGTTTCGGGAATGCGATCCCTTTGGCACTGTGATTGCATCTGATATTTTGTGACGCACTTTCCCTCTTCCCCGATGCGTTTCGGAAGAAATAAAGGAAGAGGAGTTTGGTAGTAATGAAGACGGTAAAGCAGATAGTATTGAGTCTTGTTATGATCGTCGGGCTCACGCTCGCGGCGTCCGCCCAGCGGCATGACGATCAAAAGAAACCCCCGCCGAAGGACCCGAAAGAGACGCCTAAGGTTGAGCCAAAGGGCGATAAACCCGCGCCGAGGCCTCCGAAAGAGACCAAGCCTAAGAAGCCGGCGGCGGATGAGATCATGCTCGTTTGAGCGGGAAGAATATATTTCAGCGGAAGAGCGGTCCTTGCGGCCGCTTTTTTTTTGGCGGAACGCTAGGCAACGCGTATAAAAATCCCGAGTTTGGTTCACTTAAACGGAAATCACTCGAACGAACTCGTTCTCCATTCTTGTGTTTGAAGCGAAATCGGACTAAAGTCTAAAGAGTTCCATAACAGACTGGTCTATTTGCGCCAGTAAAAAAGAATGCTTTGGTGTATGCCAGCATACATTCTTTGTTGTGGAAATCAGGTAAAGTGCCCTACTAATTGCCAAGAACACGAGGGTGAATTTTACCTTCAGAACTGAATCGGTTCCGGCTCTACCTTACACTTGAACGGGACCATTATCTGGGAGATTTTGGCGGCCTTTTCGGTCGCTCTCACTCCCACCAACGAAAAGGACTCGAGAAAAACAATGGAGGATTCGAAGATGGACGAGATCAAGACGAATGTCCCCAAGACATTTAGAGATCGCGTAGGCGTACTTCGGTACCTGCTGGTGGTAGCGGCGATAGTCGCTGTGGCCGCAGCGGGATACACGTTCCTGCCTGAAGCTGAAGTGTCGGCAAATGCGGGCACGAAAGCAGAAGCGGCGGACGCACCGGAGATAGCGACACAGGCGATGATCGATTTTGCGATCGGAGCACTGAAGTCGTCATCGGGGTACACGGTATACGCGGAGAGGGGAGTTACCGATAGAGGTAATTCGGAAATAAGAGGAGCCAAAGGCGATGCGATGAGATCGGCAGCGGGTCAGAAAGCGACCAAAGGGCTGGCGAACGGTATCGACGCGATGAGGCAGCTGCCGTGCACGGAGCTAAAGAGCGGAGCACTGGCGGGCCGGACGTTCAAGCCTGGAGTTTACTGTGTGAACTCGGCTGAACTGGATGGCGAGATGGTGATCGACGGGCAGGGCTCGGCGGCGGGAACATTTATATTCCGCGTGGCCGGGACACTGAACGCAAAGAGCGGATCGTCGATCCGGGTCGAGAACGGAGCTCAGGGGAGCAATGTGTACTTTGTGGCAGAGAATGCCGAGATCGGCGACAATGCTGCATTCCGTGCACACGTGCTGGCATCTGGCGACATCAAGGTCGGAAACGGCACGACGATGACGGACAAGGTGATGGCGCTGGGCAAGGTTGAGTTGAACAACAGTGCAGTGCTCGGCGGCGGAACGGGATCGCTTGAGATCTGCAAACGTCAGCAGTTGCCGGTAACGGCGGCGAACGATCTGTCGAACCAGATATTCCACTTTGTGGTATCGGGTGTGGCGGCAGGCTCGCCGGGATCGGCAGGCAACCCGCTGCGTGTGCCGGTGAATTCGTGTTCGAGCCCGATCGATGTAGCGACGGGACCGCAGACGGTGACCGAGCTGAACACGGGAACGTTGATCACGCCTCCGACAGGCACGTTCGAGGGCAACTTTGAACTGATCAGCGTGGTGAATGTAACTCCGGCGTCGCCATCGACGCTTGGGTTGGTAAACCTTGCGACGAGAGTTGCGAACATAACGATGGTGGAAGGCGGCGTGAACACGCAGCTGACACTTGAGTTCACGAACCGAAGAACGATCACGGGCTTTGTCGAGATCTGCAAACGTGCGGCGACTGGTCCTGGACCGTTCAACCCGCCGGGAGCAGACCCGATGTCGGGCGGTGATCCTGATGTAACGGGATATTTCAGCTACACGATCGAGGATGTGTACACGGTCAACCAGCAGAACCCGAACATCAAGACGCTTCAGGTGTTCACGATACCGGTCGGCCAGTGTACCGGCCCGATCTCGGTGACGAAGGGCGATCCTGCACCGTTCCCATTCCCTGTGGGCGAAGTAGCATCGCTGGCATTCGTATCGGAACTTCCGCGTGCGGGTGCATATCTTGAAAGCGTTGAAGTTATCCCTGCGAACCGTGCGAACGGCCCGGCAGTACTTGGCACGATCGTTGGTGTTAGCCCAACAGGTGCTGATGTATTCATCCCGGCCCCGGGCGGCGGCTTCCAGGACACGTTCATTATTGAATCGGCTTCGGCCGCGAATGAGACGCTGTTGATCTTTACGAACCGCTCGAACCCGTCGAGGGTGAAGGTTTGTAAGGTTGCCGGACCCGGCATCCCGATCAACACATTGTTCACCTTTACGGTGACCGGAATCGGGGCGACCACTGCTACGCATCCGCAGGATACGATTTACGGCCCGGTTTCGCGGACGTTCGATGTCCGTGCTGGTGATCCGGCACAGGGCGGTACCTGCGAATTCGTACCCGGACTGGGAGCGAATGCACCTGGATACAACCAGTACCAGACATTCGTAAACGGCACGCCGGTACGTATCTACGAGCATGGCGTTTCGGTCAACAACACGATCCCGCAGAATCCTGGACAGCTCAGGGCTTCGCAGGTGCGTGTATTTGGTTCTACATTCACGAGCGCCGGCGTTGCCGGTTGGGCTCCGAATCCAGACCTAAATCCTGGCTTCGTTGTTCCGGGTGCGACCCAAACAAGGTCGTTCACATCGGGTGACATTGCGGCTCCGATCCCGGATCCGGGAACGGTATCGATTCAGGTAAATGTTCCGGCGTCTGAGACGATCATTGATGTCGATGCTCGGGTTCGGCTCAACCATACCTGGGATCAGGATGTGGACATTAACCTTCTACATCCGGATTCGACCACTATCGACCTTTCGTCTGACAACGGCGGAACCGCTGACAACTACGGCACGGGACCGAACAGCTGTGCCGGCACGCCGACCACGTTTGACGACGAGGCGGCAGGCCCGATCACCGGCGGTACCGCTCCGTTTGCTGGTTCCTACCAGCCGGAACAGGCGTTGTCAGCCTTTGACGGCAAGTCGATGAATGGCAACTGGCAGTTTGACGTCACGGATGATGAAGACATCCTGAGCGGAACTGTTGGCTGCGTGTCGCTTGACATCGTTTCTGATGTTACGGGTGTTGCCCGTGCCGCGGTTTGGGCACGTGCGTCGATCGTTGAAGTTGAATTCTCAAACTTCCGCTTCAACCCGACGGTCCTGAAGGTCTGTAAGAAGGCCGGAACCGACAACCTGCTTGGCGTCGACTTCGACTTTACGGTTGCGTTGGTCAGCCCGCTGATCGGCGGTGCCCATCCGGGCCCGATGTTCCCGGCGTGGTCACACAACGTGACGGTTGAAGCTGGACCGCTCGGCTCACAGGAAGGTATCTGTGCGTTCGTCAACGGCAGCGCTCTGCTTGGAGGTGCCTTTAACCAGGGATCGACAATAACGATCACTGAGGCAGCTCAGGGCTCGTCGACCGTGTCGAACGTCGAATGTCTGTCATGCGGACCGGGCGGCTTGAACTGGCCTGGACCGCCGAGCAGGGTTGCGACCCTGAGCGGCCCGAACGGCCTGGTTGCCGGCATCAACTCGGTGATCTTCACCAACATCGATGCGGGTGATGTCGCAGACCGTGCCGTCAAGTTCGACTTTGACGGAGACGAGAAGGCAGACGCTGCAGTGTGGACGCCTTCGAGCGGCAACTGGAAGTGGCTGGCGAGCGGCCAGAGCAACGCCCTGAAGACACGCAACTTCGGCGTAAACGGAGACAAGCTTGTCGCAGCCGACTATGACGGCGACAAGA
>JBFWPK010000032.1:0-35760 GCA_050250045.1 Pyrinomonadaceae bacterium | reverse complement strand
GCCTGTAAGTCGTCCCACCCGCACGATATTCCCCTACCACAAGTACCCTTATACTTGTCTCAAATTCCTTTACTTTATTCATCGCCTTGTCCCATTTTCGGTGTAAACCTATTTCAGGACAAGACACCAAATGGCGCAAAACACCCGCGTGGAAGAAACCACTGCGGCGTATTACAAATGCACGTCAGCTGTAAGTAGTCCAAGAACTCATTCGAGGTCGCTATGAAACGGCTCAAGATGCGTTGCATTGCTTAGACAGTGTACCGTATACGGACGGTTTTCGTCAATTATTTCTTTTTTCCTTTTTCGTGTGTTTCGTGGACGATTTCATAAGAGAATCATCCACGAAGCACACGAAGGAAGAAATAAAGAACGGAGAATAAAACCGCATCAACGCAATGTAGTCAAAATTCGCGTGCCCAAGCTTTTTTCTGCTTTCGTATGTTTCGTGGACAAACTCATAACAGAGTCATCCACGAAACACACGAAAGAAGAAATGAAGACAAAAACTGCAAATGCTCGGCGGGCAAATCGGTTAAGATATTAGTTATGCGCCGCGTTTATCTGGATAATTCAGCCACCACTCCGGTCGATCCGGATGTTTTGGAGGCGATGCTTCCGTTTCTGAGGGAGAATTTCGGGAACGCGTCGAGCATCCATCATTTCGGGCAGACGGCAAGGGCAGCGGTGGATAAGGCGCGTCATCAGGTCGGCGGGCTTATCAATTCGCGTGCGAATGAGATCGTTTTCACATCGGGCGGGACGGAATCAAATAACCTGGCAGTGAGAGGGCTGGTGGAATCGAACCGCAAGCACGGAACCCACATTGTAACCTCCGCGATCGAGCATCCGGCGGTGAAAACCGTGTGCGAAGATCTGGAAAAGCACGGCTGCTCAGTGACGTATCTGCCGGTTTACAACGACGGGCTGGTAAGAATAGACGATGTAAGAAACGCCGTGCGGGACGAAACGGTATTGATCTCGGTAATGTTTGCCAACAACGAGATCGGGACGATCCAGCGGGTGCATGACGTCGGGAGAATGGTGCGGGAGCTGCGAAGCGGGGGCAAGAAGATCTGGTTTCACACGGACGCTGTTCAGGCGGCCGGCAAGATAGCGGCAGATGTGGAAGAGATCGGCTGCGACCTTTTATCGCTCTCGGCCCACAAAATAAATGCCCCGAAAGGTATCGGAGCACTATACGTGCGGCGTGGAGTAAGGCTCCATTCGCAAAATATCGGCGGGCGCCAGGAACGCGGCCTGCGCGGCGGGACCGAACCTGTTCCGCTTATCGTCGGTTTCGGGGCGGCCTGCGAGCTGGCGGCGGAACGGCTTGAAAAGGAGAGTCTCAGGCTTGCGGCCTTGCGGGACCGGTTTGAAGATGCGGCCCTGGAAATGATCCCTGATTCAGCGGTCAACGGAGATGTCGTGAATCGGCTGCCGAATATTTCGAATATCTCGTTCCGTTCGATCGAAGGCGAAGGCCTGCTGATCAATCTCGATATGCAGGGCATCGCCGTTTCCACCGGCTCGGCATGTTCGTCAGGCTCGCTCGAACCTTCGCCCGTGATCAGGGCCCTCGGGAAAAATGATGAACTCGCACGCGGCGCGATCAGGTTCAGTTTCGGCACGATGAACACCGACGAAGATGTCGACCGCGTCCTCGCCGTTCTGCCGGGCTCGGTCGAGAATCTGCGACGCCTTGCCCCAAAACGCTGACCAGCCTCAACGATCGATATACCTATCAAAATCGAAATCTCAATAGTGCGGCCTCAGACCCGGTCGAGACGGCAATAAAAAAGGCCCGCCGATCGCTCGGCGGGCCGGAGGTCCAAGGACGACATCTACCCAAGGCTTGCATGTTGAGAAACTAGTCCGAGATAAGGAGGCCGTCGCGGCTCAGGTCGCAAGGCTGTGTTTCGACAACGTTCGAAACCAGGATGCCGGTGAAGTTGGAGACCAGGATTCCGACAACGTTCGAGACGAGGATTCCGGCGTTGACCTTCACAGTGGCTTTGCACGGCTTCGTGGTGCGAACCTTGGTCTTGTTGCTGACGAGGATTCCGTCACGGTTGCTGACGAGGATTCCGTCGGTTGCGAAAACTGTTCCGGATGCGAATGTTGCTGCGATGATGGCGGCGGCGGCGATGTTCTTGAGGCTTTTCATTTTTTTTCTCCTGATTTTAGTTTTTGTGAGCTTTTCGCTCCTGCTGACCCGTACTATTTCAAACACCGTGCCACAGAGATCGGGTGGTTTTCGATGACTGTAACTCTCACATTTACAGGCATTTACGGCTAGCCATTCGATTTCCAGGAATATGTTATGAAGTGTATATTCAGTAGCCAATATTCCCTCTCCGTGTCTAATACCGCGTGTATTTTCAATGACTTACGCGGCCTGTATAGAAACTATCCAATCTGTGAGTGGTTAGTGAGTATACATTCGGCCTTGTAACCCCGATAGATTTTGGTTGGAACTCGAATCCGATTGTGTTAAAGTATGTTGGACGTTGTTATACGTTCTCCTACCCACATAACTTCAGCAATCAATTGCGGTGCGGACAGATACTCAATATCGATCGGCGCTTTTGCGCATCCCCTACCTGAACATAGGGCTGTGGACCATTATTGTCCCCGGGTTCCTGTGGCTTGGATACGCGTGCCTTACGATGCCCGGCACGGCTATCGGCTGGGGTTCGCTCACTTTGCTTGCGGTGGGTGTATTTGTGGCCCCGCGATTGGTCCTCACCCTTCCCCGATCTGAGTTCCACATCAGTTTCAGCGACTCCCTGATCCTCGTCGCGTTCCTTTTGTTCGGAGGCGAGGCGGCAATAGTCCTGGCCGCCGCCGAAACGCTGGCAAATTGCATCTATCTAAAACGCTCAGGCGTGGCCTGGGGCCGATTGATGATACCGGCGAACATTTCGATCAGCATTCTCAGCGCCGGCGCCACGTATGTGGCCTGGCAAATGCTGCCGAGGATCTACGGTGTTTACCTCGATCCGGCCAATACAAAGGACCTGATCACTTCGCTCGGCATCCTGGGCATGTCGCAATTCGTCACGTCAACTCTCCTCGCGTCGGTCCTCCACTCGCTTAAGAATCGCACCAACCTTTGGCGCACCTGGAAGAACTATTGCTTTTCGAGTTCGATGACACACATCATCGGAGCGGGGCTGGCGGGAATAACTTTCAAGGTCGTGAATTACGGCGATATATTCACCTCGGGGCTTGCCCTGGTCGGTGTAAGTATCGCGTTTCTGACTTACAGGCAGTCGATCGCCGAAATAGGAACCGCATTCGATCAGATGGAGGAGGCGGAACGGGGTAAAGCGGAGTTGGAACGCGAGCGAAGAAAGGAAGCCGAAGAACATGCTTCGCAGCTTCAGGAATCGCTCGAAAAGCAGGAGCAAACGAATATTGCCCTGCGGAAAAGCAAGCGCGACTTTCAGCACGCCGCTCTCCACGATTCGCTGACCGGGCTGGCCAACCGAAAACAATTCGGCGACATCCTGCGCGGCCTTATCGAGCAGGACAAGGCAGGCGAATCAACGGCTTACCAGGTGCTTTTCCTCGACATACGCGGGTTCAAGAATATTAACGATTCACTCGGCCACACGATCGGTGACAAGGTGCTCGTGATCGCAGCAAAGCGTTTTGTCCGGATGCTGAACCCTTCGGACGTGGTGGCCCGGATCGGAGGAGACGAATTCGCCATCATCCTCCGCGACCTTTCGACCGTCGAGAAGGCCCAGAAAGTGGCCCGCCGGATCTACAAGAGCCTGACCCAGCCTTTTTCGCTGAGCGGGCAGAAGATCTCGATCGACCTGAACATCGGCATTGCTCCATCCGATCCGGAGTACAACACACCTGAAGAGATCCTTCGCGACGCTGACATAGCGATGCACTATGCGAAAGAAAAGAACGATGGGCCGGCGATCTTTACGACCGAGATGCGCGAGCGTTTTCTTGAGCGGATCAGAATGGAAATGGACCTCCGGCACGCGGTTGAGAGGAAAGAACTGGCGATGCACTATCAGCCGATCGTTTCACTCAGCGACGGCCGCCTGATCGGATTTGAAGCCCTTCTCCGATGGCATCATCCGAAGTTCGGGATGGTTCCGCCTTTCCGCTTTATTCCGATCGCCGAAGACTCGGGGTTGATCATTCCGATAACGGTTTGGATACTGAATGAAACCTGCCGCCAGTTGGCCGAGTGGCAGGCCATCGGCCCAGAATACCGCGATCTGATCGTCAGCGTGAACATTTCAGGCAAGCACCTCGCCAAGGACGTCCTTGTCGATGACGTTGCCGGCGCGCTGCAGAAAACGAATGTTCCCGCGCATACGCTGAAGCTCGAGATCACCGAAAGTACCGCGATGGAGAATGCCGAGCACACGATCGCGCTTCTGAACCGGCTCAAGGAGATCGGCGTTCAGTTGAGCATCGATGATTTCGGCACGGGATATTCAAGCCTGAGCCATCTTCATCGACTGCCGTTCGACACACTGAAGATCGACCGTTCGTTCGTAACCCGCGTGGGCGAACACGGCGAAGACTCCGAAGTACTTCAAACGGTCATCTCACTCGCGAAGAATCTGAAGATGCGTGTGATCGCGGAAGGCATCGAAACATTACCGCAGCTCGCGATCCTGCAGAACCTGGGATGTGATTACGGGCAGGGCTACATGCTTGCCAAGCCGAAAGGTGTGCAGGAAACCGAAGAGCTGCTCTATCGGCGGCCGCAATGGCTGCCCGCGGGATCGACGCCTGAACTTGTGGAGGAATCCCACGGTGAGAGCGCCGGGCATGACGGCCTCCGCGTTCATTAGCATTATCCTGGCCATGCCATCTCATCTCGACGACCGCCGTCCGGCACTCCGGGCGGCCTTTTCGTTTTGCGAAGCGGTAACGCGGCGGCTATACTTAGCGAAAATTTATCAATGAGGTGACCCGCCGTTATGCTAAGGAAGATCGCAGTATTTCTCATCGTCTATGCATTTTGTGTCGCAGCCATTCCGGCACAGACCAAGTTCAACTATCCGAAACCCAGGAAGGTT
The DNA here is from genome assembly GCA_050250045.1 of Pyrinomonadaceae bacterium. GTDB lineage: Bacteria > Acidobacteriota > Blastocatellia > Pyrinomonadales > Pyrinomonadaceae > OLB17. The sequence continues at coordinate 30,700 of JBFWPK010000032.1, read as the reverse complement.
GAACAGGTTGATAATTATCACGGGACAATGGTGAGGGACCCTTACCGCTGGATGGAGGATGCCCCGCTAAATGAAGACACCAAACAATGGATCGAAGAAGAGAACGCGTTGACCGAATCCTATATCGACGCTATCCCGGAACGCGACGTTATAAAAAAGCGGCTGACCGAACTGTGGAACTATGAACGGTATTCGGCCCCGTCGAAGATCGCTGACGGGTTCTATCTCTATTCGAAAAATGACGGGCTTCAGAATCAGAGCGTGCTTTATCGCACGTCGTCGATCAACGACGCTGGAAAGGTCTTCTTCGATCCCAATAAACTAAGTGCCGACGGAACGGTCGCCCTCAGCGGCTCATCGTTCACGGACGACGGCAAGTTGTGGGCCTACGGAATTGCCAGGTCGGGTTCGGACCGGACGGAATGGAAGGTGATGAATACCGAGACCGGTGAATATCTGCCGGACACCCTTCGCCCAAACCGTCAGGGCGGCGTCTCGTGGCTCAAGGACAATTCCGGGTTCTATTACAGCCGCTTCCCGGATGCTGAGGAAGGCGGCGAACTAAAAGGAGCGAACAAGTTCCAGAAGCTTTATTTTCACAAGCTGGGCACACCTCAGTCGGAGGACCATATCGTTTATGAACGGCCCGATGACCCTGAACTGTTCATGGGCGGAGGCGTTACCGAAGACGGCAAATGGCTGCTCATCTCGGTCGCTAAAGGGACCGAACGAATGAACATGGTGTATGTGCGAAACCTGACGATGGAAAGGGCGCCGCTTTTGCCGATCGTTACGGACAGGAAGTACAGCTATGGCTACGTGGGCAACGACGGGCCGGAATTTTACTTCCGCACGGACAATGGGGCCGAACGCGGACGGCTGGTAAGCGTGAACGTGCTTGCGAAGGACATCGTTTGGAAAGAGATCGTGCCGGAGGCGGAAGAAACACTCGGCGGCGTTCAAATGATCAACGATCAATTTGTGCTCAGCTATCTGAAGGACGCCTATTCGAACATAAGGATATATGACAAGGCCGGCAAGCATGTTCGCGACGTTAAGCTTCCCGGCATCGGCTCGGCGGGCGGCTTTGGGGGCCGGCAGAAGGATACCGAGACCTTCTACACTTACTCGAGCTACAACGCTCCGCCGTCGATATATCGCTATGATATGAAGACCGGCAAGAGCACTCTGTTCCGCAGATCAGAGGTCAAGTTCGATCCGGCAAAGTTCGAGGTCAAACAGGTCTTCTTCAAGAGCAAGGACGGGACGCGAGTTCCGATGTTCATCACATACAAAAAGGGCCTGAAGCTTGACGGCACGAACCCGACGATCCTGTACGGTTACGGCGGCTTTAATATTTCGCTCACGCCTGGGTTCTCGGTCGCGCGAGTGCCGTGGCTCGAGATGGGCGGCATTTATGCGGTGGCGAACATTCGCGGCGGGGCCGAATACGGAAAGTCGTGGTGGGCGAATGGGGCGAAGCTAAATAAACAGAATGTGTTCGACGATTTCATCGCGGCGGCCGAGTATCTCATCGCGGAGAAATATACGAGCACACCAAAACTTGCCATTCAGGGCGGCTCAAATGGAGGACTGCTTGTTGGGGCCGTGCTCAATCAGCGTCCCGACCTTTTCGGGGCGGCATTGCCCGCGGTCGGCGTGATGGACATGGTGCGGTTCACGAAGTTCACCGTCGGTGCCGCGTGGAAATCCGATTACGGATCACCTGATGACCCAGAGGAGTTCAAAGCTCTTTACGCGTACTCGCCGCTGCATAACATAAAACCCGGGACGAAGTATCCGGCTACCCTTGTGACGACCTCCGATCACGACGATCGCGTTTTCCCGGCCCACAGCTTTAAGTATGCCGCGACGCTTCAGGCGGCCCAGGCGGGCGATGCCCCGATCCTGATCCACATTGAAACGAAAGCCGGCCACGGCGGCGGCAAGCCGACGACGAAGGTCATCCAGGAACAGGCGAATATCTATGCGTTTTTGGTGAAGAATCTCGGGGTCGAGATGAAGTAAGCCATTTTCACGCACCGCGTGGTTTAGGGCGGTGAATGTATCGGGCAGAAGTCGTGAGGCTCGGAGCCTACCGCGAATGCCTTTGGCTCTTTTCGCGGACAGTTCACTGTCGCCCGCACACCTGAAACCGGGCAGATCATTACATCTACCACCACCCGGCCGTCAGATGTTCGGCGAGCGGGACGCGGAGCCTCGCCGGCCCGGTTGGCCTCGTCGGCAGTCTCCTGCCAGGTCTCGCTCAGCGGTGTCGAGGATGGACCAGGCTCGGCGAGTCCGTCTTCGGGAACCTCCTCGGTCAGGAAGGCACGGTTCGGGATCGTGCCGCCGATGAATATTTCCGTGCGTCTGAACTCCGGGGGCACGTCCGTTACAAAGATCTGCTTCGTTTCGGGAAATTCCTCGGGCAGCCAGGCCGCGAGAGCCGGGTCCTCAGGCGTCGGGCTTGGAGTCGGAGACGGTGTCGGTGTCGGCTGGCCCTCGCCAGTTTGGCTCGAGTCGAGCTCGCGGATCAAGGCGCCGTTGCGGATATCGATCTCAGCCGTTCGAATACCCGCGGGCATCGTCCAATCGGCATTCCACTCAGGATGCAGCTTTAGCGCACCCTGCATAAAGTCCGCCCAGATCGGCATCGCCGAGTCAGACCCTTTCATTCCCAGATCGTCGTTGTCGTCAAACCCGACGTAAACCACGCACACGATCTCAGGCGTAAATCCCGCAAACCAGCCGTCGCGCGAGGTGCCGGTTTTCCCTGCTATCCCCGCCTTGCCCGCCACATTCCTCAGGCCCCAGGCTTGTGCGTGTGCCGCGGTGCCGCGGTTGATCACATCTTTCATAATGTCATCCGCGATATAGGCGACGTCCGGGCGAATGACGTTCTTTCGGTCGGGCCGCGGGGACACGGTTGTGCGGCCGTCGCCGGTCGTAACTCGCGTGATGGGCATCGGCAGAACGCGGTCCCCAAGGTTGGCAAATATCGTATATGCGGTCGCGACGTCCAGCGGCGTCGCCTCGGCGGTGCCGAGTGCCATCGAGGGATACGCCTTGTCGACCTTGGGCATCCCGGCCTTATGCGCGAGGTTCATCACCTTGCCGATGTTTACCTGCATCCCAATGTCGACAGTGATCGTGTTTTTGCTCCTGACCAGAGCATCCCTGAGAGTTATCTCTTGCCCCGAAAAATGATCGCCGTAATTGTTTGGAGCGTACGATTGATTGCCGTAGGTGAATATCTTCTTTTCATCCTTTAGCACGGTCGCGGCGGTGAATACGCGAGAGGCGGTATCGTAGGCCGAATTGAGGGCCGTGGCATAAACAAACGGCTTGAACACCGATCCGGGCTGACGCATCGCCATCGTGGCCCGATTGAACTGGTTCTCGTAATAGTTTCGCCCGCCGACCATTGCGACGATCTCACCCGTTCTCGGACGGATCGCGACCAGTGCGGCGTTAAGATTTCCTTTCGCCTTTTTGGGAAAGTATCTATCGAGTTTGTTCAACCGCTCAGCAACTATCTCGTAAGCAAGCTTTTGCAGGTCAGGATCTATCGAGGTGTACACACGCAGATGCTGCAGGGCCTCGGGGTCATTGACAACGCTCGGCAGGGTGTCAATAACATACTGCGAAAAATAAGGCATTCCCTGAAGGTCCTTAACGGGCGTCGGCTGCTTCAGCGTGAGCGGAGCGGCGTGGGCCTGTTCGTAGGCGGCTTGCGAGATCTCGCCTGATTCGAGCATTGACTGCAGGACCTGGTTCCGGCGTTCCTCGACTCGTTCGGTATTCTTGTAAGGGTTGTATCGATTGGGACTGCGGATGATGCCGGCAAGGAATGCGGCCTCGGCCAGGGTCAACTGAGAAACATCCTTGCCGAAATAGGCATTCGACGCCTCGCCGACGCCGTAGATCGAAACGCCCGTTTGCTGGCCGAGATATATCTGGTTCGCGTAAAGAGTGAATATCTCCTTCTTGTCCAGCCGAGTTTCGAGGATGATGGACATATACGCCTCTTTGACCTTGCGCTCGAGGGTCGGTGCGTTCGTCAGCAGGAGATTTTTCACGAGCTGCTGGGTGATCGACGAGCCACCCTGATTGGCAAGCGGCGTGTTCTCTTCGCCTTCATAGCGACGCCAGAGAGCGCGGGCAATGCCGCGGAAATTGACGCCGTAATGCTCGAAGAACGATCGGTCCTCGGTAACGGTTATGGCCTTTACAAGATGACTCGGCAGGTCGTCGAACGTGACCGTTTTGCGCCGGCCGTCGCCTTCGGCCGCGATGGTACTGAGCTGTTTTGGTTCGAGCGGTGCCTCGCCGTCGTTCGAACCGGTGTCGGTGTTCGCGATCGCTTCGACCGACTTGCCGTCCTTGGTGAACGAAACTGTAAGCGCCGGAAACAGTTTCTCCCCATCGATCACGGCGGTCATACCCGGTTCTATGACAACAGATCCTTTATCGTTGACCGCAAACCGCCCGCGCGCCGGGTCGGCCTTTGCGTTTCGGTCGATATAGCCGGCCGATTTGAGATAATCGATCAGTTCTTTCCGCGAGATAGGCTCGCCGTCACGAAGGGTTTTTGGGGCGGAATAAATGCCTGCGTACGGTGTAAAAACTTCGCCGCTAAGCAGCTTGCTGTCGATGCGGTCAGAGAACTCGAACCAGTAGTAGGTCAGCGTAAGAAATGCCGCGAGGATTGCTATGCATGCCAGCGAGATGGTCCATCCGTTGAATATCCATCGAAGCATCCGACCGAGGCGCGACCTTGGCGGAGCCTTGAACGAAGAAACACGCTTGCTCCGGGCCCATCCTTTCGGCGGCATCTTAGAGCGCTTGCTCCTGTTCGGGTTCGATAGCGGCATAGGGTAACGAAATGTTCTGCGGATTAGGTGAGGGTTTCGTTTTTGGGGGTTGCCCTGTAAAATTTTATAAAGATATACGACACGGTGTCCAGCAAATAATACCGAATGAAGATACTTGTTACCGGTGGGAGCGGTTATCTCGGAAGCCATATTCGAGATTATTTTGACGCTGACGACATGTCGCGGCGGTCGGGGCTCGACATATTGAACCTTGAGGATGCGAGCGGCGCCCGGGACTACGATCTGGTCATCCATCTTGCCGCCCTTCTCGATAAGGACCCGGCCGCGGCGGACAGCGTGTTCCTTACGAACGTCGAGGGAACCGTCAATGTGCTGAAGAATGTCCGCAAGGATGCGGCGTTCATTTTTGCTTCCACAAAGGACGTTTACGGCCGCTTCGCCGATAATTATGCCGAGGTCCCGGAAACGTGCCAAACGCTTTATTCCGGCCAATCAGCTCTCGAATGGTCCAAGCTGATCGCCGAACGTTACGTTGAATACTATGCGCACCAGAACCGTTTTCGAGCATGCATTTTTCGAATGTCGACCGTGTACGCGCCGCTGACCGAAGGAAACACGCCAAATTTTGTCGGCTATTATGCGGATGCGATCAACAAAGGCGAGCGGATGCGGCTCCCGGGCGGCGGACGTCCGCGGCGTGACCTGCTTCATGTGAACGATCTTGCGGGAGCGTGCTCAGCATTTTTCGATTCCGCCATTCGGCACGGCACGTATAATCTGGGCGGAGGACGTGAGAACGCGTTGACGCTGACGGACCTGGTCGCGAAAATGAAGGAGGCATCAGGCCTTCAGGCGATCGTCGATAAGCAGAATCCGCTTGATGATCCCGTGCCGATGAATTACGTCACAGACCTTTCTATGATCGATCGCGAACTCGGCTGGCGTCCGCAGACCGATCTCGACAATGGACTTGGATCGATGTTTGGTCGAACCATGAGCGAATGACCGTCAGTACCGGCGGCGGTAGCCGCTGGTTGGGCATTAGTATTCGACCTTCCCAATGATGACAAGGATGCGGAATAAACCAGCGGCTACTGCCGCCGGTACTGACTAAGAAAAGCCCGAATATTGATGCTCAACCAGCGGATACTGCCGCCGGTACTGACTAAAACGTGCGACCAGCGGCTACTGCCGCGGGCGACTGACTGTGAGCGGCCACGGCCCAATGAACTCAAACGACCAGATCAACCGGATAGTGGTCCGCGGCACCAACTGGCTCGGTGACGCGGTAATGTCCGTTCCGGCTTTGCGCGAACTCTCGCGCATTTTCCCCGACGCCGAGATAGTTCTTCACACGAAGCAGACTGTCGTTGGAGTTTTCGACGACGCCGATTTTATAGATCGGACCCTTGCGTTCGAAAAGCAGCGATCGAAGATAAGACAAACGGTCGATCAGGCCGATCTTTTGGGCGAAGAGGAGTTTGATCTGGCGATCTTGCTGCCCAACTCGTTCGAATCCGCCCTCACATCTAAGCTAGCTCGTATTCCGCGCCGGATCGGCTACAACAAGGACCTCCGGGGCCTGCTCCTTACCGACCCGATCCCCGTGCCTGAGTGGAAAAAGAAGCGGCACGAGGCCTTTTATTACCTGAATCTGATCGCCGAGGCCGAGCGGCGTTATCTGGGCCGTTCAACGGTCGGCCTTACGGTGCCCGACGGATCGCTGACAATGTCGGACGAACGACGCGAAGCTGCCCGCGAACGGCTTCGTTCAGCGGGAGCGGATCTTTCGCGGCCGATTATTGCGATAGGCGCCGGATCGACCAATTCGACCGCCAAACGCTGGGGAGCGGGCCGCTTTGCCGAACTCAATGACCGGTTGGGAAGCGAGTTCGCGGCACAGACCCTGCTGATGGGAGCCTCGTCCGAGGCCGACGTCACTGGCGAGGTGCTGGCTCGCTCGACGCACGAACCGATAGATCTGACGGGCAAGACAAGCGTCTCCGAGGCGGCCGCGATACTCAGCATCGCCGACCTTCTTGTATCCAATGATATGGGCCTTGCTCATCTTGCACCTGCGGTCGGGACTCGTACCGCCGTAATTTTTGGCCCGACAGATCCGGTCACTACCAGGCCATTCTCCGACCTTGCAGTCGTGATCCGTCACAACGTCGATTGTGCTCCGTGCATGCTGCGCGAATGCCCGATCGATCATCGCTGCATGGATCGGATCAGCGTCGATCATGTTCTGGAAGTTTGCCGTGATATGCTCACAGTTGAGCAGCCAAATGAATGACCAACGCGCAAAACGGCCCGCCGCGTTCATCGACCGGGACGGGACATTGATCGAAGAGGTGAACTTCCTCTCGAGGGTCGATGATCTCCGCATCTTTCCATTCACGGGCGACGCGATCCGTCGATTGAAAGACAACGGATATCTGATAATCGTGGTGACGAATCAATCGGGGATCGGGCGAAGCATCTACGACCGTGCGGCGATGCAGTCCATTCACGACGAGATGCAGCGTAAGCTGGACAATGCTATCGACGCTTTCTTTCATTGCCCGCATTTGCCGGACGAAGGGTGCCGCTGCCGGAAACCCGGACTAGGAATGATCGAGGCCGCCGCGGAACAGTTTGGTATAGACATGTCCCGCTCATGGATGATCGGGGACAAAAAGCTTGACGCTCAAACGGGGTTCAACGCGGGAATCAGGACCGCAATGGTCCGGACGGGCTACGGAAGGTCGCATGAATCCGAGCTTGAACGACTGCCGGATGTGATCGCGGACGACCTGCTCGCCGCGGTCGTTCAGATGTTACAGCTCGAGAATATTGTTATCGGAAACACCTTTTGACCGTGCCGGCAGGATCACCGTAAAGGTGGCTCCCTTGTTCTCGCCTTCGCTTTCGGCACTGACGCTGCCGTGGTGCATTTCCACAAGGTTCCGGACGATCGCAAGGCCGAGGCCGAGGCCGCCATTGTTCGCTCTGTTCGCCGAATCCTGCCTGAAACGCTCGAAAACAAGCGGAAGGAATTCGGGACTTATGCCTTTGCCTTCGTCGCGAATACTGATCACGGCATTGTCCGCGTCGTTTGCGAGTGAAACGTGGATCGCGGAATTATCCGGACTGAACTTCACGGCGTTGCCCAACAAGTTTGTAAAGACCTGTACAAGGCGGTCATGATCGCCGATGATGGGCCGCCCGTCATATGAACCAGCGTCAAATTCGGTCCGCACATGCCTCGCCTCCGCCGCCGGCCGCACCGTTTCGACCGCCTGCGAAACGATCTCAACCGGGTCCTGCTCGGTCAATTCAAGCTGGAGTTTCCCCGAGATCACGCGGGCTACGTCGAGAAGGTCTTCGATGAGCCGGTTCTGCGTCTCCGAGTTCTTAATAATTGTCGTGAGGGCACGTTCCGATTGGGCCTCGTCCAGGGTGCCGCCTTTCATCAGACGGGCCCAGCCGAGCATCGAGTTCAGAGGTGTCCGAAGCTCGTGCGAGACCGTGGCCATGAATTCGTCACGCAGCCGATTCGCTATTTCGGCCTCCTGACGTGCCTGTTTTTCACTGAACAGGATCGATTCCCGCTCCAGGCCGACCTCAAGGAGTTTCTCGTTCGCCCGCTTGAGTTCAGCCGTCCGCTGCTCGACGCTTCGTTCGAGGCCCTCGTTCACGTCGATAAGTTTCTTTTGGGCAACTCGCCGCTTCCTGATCTCAGAAACGACCGTCAGATTGGCAACGCCCAGTCCGACGATCCCGGCAATGCTGCTGATGATGAGTACCCAGACCGTTATCGAAAAAACACGGTCGCTCCGCAGGTCCTGCTGCTGCAGCCTGTTCGTTTCGAGAATCTTGATGCGTTCGCCCGAGAGCCTGACCTGGTCGAGTTTCGCTTTCCCTTCTGGCCAGAGCAGTTCGTCGGCAGCAACCGCGGCTCCTTCCATCTTCCGGCGATCGATCTTTCGCGAAACTTCGCTCACGTATTCTTTGAGCGCCTGGTCGATCCGGTTCACTTCCGCGGTCGCATCAGCGCTGTCTGCGTTCAGCACGCGCAGCCGCTCAATGTTCTGGCGGATCCTCGGCTTCGCACGTTCCAGCGGGTCGAGATAGGTATTGTTGCTGACCAGCATGAAGGTCGAGAACGCCGACTGGATCTCAAGCGCAAGGGCCTCCGTTTCGTCCACCGTCGAAACTACCTCGCGGGCCCGTTCCTGCAGCCTGATCGCGTCCTGCATCGAGATCGTATTCTGATAGAAGACAACCCCGATCACCGTCAGCATCAGGAAGACGAAAAACAGAATTATGGGAAGCTTGCGTTCGAATGTCAGAGGCATTTCAAACCTGCGGGGCTATGGCTGCGCTTCGGTGAGGCGGCATTCAAGCGGCCCGGCCGAAATCATCGTCGAACCGTTCGATGTCGTCCTCTCCGAAGTAAGTACCGGTCTGGGTCTCGATGAATATCAGCACATCCGTGTCATGGGGGTTTTCGACACGATGGGCCGAACCGGTGGAAATATCGACCGATTCGCCCGTTTTGACTAGAATTTCCTTGCCGTTTAATGTTACTTTAGCAATGCCCTGGACGACAAACCAGTGTTCGGCCCGCCTTTGGTGCCGCTGGTAGCTCAGGCGTTTCCCGGGCAGCACTTCGATCCGTTTTACTTTATAATTTTCCGCCTCGTCCAGGATGGTAAAACTTCCCCACGGACGCTGCTCAAAAAGCTCTAGGTTGTTCTCAGGTTCATTCGAGTCCATACATTTCCAGGCCCGGATATGTTCAGTTTAAACCAAAAATACCGCCGAGCCAATCTCAGGCAGATGTCGGTACAAACGCTCATATTGGGCCGTCTCGCCGTCATCTTCGTTCTGATGGCCGTCGCATGGATCTGGCAGAGCGGGCGGCTGGTACTTTCGTTCGAGAAATTCCCGCAAAGCATCTTCCTCGGATTTATCGTTTCAGTCGGGTTAACGGTCGTCTATTTCTTTTTCTTAAGGCTCAGCTCGCGGCTCAGGTGGCAGATCAGGCTTCAGTTTGCGGCGGACGCGCTTTTGATCACATGGCTTGTCTGGCGAACGGGTGATCTCTCATCACCTTTCATTGTTTTGTATCTCGTCCTGATAAGCGTTTCCAGCCTTTTTCTCAAGCCGTTCGCCACGCTTGTCATGGCGTTCGTGTGCATAGGGCTTTTTGTCGCGCTGACGATATCGTCCGGTCTCGGCGTTATTGAATCGGTCGGGCCGCAGCTGGCAACCGCGAGGATCGTTCAGGGGATCAGTTTTCATACGGTTGCCATGCTCGTGGTCGGCCTGCTTGCCGCCCGGCTCGCAGACCGCCATTCTTCCGGCGAAAGCCTTGAAGAGGCTACCAAAAAACTGGCTGATCTGCAGGCCCTGCACGAGCGTATCATCGAATCGATCCGTTCCGGCCTGATCACCACCGATCTCGATGGAAATATCTACACCTTCAATTCGGCGGCCGCCGAGATCACGGGTTACCGCGCCGACGAACTGGAAGGCCAGAATATCAACCGGCTCTTTGGCGAGATCGGGCCCGAGATCGAACATTCGATCGCGATCGCGGCTGCCGGTGAACAGCTTCCGCGCTTTGAGGCCGACCTGCTCACACCAGACGGTTTCGCCGTGAGGATCGGCTACAGTATTTCCCAGCTTTTCTCGGAAGAGCAGGAAACGACCGGCCTCATCATCACCTTTCAGGATCTGACGGAGATCCGTTCGATGGAGGAAAGCGTCCGGAGAAAGGAGCGGCTCGCCGCTGTCGGCCGTGTCGGTGCGGGGCTGGCTCACGAGATCAGGAACCCGCTCGGGGCGATGCGCGGGGCGATCCAGGTACTGGAAGCGAATACGCCGGCCGATTCCATCCAGGCCGACCTGATGGGCATTATCCTTCGCGAATCGGACCGTTTGAACAGCATCATCACGAATTTCCTGAGCTATGCACGGCCGAAGGTCGGCAATTACACCGAGGTCGACATCTGTGAGGCCATCCGCGAAACGATAACGCTGCTCCGGCATAGCCCTGACATCGGACGTGACCATGTTCTGGTAGAACAGCTTCCCCCGCAGCCGGTGTTCATTTCGGCCGATACCACGCAGGTGAAGCAAATATTCTGGAACCTCGCCCGCAATTCGATCCAGGCAATGACCGATGGGGGAAAATTGACGATAAAGCTTGATACGATCGGCCGAAGCCGCATCAGGATCATTTTCGAGGACACGGGCAAGGGCATGCCGCCCGAACGCGTCGAGCAGCTGTTTGAGCCATTTTCTACTTCAACTTCCGGCGGAACGGGCCTTGGCCTGTCGATCGTTTACCAGATCATCCGCGACCACAATGGGACGATAAATGTTAGCAGCATTGAAGATGAGGGCACGACAATAACGGTCGAGCTCCCCCAGGAGAACCGGCAAAAGCCGCCCGAGGACATCCACGAGTCGGCCGCGCCGAATCCGCTTCGTCAGCACCTGAATGTCAAGAATGTAAAGGATGAAGTTTCTGCTTGAATTTCGGGCCGTTCATTTGTGACAATATTTGTTAGGCGCGAATATCCTCACGCCTGCCCCCGGATCGCAGCACCTCAACGCAAGGCCAGATAAATGTCGAATCTTCTTATCGTCGATGACGAACAAAGTTACCGTCAGCTTTTGAGCCTGATCTTCGAAGGCGAAGGCCATACGATCAGGACCGCCTCTAACGGCCGTGAGGCTGTTGATATGCTCAAGGCAGAGCCTGCCGAGCTTGTTATCTCGGATGTCCGCATGCCTGATATGGATGGGATAGAGATGCTCCGCACGGTTCGCGAAGAGCTGCCCGACATGGGTGTGGTCTTTATGACGGCCCACGCTTCGGTCGAATCCGCGCGCGAGGCGTTCAAGCTCGGTGCCGACGATTTCGTGACGAAACCGTTCGACGTGGACGAGTTGAAGCTGATCGTCAAGAAGACCCTCGAAAAGCAGGCGTTGATCGACGAGAACCGGGCCTTCAAACGCGCCCAGCGTGAACGCGGCAGTGTCAAGAACATCGTTGGGAAATCGGCCAAGATGAACGCGATCTTTCAGATGATCGAAACCGTCGCCGAGGTCCAGTCGACAGTGCTGATAACGGGTGAAAGCGGCACAGGAAAGGAGCTGGTCGCCCGGGCGATCCATGACATGAGCCCGCGAGCCGAAAAGCCGTTCATCTCGATAAACTGCGGTGCCTTCACCGAAACACTGCTCGAATCGGAGCTGTTCGGCTATGTTAAAGGTTCGTTCACCGGTGCGAACACCAATCGGAAAGGCCTGTTCGAGGCTGCTAACAAGGGCACGATCTTTCTTGACGAGATCGGCGAGATGTCACCGGCGATGCAGGTTAAACTTCTACGCGTCCTGCAGGAGCGGCGTGTCCGGCCAGTTGGAGCACACGAGGAGCTTTCTGTTGACGCACGGGTCATTGCAGCGACAAATCGCGACCTGAAGCAGATGTCCGTTGACGGAACATTTCGGGAAGACCTTTTCTATCGGATCGCGGTGATCCCGATCCATCTTCCGCCGCTTCGTGAACGAAGCGAGGATATTCCCGATCTGGTCGGCCACTTTGTCGGCAAATATTGCGAGCAAAGCGGCCGCGAGCTCGGTGTTTCTCCGAACGCGATGCACATGCTTGAGAACTATATGTGGAGCGGCAATGTCCGCGAACTGGAGCACACGATCGAGCGTGCGGTCGCGCTTGAACGTACAGACCAGATCCAGACGGAACGCCTTCCCGAGCACATCACAAACTACAATCCGGACCGCATCCGCGCGGAGTTCGAACTCCCGTCGGACGGACTCAACCTGACCGCTCACCTCGAAAACCTTGAGAAGACCTACGTCATCGAAGCACTCCGGATGACCGCGGGAAACCAGACCAGGGCCGCAGACCTCCTCCAGATGCAGGTCCGCTCGCTGCGGCACCTTCTCGACAAACACAGTATCCGAAGCCTCTCGGCCCAAATGCGAAGCGGGGATTGACGGCCCGCATCCAGTCCGAATACTCGACGACGGGTTTCACGAGTTGAAACGGCTGACCGGTGTTTCGTTTTGTACCAGACGTTCCACATCCGGCTACTCTCTGATCGCGACTTTGCCGCTTTCGACGTCTTTTTGTGACGCTCCGCAAGCCTCAGGATCGGAAGTTCGGCGTATATTCGCTTTGAGATAACTCCAACGACGCTTAAACTTCATCATTCGTATGAGCGAAGCAAGGGCGAGCGTAAATCCTGTCTATCTCGTTATCGCGGCGGTCTTTCTGTGGAGCACGGGCGGCCTTTTTATTAAGTCGACAACGATCGACGCGTTTCAACTGACATTCTTTCGTTCGCTCCTAGCCGCGGTGACCGTATTGCTGCTTACGCGAAAGCAGGGCCTGCGGATCAATTTCTTTGGACTTTTAACCTCGGTGATCTATGCGTTGCTGCTGTTCCTGTTCGTTTGGGCGACAAAGAAAACTACCGCGGCGAACGCGATCTTTCTTCAATATACCGCTCCCATATATATCCTCACCCTCGGCCCGTTCGTCATCGGCGAGAAGTTCCACTGGCGCGACCTTGCGACCGTCGTCGTTGTGCTGGCCGGAATGAGCCTGTTCTTCGTCGGGCAGCTCAGGCTTGAAGATTATCAAGGCAACACCGCCGCGTTATTCTCGGGGATATTTCTCGGGCTTTACATCATGCTGCTGCGGCACCCGAAGGCCGAAGGGCTCAATCCCGCGGTTGCGGTGATCTACGGCAATTTTCTGCTCGCGTTGATCTGCGCCCCCGCCGGTATTCCGGCGATCTCCGTGATGACGCCGATGGACTGGATCGCCGTCACGTTCCTCGGGATCTTCCAGATCGGTATTTCGTACATTCTGTTTATCAAGGGTGTCCGCGGAGGAACACGCCCGCTGGACGCGAGTTTGATCGGCTTCATTGAGCCGCTGTTGAATCCGGTTTGGGTCTTTATCTTTGTCGGCGAAAGGCCGTCGCGTTGGGCCCTGCTCGGCGGCGGGATCATCATAGCGGCCATCGCGATACATACGGTCAGGCAATATTCGCGTCGTGAACGACGGTCTGAACGCACCGGTGCAGTGTGACGGCGCTTGTCCCGCGATAGTTGGTATTACCAATTATTTTTGCTCAGGCCGTTCACTTCAATATTATCCTGTGATAACATCGACGAATACTAAACATAACCGGCGCTTTTTGACCGGGCGGCATTGGAGCCGATCAACCCTTTTTGAACACCTTCTCGAAAAACGATATGACGAAATACAGCATTCCGGAAAATATTAAGAACAACGAACTTCGACGCTGGGTCACCGATATGGCCGAGCTTTGCGAGCCCGATGCCGTTTACCTTTGCGACGGATCGCAGGATGAGTATGACAGGCTCTGCCAGCAGATGGTTGAGGCCGGGACCTTCATTAAATTGAACCCGGAGAAGCGCCCGAACAGCTTTCTGGCCCGTTCGCACCCGTCGGATGTAGCGCGCGTGGAGGACCGGACGTACATCTGTTCGCTTTCAAAAGGAGACGCCGGGCCGACCAACAACTGGATGAACCCGCGTGAGATGAAGGCACTTCTAACGCCCAAGTTTCGCGGCTCGATGCTCGGGCGGACGATGTACGTTATTCCGTTCTGCATGGGCCCGCTCGGCTCGCCGATCTCGCAGTTCGGAGTTCAGCTGACTGATTCGCCGTACGTGGTCGTGAACATGAAGATCATGACCCGGATGGGACAGAAGGCGCTCGACGCGATGGGCGACGGCGAGTTCGTTCATTGCCTGCATTCGGTAGGCATGCCGTTGGCTGAGGGCCAACAGGACGTCCCGTGGCCGTGCTCGCCTGATCCGAAGGACAAGTATATCGTTCACTTTCCGGAAGAAAGGTCGATCGCGTCGTATGGTTCGGGCTATGGCGGCAACGCCCTTCTCGGCAAGAAGTGCCTTGCTCTGCGAATTGCTTCCACTTTGGGCCGCGAGCAGGGCTGGCTGGCCGAGCATATGCTGATCGTCGGCGTAAAATCGCCCGACGGACGCAAGGATTACGTTTGTGCCGCCTTCCCTTCCGCGTGCGGCAAAACGAATTTCGCGATGCTGATTCCGCCCAAGCCGTTCCAGGAAGAAGGCTGGGAGATCACGACCGTGGGCGACGATATCGCATGGATCAAACCTGACGAGAACGGCAAGCTGCACGCGATCAATCCCGAGGCCGGATTCTTTGGCGTTGCTCCTGGCACGAACTATAGTTCGAACCCGAACGCGATGGAGTCGATCAAGGAGAACACGATCTTCACGAACGTGGCCCTAACCGATGACGGCGATGTTTGGTGGGAAGGAATGGACGGTGAAAAGCCGGCCCACGCCATCGACTGGCACGGCAATGATTGGACTCCCGCGAATGAGAAACCGGCCGCTCACCCGAACGCTCGTTTTACGGCTCCGATCACGCAGTGCCCGGTCGTGGATGAAAATTTCGATTCGCCCAACGGCGTACCCGTGACGGCCTTCATCTTTGGCGGCCGCCGAAACAGCGTTGTCCCATTGATCCAGCAGTCGTTCAACTGGGCATTCGGCGTCTATATGGCGGCAACTATGGGTTCCGAAATGACCGCCGCCGCATTTGGCAATATCGGTGAGGTCCGTCGCGATCCGTTCGCGATGCTGCCATTCTGCGGTTATCACATGGGCGACTACTTCGCTCACTGGCTCGATTTCGGCCGCCAGATCCCGGAGCCGCCGCGAATTTTCTCGGTCAACTGGTTCCGCAAGGGAGAGGACGGCAAGTTCCTGTGGCCCGGATTTGGCGAGAATATGCGCGTTTTGAAATGGATCGTCGAACGGGCGCGCGGACGTTCGAAGGGTACCGAAACACCGCTTGGCTGGATGCCGAGATACGAGGACCTGGATTGGCGAGGGCTTGATTTCACGCAGGACCAATGGGACCAGGTGATGAACCTCGACCGCGACATCTGGCTCAAAGAGATCGCTATGCACGACGATCTTTTCTTCAAGCTGTACGACCGTTTGCCGAAGGAAATGACCTTCATCCGCGAACTGCTTGTATCGAACCTCTGGCGTTCTCCGGAACTCGGCCTTGCCACGCCTCGGCCGGAGCCCGTTGAAACAAAAGCTGTCGCGAAAGGTGAATAGGCCGCTCGCGACGAAGGCTGGGTTTTGAACGTATTTTTAGAATAGCTGATAGCCAAAAGCTGTCGGCTATTTTTCTATTTCGGATGGAAATATATTCTCGTCCGCATTCGCGGGCTCGCTTCCCTCAACATTCCTTCATAAAAATTTCAGGTTTTCCTAAATACACCGCCTAATACAATGATCCAGACTGTATATTCCTGAATCGGTTTCCGATCCATTGGCGAATAAGGAACCGATTCTCATTCAATTGAGATTCGAAGGAAGTATTTATGAAACAATTGGATCCAGGATACAAGAAAGCGGTGGTTATCGGCGGCGGCATGTCCGGTCTTTTGGCGGCACGCATTCTTTCAGACTTTTATGAACAAGTAATTATTCTCGAACGTGACAATCTTTCGGATAGCGGCGAGAACCGGCACGGAGTCCCGCAGGGATGGCACGCACACGGCCTTCTCGCGAGCGGCTCGCAAGTGCTCGAAGAGCTGTTTCCGGGCCTTGTACGAGATCTCACGGATGGCGGCGCGATCACAGCGGATGTGGTCAAGGATGGGCGTTGGTTTTTCGAGGGCGACTGCCTTTTGCGGGTGCCTAGCGGAACGACCGGCATCCTTTTGAGCCGCCCGTTTCTTGAAAGTGCCATCCGCCGGCGTGTTCGGGATCGAGATCGTGTCCGAATTCTGGATAATTCATCGGTTCGCGATTTGGCAATAAACAAAGACCGCGTCGAAGGCGTCGTCACGGATACCGGCACGCTGCCAGCCGATCTCGTGGTCGACGCCTCCGGCCGGGGATCGAAAGCCTTGCGGTGGCTCCAGTCGTCCGGCTTTACCTCACCGCCTGAAGAAAAGGTCGAGGTCCAGCTGACCTATACGACGCGCTATTTCCGCCGGCGGGAAACGGGGGGCGTTCTGTTTACTTCGGTTGCCCCGTCGAACGGGATAACACGAAGCGGCGTGATCCTTGCGCAGGAAGGCGATCGATGGGTCGTCACCCTGACCGGCCGTTTCGGTGATAAGCCGCCCGAGGACATTGCCGGATTTCTGCGTTTCTCGAAGAGCCTGGCCGCCCCGTACATCTACGATATGATCCGAAATGCAATGCCTATCGGCGATGCCCTGACAATGCGATTCCCAACCAGCGTCAGGAGGCAATACGAAAGGCTCAGTCGGGTTCCGAAGGGCTTTCTTGTCTTTGGTGATGCAATATGCAGCTTCAACCCGGTTTACGGGCAGGGAATGTCGGTCGCGGCCCTTCAGGCGCTTGTCCTTCGCGAGCAACTCTCAAAGGGCGAGGGCGAATTAGCCGGGGCTTTCTACAAAGCGGCCGCGAAGGTCAACGATACGCCCTGGAATATCGCCGTTGGCAGTGATCTAAAAATGCCCAATGTGAAAGGAAAGCGAACCATCGCGGGCCGGTTGATGAGCTCTTATGTTAGCAGGCTGCAGAAGTTAGCCCATCGCGACGCAGAAGCATCACTGGCGTTTATGCGCGTTGCCCAGCTTCTCGACGGGCCTTCTGCTCTGTTGCAGCCAAAACTGGCGTGGCGGGTACTTACCGGCCGTTCGCGCAGAAGGCCCGACGCGGCCAAATTGCCGGAAAAGGCCGAACTTGCCGCGAGGCGAGCGGTCACGTCGAGATCGCAGAAACACCTCGATTCCGAGGCAAGGGGATGAACGAAAGTCGGCTCGCAAGCCTGATTGTGGTGTATAATGCTTCCTAGTTTCACGGAAACGAGGAATTTCGGATTTTGATGCGACTCCGAGCAAACATTTGTTGCGGCTTGGAATCTAAATCCACGTAGAAATATGGAAGAATTTACAACATCGTTTGGTAATTCCGCGGCCGAGGCCATGCCGGCGCAGCGGGCGCGGTTCATTCGCCGGACCTATTTGCTTTTGGCGGCAGCGATCCTCGCATTTGTGGGGCTTGAATTCGCCATCTTTGCCTCCGGGTTCGCCGACGATATTGCCGTTACAATGCTTGGCGGCCCCTACTCGTGGCTTATTGTGCTGGGGGCGTTCATGGGCGTTTCGTGGCTTGCGGGCTGGTGGGCGAATTCTCAAACGTCTTCGGCAATGCAATACCTCGGGCTAGGCCTTACGTTCTGGCGGAAGCTGTTATTTTCGTGCCGATGATCTTTCTCGCCGCGGTTTATTCGGACGCGAGCGTTATCCCCAAGGCGGGAATCGTCACGCTGGGCCTGTTCCTTGGAATTACCGCAACCGTTTTCCTGACACGGACGGACTTTAGCTTCCTCGGCCCGATCCTTGCGATCGGCGGTTTTGCGGCCCTGGGGTTTATTGTTGCAAGTATCATTTTCGGCTTCTCACTCGGCAGTGTGTTCGCATTTATCATGGTGGCGTTCGCGGGTACCGCGATCCTGTACAATACCTCGAACGTGCTCCACCGATTTAACACAAATCAACACGTGGCCGCGTCGCTCACGCTGTTTGCCAGCATCGCTCTGCTGTTCTGGTACATTTTGAGCATCTTCAGTTCACGCGATTAACATAAGGATCAACGGTCTCGCAGGGGTCCACGGAGCCGGCGGCTTCAGGGGACAGCCTGCGAGGCTTTCTCGATCAGTTGTCGTTGACTGCTCGTATCAGCACGACCTCGCGCATTTCTGATCCGCGTATAAACACCAGCTTTCTGCCGTCGCTGGACCATGCATAGCTTCCGAGTTTTTCTTCCGGTAATCCTGCAAGGCGTTTCGGCTCGCCGCCTTCGACCGGTTGCGACCAGATACCATTTACCCAGTCGCGATAGGTAATGTTTTTTCCGTCGGCGGTCCACCGAATGCTGTAAAGAAAGTTTGCCAAACGCGGAATGTCGAACAGTTTGACGGGCGGTCCGCCTTCGATGGGAATGATGGCAAGCTTCTTACGCAGGCCGCAGGCGATAAACCTGCCGTCCGGCGACACGCGGGGCCACGAAGCAGGCTCGTCTGAAAGCCTTTGAGGTTCGCCGCCTTCGATCGAAACGCGCCAGACCGTTTGCAGCCCCTCCCGATACGACAGGTAGACGACCCATTTGCCGTCGGGCGAAACCTCAGGCCGTTCATTGTGGCCACCCGTCGTCAACTGCTTGAGGCCGCCGCCGTCGGATTCCGTTCGCCAGATCTCCGAGCTGCCACTCCGATCTGACTGAAAAACGACATAACGTCCGTCGTCAGTAACGCTGAGGTAAATATCGACGTATCCGTCCGAAGTTATCTGCCTCGGATTGCCGCCATCCCCGTCCATCATCCATATCGTCGTGCTGTCCTTGGCGCGAGCGCCATACACTAGCCTTCCATCCGGCATCCAGGCCAGGCCATAGCATCCCTCGCACCTGCCAAACGGCCCGCTCGTGATCTCCCTTATCTTTCGCAGATCATTAGCTGGAGCTACCCAGATGGAGGAAACCCGCTGGTCCTGGATTGCCAGCATCGTTCGGCCATCTGACGAAAGGCTGATCGTGGCACCGTTGTACGAGTCAAGATCCGAGAAGAGAGGACTGGCAGAACCCTCAGGATAGGAGACTTGCCAAAGGCGAATGTTGTCCAAGACATCATTCTCGCGCACCGCGATCACCAGACCGCTGCCATCCGGCATCCACTCTGTTTTCAATACCTCGTTCCATGCCGAGGACGTAAGCTGTCTGATGTGCCCGTCGGCAACTGATGCCACAAAGACTTCATAACGCCCGCTCGCATCGACGGGAGCGCCTGCCGCTATCGTTTTTCCATCGGGCGACCAGGATGGGCTAAAGGAACGGAAACCAAGGCTCTCCGGACGCGAAACGAGCTCCTTCTCGGCCGTGCCCGCGACCTCCGCGATAACAAGTGATGAAGTTTTATTCCCAGCGTTATGCCGGGCGAAAGCCATCTGTCGCATATCCGGTGAAAATGTGATCCTTCCACCGACATTGTCGCGCAGCTTTTCTGGCACGCCCCCAAATGTCAGAATTCTAAACAGTGTTCCATCCCGATCTTCGGCACCGTCCAGGTTGTAATAGATGGTTCCTCCATTCGGTGAGAACTTCAGACTTCGATAGGTTACATCAGCAGGGGGAATGAGTTCCCTTGGCTCGCCGCCTTCAACACTGGCAAGTAACAGCGACTCCAAGCCGCGGTTTCTCGAGGCATAAACAAAGAGTTTTCCATCCGGGGAGAGGGCGGAAAGCATGGCCTTGCTGTTTGACGTAAGTTGTTCGATCGTTACCTGTTGAAAGGGCAGCACCGAAGCAGGCTCCTCACTCCTGCCGGGACGCCAACTGCCGAATCCGATCGCAAGCAGCACCGCTAGCAAGCCGCCGGCCGCAAGCAAACCCGCCATCCATCCGCGGGAAAGCCTACGAACGGATGATTCAGGCTCGCGCACGACGTTGGCCTCACTCCTTAGGCCAGCCATTGTCCCGCCGTCTTCCACGGGCGCCAAATTTCCGGCAGCGGCCGGTTGAACGAAAAACCTTGTTGCGGTGAGCGGCTCGACAATCGGCTCCGATTCCTTCTCGCTTTGAAACTCGGCAACAAAGCGGTAGCCGTGTTTTGGGATAGTTAGAATATATCTAGCGTTTTCCTTGTTCTCGCACAGGGCCTTCCTCAACGCGGCTACTTGGACGGTGAGGTTTACTTCCTCAACAAACTGGTCGGGCCACACCTTGTCGAGAAGCTCGTTCTTTGTAACCGCACGCCCGTTGTTCTTCAGCAAAACCAGAAGCAGGTCAAACGCTTTTTTTGGTAAAGATACAGCCTCGCCGTTGCGCAGAAGTTGGCGGTTGGGCTCATCCACCTGAAAGCGGTCGAAGCGGTAGATCTGATCTTGCGGCCCTGTCATAACCACAAATTTAGGAACTTTAGGAAATCTTTAGCAGTTCCTTAGAGACTTTCTTCGCAAACAACACGGATAATCCGCACATTGCAAAGGTTGTTCAGGCCAAAGGGTTCGATTTACCGGCAATTATAGCAGAAATCGCGTGGCGAATCATAGGTTTAGCTGGCGGAAAAGGCAGCAATGTCAGACTGAATATGCTGAAACGTTGAACCTAACATAAATGGCAAACGAAAGGCCGCTTGAATGCGGGAATCAAAAACTTAGGAGAAAAAATGATGAAGACTAGAAAGAGAATATTTGCCGCGACCATCTTGAGCGCGTTCGCGGCCATCGTCGCCGGACTGTTCTTAGCTCCGACAACGACCCAGGCGCAAAGGGATCCGGCACCGCGAATCCGGGCCGCGTTCTTCGGCCTGCAAAGTCTCAGTCCGGGTCAGACAGCGCGGCTGAACGTTGTCAACCCGGTGCTTGACAGGACCAATCCTGACGGATCGAGCGAGCAACGAACCCGCCACGTGACGGTTAATTTTGATATTTACGCGCCAATTCCCGAAGACGGCCGCCTGCGCTTTGTCCGGCGCGTCTCACGTACAGCGGCCTTGCGCCCCGGGCGAGGGATAACGCTGGAGTTTACCGCCGAGCAGGCCGGCCAACTGGTCGACCCTTCGATCTTTATGGGAATCGAGCCGACGCCCTTTCTTGTTCCTGCGGTTCTTCCGGCATCACTGGAGATACGCGAAGGCGAACGCACGATCCTGACCCCGGCAGGCGTGATAAGAGCCTTCAACCCGCAACCCGAACCGCCGATCCCGCAATAGTGGAAGCGAATCGCCCGGCGGCCATGACTTTTCGCGGCCGCCGAACTTAGCAAAAAACCTGTCGCGAGGCCGATTGACTCATGTAAATAAATCGAGCGATTCGGCTGTTATTGGAAAGCAAAAGGCCTCGGTCGTCGAAAGATTCGACGACCGGGCCTGCAAAGGAGAGAAACATGGGATTCGCAGACAGTGCACCGGGAACAACACTACCGATTTTCTACAACGTCGTTCACGCCGTCGGGAAACAGTGCCCGAATTACCCTGATGACGTGAAGCTTGTCCAATACCTGTTGAAAGCATTTTACGAAGGCGATGTGTCGTGGAGAAAGCCACCGGGCGAGATGCTCGTCACCGGCGAGTGCGGGACAACCACGATGAACTGGATCATTCATTTTCAGCGAGACGTGGCCCGGGCTCATCCGGGCAAGATCGCGCTGGACAATCGAGTGGACCGGATCAGGAACAAAAACTTCAAGGGTTCTATCACCAACACCGTTTATGCGCTTGGTTGTTTGAACCAGGGAGTCGCGGCTCACAATGCTAAGGCCTTTGCGGTGCTGCCAATGGTCGTCCCGCTGGCAAACCGGACCAATGTCCCGCCGCCGTCGACGGATATTGTCAATCCAAAGGTAGTCCCGAGTTCGACGTCGGGCGGCGTTTGAGGAGCCGACGACACCAGCGAGGGCGAGCTATAGACCTGTTTGTTGTCGGCAATGAGGCTTCCGTTTCAAGCGGTGTGCTGAAGCTGAAGCGCATCCCGACTGATCGACGCCCGCGTACGGCGAATACACCACCGCCTTCGATCACCGCGTGAATGAATGGATAGACCACTGTATAGGGAGAAAGCAATGCACTTACACATGCCACCACTAGTGATACCCGGAAGAGAAGTAGGCTTGAAAGCACGACACTGGAAGACACGCAGCAGTCAGGCCCAGTTTCACGTAAAACTGGCCGCTAATAATTCTCCGCCAATGAGAATGGGCTGCAGCCACACGGCGCAGGCAGTGATCCTGGTAAAGGAAGCTTACAACCGAATCAGATTTGCGAGAAGGCTAGCTCATCTTCCGGCCTTAATTGAGACCGGGATATATGACCTGAATACCGAGATTGCGATCGGCAAGTTTCAAAAACACTTCGACCTGTTCGTTGACGGCGAAGCCGGGAAGCAAACCATTGGCAAGATGGATGAATTGTTAGTACAAACGGGAGACTGATCCGCGTTCCGTTGGGGAATAGGTCTTCATTGTTCGCCTAAACTGCGGCTGTTCCGTCCATTGGCGGTTTAGATGAGACGCATATCCGCGAGGTCGAAACAAAGAGCATCTGTTGCACCTCGCGGTTTTCACCCAAGAATGACAAGGAGAAAGTAATGGGATATGTAATTAGAACCAACAGAAGATCGGGCTTTTTTAGAATCCCAGACAATGGACTGGGTTATTACCTGGGACGAAAGGCGGCGGGGCGATTGTGGGGCCAACCTTTTTTGATCTTGTTCTTGCTTGAACTAGGTGAGCGGTGGAATTCCTTACCGGGAAATTCTCCGTTCGGAATCGGCGACATTGGCGAGGAAGATGGGAGGCCGATGCCCGACCACAACACTCATCGATTCGGCAGCGCAGTTGACCTGTTTATTTTCCACAAACATGGCCTCGAGCGAAATGATCGCTTGAACGCAGTTTGGGTTCGGGATCCTAATTATGACGCGGACCGGACACTTCAGTTTGTAAAGCTTATCAAGGAATTCAGCTTGCGCTATGGGATGCAGCAGATCCTTTTTAATGACGATGATGTGAATAGGCAAGCAAACATGATCGGCAGCTATCCGCGGGTCCTGCACGATAGAACAACGGCGAACAGCAAAGGTCAACATGAGGACCATATACATATCACATTTACTGGTAAGGCGCCGTATGCCAACCGAGAGATCGTAGAAATGCTGGAGAGTATGACCTCGCCCTACGATTGGGAGCCTGGGCCAAGGTGCCACAGATATGGCGATTACTAAGATGCTGTCTTCCGTATCTGACCGAGTTTGGCGTTCGGGATAGGTTTAAAGTTGCCGTTCCGTATGTTATCTTTCAAGGTCGAGGCGCTTGCGCCCGGCCTTTGATTCTTTGCGGAGGTAGCTCAATGAACCGCATTTTGCTCGTACTTCTGATCGCACTAGCACAGATTGGTGCGGGGTTTGCACAGTCAACAGGTGCGCCGGCGGCGGCCCCGACGCTAAAGGTCGGCGACACCGCCCCTGATTTCACCCTTACCGACACCGCCGGACAAAAGGTAAAGCTCAGCGACTTTCGCGGCAAGAGCAATGTCGTGCTTGCCTTCTATGTTTTCGCATTCACGGGCGGCTGAACGAAGGAACTTCAGGCGTACCAGGCTGGTATGCCCAAATTCGAGGCCGCGAATACGAAGGTTTTCGGGATAAGCATGGATTCACGCTTCTCCAACAAGGCGTTTGCCGAAAAGATCGGTGTTACTTCATTTCAACTCTTGAGCGATTGGGACCGAACCGTGACCAAAGAGTACGGGCTTTATAACGAAGCGAGAGGATTTGGCCGTCGGGCAACATTTGTCGTCGACAAGGAAGGTAAGATCCAGCAGGTCGTGGTGGACACAATGGCCATCGATCCGGCAAGTACGCTGGAAGTGTGCAGCATCATGGAAAAGAAACTCGTCGTCGCTCCGCCAAAACAATGAACGCTTATGCTCCATGCCCGCAATGCGGCGGCACAGCCGCGGAGAAACTCCGCTTCACATGGTGGGGCGGCGTGCTCGGGCCGAAGATCCTTAACCATGTGAAATGCCCCGGCTGCAGCAAAACGTATAACGGCAAGACCGGCAAAGACAACACGACGAATATCGTTATCTATTCAGTCATTGTGGCCGTGATCGCTTTGGGGTTGGTCGTGGTAATGTTCGCGGCCCTCGCGGCGGTGATGTTTGCAACGCGGTAGGCCCGATCCGTGCATGTCAGAACTGCACAGGCCGTATCGGAATCTGATTCCCCCTTTTTTTCCTCTTATTCATCTTTTCTCCCTGGTCGGACTTTAAAGCTAAACCACAGAAAAAGATGAATAAGAGGAAATGAGACCGGACTCCTTTCCTCGCGGTTTGCTTCCTTCTGGTTCAATCTACCTCTCGCTCATCAATTTGAACGGGTTCGAGCGCGATCGACCCGTTCGAGTCTTTCATCAGCACCTCGATGCGCCGTTCGGCGTTTGTAAGGCGTTCGCGGCACTCACGCGACAGACGAACACCGTCCTCGAACAACTTCAGGCTGTCTTCCAATGGCATATCACCGTCTTCGAGCTGTTTTACGATCCGCTCGAGTTCGTTGAGCGACGCTTCGAATGTTTTTGACATATAAATCTACTTGAAGATCTCCTCCGCCTGCCGAAGCAGCTCATTGATGTTTTTCACGCCAAGGCGACTTTCTTTTGAGCGTTCACCGTTGATGGCGATCGCAACGATCTCCTGCCCGATCCGTTGGGCTATTCTCGTCGCAAGCTCCTCATCGCGAACGCCGGCTATCTTCCACCGGTCGCCATTTCGGGCCATTCTGACCTCGAAATTGTGTTCGGGAACCTTGCTTCGGACGATGGCGGTTTCGCCGTCGATCCTGATATCCAAATAACTATCGGCGCCAACGACCATCGCAGCAAAGGGCACGTCGCCAAAGGTGGCGGTTTTCTTGCGAATCGCTCCCGGGAGTTCATCCCTCGCCCGATCTTTAACCGCCGGCATCACAGGTGCCGCGATATGAGCGACGCGGCGGAGCATGTCCGGCGGCAAATTGCGCCCGTAGAGTTCGATCGCTTTGCCAGTGATCTGCGGTAGAAAATCGTCAACTACCGCATCAATGTCGACAAGTTCACCGACCGTCGCCGTGTCGTCTCGTTTGGCCGCATCGACGATCAGCGCCAGCGAATACTGCGGCGTCGTTCGCAAATGCCGCCAGTAGAAATAAAAGCCGATGCCAGCGGCGGCCGCTACGGTCAAAACGGTGATAAGGACCGTTATGGCAACGGTTTTCAGCACATTCCGCCTCTTCGGTGCTGCGTCCGGCCCGGCACGAGAGCCGTCTATGCTAAACGGCTGTTTATCGATCTCAACAACGTATTTCCCCAATTCGGTATACTACTCCATTACGTTGGTCACCTTAGTGACCTCGGCTTCTATTCTCCCGCGGGCAAGCCGGATATCCACCCGTTCTCCCACATCGGTTTGATGCGCCTCGCGCACGATCTCGCCGCTCGCTTTCTGCGTGATCGAGTAGCCCCGCGTCAGCACGCCCAGCGGCGACAAGGCATCGAGCCGGGCCATGGACATTTCCAGATCGGCTTGACGTTTCGCCGTAAGTTCGTCCGCAGCACAGCGTGAGCGGTATTCGAGCAGCGAAAGCCGCTTTGATATACGCGCCGCCCGGGCCGAAAGATGCGCCGGCGACAGTCTGCCGGTCGTTGAACGAAGGCTTTCGTTATAGCGGTCGATCCGGGCATGGATCGCGGCCTCGGCGTCAGCAAATCTGTCGTCCAGTTCGTACCGCCTTTCCCGGACCTTTGCCGGAAACTCCGCGAAGACAGGTGCCATCTCGAGCGACTGGAGATCAGCGTGGGCGGCCAGCATCAGATATTCGATCTCCCGCGTCAGATCGCCGGTCAATTGCCCGATCCGCCGCATCACTTCCTCCTCGCTTTGGGCTACGATCTCGGCGGCAGCCGAAGGTGTCGGAGCACGCAGGTCGGCGGCCATGTCGGCGATGGTGAAATCGATCTCATGGCCGACAGCCGAGATAACCGGTATCTTCGAAGCGCATATCGCTCGTGCGACGCGCTCTTCATTGAATGCCCAAAGGTCCTCCGTCGAGCCGCCGCCGCGGCCAACGATCAGCACATCGATCCTGGCATCCAGCGGACATCCTTCGCAATATTCGTTGGCCAGCCTAATGGCCCCGGCTATCTGCTCAGACGCCCGCTCGCCCTGGACCTGTGTCGGAATAATAACTATATCTACTGACCGCGCCCGACGGTCGAGAACGGTAAGGATGTCGTGTACCGCGGCTCCCGTTGGCGAGGTTACAATGCCAACACGACGAGGAAACATCGGAATAGGACGTTTTCGTTCCTCGTCGAAAAGCCCTTCGCGGGCCAGCCTGGCCTTGATCTGCTCGAAGGCAACTATCAACGCTCCCTCGCCGACCGGTTCCAGCGACTCGACCATCAACTGATACTCGCCGCGCTTCTCGTAAGTGGTGATTCGGCCAAGGCAGCGAACCTGCAAACCGTCTGAAGGCATAAACCGGATGCGGTAATTTTGTCCCTTGAAGCACGCCGCCTTAAGGAACGAATCGCCATCCGTGAGCGAAAAGTACCAATGGCCCGATGCCGCCTCGACAAAATTTACGATCTCTCCTTCGACCCAAACGTAGGAAAACTCGCGTTCGAGGGCCGTCTTGATATCCGCGTTAAGCTCCGACACGGACATTGCCCGCGGCCCCACGGCTTCATTAAACAACGATGCGAGAAGAGGTTCGTCCATCCGCAGAAGATTTTACATTAGTGACCGACTTCTTGTCAGAACCGCGAGCGGTAGCGACCGGCCTCCGCGCTGCATCGAAAGGAATCGCCGAAAAAATGCTCAGACAGCGCAAAAAGCGATTCGAATTCTTCCGTCTTCTGCGCCTCTTTGCGGCAATCGGAACCTATGAAAGGAGGCCCATCGCCACCGCTCAGGGTTCTGACTTAAGCGGCCCAGGAGGTGATCCACTCGGCAAAGCTTATCCAGGCACCCGATACACCAACCATGAGGCGCAGCGGATACGAGGCGATCAACGCCAGTGTTCCGATCAGCAGCGGTTTGTTGTGCGTGCCATTTGAACGTGTGTCGTAGATAAGAAATCCGATCGCAAGCACTGCCGGCACCCCAAAAAAGTACAGAGGGCCGAAAGACTGTACGGCAGCGATCGGTATCCGCGCGATCGCGGGCGGGAGAAAATTAAGGACCGTAAGGAGCATCAGCCGCTTGTGGTCCGCCGGCCGTTTTCGATAGTAGATAGCGGCCCCGAACAGCCCTGCGAACATTATCATGTCCGTCAACGGGACGATAAAAAACGTCAGCTGCGGAATGTCGGGCGGGGCCGCTCTGAAACCGTATTTAGCGGCCGCGGCCGCTGTAAGAAATCCGGTCACCAGAACCAGAATGGCGAGTCCGATGCCCGCCATGCCGAGGCTCATGTGGACGCGATGCCGTCGGCTGCGGATCAGAAACACCTGGAAAACGAAAAATATGACCCACGCGGTCATGACGATGCCGTGCAGGTGAAGAATCAGCGATCCCAGGGGCGGCGGATCGAATGCGAAGCGAAGGTAATACGTCGGGCCGAAGCCTGTCAGGACCAGGAGCGGAAACACGATGGCCGCGATAAGGAAAATCTTCCGGTCAAAACGACGCCAATCGAAGGTCTGATTCATCCAACACACCTCCCGCCGACCGTCGATCAACCCATTGCCGATCGACGCATTTGCTGTGAGGATAAAAGTGCCCGGGATTGCCGGCCGGCCAAACTTGAAACTGCCAGCGGCTGTCTAGCGGCCCGCGAGCTGAATTCTTGCATTGGCGAAATCGAGCTGGTCGCGATATGATTCGTTCTCTTCGATCGCGCTTGCGGCGTTTGCCGAGAGAGATTTTTCCGCGTCCTCTTTTTCAGCCCTGGCCGCCTCGACGTCGATCTCTGAGCCCGATTCCGCCACATCGGTCAGCACCGAAACCGTGTCGGAACTTACCTCGACAAACCCGCCAGCCACGGCAAGCCGCTCAGTCGTGCCTTTATTGGTAAAGCTCAACACACCAGGCTTAAGGGCAGAGATAAGCGGAGCGTGATTCGGCAAGATCCCAGCTTCGCCCGACAGCGTCGGCACGGTGACGGAATCGACGGTTTCGTCGACGACGCGTTTTTCGGGGGTTACTATTTCGAGTTTCAACATATTCGGAACGCGGACACTCCTGTCCGCAAGTTGAAAGAGCGGACAAGAGTGTCCGCGTTCCCTCTAGGCTCCAGCCGCCATTTTCTTGGCCTTTTCTCTTGCCTGCTCGATGGTGCCGACCATGTAAAATGCCTGTTCGGGCATATCGTCGCACTTGCCTTCGAGGATCTCCTTGAAGCCCTTGATCGTATCTTCAACCTTGACGTACTCGCCCTTGAGGCCGGTGAACTGCTCGCCGACCGTGAACGGCTGCGAGAAGAATCGCTGGATCTTGCGGGCACGGGCGACGGTCAGCTTGTCGTCTTCGCTCAATTCATCAAGACCGAGAATCGCGATGATGTCCTGGAGGTCCTTATACCGTTGAAGAATTCGCTTGACCTCCTGGGCGGTGCCGTAATGCTCGTCGCCAACGATCTGCGGGTCAAGAATACGCGAGTTCGACGCCAGCGGATCGACCGCGGGATAAATGCCGAGCTCCACGATCTGTCGCGAAAGCGCCGTAACCGCATCGAGGTGAGCGAACGTCGTTGCCGGTGCCGGGTCGGTGTAGTCATCGGCAGGCACGTAAACGGCCTGGATCGACGTGATCGCACCGGTCTTGGTCGAGGTGATCCGCTCCTGCATCTCGCCCATCTCGGTTGCGAGCGTCGGCTGATAACCAACGGCTGACGGCATGCGGCCGAGAAGTGCCGACACTTCCGAGCCGGCCTGGGTGAACCGGAAGATGTTATCGACGAAGAACAGCACGTCGTTGCCCTGATCGCGGAAATATTCGGCAACGGTCAGGCCCGACAATGCTACGCGGAGGCGAGCTCCCGGCGGTTCGGTCATCTGGCCGTAAACGAGCGACACTTTCGATCCCGGGATCTTCGATTTATCTACCTTCGTAAGATCGAACGCTCCAGTTTCCTCCAGATCGTGGTTGAAATCATCGCCGTAAGTGATAACTTTCGACTCGACCATTTCGCGGAGCAGGTCGTTCCCTTCACGAGTACGTTCACCCACGCCGGCAAAAACCGAAAAGCCTTCGCGTCCCTTGGCGACATTGTTGATCAGCTCCATGATGAGGACCGTCTTGCCAACGCCGGCACCGCCGAACAGGCCGATCTTTCCTCCGCGAAGGAACGGCTGGACGAGATCGATGACCTTAATGCCTGTCTCGAACATTTCAAGCTCGGTCGCTTGTTCGTCAAACGACGGAGCGTGACGGTGGATCGACGAACGCGTGTCCGAATCGACCGGCCCGAGTTCATCCACCGGATCGCCGATCACGTTCATCACGCGGCCCAGTGTCGCATTCCCGACCGGCACCGTTATCGGCCCGCCCTGGTCGATCACCTTCATCCCGCGGACCATGCCGTCCGTCGGCAACATCGAAACCGCACGCACGCGGCCTTCACCAAGATGCTGCTGCACCTCGGCCACCACGTCGATCGGATGCTCTACGTCAAAACCCTCGGATGTAATACGAAGCGCCTGATAAACGGGCGGAAGATAATCCTTAAACTCAACGTCAACAACCGGCCCGATGATCTGCACCACTTCACCGATCTGCTGAGAGGTTTCATTAGCCATTTTTAATGTTCTGCTCCTGTTAAAGAAAAGAAATCGATCTCATTACAAAGGAGTAAGGATAGCATAGCGGCAACGGCGTGTGCAAAAGGACGACAAGGCATTTGCCGATGCGTCCGGGCTGGTTCGAGATCGGGTGATCTGTCCTCCGTATTCGCCAACCGAAGCGTCTTTTACAGCCCACAAGTTATCCCTTACTTTTCAATGAGTTACAGGCAAATCCGCCTCCTCGGCGTGCCCCTCGTGTCCCAGGCCTGTCCCAACATCGCGTGGGACAGGCTAACTGTTGCATTCATTATATTTGCGGCCCAAATTTCGGCGTGTCCCACGAATTTCAAAAAAACGCGCCACATTGTGCCACATGATGACTCGTCCTGAAAAAAGTTGACACTTTTTGATGGTTTGTCCTCCTATAAGTTTACGTTTTTGGGATAATCCTAGAACTGGTTTACGATTGATGCCGGAGACGAAGCGGAAGCGAGCTCTGCTGG
>JBFWPK010000031.1:0-37895 GCA_050250045.1 Pyrinomonadaceae bacterium | reverse complement strand
AAAAGAGGTCTCTTCTACGGAACAGGCTCACCCGTCCAAAAGGAGCAGCACAGACTCATCTTTCCCAACAATCAACAAGCGTCCTTGTTAATTGCTAAGCGTTCAATTGTCAAGATACAAGGAGCGGACTGTTTGCTCCCGCAAGAAGTGCCCCGGTACAGGTCGCTCCTGGCGGAGCTTTGGATGTCATGTTTTGTCCGGTTCTACAGACAGTCCCGCTCCTACGGAGCTGTACTATCTCGATTTGAAGAGCTCCGTTAGGAGCGGGCTGTCTGTAGCATCGCGGCCACTATCCCGATCGAAGCTCCGTCAGGAGCAACCTGATGAAATACTGCATCTTCAAAAAAATCGCTTGACTAAAACAAGCGTTCCGTGCATTATTACATATGTTGCACGTCCGGTCAAGGATTTTATGCGTGCAACACAAAGTTCTTTGAAAATTTATTTCGGCGGGACGCGGGACAGATCTTCTAAACCAAATGGTGGCAGCTATTTAACTGTTCCACGCTTGTCCCATGATCTGGGACAGGGTTTTCGTGAACTCTTACATGAATATAGCAAGGCTAATTATTCACATAACTAGCCTTGCTGGATTCAGAACGTGTATGGAGCGGCTTATCTTAGCTCTTCCACGAAAGTAACGCGGTTGATCTCATGGAGCGTTGTCTGGCCGGCAAAGACCTTCTTGACGGCGGATTCTCGAAGCGATGACAGGCCTTCCTTCTCTGCTTGACGGCGGATCTCGGAGCCGGGACGGCGGGCAATGATCATTTCACGGACGGTATCGGACATATCCAGAAGCTCGTGGATAGCGGTACGGCCGCGGTAACCGGTGTGGTTACAGGCATCGCAGCCGACGTTGCGGAAGAATACCTGCCCGGTGACATCGAGCGGACGAAGGCCCGATTCGGTAAGCTCGGAATCGCTTGGCTGAAATTGCCGCTTACACGTCGGGCACAGTTTACGCACGAGCCGCTGGGCCAGCACGCAGTTCAACGCGGCGACGAAGTTGTACAGATCGACCTGCATGTTAAGAAAACGGCCGATCACGTCGATCACGTTGTTCGCGTGGACGGTCGTGAACACAAGGTGCCCGGTCAACGCTGAGTTGATCGCGATCTGGGCCGTTTCCTCGTCGCGGATCTCACCCACCATGACCTTATCGGGATCGTGCCGGAGGATCGAACGCAGGCCGCGTGCAAATGTCAGTCCCTTCTTTTCGTTGACCGGGATCTGCATGATGCCCTGAAGCTGGTACTCGACCGGGTCTTCGATGGTGATGATCTTGTCTTCTTCGTTCCGGATCTCGTTCAAGGCACCGTAAAGCGTGGTCGTTTTACCGGAACCCGTCGGACCGGTAACGAGCACCATTCCGTAGGGCTCTTTGATATAAAGCCGAAAGCGGCGTATGTCTTCCGGGTCAAACCCGACCACATCCAGGCTGAGGTTCTTGAATTCTTCGGATATCTGCTCCTTGTCGAGGATACGGATCACGCAGTTCTCGCCGTATGCCGCGGGCAGGATCGAAACACGGAAATCGACCGTGCGGCCTTTGTAACGTACGCGGAAACGGCCGTCCTGCGGAATGCGGCGTTCGGCAATGTCGAGCTCGGACATCACCTTGATACGCGAGATCAGCGTTTGATGATAGGCCATATCGATCGGGTCAACCTTTTGATAAAGGGCACCGTCGATGCGGAATTTGACGCGAAGATCGCGGTCGCCGGCCTCGATGTGGATATCGGACGCCCGCGATTCCATCGCGTTGTAAACGATGGTATCGACCAGCTTGATGATCGGCGACATATCCGAATCGGTCGCCAGGCGGTCGAGATCGAGCACTTCCTCGCCCTGATCGTTTTCTTTGACAAGTGAGATCTTGAAGGTCGAGGCCGCTTCCTGCAGAACACGTTGGGTCGCGTCGCCTTTCTTGAGCACGACATCGATCGCTCCCTGCGTTGCGATGTAGGGCACGATGCGGCAGTTGAGGACGTTCTCAAGCTCATCGAGCCGCTCAAGGTTCGTCGGGTCCGCCATTGCCGCATGCAGATCGCGGCCCTCTCGCTTGAGCGGCACGAAATGGCTTCGAAGCATCAGATCGACCGGGATCTTTGCAAGCTCCTCATAATCGATCGGCGATGGCTGATCGGCCGGGAGCAGGTCGATGTAAGGCAGCCGGTATCGGCGGGCAAGCTGCTTTGCCTCGACGACCTCAGGAGGCTCGTTTTCGAGAAACGACGATATCTCGATCCTCGGCGAGGAGACATTGGTGGTTGCGGTGTTCGATTGGTTACTCATTTTAATTTCCACTTGTCGCTTCCTCTTATCCCCATTTCGGTGGTCTGTCTTTTTACACCACGGGATATTAACAGAGGAACTCAAGAGAATCGGGCCGGTAGATTTTGTTATATGGATCCGATACTAGGTTGACACTTGGTCCTCGTCCAGTTTTTAAATTGCCTCCAGCTTTAGCTGGAGGTCGGATTCTAGAGGGAGAAGCGGGCTTTAGCTCAATTTATTTGATTTTCGATCATCCTTATCGCTTTAGCACGGTTAGGCTGAATCCAAAAGAAAACTATTTATCGTAAATTTGGCTAAAGCCTTTGCCTATTTGCATTTCCAACCACTAGCTAAAGCTAGTGGCAACTAAAAACAATCATATGTCAACACTGCCTAGCATCGTAAATATCCATTTCAGGCCGTTCCCGATCTTCTGCCAAAACCACGGTTCCATTCTTGTATGTACCTTCGACGGTCAGCATAAAACTTTAACTCCGGCCGCTCATTGGCCCGGACGAGATCATCTGTATGATCGGCAGATAGATCGCCAGCAGGATGACCACTACGACGCAGGCCATGACAAGCAGGATCGCCGGTTCCAGCAGCGTCGTCAGCTGCTCAAGCCGGACCTCGGCCTCGGCGTCGTAGAACGCGGCGACCTCGTCGAGCATCTCGCGAAGGCTGCCGGATTTTTCGCCGATGCCGATCATGTCAAGGGCAAGCTCGGGCAGCCATCCGGCCTGGTACAAGGCCTCGGTAAAGCCCCGGCCTTCGCGGATCATCGCGGAAACGGCCTGGCTCCGCTGCCGCAGCTCGAGATTGTTCAGGGCCTCCGACGCAATATCCCACGAATCGGGAACGGTTATACCGCCCGACAGCAGCGTGGAAAGCGACCGCGAAAGCTGGGATGTCGCCATGTTGCGAATGAGCACCCCGGCAACCGGGACCTTGAGCAAGAGGCGATGCAGCATCAGCTTTCCCCTCTGCGTGCGGAGCCACAAATACAGCGCGGCCCCCCCGATCAAGAGGAGCGGAGCAAGCCACCAGATATTGCCGACCACGAGGTTGGAAATGTTGATAACCAGGACCGTAACGGTCGGCAGTCCGCGTTGGCTGTTCAGGGCCGTAAAGAGGTTCGACATCCGCGGGATAATATAGAGCGTCAAAAACGCGATCATTCCCGCTGCCGCAACCAGCAGAAAGGCTGGATACGCAAGTGCCCCGCGAAGTTTCCGGGCGATGCCAACGCTGCGCCGCAGGTAGTCGACAAATCGCAGTAGAACGTCGTCCAGCGCTCCGCTCTTTTCACCGGCAAGCAATGATGCCGTGTAAATCCGTGGGAATATGCCCTGTGCCTCGAATGCGTCAGAAAGGGGAACACCGCTTTTGATCTTCTCTTCTACATCCGCCAGTACTTCGCGCAGGTTCGCGGAACCCGACCGGGTCTTAAGCAGCCCGATCGCCTGTAAAACAGGGATTCCGGCTCGAAGCAGCGCTGACAGTTGTTGGTTGAAGAGCAAGAAATCGGCCTGTTTTACGCGGCCCTTGCTGCTGCCCCCGAACGGCAGCATCGAAGCCATACCGCCCGAAGCGTTGGAGATGTTAAATACACGAAAGCCTTCCCGTTCAAGCTGCGACCGCGCGTCTTCAACCGCAGTCGCTTCGACAATTCGGGTAACGATCTCGCCGGACGGCGTTCCTAAGCGGCAAATATATTCTGACATCGTCTGTTCTGGAGTCGAGGGCGCAGATACACGTTATCCGCGGCCCGGATCAATGATAACACGCGGAAAGCCGCAAAAGGTTGCGGCCATAATAAAATCATATCCAATTAAAGGTGCTTCAAACAACCAATTCGATGCCACGCTCATCGAAAAATTATCTTGCGAAAATCAAGACCGGTCACCTAATATAAAAGTGTTCGTTGTGGAGCTTACTATGGCTGCTTCAGGCAGGAAATTCGTGGGCTGCGGCATGCCGTTGCGGTTCACGTCGTTGTTTCTTTTCGTTCTGGCAGGCCTTGTTCCGGGAGCTTTTGGGCAAGAGCCGCAAGCCACGCCCCCCGACAACAAACCTCGAAAAGTTGAACGGATCCGCACGGATCTTGTCAGTTTAACCCTCACAGTCACTGACCTTTACGGCAGATACGTCTCGGGCCTTACCAAGAATGCGTTTACCATAATCGACAATGACCAAGAGCAGGAGATCACCTACTTCAGCGATGCCGACGCCCCGGTTTCAGTCGGCGTATTGTTCGACGTTTCCGGTTCGATGAGCGGCGACAAGATCCAAAAAGCCCGAAGCGCCTTGAAACGGTTCATCGCATCGAGTCATCCATCCGATGAATACTTCCTGATCGCTTTCAACAGCCGGGCACAGCTTTTGATGGACAGAACGAGAGACGGCGAGGCACTTCTCCAGAAACTCACCCTCGTTGAGCCGCGGCAGAATACCGCCCTCTATGACGCGGTCTATCTCGGCATCGAGCGCGTCACGCGAGGTACACACCAGAAACGGGCCTTGCTCATCATAAGTGACGGCCAGGACAACGCCTCCCGCTATAATTTCGGCGAGGTCCGCCGGCTTATGAGGGAATCGGATGTTGTGACATACGCCGTAGGGATCATTGACCAAGGAGACATGGGCAGTTCGATCGGCATGCAGGGGCAGGCGTTTCTCGACGAACTAACCTCGGTTACCGGAGGAAAATCGTTCTACCCAACAAGCAATGTTGAAATGGACGAGATATTCGAACGTATTGCCCTTGAGCTCAGACATCAGTATTCTATCGGTTACACGCCCTCCGATTTTCAGCCGGACGGGAAATGGCGCAAGGTGAAAGTTAAGATAAAACCTCCCAGAGGATTGCCGCGTCTAACGGTGCGAGGCCGTGAAGGCTATTACGCAACACCGGAAACTGATTTTCGATAGCCTATGAGACGTTTCGCTTTTATTTCGATCGCCGCATTGACCGGCCTCGCCGCGTTTGGAGCATTTCATTCATTTTCGGCGTCGGGCCAAACGGGCCCGGCTACGGCTCGCCCCACCCCAACACCGACGCCGCTTCCGATCAAGGAAGAGGAAGGGATCATTCGGGTCGAAACCGAACTGGTGAATTTGAACGTGCGGGTCGTTGACCGAAATGGCCGCCCCGTAACCGGCGTTCAGCGAAAAGAATTCACCGTATTCGAAGACAGTGTTCCACAGCGGATCGAATTCTTCTCGGTCTCAGAGGTACCGACCAATTACGGGATCGTCATCGATAATTCCGGCTCGCTCCGCCAGCAGCTCGAAAAGGTGATCGAGGCCGCAAAGATCCTTGTAAACGCCAATCGCCCGGCTGACGAGACGATGTTGATTCGCTTTGTAAGCAGAGACAAAATATCGATCGAACAGGATTTCACATCGAACAGAACAGACCTTAATGACTCGCTCGACAATCTGTTCATCGAAGGTGGACAGACCGCTATCATCGATGCAGTTTACCTGGCGGCCGAAAAAGTAACTGAGTACAAAAAGGACCTTGACAAGACCGAACGGAAACGCCGTGCTCTCGTGATCATTTCCGACGGCGAGGACCGCGACAGCTATTACAACGAAACGCAGCTCTTCGAAATGCTCCGCGAGTCCGATGTGCAGATATACGCGATCGGGTTCGTGAATGAGTTAAGCAAAGAATCCGGCTTTATCTCGAAGAGCCCGCGAGGCAAGGCTAAAGCTCTGCTGGAGCGAATGGCAACCGAAACGGGCGGCAAATATTACTTCCCGAATAGCACCGCGGAGCTCGCGGATATAGCCAAGGAAATTGGCGCGGAACTTCGGCTTCAATATTCGATCGGATATATCCCGTCAAATGACAAAATGGACGGCACGTACAGGAATATCAAGGTTTCGATCGCCGACGGACCGGATCGGCAGAAGCGGATCGCGATCACAAAGGCCGGGCGAGTTGCCGAACCTGAGAAACCGATACCATCGAAGGTAAGTTCAACAAATCCATAACAAATGGAACTGGTAAGCAAAAGCCCGCTCCGACCCGAACGGGCCGTTTTACGTGCATCGGAGCTTTATTCGGGTACAGAACCCGATATCTTCTTACGCGTCGTTTCGCCCGTGTCGATAACGGGAAGGCCGTCTGACACCTCGTCATGCGGCCGGGCGATGACGTGGACCGCAGTAACCGTACCGATACGGCGTGCCGCTGCGGCTCCGGCGTCCACTGCCGCCTTAACAGCACCAACTTCGCCCCGAACGATCGCAGTTACCAGGCCCGCATCGACCTTTTCATAGCCAACCAGCGTGACATCCGCGGTCTTCACCATAGCGTCCGCCGCCTCGATCATCGCCACCAGGCCCATGCACTCGACCATTCCAAGAGCTTGCATAATCAGAATTGATCAACCGGATCTGCCATCTCCGGCCGAAGTCCGTCCACTACCTCAGATACATCGCCGCCGCAACCAGAAGTGCCGCGATCACCGCGAATATCACAGCCGCAAGGCCGATCCCGGCGGACGACGGCGATCGCTCGACCCACTCGACCTCGGCCGCTTTCTTTACGCGGACGCGCGGCGGACGCCCTTGCTTCGCTGCCGCTGGAAAAGCCTCTATTGTTCGGCTGGCACTTGCCTCCTCGATCGGACTTCCATGTGGGATGACCACGGGCGGAGGTTCCGGCTCCAAAGACCGGCCTGCTCTACCCGAACTATCGCTTCCGCCGTTCGAAGGGTCGGTATCCGGTTTTATTATCGCAGGAGGCGGCGGATCATAGACTACGGACTCACCGCAATTGAAGCAGTACGCCGATCCGCTCCGCACCTGAATGCCGCACGAATCACAAACCTCCTTTTCTACGAGCGTTTCCGCCATCCCTTTCAACCTTCCCTTCAGGTAGAGGTCATTACCAAAACTTCTTGTTCGCTACCCAGATCACGGGCAGACGGTGTAAGGATCGTCCGCTCCGTGATGTATATCTTCTCACTTTTTTCCAGGGCGGCTCGTACGTCGGCTTCGCTGACAAAATCCACCGGCTCACGCTTCGCCCCGTTATCGGTCGATGCCTGTGGCCTAAACTCGTGGATAATCGTCTTAACCGGCGAGGTCTCCTCGGCGGCAGGTATGATTGACGCCGGGTCCGCTGGAACCGGTTCAATCATCCCCTCGGACAACTTCCTACTGAGAAAACTGTCAACAATTGCTGCTATCTGCTCTCGCTTCGGGACTCGCTCCTCCGTCAATGCTTCTCCGTGTGACCGTCGCGGAGCCTCGGATCGGAGATTAACCGGTTTCGTTTCAAACGCCACGCGCTTGATGTCCATGAGGTGGATCGGCGACAAATTGTCCGAGGTTACGTTCCCGCCCCACGAGCCGCACCCGAGGGTCATCGACGGGGGCAAGTCTGTAGAGAGGCCGATCGCCCCATGCGTCGTGGGCGAGTTGATCACAACGCGTGACGCAGGCATCTGTTCGCCATAGCGTATTGCCGCCTCACGACTTTGCGTATGCATTCCCGCGGTGTGCCCCATGCCTCCAAACCTCAATATCTCATCACAGCGAGCCGCTCCCGATTCGATCCCATCCACGACGAAGTATGCAAGGGTCGGCGAAAGCTTCTCGATCGACCACGGAAAATCGCGGCCCACGCCTCCGCAATCTGCCAGCAGGCAGCGTGAGCCGGGCGGGATCGAAATCCCAGCGAGGTTGGCTATATACGACGCGGACTTCCCGACGATTTCGGCATTAAGGGTTCGCTGCGGTGTGAGGAGGATCTGTCCGACAGCATCGGCCTCGCTTGGACTGAGAAAGTGCCCGCCCTGCAGCTTGAACTGCTCCCGCACACGATCGCTGATGGGAGCGTCGACAACCACCGACTGTTCGGATGCGCAGATTGTGCCGTTGTCGAAACATGTCCCGGTCAATATATCCGCAACCGCTTTTTCAGCGTTCGCTGTCCGTTCGATGAAGACAGGCACATTTCCGGGACCGACGCCGAACGCTGGCTTTCCCGACGAATATGCAGCACGCACCAGCCCGATGCCACCCGTTGCCAGGATGACGGCCGTCCGTTTATGCTTCATCAACGCTTCGGTACCTTCGATCGTCGAAGTCGTCAGGCAAATTATCGCATCGCTCGGCAGGCCGTGCTTAATACCAGCGTCGCGCATTATCCGGACCGTTTCAGCAATGCACCGGACGGCCGAGGGGTGAGGTGAAAGGACGATCGAGTTGCGCGACTTAACCGCTATGGTAATCTTGAAAATTGCCGTGGAGGTTGGATTCGTCGACGGAACTATGGCCGCAACCACTCCGCGCGGCGAGGCTATCTCAACGACACTTTGGGTTTCAGAGATGACTCCGACGGTCCTCAACCCGCGAAAATATTTCCAAACATCCTCGGCGGCAAAACGATTCTTCTCACGCTTATCTTCCGGGTTTCCAAAGCCGGTTTCCTCGTGGGCAAGCTGTCCGAGGCGAGCCGATTCGGCAAGGGCTGCGCCGGCCATTGCCTCGCAGATCTCGTCGATCCGGGTTTGGTCAAATTTCGCCACGGACAACCAAGCCCGGTGCGCCGCCTCGACCGCGTCCCGAGCTTCCTGCTGCGAAATAAGATCGGTATCGCCCATTTATTGATCAGATGCAGAAGAAGTGAGGTTACCTCGTCTTCGATTTCGACCCTTCGGCCGAGGACGTGCTTAAGCGTCCGCCGTCGCCGGAGGTCAACTGCTTTCCACCGCCGCCGCCGATCGCCTTTTCGTCCGGGCTGAGACCCACTTTGCCGCCTTTTGGAATTACACGCTCAACCTCGTTGTGGGGCCGCGGAATAACGTGAACGCTTATCAATTCACCCACCCGACGTGCCGCGGCGGCTCCGGCGTCTGTTGCCGCCTTGACCGCGCCGACATCGCCACGAACAAAGATAGTGACATATCCAGCTCCGATATACTCTTTGCCGACAAGCTGTACATTCGCCGCTTTGACCATCGCGTCCGCGCTTTCAACCGCGGCAACAAAGCCTTTGGTTTCAACCATTCCGAGTGCTTCCAGGCTCATTTTTGTCTCCTTGATGACAGGGTACTTTCTGGATTCTAATATACCCCGCCAATAAACCAAAACGCGAGCGCCGTTTGGCGGGCGAGTTCCTCCCAATCCGGTACAGTTAATTGACTTTGGGCAAAGTCGAAAGCTATATTTTAAGATTATTACCTGGTGAATGCGACTTACGGGAACGAGGTGGACACTTCGAAGATGGCTTTGAGTCTAGGCGACAAACTGCGTACGGCACGTGAAGAGCGGGGTATCTCGATCAGCGAGGTGGCCGAGCAAACACGTATCTCTCCGCTCTATCTGGAGGCGATCGACCAGAACGATTATAAGACTCTTCCAGGTGGTATCTTCAATAAGGGATTTGTCCGTTCCTATGCAAAATTCGTTGGTGTCGATGAGCAGGAAGCACTTCAGGACTATTCCCGCCTTATGGCGGAGAGCACTGCAGCCGATGAGGCTGAGATCAAAGCTTATCGTCCTGAGGTCCTTACTGACGACCGCACCGTTGGCTCGATCGTACCGACGATAATCTTTGCCGCAATAATTCTGGGCCTAATGAGCGCCGGCGTATTGTTCCTCGTCAACTATATTCAGACACAGCAGAGCGAGCCGGCCGTTGTTGCCGATCAGGCCAACGGAAACACCGTACAATCGGAACGCCCCGCCGCAAACGCGAATAACACGGCCCCTTTGGGCGAGACCCCTAGGATGGGAGCCGTGAAGGTTGAATTCAGCGCTGTCGGCGAAGAAATTTGGCTGCGATCTGTGGCCGATGGGAGCAAGACCGATTCGACCGTCCAGCCGGGAACCCCGCTCGTATTCGAACCGAAAGAAAGCCTCGACCTCAGGTACGCAAAGGCGCGGGCCCAGTTTGCCCAGCTTAAGGTGAATGGAAAGCCCATAACATTGCCGGCTGAGGCAAAACCCGGCGATTCGAGCATCGAAGTCCGGATAGACGGGGCAAATCTGGCCGAGATCTGGTCGAGCGGACACATCGGCAATGGAACGGTGCAGCCGCGACCGCCGACTGATGAGCGGTCAGGCTCCGAAACGACTGCCGCTCAGGCAGCCGCGACGCCGAGCTCGACGCCAGCCTCGACACCGACGATCGCTAACAGCAGTCGGGGAAACGCCGCAGCGACGACGCCGAGGATGACGGCCCGGCCTCGGCCGACGGAAAAGCCAGTATCGACCCCGATAGTTGTTGGCCGGCCTACGGCGAACAACCAGCCGTAAGCATAGAATGCATTGGACTGCCGAATGCCCGGAAAACACATTGATGATCGCCCGACAACGGCCCGCAAAAATAAGTGCGGGCTTCTTTGTATAGAGATCATTTTCAACAGTATCTATGAACATCGACGATATCAAAGAAGGCCTGACTTTCGACGACGTGCTTTTGATCCCGGCATACTCCGAGGTGCTTCCGGCCGAGGTGGACACGCGAACACGATTCTCCCGCGGCATTGGGCTTAAGATCCCGCTTTGCTCTTCCGCGATGGATACCGTCACCGAGGCGTCGCTTGCGATTGCCTTGGCCCAGCAGGGTGGTATCGGCGTTATCCATAAGAATTTCCCCGTCGAACTTCAGGCCGAGGAGGTCGACAAGGTCAAACGCAGTGAATCCGGCATGATCGTCGATCCGGTGACGATCAACAAGGACGCCCTGGTTTCCGAAGCCCTTTCGATAATGGGCCGCTACAAGATCAGCGG
Source organism: Pyrinomonadaceae bacterium (assembly GCA_050250045.1). GTDB lineage: Bacteria > Acidobacteriota > Blastocatellia > Pyrinomonadales > Pyrinomonadaceae > OLB17. The sequence goes on along the minus strand of JBFWPK010000031.1, from coordinate 26,858 downwards.
CGTGCCGGTAGTGGACGAAGGCGGCCTGCTTGTCGGCATTATCACAAACCGCGATCTGAGATTTGAAACGCGGGCCGATATTCCCGTTTCCGAGGTAATGACGCCTCAACCGTTGGTCACAGTCCCCGTCGGGACAACCCTCGACGAAGCCAAGGTAAAACTGCAGCGACACCGGATCGAAAAATTACTGGTTGTTGACGATGACGGCCATTTGAAGGGCCTGATCACGGTCAAGGATATCCAGAAGGCGATCAATTTTCCGAATGCCGCAAAGGATGATCTTGGACGGTTGCGGTGTGCGGCCGCCGTCGGGGCGACCGGCGATTTTTTGGAGCGGGCGTCTGCCCTTATCGCGGCGCGGGTCGATGCGATCGTCGTCGATACCGCCCATGGACACAGCTCCCGCGTGATCGGAGCGGTGAAGGCCATCAAATCACAGTTCCCCGAGATCGAAGTTGTTGCCGGGAACGTTGCGACCGGCGAAGCGACACGAGAGCTCATCTCGGCCGGCGTCGATGCCGTGAAGATCGGGATCGGGCCAGGGTCGATCTGCACTACCCGTGTAGTCACCGGTGCCGGTGTCCCGCAGATCATGGCGATCCGCGAGGCGGTTGCAGCCGCAAAAGGCTCAGGCGTACCGATCATCGCCGACGGCGGCATAAAATTTTCGGGAGACGTGTCCAAAGCCATCGCCGCGGGAGCCGATTCGATCATGATCGGTTCCCTATTCGCAGGCACCGAGGAAGCTCCGGGCGAGGTCATCCTCTATCAAGGCCGCAACTTCAAGACCTATCGCGGAATGGGATCGATCGGTGCGATGAAGAAGGGTTCCAGCGACCGCTATGCCCAGGAAGGCACGACCGCCGACGCAAAGTTCGTCCCCGAGGGCATCGAAGGACGTGTTGCCTATAAGGGCACCATCGCCGAAATGGTCACACAGCTTGTCGGCGGCCTTCGTGCCGGTATGGGCTACACCGGCTGCCGTACGATCGAGGAACTGCAAACCAAGGCCCGTTTTGTACGAATAACGTCCGCCGGCCTGCGCGAGTCGCATGTGCACGATGTGATAATCACCAAGGAAGCCCCAAACTACAGGCTTGAATCGTAACAAGCGTCGCGAGGGCCTCATCCGCTGAAAAAAGCCCATTTTTGTTCCGTTCCGTCGTGGCGGAACAAACGGAACATGCCGGAACAAACATCGGCTTTTCTTATAGTTCGTTCCTAACCACCGGAGAAGCCGCCGCACGGCACGCACAATTTGATTTTCAAAGACCTCGGCTAACCCAGCGAGCATAGTAGCGCGTGTTGCACGGATTGTCAAGAATACTATTGCTGAAACACCGGCCTTCTTGAATTCAAGCTTGGTAGGATTCCACGCGTCATCGGAAACATATCCGTTGCTCGCGCTCAAACGGTTGTTGAACAATGCTTTCTAGTTGCAGACTATTTGACCTCCGGAGACGAGCAAAACGCAAGATCCAAACTTCTGCCCAGAAATGCTTCCCGTCGCCCGTCGTACGGGAAAACAAACCGCACGATCCCTGCGACGGCGACTTCCCGCGGGGTTTATTCTGTTCCCCTTAAACCATCTCTGCCTTTGAACGACCCAACGTCTTCGCTCTAAGAATCGCATTAACACGATTTAAATTGGCTTGGCCACTCCATACTTTTACTGTTTCACCATTGTTGAAAGTGATTAGTAGATGACCGGTATTGGCAGTCTCCACTTTTTCGATCTCGTCGTAGGCATACCTTCTTGTCGTCCCCAGCCCACTCACTGATTCAATGTAACATTCCGCGAAAACGGTTCTTGAAAAGAACATACGAATGATGCCGTGAACCGGTAGAAAGAATCCCAATAACAAAAGCAACGCGTTAATTGCCCACCCGGCCGACAAAAGCGGGCCCACGTTCCCAAAATACTTGACTAAGAATGCGATCCAGATTGAAGCCCAAAGAAGCAGGACGGTCCACCGTATGAACCAAAAGGTTTTCGCAACGAGGGGTAAGGAAATGTCTTTGTTCACGCGTTTGCCGTCGCCGTCGTAATGATATTCGCCGATCGTGCTGACGGGATTTCCGCTGGCGTCAACCGTTTCGACCTTGACTTGTTTGTTCTCCGCATCGTAGGTGAACTTTCGACTTTCGGCGTCCTGTTTTGTGTTTCCAGCGGCGTCGAACTGATAGCCGACGAGCTTGTTGTTCGTCGTGTCGGCTGATGGATTGCACACAGCAACGGGACAGCCCGTTGGAATAGTCGTCGTGCGGTTCAACGTTGTGTCAAAGGTGCGGTTGCCGTAGCGGTCATAAACGAACGTCTGCTTCCAGCACTTCGTCGGGTCGCTCTCCATGACCCATTTTTTGCAAGAAAGCTCTGTATTCGCCTGGAAGTGTAATATCGAAGGTCTCTTCTAGGCTGCGAATTTCTACATTCGAACATCCCTTAATCGACCAGGTCGAGGTCAAACCACATTTTACGAGATGTCGAGCGAAATTATCGATGAACTCCGTCATAGAAGCAAAGTTGCCCAAAGACAATCATTAGTACCAGTTATCGATTGCCGAAGATGGTTGTTTCGCCTGTGCCTGGGACGACCTTCTTGACTCGCTTGCCGTCGCCGTCGTAGAAATATTGCCCGACAATTCCCTGGGCGTTGTTTACCTGAACCTGCTTGTTCTCGGCGTCATACGTGAATGTCTGCCCATCGGCGTCGGCGGCTGTGTTGCCGGCGTTGTCGAAAGCGTAACCGATAAGCCGGTTCTTCGCGAGTTCGATCGAAGGATTCACCTTTGGCCTGTCAACCGGACGCACCTCTGTGTTGTCGTTGCATTGTTTCAGCAGCGTTGTCGTCGGAGCTTTGACAAAGTTTCGATTGCCATAACGATCATAACTGAACGTTTGGTTCCAGCCCGATTGATTAGGGATGGTTTCGGTCGCTTGTGAAAGACGATTCAGCGAATGATATGAGTAAGCCTGATCTGTATTTTATCAAATATCGCAAGTCTGACCCTTTCTGATTCTCCTTCCACTACTCGGAGCCAGGTAGATCAAAATAGAAAAAGTATACTCGGTGTTTAGGTTCGTTAAGTCTGACCCTGCTGTTTGTAAATTCCCAAGGGTATCGAAATTCTGTATAGACCTTTAGGCCCTTCCGCAGTAAGGTAACTGGCACCCTGAATCTCACGAACTCCTTTGAGCGGATCCAATAACCCATACTGTACGGGTCGTCGATCCTCTTTCCGTTGGAGCGATACGAACAACTATTTCTCAAATCGATAATTCCTGGATTCGGAGTCTTCTTTGGCATTGCGTAACCCTTTTGCACGAACAGTCCCTCCGCATCATAGCAAAGTTCTACTTCACTCGCTGACTTCAAAAACGTACCGAAACTTCCGTCAGATAACTCAAATCTACCATCCTCAATCGTCGGGGCGGATTCGGTGCTGAAATTTGCGCTCACGTTAATACTGATGTTCGTATTGTTGTGAAGCTCAAGGAGTACCATTGCCTTCCCTTTTGGTCGGTCTGTGCTTTCTTCGTACGCCAAATAGACGCTCGGCAGGTTCTTATCCAAAGCCTCGATTCGCTGTCCTGCGGAGGGTACTGGAACGAAAGCGAGCGACAGTGCAGCGAAAAGACTTGTAGAGACGGTTCTTAGAACCGCCCACAATGAACCGGATGGACGACCGTACATTAGCTATCTACCTCCATTGACGTGTAAACCTCCCTGTTTTAGCGCCAGGCTAAAGTGGAGTTTTCGGGCTACGAGACGACGTTGCCGAGATGCCCACAAGCGAAGTTACCTTCAAGTGAACAAGTCTTGGAGGCTGGCCTCCGAGGGTTCGTTTTCAGCCGGCAAAGCTTTGCTCATCTTCGGCAACGGGTGCGAGTTTTTCCCATTCCTGATAGAGCGCGGCCAATTGAGCGTCGATCGCCGTCTGTTCACTCGTGATCCGCTTGATCCGTGAGAAGTCGGCGGCGGCGGGATCACTCATTTCCCCGGCCAGTTGGGCAGATCGGCCCTCGAATTCCGAGATGAGCGTTTCGAGCTCGGCCACCCGTTTTTTGATCTTCCTGCGTTCGTTCTTGCTCAGGCCCGCGCTCGCCGTTTTTGCGGCCGCTCCGCTGCCGGAAACACCACCTTCGGCCGTCGTGCTGGTTGGCACGGCCGCCGTACCGGGCGATGAGGGCTTCGACCTCAATTCCGCCTGCCGGACTTTCCAGTCATGGAATGCTGTATAGTCGCCGCCGTATTGAAGCACCGAGCCGTCCCGCTCGAAGGAGAGTATCTGTGTGGCGATCTTGTCCAGGAAATAGCGGTCGTGGCTGACGACGATGACCGTACCCGTATATTCCGCCAACGCATTTTCGAGCGATTCGCGCGACGGTATATCGAGGTGGTTTGTAGGCTCGTCCAGCACGAGAACATTCTTTTCCGAATAGATCAACTTAGCGAGTGAGAGCCGCCCTTTTTCCCCGCCCGAAAGCGCCGATATTGGTTTGAAAACGTCATCGCCAAAGAACAAGAACTTGGCCAGAAACCCGCGCAGCGTTCCGGTGTCGGCCATGGGAGCGACCCGGCGAAGTTCCTGGATCACATCATTGCCCGACCAAAGATCCTCGAGATTCTGCGCATAGTAGCCGATGTTTGTTTTCGTGCCCCAGGTGAGTGTGCCGCTCAGTTCGCGAATCTGCCCGAGGACGGTTTTCAGGAACGTCGTTTTTCCCGTTCCGTTGGCCCCGATGATGCCGAGAGCCTCACCGCGGTGAAGCGAAAGGTTCAAGCCGGTCGCAAGGGTGCGGGCCGGATAGCCGATCGAAAGGTCTTCGGTCGTCAGGACGTTGTTTCCTGTGCGCTCGACCTTTTTCAGGCCGAAACTGCCGCCCGACTTTTCAGCCGTAACGGCTTCCAGGCGGTCCATCCGCTCAAGCATATTGCGGCGCGATTTTGCCTGCTTTGTCTTCTGGCCCTCGAGGTTGCGCCGGATGAATTCCTCGGTCTTGTTTATCAACGACTGCTGATTCTCATATTCGCGACGCTGCTGTTCGCGGCGAAGTTCGCGCTCCGCGAGAAATGCGGAGTAGTTGCCCTTGTATGTAACGGCCAACCCGCGGTCGATCTCAATGATCCGGTCGGTCGTACGGTCGAGAAAGTATCGGTCATGGCTGATGACAACGTACGTCTTGTCGTACTCAGCCAGGAATTGTTCAAGCCACTCAACCGCGTCGACGTCGAGGTGATTCGTCGGTTCGTCAAGCAGCAGCACATCAGCCGAAGAGAGCAGAAGCCGGGCCATGCCGAGCCGGTTCTTTTGCCCGCCGGAAAGTGTCCCGGCGTCGTCGGACCACCGGTCCTGACCAAACCCGAGGCCAAGAAGAATTGCTTCGGCACGGGCCGCATAGGTGAAGCCGTCGGCGTGTTCGAAACGGATCTGGAGATCGGCGTAGCGGTCCAGTATTTCCGACGAATGGTCGGTGGCCATTTGCCGCTCCAGCTCCCGCATCTCCGCTTCAATATCATGGATCTCTTTGAAAGCCGAAAGGGCCGCGGTGTGAACCGTTTCGCCAGGCTCGAAATCGACATGCTGTCCCAACAGGCCAAGCTTCAGGCCGTTGACGGAGATCACGTCGCCAGAATCCGGGTCTTCAACGCCCGTGATCATCCTAAATACGGTCGTCTTTCCGGCCCCGTTTCGGCCGACCAAGCCTACCTTTTCACCCGGATTGACCTGGAACGTGACGCCTTTGAGGATCTCGTCGCCACCGTATGATTTCTTTACATCTGAAAGCCGAAAGAGCATGGAACAAACTTATAGGATCTGTCGATCAACGACTGCCGCCCAGGGGCCCGTTATCGGAGTCGCTTCGGCGGGCATTGGTCGAATATCGAATATACCCGAAAATCGCAGCCAGTGAGCCTCGCCAATTACAATAGCCCGGCAATCGTCGCCGGGCTATCGAGCTTTCGCCTTGGGCCGCTCCTACCGTCCCGAATTCGCATTCGCTGGCCGGTTCGCCGCAGGAGAAGCGTTCGCGTTCGCAGCGGAGTTCGAGCCGGACGGCGAATTGGCGTTGGAAACTCCGGCGTTATTGGAAGCGTTGGTGTTCGCCGCGGCATTCGTGTTCGAATTGGCGGCAGGCGGCGTCGGCGGTGCGGCGGGACGTGCCCCGCTCAGTTCATTCGGGTTGGCCACGATCTTCTGCGCCAGGAAATTCTCCACCTTTGCTTCGTTCATCGCGATCGCGCCGTACGACTGCCAGAGCAGGTTCTTTCGAGCATTGATCAGAAGCTCGGTCACCCGCTGACGCACGCCCGGGCTCTCGAGCGTCAGGTCTTCATCGCGCTCCTGTTTTCGCTGCAGTTTGACGATCAGGATGCGGCCTTCAAGAGGGAGGGCCGCGGGTACGATCTGGCCGTTTTGCAGTTTACTCATCAGCAGGTCAGCGACCTGCGATCCGAACGTCTGTTTCAGCTCATCCTCGGTAAAATAACGCCAATCACCTCCATTCGCCCGCGTCTGAAGATCTTCGCTGGCCTCGCGAGCGAGCGTCGCAAAATCCGACCCGCTGACGGCACGGTTGTAGATCTCGGTCGCCTTTGCCCGTGCCTGGTCCTCGTTCGTTGTGGTGTCGCCCTGGCCGCTGTTAGCCGGGTCGATCACGATCGCGGCGAGCTGTGCTCCTCGCTTGTTCTTGAACTGGTCCTTGTTCCCGTTATAGAACTCTTCGATCTCTTTATCCTTTGGCGATTCGACCTTTCCGGTGATCTTTTCCTGAAGCTTTTGCAGGGCGACCTCTTTTTTAATGTTCTGGCGCCAGCTCTGCTCGTTCTCTCCGGCCTTGTCCATTTGCTTCTGGAATTCTTCCGCGGAAAGGCCGCTTGCGGTCCGCCGCTTGTTCATCTCGGTGGTCACTTCATCGTCAGACGGCAAAGTTCCCTCTTTCTCAGCCTTCTGAAACATCACCTCGGTTTGGATCAGCTGCTGAAGAACGCTTAACCGCGCCGACGCAAGTTCGAGCGGAGAGAATAAGGCCTCCTGGCCCTGGGACTGGCCCTTAACGCCTTTTTCGACCTCTTCGTATCTGATCTCTTTCCCGTTGACACGGGCGGCTACCTCGTTCGGGTCAACACCGCCAGGCGCGGTGTTTGCGACGGGACTGTCCGAACACGATGAAAAAACAAAAGCGGCCAACGCCGTGGCGATGAACGCCGATATGCGAAACGTGAATTTATGCACTGTGGAATCTGCTCCTTGGAGGTATCTCTTCTTCGGCGACTGCTTGACCGCGATACCGTTTTTTTGTTATAAAGACTGTTTTGAGTTTTTGAAATTATTATTTCACAAACCTCACCAATTTTCGGAGGCAATTATAAATGGCAAAGCGATGCGAAGTTTGCGGCAAAGGCCCGCAGTTTGGAAACAATGTTTCCCACGCTAATAACAAGACGCGACGACGTTTCAACCCGAACCTTCAGCCGGTCCGTATAAAACTGCCCAATGGCGGTAACGGCCGTGTCAAGGTTTGTACCCGCTGCATCAAGTCGGGCAAAATTATCAAAGCAGCGTAGGGTTTTTGATATCAATTCTCTTCTTTTCGTTGCCAGCCGCTGAATCTTTCCGCGGTTGGTTTTTCGTTTTCTTGCGTTACCCCTTCGCGTAATGCCATTTCGGGCCGGCCGCATTTCTTCACGCCGGACGGGCGTAATCTTTACACAACGGCTACACACTCGATCTCGACCCGGGCGTCACGCGGAAGACGCGCCGCCTGTACGGTCGCGCGAGCGGGTTTGTTGTCGGTGAAATGCCGCGCGTACACGTCATTCATCGCCGCAAACTCGTTCATGTCCGCAAGGAACACGGTGGTCTTTACCACGTCGTCCAGCGAAGCTCCCGCGGCCGCAAGGACGGCCTTCAGGTTAATGAATACCTGCTCGGTCTGTTCGGCCACTCCGCCCGAAACAAAATCGCCGGTTCCCGGATCGATAGGGATCTGGCCCGAGCAAAAGATCATGCTTCCCGCCTTGATCGCTTGCGAATAAGGGCCGATCGCTCCAGGAGCATTCTCTGTTGAAATAACTTGTTTCATTTCCCGCCAATATCACCTAATGGTTTACTTTAAGCAAAACGCGAATTGTAGCAAAAACTTGAGCAAAATAAAAGCGGGGTGACCGGCGCGTTCGGCAGTTGTTCGGTTTGAACTTCAACGGGCGCCAAATGAGGCAAACAAAGCTGTGCCCTCAACCGCGGCCTGCTGAGAGGGCGATTGAGCTCGATCAGGCGTTGATCCTTTCGACCGCGATGACGCCGGGAACTTGCTGGATGGCCCCGAGCACACGATCAAGATGCTTCTTGTCGAAGACCTCGACCGTGACTTCGATCAGCCCCTGGCCGTCGCGCGAAACATTTGCACGGGCGTCGCGAATTCCTGTCTTGATCTCGGCGATCGCGTTAGTAATTCCAGCGAGCATTCCGGTGCGGTCCTCGGTGGTCACCATTATCCGAACCGATTGGACCTCTTTTTGATCGCTCTTTGCCCACTCCACCTCGACGATCCGCTCCTTGTTCACCATCAGCTGAGTGACATTCTTGCACCGCTTGTTGTGAACAACGATCCCTTTTCCGAGTGAAATATAGCCAATGATATCTTCGCCGCGGAGCGGGTTGCAGCAGCGGGCACGGGTCGTGAGAAGATTGTCCACACCCTTAACGAGTATCGCATCCTCGCCGAGGCCGATCAGCCGCTTGACCGCCTTCATCCCGGTCTCGATGCGGGTCTCCTTTCGTTTCTCCGGGTCAAGCTCAGCAAACTTTTCGGCCCCGAGAAACTTTGAGAGAACATTCCGCGGAAGCGTCTTTCCGTAGCCGATCGAGGCGAGCAGATCGTCCGATCGGCTAAGGCCGTAGTCGTTGGCGATCCGCTTCATCTCGGCCTCGTTGTTGATAAGTTTTTTGGGCGAGACGTGGAAACGGTCCGATTCTTTTTCGAGCAGCTTTCTGCCTATCTCGATCGACTCGGCCCTCTGCTGCTCCGATATCCAGTGCCTGATGCGGTTCCGGGCCTTGGACGTGACCACATAGTTGAGCCAGTCGCGCGTCGGTTTTGAGTTCGTTGTGGTCAGGATCTCAACCACGTCGCCGTTTTGCAGCTGCGTTCTGAGGGGAACGATGCGCCCGTTGATCTTCGCCCCGGTGCATGAGTCGCCAACCTCGGAGTGGATCGCGTATGCAAAATCGACCGGCGTTGCACCACGCGGCAACTGAATAACTTTCCCCATCGGCGTGAATGCATAGACGTCCTTTGGAAAAAGGTCCAGTTTGAGCGATTCGATAAAATCTTCCGAGTCCTCATTTCCCTTGCTATCTTCGACCAACGGCAAAAGGAGTCGTTCAACGGTCTTTCGAAGTTCGTCAAGGCTTTCGTCGTCCTCGAGCGAGCCGAGCCGCCGCTCTTTGTACTTCCAGTGGGCGGCGACGCCTTCCTCGGCGATGTGATGCATCTCTTCGGTGCGGATCTGAACCTCGAATGCCTGGCCGCCGTCGCCGATAACGGACGTGTGCAGGGACTGATAAAGATTGTCCCGCGGGATCGCTATCCAGTCTTTGAACCGCTCGGGCACGGGCGTCCAGGTGTCGTGAATGACGCTCAGGGTAAGGTAGCAATACTTTCGGTCGTTCGGCGTAATGATGCGGGCCGCGATCAGGTCATAGACCTGTTCAATGGCGATCTTCTGTCGTTTGAGCTTCTTCCAAAGCGAGTAGAGCCGTTTGACGCGGCCCTGGACCTCGACGAACGGTACGCCATTCTCGTCGAGCCTTGAGATTATAGTTTCGCGGATACGATCAAGGGTGGCTTCAAGTTCAGGGCGGCGAGCGTCGACATCCTTTGCGAGTCTGCGGTATTCGTCGGGATAGAGATTCTGGAAGGAAAGATCTTCCAGCTCGCTTCGCATCTTACCCATCCCGAGGCGGTGGGCGATAGGAGCATAGATGTCAAGCGTTTCCTGCGAGATGCGCTGCCGCTTTTCCGGCTTCAAATACTGCATCGTTCGCATGTTGTGAAGCCGGTCCGCAAGCTTGATCAGCACGACGCGAACGTCCGTGATCATTGCCAGCACCATCTTACGGACGTTCTCGGCCTGCTGTCGTTCTTTTGAGAGGTTACTTATGTGGGCGATCTTGGTAAGGCCGTCGACAAGGTGTTCGATCTCTTCGCCGAAGTAGGACCGAATGCTGCCAAGATCGACAAGCGTATCTTCGACAACATCGTGAAGAAGGCCCGTGGACACACTCACCTCATCCAATCGCATATCCGCGAGGATGTCGGCAACTTCAAGCGGATGAACAAGATACGGTTCGCCAGAGGCACGCTTCTGGCCGCGGTGGTGGAGCGCGGAAAACAAATAGGCCCGCCGGATAAGGTCTATGTCCGGATCCGGCCGGTTAGCTTCTACCTTCGCAATGACATCTTCAATGCGGATCATCGGTCGATGTCGAGACCGGGACGCGGCAGCGGCCGGTCTTAGTTTTTAGGCATGCCGAAAAAGTGAGGCCGGCATTCAAAACTCGCGGTCGATAACAGGAGGCCTGCCGCTACCGCGTCGGGCCCTGATCTAAATATTAGATGCAGAAAGGTGATGCTCGATTTCTCGATTTTGAGCATCACCTTTCGGTCTGGATCAATAAAGGACTACTTGCTGGCCTTGTTCGCGTTCGCGTTCTCAGCTTCTTCGGCGGCTGCCTTTCGTGCGTCGATCTCGTCCTGCAGAGCCTTGACCGCTCCCGCGAGCGAAGTGAAGGCGGCCTTTGCTTCATCAGCCTGGCCCTTCAGAGTCTCACGCCCGGCCTCGTTACCCTCCATTTCGGCGACTCGCGATTTCTGGATAAGCAAGCTGGCCCTGTATGAACGAGCGGATTCGAACGACTTGAGCAGATCAAGGTTCGATTTGAGTTCGGCATCCGACATGGCCTTCGGATTGAGGCTTCCCGCGGTCTTGACCACCTCCGGCTCAAGTGCGACGGCCTGTTCGATCAGACCAAGGCCTTCATCCACACACGCTTTCATCCGCTGAAAATCGGCTTCATTCGCGGGCTTGACGAACTGATAGACGTCCTTCCCGTCCTTTTGGACCGTTTTCTTGGTTTCCGGCGTATCAGACACCTCATTCGCGCATGTGTTCTGTTTCGCGGCAAGAGCGGTCAGTGCCTCGGCCCGGTACTCAGGTTTGATGCCCGCCATGTTCGCACGCTCAGTCACCCATGTCTTCCATTCGTCGGGCTTCTGAAGATTTTCGTACAGGCTGGCAACCGCCTTATAAGAACTCTGATCATCCTTATTAAGGGCAAGTGCCTTCTTATACTCGGCCATTGCCTGCTCGGCAAGTTCAGTCCTCTTTCGATCACCGATGTAACGCGAATGAAGGGTTCGAGCGAGAAAAACCTGTGCGGTTCTCCCTTCCTCTGTAGCACCTTCGGGGTCACGTGCCGCCGCTCGGCGGAAAAGGTCCTCGGCCACCTCGAACTTTCGCTCCTTATAGGCGAGGGAACCATCGACCAGATTCTTCCGGGCCATGATCCGGTTGTAATATCCGCAATTAGAGGTTAGAAATACTGCAAGTAGAAGTAATACAAATATTCCCAAACGAGAAGATCTCATTTTCGACTCCATTAACTATTAGATCTTAGGAAAGACGGCCCGACACACTCGGCCGGGCCGCGCTAAACACTATTATTCGGTCAGATCGTCGATCTGCAGCCCGATCGGCGACGCACCCGCGGTTTTAGCGGCGTCGATCACCTTCACAACATCGCCGTACCGGATGGAGGTCGGCGACTTGATAAAGATGGTCTTCTCAACCTCGTTCGTGCCCTCACGAAATACGCCGTTGTTCGACCTCTGCTTGAATATTTCTTCAAGCTGCTGCGTAAGTGCGCTCACGTCGCTAACATCGCCCGCGGCGGCATTGTTGAGCGTAACCGCTTTTGTGTCCTTATTGATCGCCACGACGAGGGTCAGCGGGTTAGGCTTAACATCCGTCAGCGGCTGATCCTTTGGCTCCGCCGGCACCTTCGCCTCAAAACGGCTTGGCTTGACCGGCGTAATGATCATAAAAATGATCAAAAGCACAAGCAAAACGTCGATCAATGGGGTTACGTTGATCTGCGGTGTAGCTCCATCCTTGGAACCGCCTCCTGACATTCCCATATTGCTTTACTCCTTCGGGCCCGATTCAGTTCGTCTCGGCACCGCCCTTCTTCTTGTCGGCAACCAGCCCGATCTTGTCTATATCCTGTTTACGGATAATGTCTATAGCCTCGACCACCGTCCCGTAATTCACCTCAACTCCGCTCTTGATGTAAACAATGCGCTTATCGGGCGCTTTGTCCTTCATCATGGTCGAGACCTTCTCGCCCAGCCGGTCCAGCGGAAACTGTTCCTTGCCGACGAAAAAGTTATTATTGTCCGGGATCGAGATCACCACCGACGTATCTTTCGTAATGTCGGCGTCCTCAACTGGCGAGTTCATATCACGCGGGATGTTTACGGTAACCCCTTGTTGAAGCAATGGCGTGACGATCATAAAGATGATCAGCAGCACGAGCATCACGTCAACCATCGGGGTTACATTGATCTCCGAGTTATATTCACCTGTTCCGCCGATTTGTGCTCCCATGGCAGAATCTCTCCTTAAAAACTTACCTAATGCAGATAGCCATCATTAGCCCTTCAAAGCCTTTGTGCGTTGTTTGATGAAGTAATCGACCAATTCGGATGCCGAATTTTCCATCTCCACGCCAAAGCTGGTCACCTTGTTGGTGAAATAATTGAAAAGCCACACGGCGGGAACGGCCACGGCGATACCGAAAGCGGTAGCGACAAGGGCCTCGGCGATAGCTCCGCCGACCGCGGCGATACCGGCATTTTCTGCCTGCGCCAGTCCAACGAATGCTCCGATGATGCCGACCACCGTTCCGAACAGCCCCACGAACGGAGCGGTCGAACCGACCGTCGCCAGCCCGGCGAGGCCGCGCTTGAGTTCCGCGGTCTTAACCGCAATAGCACGGTCAAGCGCCCGTTTCGAGGCTTCCATCTCATCGGCCGAGATATCCGCGTTGCCCTGGTGGGCCGCAAATTCCTTCAGGCCGGATGAAACGACCATCGCGAGGTGCGAATCCTTGTGGCGATCACTGATACTTATCGCTTCATCTATGTTGCTGTTCTTAAGGGCCATTGCAACTTTCGGAGCATACTGCCGCGATTGCTGTTTGGCCTTGCTGTAGGTGAGGTAGCGTTCGATCCCGACGGCGATCATGTACACCGACTGAATAAGCAGAATGGCGATAACGCACCAGCCTGGTATCGTCAGACTCTTGACGATGTCATAGATCGAGAACGGGTTCTTGCCATCGGCAGTGAACATTAGAAATAAGCCCAGGAAGTCCGATCCGATAAGGCTTGCTAAAAGGGTCATGGTTTTTCCTCCAATGAAATCGAGAATTTATTATTGCGTTTGTTCTGGATACTTGAAGGGGAACGGCCCGCCGCTCCCCTGTGACGTCGTTCGCCTTACGGAACGAAATTGTAGGTGATAACTCCGGAAACCTTAACAGGTTGGCCCGAAAGCAGTGTCGGGCTAAAATGGGCCCGCTTGGCCGCGGATTCCGCCGCTGAACGAAGGAGCGGGTGGCCGCTTACCGCGTTAGCCGAAATGACGCTGCCGGATTCACTAATCAACACCTGAACACTGACGGCACCACTGGCACGTACGGCCCTGGCAGCCGGCGGATATGGCGGCTTTGGAAGGCTCGTGGCCTTGCCGTTAAGGACGCCTCCGGATATCGTCTTAGGCGGCTCTCTCTTAGGCGGCGGCGGTGGCGGCGGCGGCGGCGGCGCATCGCCTGAACCGGCGCCGTCAGGATCGCCTCCTCCGCTTCCGGTTCCGCCCGAGCTAACTACGCGTGCCGCACCGGGATCGATCTGTTGGCCTGTGTCCGAATCCGTCGATCCGATCTTCGTAAAGCGGTCGAGCCGCATTTCCTTGACCGGATTCCGCTGAACGCTGGTAACCTCAGGAGGCTTTACCGGCGAGGACATAATGTTCTGGATCAGCTCCTTGCGAACGTCAACATCCGGTTCCTTTTTTTCGGGCTGCTTTTCCGGCTCGGGTTCCGGCGTATCTTCAATGACCGGCGGGGCAACAAGCGTTTCCAGCGAAAGCTCATCGCCGCCCATTCCGTAGTCCTTGGCAAAAAGGCTGTAGAGATAGGCGCTCAACAGGACCGTCACCATAACCACGAAGGTCGTCAGCAGCAATCCGCCGCGCCTTGTGTCTTCGCCGGCATGACTTTTTGATTCTACTAACTGATCTAACATCGTAAATTCCTCCCTTACTTCGGTGCCAAACTAGGTCAAGGGCTGCAACTTTTGCACTTTCTCATTAGATGAGAAAAACTATCCCGGACGTTGTAATATTCGCTCCTAAGCGGAACGAACAACAACTTCACCGTTCCTGCTTCTATTGATTGTGGTCCTTTTTAATACCAACGTGGGGCAATCGAAATCATGCCGGCAACGGATACAAGAAGTTCCACATTCATCGCGTAAGCCTAAAACACCACGCGTGAAAAGCAGAGACAAAATCTTAATTGACCAGCAACGTTAAGCAGTCTAAATACTTAGCCGCCGAATGTCAAGAATAATCAAGCCCGGCTGGATAGAAATTTATCATTTCCATCAAACCGGGCCGATCGGACCTCACCGAAAAGCATGCCGAAGCCTCGGCAAAGAACTCAACTAACGGGTCACCGGGCGTCGCGTCACCGAGCGTCTCGACGCCGACGCCATCTTTTCGCCCTGCGACTGAAGGGCCACTTCTTTTACCTGTCCGATGCCGAGTTTGCTCTGCCACCAGATCGCGATCGGGCTTGCGATGGCGATGGTCGAATAGGTACCCGTGATCGATCCGACGAACAGTGCAAGTGAAAAGCCGCGAAGCACTTCTCCCCCAAAAAGCACAAGGGCGAGTACCGAAAGAAAAACAAGCCCGTTCGTCACCACGGTCCGCGACATCGTCTGGTTGATCGAATCGTTCGTGAGTTGATAGAGAGATTTATCCCGATGCAGCGAGAGATTTTCGCGAATGCGGTCAAAGATAACGATCGAGTCATTTACCGAGAAACCAACAAGCGTCAGCAAGGCCGCGAGTACGGTAAGGCTGATCTCCCACTGAAACACGGTGAAAAACGCAAGAGTCACAAGCACGTCGTGAAACACGGCGATCACAGCTCCCGCCGCGTACGTCCAGTCGTATCGAAACGCGATGAACAGCAGGATACCGACCATCCCGAGCAGTGTAGCGATAACTGCCTGGTTGCGAAGCTGGGCCCCGGCGACAGGCCCGACCGCGTCTGTTCCAATTATCTTGTAGACGGCGGCCTCATCCTGATCAAGCTGAGTTCCGCCTTCGGCCTCCTTTCCAAATGTCGTGTCAAGCGCGCTCTTCACCAGGCATCGGCCCGCTTCATCCGTTCCGGGGCACTCTTCCCGGGCGCCCATATTCGGCACCTTTATCAGCACCTCGTCATTCTTGTCGGTAGACTCCTGAATGATCGCCTCGCTGATCCCAACCGTCTCCAGCGCTGAGCGAATGTCGTCAACCGCAGGCTTTTGCCGGAATTTCGCGGTCACAACGGTACCACCCTGAAAATCGACGCCGAGATTGAAGGCATCGGTTCCGCCGTCAACCGCCTGTCGCCCGATGGCCGACACGAGGCCGGCAATCAGAATAACGATCGACACGGCCACGAGCGGCTTTCGCCAGCCCATCCAGTCGACATTTATGTCATGAAGAATTTGGAACATTCTGTTTACTCTCGATCTGCATTGGCGATCCGCGATCGTTCGCGATCGCCGATCAAGGGATCAAATCGCAGATACTTAAATACTTAATTTCTTCATCTCCGGGTTCCGCTGCAGAAGCCACATGAAGATGGTCCGGGATACGAATACCGCCGAGAAAAGGTTAATGAGCAGCCCAAGTATAAGCGTGACCGCAAATCCGCGGATCGGGCCAGAGCCGTACATATACAGGATCACCGCCGCAATGATCGTGGTCACATGTGTATCGATGATCGTGATGAAGGCGCGGTCAAAGCCGATGTCGACAGCCTTTGCCACGCCCAGCCCCGCGCGAAGTTCTTCGCGCATGCGTTCAAATATAAGCACGTTGGAATCGACCGCCATACCGATGCCCAGGATCAATCCGGCAATTCCCGGCAGCGTTAGCGTCGAATCAAGCATGATGAGCGCCGCGAGCGTCAGGATCAAATTCAGGACCAACGCGATGACCGCGTTAATCCCCGACCCGCGATAGTAGACCAGCATAAACAGGACGATAAAGATCAATCCCGCTACTGACGCCGTAACGCCCGCACGGATCGAATCGGCTCCGAGGCTGGGCCCGACCGTCCGCTCTTCCTGATACTCGATCTTCGCGGGCAGTGCTCCCGAACGGAGCGTTAGCGCAAGGTCCTCAGCATCCGATTTGGTAAATTTTCCAGAGATCTCGCCCTGGTCGTCGATGCGCGATCGGATATAGGCGATCGATTTGACCTGATCGTTCAGCACAACGCCCATATAATTGTTGATGTTCTTACTCGTCCAGTCGCCGAACTTCGCGGCACCAGCTGGCTTGAGCGAGAACGAGATCTGAAAGTCGCTTTCGTTCCCGGTGCGAGACACGGCGTTCGCGTCCCGAAGTTCGCTGCCGTCGACCACCGCCGGGTATTCAACGACGACATATTGCTTTGGAACCGGCGTGTTTGGGTCGGCACCCGCTGAGGCAACTGCCTCGCGGTCGATGTATTCCAGCACCTTCCGGTTCGGCGGGGCCGCACCGCCAAGCGATGCGAGGGCTGCCTGCTCCGTCGGGTATGTTTGCACTGCCGCCGGATTCGGCGGCCCGACAACCTTCATCAGCTGAAGGTTTGAATCGGCGTTCAACAGATTTTTGACCCGTTCGGGGTCATCAACGCCCGGCATCTGCAAAAGGATCTGCCCCGACGATTCCGATCCGTGACGCTGCAGGGTAGGTTCCTTGACGCCGAAAGCATTGATCCGGCTCTCAATTATCTTCAATGCCTGGTCAACGGCCTGGCTCTTGAGCAGCGTCTGCATCTGCGAGGGCAGCGTCCAGGTAACTGTGCCGCCGCTTGTCGATTCGCTCCAGTTAACAAAATCGACCTTTTGCTTCACCGCATCGATCAGGGCCTGCATCTGTGCCGGGTCCTGGGCCGTAATGGAAACGCTGTAGGTCCCATTCTCTGCCACGACGTTGTTGCCGGCAACGGCAATGTTTGCATCCTTGAGTGCCGTCAGGGCCGCCTGGCCGCTGTTCTCCGTCATCGTTTGCAGGTACTCATCTGTCTTCACCCGCATGACCAGATGCGATCCGCCCTTAAGGTCAAGCCCGAGGCTGATGTTCTCGGCCAGGTTCTTCTTGATGCCTGCCCAGGAGAAATCCTGCTTCGTCAGCGTACCGCGCGGACCGATGACCAGATAAATACCTACCAGCGTCACCACGAGGATGATGATGGCCCTTATCTTCAGACTGCTGTTCTTCATTACTGTTTGGTGGAGTTCCGCCGCAAAAGCGACCGGACAAATAGGCGATGGCTATGAGCTATTCCCTACGTACTTCCTGGATCTTATTCAGCTTTCTTACCGACGACCGCGCTCTTCCCTATCTCGAGAAATGATTTCTCAGCGCTTAGGATGATGAAACTGGATTCTTTAACTTCTTTTATCCTGCCTATGATCCCGCCGTTAGTAACAACCTCGTCATTGATCTTCAATTGCGTGATCATTTCCTGGAGCTGCTGCTTTTGCTTCTTCTGAGGCAAAATGACTAGAAAGTAGAAAATTCCAAAAATAAAAACAAACGGCAGGATCGTCCAGATCAAACCGGCTCCGCCGCCGTCTTGGAAAAACAATAGAAATGTATTCATCAATACTCTCGTCAGGAAAACAAAACTAGATAATATACCCTAGAATACCGGATATCAAACAATTTGGCCTTCATTTTCCCGTAATTTGTCGAGAAATTCGCCACGGAACCGGGCGAACGAGCCGGATTTGATAGATTGCCTAACCTTAAACATAGTGTCAAGGTAAAAAGCCAGATTGTGGTGCGAGATCATCGTCGCCGCGTTCATCTCGCCCGCCTGGTAGAGGTGGCGAATGTATCCTTTCGCGTAACGTCGGCAAATTGAGCAACTGCAGTCCGGGTCGAGCGGTGTGTCGTCGTTGATGAATTTGGCGTTGCGAATGTTGATCTTCCCGCGTGACGTAAACGCGCCGCCGGTCCGTCCATTCCGCGTCGGCATCACGCAGTCGAACATATCCACGCCGTGCCCAACGGCCTCGATCAGGTCCTCAGGCGTGCCGACGCCCATCAAATACCGCGGCCTGTCCGAAGGCATCTTTGGAGCGAGATATTCGAGCACGCCGTACATGACGCTCTTTTCCTCGCCAACACTCAATCCTCCGATAGCGTATCCGTCAAACCCGATCTCAACCGTCCTTTCGAGGCTTTCCTGCCGAAGGTCAAAATGCCCCGCACCCTGTACGATCCCGAAAAGCGCCTGCCGGCCTGATAGGTCGGAACCGGCGGAGGCAGCCGCTGGTTGAATATTGACTGCTGGAACCCCCGTATCGCCGACGAACCGCATTGAACCATCGGCTACTGCCGCCGGTTCTGACAAGAAGGCAGCCTGAAGTTCATCGAACCGCACCTTCGACCTTCGCGCCCAGCGAGCAGTTAGCTCGAGGCTTCGTCGGGTCGCATCCTTGTCCGCATCGCCGGGCGGACATTCGTCGAAAACCATCGCGATCTCCGACCCAAGGGCCGCCTGGACATCCATAGAAACTTCCGGTGAAAGAAACTGCTTGCTTCCGTCAAGGTGCGATCTGAATTCGACGCCTTCTTCCGTCAGCTTTCGCAGGTCGGTCAGCGAAAAGACTTGAAACCCCCCCGAATCCGTCAGGAGCGAGCGGTTCCACGTCGAAAATTTGTGCAGCCCGCCGAAACGCTTTATCACCTCGACACCAGGGCGGAGGAACAGATGATACGTATTTCCAAGAATGATCCGCGCATCCAGTTCGTCTTCCAGCCATTCAAAGCGCACACCCTTCATCGCGCCCTGCGTGCCAACCGGCATGAACACCGGTGTTTCGATCACGGAGCGACGGGTCGTTAAAACGCCGCTCCGCGCCTCGCCGTCAGTTGCCAGGATTTGCCAGTCGATAGCACGCTGCATAGATCAAAGCGAATAAGTTCAGCAACAGAGGTCTTTGCAAAGCTTCTTGTACGTCTCAAGTCTCTTCATACTTTCCCCTTCTTTCTCCTCCTGGTCGATGGTCAAAACAGCCCAAACACAGAACAAGAGGAATAAGAAGGAACAGAATGAGAGCTTTGGGGATCGTCGGAAATAGGTTTCTCAACGGTTCTATGGAACCCGAAAAATAACCGTGTCGTCGCTATGGCTGAAGCCCCTCCTCGCCGTCTCGCGAGAAACCAGTATTCGGGCGAATCTCATATCCGCCCGATCAGCGACCAGATGTTCTTGGAGCCGATCGCCGCCTCGGTCACGATTGTCCCGGACTCGTCGATCAAGACGGCAGACGGAACGCCCCGCATGCCGAGTTTTGCGGCCGTTGCGTAGTCCTTGTCAATTATTATCGGGGACTTGATGCCGAGTTCTCGTTCCTCCTCCTCGTCGCCATCGGAGAAAATGATGATCTGCGGAGCGCCCGACTCGCGACCGTTCTCCCATTCGCGGATCTCACCCATGAGCTCGGCGCAATGCCCGCAGGTCGGGCTGGAGAAGGCAACAAGAGTTTGCCGGCCGATAAGGAATTCTTTCGTAATTTCGCGGCCGCCAATGTCGGTTACGCTGAATGCCGGTACGGTTTCGCCAATGTTCGGCGGGCGGTCACCGTTGAGGCCGAGGAAATAAAGGAATGGAGCCCTCAGATCGCTCATCTTGATCTGTTCGATCAGACGGCGAATGGCACGGTCTCCGGGGGCCACGTGACTGGCAACATTTCCACTCGAATCCACAAATAGTGCCGTAGGAGTCCATTTCGCACCGACCGAAACGGCAAACTCTCGATCGTCTTCGATCAGCACCAGTCGCGCGGGATCAGTCGCGAATTTTGTCTTGTTCGCTGCCGCACTTCCGTGGGAAACAAAGATAAGCCTCAGTTTGTCCGACAGTGCCGCTTCCCATTCAGATATCTCAGGCAATAGTGATTCGCACGGAGCGCATTCGGCACCAACAAACAGAAAAAGAAGCGGTTTGTTCTCAGCGAGAAGATTCTCAAAGCGAATTATTCGGCCATTCAGATCGGGAATCGCAAAATCAGGGAGCGGCGCACCGATCGGGAGGCCGTCCGAAGGATCTCCCGCGTCATTCCTTTCAACGGCGGCCGGGTCGGAGGACGCGACCTCAAGTATCCCAAGCCGCCGCATTATCTCGTTCTGCTGGGCCGCAACCCGGACCAAATACCCAAGAAGCAGAACGCCGAGGACCACAAGGAACAGGATCAGCACCATCTGCACCATCCCACCAGCAGTGGCGGCAAGATCGCGTCCCTGGTTATCGCGTCCGGCGAATAAAAGAACTAGGGCCATCACGGCAAAAACAATGTTCCGGATCAGACTTTTTTTCCCTACCGGTTCGCTATGCACCTGCCCGAAGCAATGGCAGTCGGGAGCATTTCCCTGTGCCATTTGCCAGATCATCCCGCCAATGAAAGTCGTCAACAAGAGCAGTGCACCGGCCGCTCCCACCCACGACATACTTACGAACAGCAGGCATACGGCGAACACGATCTCCGCAAACGGAAGGCCGAGCGCGAAAAAGCCCGTAAACTCGTCAGGCGTCCCAAAGTCGCGCATAGCCTTCTTGGCGCCTTCAGGGTCGAGGAGTTTCGAAATGCCCGCAACAGCGAATACGCCGAAGAGTATCAACCTTAGGATCAGTAGAACTATGTCCATGCCAGTGATCAGTTCTTCTTTCTCGTCTTGTGCCTCTCTTTCAGCCTGATCGGCGTAGCAAAAAACTCGAACGCTTCGCGCAGCCGATTCTCAATATACCGCAGATACGAAAAGTGCAGCCCGGCCTTGCTTCCACCGGAGGTGAATAAGACGAACAAAGGCGGACGCACGCCGCCCTGGGTAATGTACTGCACTTTCAGCCTTGAAACACCGCCTTTTACCGGAGCCGGTGCAGTGCCGCCACGCGGTTGAGCGATGCTTTCCTCAAAGAACTTGTTGAGCTGCGAGGTAGGAACGCGAAAGTTTCTCGCCTCGTTCGCCCGGGCCGCCATCGGGAGAATTTTCGTGACCCGCTGGCCCGTCAGGGCCGAGATCGGCACGATCGGTGCCCAATCGAGGAACTTCATCTGCCGCCGCAGGCCGCGTTCAAATTCATAGATCGTGTTCGTCTCCTTCTCCTCGACCGCGTCCCATTTGTTCACCGCGATGATGACCGAGCAGCCCGAATCCACGGCATAGCCGGCAATGCTCGCATCAAGGTTCGCCACGCCCTCAACGGCGTCGATCACCAGCACGGCAACGTCTGCCCGCTCCAAGGCCTTTCGCGCCATCACGACCGACAGCTTCTCCGCCATTTCGGTGGTCTTGCCTTTCCTGCGAATACCGGCCGTGTCTATCAAAAGAAACCGCTGGCCGTCCACCTCAAGCTCAGTGTCGATCGCGTCGCGTGTCGTTCCGGCGATCGGCGAAACGATCACGCGCTCCTCACCGAGAATGCTGTTCAGGAGCGACGACTTCCCGACATTCGGACGCCCGATGATCGCAAGCTTTATCTCACGTCCGGGTGATTCTTCAACCTCTTCCTCGAACGTGAGCGTCTCAAAAACCTTGTCGAGCAGATCGCCGACCGACGTGCCGTGTTCCGCGGAAAGCGGCGTGAGGTCAAAACCGAACCGGTAAAACTCCGACGCCTCGTCCTCGACCTTGCGGCTCTCGGCCTTGTTTGCGGCGATAAAGACCGGCTTCCCGATATTCCGCAGGAAGACCGATATCTCCTCATCCAGCGGCGTCACGCCGGCACGAGCATCAACAACCCACACGATCGCTTGCGCCTTCTCGATCGCAAAACCGGCCTGCTTGAAGATATTTGCGGGGATGATCGCCTCATCGTCCGGCACGATCCCGCCGGTGTCGACCAGCTCGAAGTTTTTCGACTTCCAATCGACATCTCCGAAAATACGGTCGCGCGTGATGCCCGGCTCGTCGCCGACAATAGACTTCCGCGTCCCTGTCAATCGATTGAACAGGGTCGATTTGCCGACATTCGGCCGGCCAATGATCGCGACAAGCGGTTGAGCCATTCAGTAGAGGATAATAAAGCGTTTTATGATCTACAAATACAGTCGCTCGTTCAACGGCGATGTTGTATCGTTCGGACGATTTCAATATCATCGATGCTTGGTTCGCCGGACTTCGGCCCCAAGTATTCGTATGTACCGTGAAGGCAGTTCCGATCTCGAAAATCTGTTTGTTTGCCCTGCGACCAAGCTTCCGCTGACGCAAGTCCCCCGCGAGGAGGCCGAGCGTCTTATGGGCGGCGAGTTGAAGGCGAGGGCCGTTTTGCCGAACGCCCGCGGAATCGATTCTAAGCCCGCTGGCGTGACCGAGACCGTTCTGCTCCGAGAGGACCTTTCATGTGCCTACCCGATCGTGGACGGCATTCCAGTACTGCTCGCACCTGAATCACTCGCAATTGACAGCGAACTTCTTCAATTCGATCTTACTGACCCTCGTTACGCCGAAGCGTACGAAGAGATGGCATTTTACGATTCGCGAGCATCGAGCACGATAGAGAAACTGGAGACAGGCGGCGCGGAATCGATCCTCCCGACCGAAATGGCGGCCACTGAGAACGAACGCCGGACGTTTCCCGCTCCGTGGAGCCGGTGGGTAGATACGCCGCACGATCTCGCGGCCCAATGGGAAGGCTACGAACATCTTGAAGTCGCCGGAAAGCGTGTGATGCAGCTCGGCGGATCGGGGACACACGCGATCAAATTCGCAATGGCCGGTGCGGCCGAGGCGTGGCTGATAACACCAATGCTCGACGAAGCGAGGATCGCCGCCCGGCTTGCTCATTCTGTCGGCGTTGGCGGCCGATTCCACGTTGCGGTCGCGATCGCCGAGGAGCTTCCGATAGTTTCAAACTCATTCGATGGGATCTACACCGGCGGCTGTCTCCACCACACGGTCACCGACCTGGCTCTCCCCGAATCGGCAAGGGTACTTCGCCCGGGCGGCAGGTTTGCCGCGACCGAACCGTGGCGTGCGCCGCTGTACGGCATCGGTACTCGACTTCTAGGCAAACGCGAGGATGCGTATTGCCGTCCGCTAACCGGCCCGCGGCTTGCGTCGCTTGACTCGTCGTTCTCGTCTTCCAAACGAATCCAGCACGGAACGCTTACGCGTTATCCGCTGATCGCACTCGAAAAATTCGGCCTGCCCACCATGAAACGGCTTCATTGGTATCTTGGCAAGTTCGACGATGCCGCCTGTTCGCTGATCCCTGGCATGCGAAAGTTCGGCGGCAGTATTGCGATCCTTTCCATCAAATGATCGATCAGACCGTCCGCAGGCGATAGATCGCAGTCTTCACCAACAGCGATTCGGCCGGCATCGAACGGAACCGGCTGTTCAGCCGTTGAAAGTCGATCGTCGCCTCATCGAATGCTTCCGTATACAGCACTTCGGCCTGAAGCCCGGCGCTCTGAAATGCATCGACGAACTCGTGATGGCGGCGGCGGTTTGGTATCCCCCGGTTTGAACCCGAAAGCTTCCAGATCGATTCGGGAAACCGAAGAAACGTTGTCGGATCGGCATAATGCGACCAAACATCGTGCGGGCCGAAATCGACACGATGGACCGCGACTCCGCCCGCCTTCAGAAGCCGGTTGTGCATCTCCGCGAATGCCCGGATGTTCGACACATGCTCGCCCACCTGAAATGAACAAACAATGTCGAATTTCTCGGATACCTCGGCGTCTTCGATCGGCTGTGGAAGCAGGGTTACCCGATCCGGGCAGCACTCTGGAAACACGTTCGGATCGAGCGAGTTGTCCCACGGCCGGTCAGGAAAATATCTTGCCCAATTGTCTGCCACTTTCCGGTACATCGCCTTTGCCGTCGAACCGGAGTAATCACCCGGGAAGCGGTCGATCACAGTGTACGACCTTGCCCCGGCGGCCAGCATGCTCAGGCCCGATGTCAGGAAGTCGCCGGCCCCGATCTCACATATCGAGCTGCCCTGGATCTCGCCCGTATGCTCGATCAGCAGATTCAGGCCGGGAAAGGCATTGTTCTCCAAATATGCATCGGTATCGCCGATGTAAAAACTCGTGCGCGGCCGCCTGATCCGCCACCGTCGAATCGGCGGCACCGCCATGAGCGCACTCTTGGCGATCTGAGAGCAAAGGTCGGCCGATATTGCGAGAATGCCGTTTCGTGAGTTCTCCATCGGAAGCTTAAGCTTAGGCCTTCACAAAATCGTACGCGATAATAACATTCAGTGCACCGTTCACCACCTCGTGCCTTACGGAGGCCGCCTTCATTCGAATGTTTACGTTGTTGCGAACCGGCAGGAGAAACGACACCTTGTCGAGCGTCAGGATCTCGATCGGGTTGACCTTTTTGTCTATCGAGCCTTGTACAAGCTTCGCGATCAGCGAACCGCCGACACCGCCTGTACCATTGAGGGCAACATTCAATACACGCGCCCGCGCGAGAAGGCGTTGATTTTGCTGATCAAACTCGAGATCGATGACCGTATCGGCCACGCCTGAGAATGAGACGCACCCGACAAACGGCGGATTATAGCTGCCCGTAAACGCAAGCGGGACCATGATCCTGCCATCACGAAACCGCACCGCGGTCCTGACGCCGTTACTTTCTCGGAGCAGTTGGATCGTTTCCCTGCACGCCATCGGATTCGGCGCAAAGCTCGCCACGGCGGTCGGTGTCGACGTTTGTCCTTCATTTGAGGCGATCGAAAATTCTATCGGCGATGCATTCTCAAACACCGCGTCGAGAAAAGAATCGAAAAAGGATTCGTTTAGGCTGATCGTCACCTCGGGCTTCTGGGCGAAGATTGAAACGGAAGCGACAGCCACGAAAAGTGCGGCTGTGGATAAATACTTAAGCTTCATACCGATTATTGCTGACGGCCATTGCATAAAACGCAATTGCGGACGCAGGCGTTTGATGACATCCGAGGCACGCGCGTTGCGCATCCGTTTGAGGCGAGGCGGTTATGACAAGCCGCTCTTAACGATGTCGTGAAGCCGGATCAGCCCGACGCATCCGCCATTGCCATCAACGACCGGCAGGACAGAGATCTGCGATGGGCGGTCTTCCATTAACCTCAACGCATCATACGCGAGCGAGGTTTCCGATGTGGTTATCGGCCCGGGGGTCATCATCTGTTCGGCCGTCAGACCGTCAAGCCCGTCTTCAGCGGACCGCTCGATCGTACGCCGAAGGTCTCCGTCCGTGATGATCCCAACCAGATCGCCTCCTTCATTGGCGACCGTAACCGCCCCGAGAGCGTGCTTCGAGATCGCCCGGACCACCTCGAGCCAGCTGGTGCCGAGATCGACGTTCGGGCAAACGTGCATCAGATCGCTTACACGCAGCGTCAGCCGTTTGCCCAAACGCCCCGCCGGATGGTTGACGGCAAAATCAGATTCGGTCACGCCCCGCAACTCCATCAGCGTCATCGCGACCGCATCGCCGATAGCTAATGCGACGGTTGTCGATGTAGTCGGTGCCAGGTTCAACGGGCACGCCTCGCGATCGACCGAGGCCTCGAGCACAACGTCAGATTGCCGCGCGAGGCTTGACGAGAGATTCCCGACTATCGAGATTATCGGCACCGCTCTTGCGTTAAGCGTCGGCATCATGGCCAGGATCTCGTCGGTCTCGCCTGAATGACTAAGCGCTATCACCACATCGCCTGACGTAACGACGCCGAGGCCGCCGTGGATCGCGTCCGACGGGTGAAGGAAGATCGCGACCGTGCCGGTGCTGGTCAGGGTTTGAGCGATCTTTTGCGCGATGACACCTGATTTTCCGGTGCCGGTAACGATCACTTTGCCGCCGCACTCGGAGATGATCGACACGGCCCGTTCGATGGCCGCTCCGTCCAACCGTTCCGCGGCGCGTTCTATCGCCGCCGCCTCGAGTCGGAGCATCTCGACGGCTTTTTCATAGGCCGAGTCGGGCCTTTCCATTTGTGCTGAGCTCATTTCCAAATGTCGGGCGAAACTATCATTCGCATTCTAGCATAAGCCGTGTCCCACGAGTGTCCCACGGATGTTGAACCATGTTATCCATTGAAAACACAAGGCTTATCGCCATTTTCGAGAGTGTCCCGCGAGAATTAAAATAAAAAACACAAGAAATACCGCTAAACCCTTTATTTTCAACACCGAGGTGCGCCACACCCGTGGGACACTTGAGACGTGCCGCTGTTTTTAGCTCTGTAGGAGCGGCCTGTCTGTAGCATCGACAAAAAGCACATTGCCGATCAGGTCCGTAGGGGCAGTCGAAAACATTGCCGATCAGCTCCGTAGGAGCGACCTGTCCGTAGCACTAATCCAAAAATTACCGACCAGCTCCGTAGGAGCGGCCTGTTATTTGGCAAGGTCGCCCCTAACGGGGCTTGCTCAAATTTTGCTATTCGACTTCTACAGACAGTTAGCTCCTACGGAGCATTAATCCCAAAATTGCCGATCAGCTCCGTAG
>JBFWPK010000030.1:0-45961 GCA_050250045.1 Pyrinomonadaceae bacterium | reverse complement strand
TTGGGTAAGTTGACTGTAACCCATTGATGCTCCTTTTGATTTCGCGATGAAAAGATGCGTCAAATTTACTTCAACTTACCCTTTCTCGCGACTCTCACAAAGTTGCACTTATTATCTGAACTCACGCTCAATGGGCCAGTCGCCGCAGTAGGCAAGGTCTGCCCGGCCGGTGATGAGCATTTCGCCGTCGTCGCGCCAGAGAAATTCGGTCGTGCCGCCGACTGCATGGACCGAAACGCGCCGGCCCGTTCGATTCGTGAATGCCGCCAGCACCGCCGCCCCGCTTGAGCAGGTGCCGGATGACGATGTTTCGCCGGCGGCCCGCTCCCAAATGCGGATATCAATATTCTCGCGGTCGCGGACCTTTACGAAGACGATGTTCGCCTTTTGCGGAAACACCTGGTGCGATTCAAGTTCGCGGCCATAGAGCCGCCAATCGAATCCAAAATTGTCGACAAATGTTATCGCGACCGGATTGCCAACATTGACGCACGACATCAGCAACTCGCGTCCGAGAGCTTCAACCGGGAGGTCGATAACGGACTCGCGCGGCCCGGGGGTCTTGACAGGAACGCCGCCGCTTGTGAAATCGGGATGGCCGATCTCGGCTTCGAACTGGTAGTGGCCGGGCGACATCTCTTCGATCAAACGAAAATTCTTTACGCCGCTGCGCGTCTTCAAACGCAGGTTCGGCTCGGTCCACAAGCCCCTGTAATAGATATAAGAAACCGCACAACGCGTCCCGTTCCCAGAAAAACCCGCGATGCTGCCGTCGGGGTTGACTATCTCGCAAAAGAAATCGGCATCGGCATTATCAAGCATCTCGATCACCGCTATTCCGTCAGAACCGGCCCCGGTGTGTCGGTGACAGATAGCTTTTGCCAGTTTGCTCAGATCAACGCCGGGAAGCAGCTTTTTCTCGATAACAATATAGTCATTGCCAAAGCCGTGAAATTTGCAGAATGCGATCATATATTTGGCTGCTGATGCTAATCTTAGAAGGTTGCTGGTCTTATCTTAGTTCGATAACAGGAGGTTTCAAGTTATGGCGCCTGGTAGTGTCCTAAACCTGTGGTGATGGGATCTGCCGCTCGCATTTTGAATTGCCGCTAGCTAGCTCGGTTGATCGGCTCCGTAGGAGCCAAATGTCTATAGACCAAAGACGTAGTCCTTTTTGTCCAAGCTCCGTTAGGAGCGGCATAAGCCTAATAGATACAGGAGATGACGCTCCTACGGAGCTTGATCGACTTTTTTGGCATTGTACTCTATAAACATGCCACTCCTAACGGAGTTAGGAAGCACGATCATGCCTTTCCAGATCGCCAAAATTGGTAACCACCCTTAAGGGGTCGGAAATTTTTACACGCATAGCCTGGGGTTACACTCGCTACGCTCGTTCACCCCAGGCAACTATATTTGTCGCTTTCAGCGGCCAGGGTCGCGCCACGCAAACTCATCGCCGTGCCGCCGCGGCCGGGACGATCTTCAGTGTCACTGTTTCAGTTCCGCGTTTTACAACGACTTCGTATTCTTCATTCGCCTTCATCGTGCTCAACGCGAACATATAGTCGGAAATGTTGCGGACTTCCTTGCCGGCGAGTTTGATTATCTTGTCGCCGGCTTTCAGGCCGGCCTTGTCGGCAGGTGAATCGTCGCGGACTCCGTCGAGGCCGAGGCCGTCGTTCGTTTCGGCGTAGCTGGGGATAGTGCCCAAGCTCACGTTGAATGCGGTTCGCGTCGCCATGCCGGACGACTTCGCTTTCTGATAGGTCGGGCGCACCGGGTTTTCGTCGATCGATCTCGCGATCGCGGCAACATAATTCGCTATGTTCGTCAGGCCGTCATAGTTGATCTTTTCAAAAGTGTCGGACGGTTTGTGATAATCGAGATGCGTGCCGGTGAAGAAGAAGAGTACCGGGATCTCTTTGGCATAGAACGATGCGTGATCGGACGGGCCAAAACCGTCTTCATTCAATGCCAACGCGAACGTGCTGTGCCTTGAACTCGTCCCTGGCCCCGCGATCGAGTTCGGAGCAGGCTGTGCGAGCGACAGGGCATTCTGCTCTTCGACCATCCGCTTCCACTCACTCGCGGTACCGATCCCGCCGATCGTCAATTTATTGTCATGCAGCCGCCCGACCATATCGAGATTGATCATCGCGACTGTTTTATCAAGCGGCCAAACTGGATTGTTGACGTAATATTTCGAGCCGAGCAGGCCTTCTTCTTCGCCGCCGAAGGCCATGAAGATAAGTGTGCGTTTGTTTGACGGGGCACCCTTGCTGCCGCGCGGGTTTCTGACCGCAAACTGGCGGGCGAGTTCGATGATGGCGGCTGTCCCGGAGGCGTTGTCGTCGGCGCCGTGGTGGATGTCCGATGAGTTCGGCGATAGGCTGCCCTGGCCGCCGTGGCCGAGGTGGTCGTAATGGGCGCCGATGACGATGGCCTCGTTTTTAAGTGTCGGATCACTGCCCTCGAGAATGCCGATCACGTTGTAGGCTTCAACGGTCTTCTTGACGAGATTTACCTTTAGCCGAGCGGACGCCTTCAGGTCAGAGGGCACACTCCCTACCGGTCGTGTTTCTGCCTGGGCGGGCGGCGCGTTGGTTTTCATCGCCAGCCATTTTTCCATCTCGGCGAGTTCCTTCACGCCGGAAACCCCAAGGATCTCGGCCGCGATCGAGCGGGCCACGATCACTACCGGGACGGCCGTCTCGCCTGTCGTCGGCTCGTACTTCAGACGCGAGTGCGGATCGGCCTGAAAGTCGTCCGAACGCGCGATCAGCACCAGGGCCTTCGCACCGCGTTCCTTGGCGATGTTCGCCTTGGAGTGGATATTGAACAAACCGAATTCAGAATGCGGGTTGTCAGCGTCCGGAGTACCGTCGAAGGCCAGAACGATCTTGCCGCGCGCGTCCAGGCCGGCGTAATCGTCATACTTTTTGTCCGGAGTTGCAATGCCATAGCCAGCGAAAACAAGCGGAGCGTTAGCGACATCGCCGTTGATCGAATTGCCGAACGGCGTGTATGAGACGCCTTCTTCTATTTTGTTCTCCCGCGAGGTATCGGCCGGGACCAGCCGCAGATACGAACCTTCGCCTACGCTCACGCCCGCAACGTAAGGGAACGCCTGCAAGTATCCGGGCTTTGCGTTTGCGGTTCGGATGCCCGGCTTGAGCTTGAATTGAGCGAACTGATTCGCAACATACCCAGCGGCCACCGTCGATCCGCGCTCACCTGTCCTGCGCCCCGCGAGCGCGTCTGAGGCGAGATATTGGACGTGCTTCCGGAGGTTTGCTTCAAGGGCATCAGCAGGCGCCGGTTTCTGGGCGACACCGCTGACCGCAAACGCGAGCAAGAAAAGTAAAAGGCTGAACTTTCTATACATAAAGCTAAACAGGATGGACAGGATCAGCAGGATAAGCAATCTTGTCATCCTGTTTATCCTGCCAAAAAAACTTAATTCACCCAATCGGCTATGAACACATTCGTATCGCCGGACTTTTCAGCATTCCGGTTGGATGCGAAGACGAGCTGCTTGCCATCCGGCGAAAACATCGGGAAACCGTCAAAGGATTCGTGGAACGTAACACGTTCAAGGCCGGAGCCGTCGATGTTTATTAGGGCCAGATCAAAGTTCGGCTGGCGGCGGCGGTCGCCTTTGTTCGGATCGAAGTAGTTCGTGCAGAATATGATCCGCTTGCCGTCGGGCGTAAAGAACGGAGCGAACGAAGCGACCCCGAGTTTGGTCACCTGGCGTTTATTTGAGCCGTCGGCGTTCATTACCCATAGTTCGAATATGGTCGGGACGATCAGATCCTGCGCCAGCAGTTCTTTATATCGGGCCACCTCGGCCTCGGTCTTCGGGCTCGAACGCCGGTAGACGATCATCTTCGAATCCGGCGAGAAGAATGCGCCGCCGTCGTAGCCGATCTCGTTGGTCAGGCGCTTTACGTTCCGCCCGTCGATGTCCATGGTGTACAGTTCAAGGTCGCCGTCGCGTTCCGAAGTGAACACGATCTTTTTGCCATTGGGCGAAACGGTCGCTTCGGCATCGTAGCCCGGCACATTCGTCAGCCGCCGGATGTCGCTTCCGTCGGCCTTGGCGGTGTAGAGTTCATAATCGCCGTAAACCGGCCAGACATAGCCTTTTGACCGGTCCGGCTCAGGCGGGCAGTCTTTGCCGCCGCTGTGTGTTGAAGCGTAGATGACGCGCTTGCCGCCCTTGAAATAGTAGGCGCAGGTCGTTCGGCCCTCGCCGTTCGATATTTGTTTGGCGGCTGAGCCGTCAATATTCATCGAATAGATCCGGTCGCAGCCGTTGCCGTCGCGCTTGGACTGAAAGATTAGCTGCTTGCCATTCGACGAGAAATAGGCCTCGGCATTTTCGCCTCCAAAGGTGAGCTGCCGGATGTTTGCAAGGTGTTTTTCACCCTCAACCGTAAGATCCGGGCCTTGTGCGAAAATGCTGACACTTGCGGCCATCGCCACGAACACAAAAAACGGTGCAATTCTCATATGATCTAATGGTATTATTGTTACTAAACCACGAACGAATCCGAAAGGATAAGTTTAGCGAATATATCGAGTAAATGAAAATCGTTTTCAATAAGATTTCGTCAGTACCGGAGTAAACAGGTTGGGGCAGTTCGACAGCGTATGGCGTTTGAGACAAGCAAGGATGTATTGGACTGGTACGAGAAGCAGGATCGCACCCTGACGGACGAGTTCATAAACGGCCTGCCCTGGCATACGGTCAAGGATACGCCGCTTGATGAAAAGTTCATTCCCGTGCTGCTCTATATGCGCGATGTCGAGGTGTTGACGGATATGTACCACCGCGAGCTTCGCCGAACGCCTACCGGCCGCGATCCCGTGATCGCCAAATTCATGGAGCGCTGGGGCGTCGAAGAGATCACGCACGGACAGGTAATAAATCGGTTCCTGAACGAGGCAGGTTACGAAACCGCGGATGATTGGCAGCAACAGACCCACAAGAATGTACCGGCCGGATACCATCTCAGCACCTATCTCCTTACGTCCCTGACGAACCTGCTCGGGAGCCGCTTTACCGCGACGCATATGGCATTTGGCGCGATACACGAAATGTCAACAGCGCAGGCGTATCGCCGGATGATCGAGCTGGCAAAGCATCCCGTACTTTCGAAGATACTGGAAGGAATTGTTCGTGAAGAAGCTGCCCACACGCAGTTTTACTGGAGCGTCGCACGGATCGAGCTTGAGAAAAGCGAAACGGCGCAAAAGATCGCCCGCAGGGTTGTCGAAACATTCTGGAGGCCCGTTGGCCAGGGCTCGCTCGCAAAGAATCGGACGGAATATTCGATAGCGATGCTTTTTTCAGGTGACGGCGGAGTTGAAAGGCTCGACCGGACGGTTACGAAACGCGCCCGGCAGCTTCCAGGCTTTGACGATCTGACGAACGTGACGAAGCGGATCAGGGACATCTGCAGTAATTTCCGGCCAAGCAAGGCCGCCGCGTCTCTTTCGCTACTTCTGTCTGTAAACCTCTACGCCATCCTTTAGTTCCACCGCCGCCTTGCCTTCGCCCTCGGCATGGTCAAGGTGCGCGACGGCTTCGGATATTGCCAGAAAGCGGTGCACGTCATTGTTCACGGCGTTGGGGAAAAGCCTCGCGGCGACCTCGAATGCGGTCGAACCACCGGGGCCGATCAGGGAGATCACTTTTTTCTGCCGCTCCTCGATCGCCCTCACATATCGGTTGAATATCTCGTCGAAATCGGTGACCGGCTCGCCGTGTCCGCCAAGAGCGAGCGTCGGCCGCAACTCGCGAAGGCGTGCAAGGCTGACCATATATTCGGCAAGCGAACGAAAGCGCCGGCCCGGATCGATCGGGTCGGGCGAAAGGACCGGGTTTGGGGTGATGCGTTTCAAAACGCAATCGCCGCAGATGATGGTCCGGTTTGCTTCCCGGACGAACGAACACGAACCGGGCGTGTGGCCCGGCGTGTGCAGCACCTGGATCGACCCGCTCGTAAACTCCAGTTCGTCACCATCGTTAAGCGGTAAAATGTCGCTCTCCTCAAGCGAATCGGTCAAAAGGCTGATCTCGTCATAAAGGGCCCGCATTTCTGCGAACGCCGATTCGGGCACGCCGGAACGAAGCAGGAGCCGCCGGTTTATTTCCTTCGACAGCCTGCCGTTTACATGCCCGGCCTCCCAGCGATGAAGAAATATCTCGGCATTCCTCGCTTCGTCGCGGACCTGCTTTGCCAGTCCGCAATGGTCCTCGTGTGCGTGAGTGAGGACGATACGGCGCACGTCCTCAAATTTTACACCGTGCGAAGCCAGGCCGCGGCGCAGTGCCGCCGACGCTTCAAGGGTCTTCGGCCCGACATCGATCAGCGTGACCGGGTCTTCACGGATCAGGTAAACATTCACATCGCCAACGTAGAACGGCGTAGGGATGGCGAGCGGGATGATCTTCATTATCTGAGATTTTCGATTTGAGGCCAAAGATTGTCAAAGAGGCAATACCGCCGGAAATGCGAGAGTGCGGTAATCTTAGAGTGATGCGTGATTTAGGCGGTAAACCCAGGATCGCGATCGCCGGCGCCGGGCCAGCCGGCTCCAGCCTCGCTATACGGCTGGCGGCCCGCGGGTTCGACGTTACTCTGATCGAGCGGGAACGCTTTCCCAGGCACAAGCTTTGTGGTGAGTTCATCTCGCCTGAGTGCCTCGGCCATTTTGACGAGATGGGCGCCGGCGACGCCATGCTGGCGGCCGGTGGCAAGAAGATCCGCGAAACCCGGTTCTATGACCGCCGCGGCCACAGTTTCGCGATCCCGAGCGGGCTGCTTGAGAGCGGTGGTTTCGCTCTCAGCCTGAGCCGGTACGAAATGGACCGCTGCCTAATGGATCGGGCCCGAAGAACAGGTGTAAAGGTGATCGAAGGCACACGGGTTTGCGACGTTGTGATCGAAGGCGGGAATGTTACCGAACTCGCTGTGGTCGATGATGAAAGGCTTGCCGACCATATCGATGCCGGCCTGTTCGTCGATGCAACCGGACGCTCGGCGATCCTGGCGAAACTGCTCGAGAGGAAGCTTCCGACATCAAAGATTCACAAGCAAAGGTCGCTTGCAGTTGGATTCAAAACCCATCTTCGCGGCGCTCGCGTAGCTCCCGGCACGTGCGAGATCTTTGCCTTTCCGGGCGGCTATGGCGGACTGACAACGATCGAGGACGATCTGGCGAACCTGTGTTTTATCATGAAGCCTGGCGCGGCACGCAAACTCGGCGGGAACGCCGACGAACTATTCCGAAAGGCCGTTTGCCAAAATCGGCGGGCGGCCTGGTGCCTTGAGTCCGCGGATCCGGTTCGCGAGTGGCTTGCCGTTTCGATAAGTTCCTTCGGCCGAACACCTCGGCCGAGGGCGGCGAACGTGCTGACCGTCGGCGATGCGGCGTCGTTCATCGATCCTTTCACGGGCAGCGGCATGCTGATGGCCCTTGAAAGTTCGGCGTTATTGGCGGATGCGATCGCTGCCGCTCCGAACGATCCGGCGGCCGTCAGAGAAACCTACACGGCGGCTTACGATCGCGTGTTCGGCAGCCGGCTTCGCGTTTCATCGGCGTTGAGAAAAATATCGTTCATGCCGATTTTTCCGAGCGCGGCCATCGCGCTGCTGAATCTTAGCGAAGGGGCCCGCAAATATCTCGCGGCCGCGACCCGTTCGCCGCGTTCGTCAGGGCCGAAAAGAAGCCGGTATATATTACGAAATCAATAACTTTGCTTGCCTATTCGCGGGATTTACGGTACAAACTTCAAAAGCAACTCCGTTCGGAGGAACAGCCAGCGCCGACAACAAACTGTGGATCAAATCCATTTCGTCCCGAGGCGGACGCAAATACCTTTCCCATTTCCGGCAACGGTACGCGCGGCTAAATTTTACAAGATTCGAAAATTCAGGAGATAAGAACGATGAGAGCAGTTACCTCAAAAGTTTACCAAGTGATCACTCGATCCGCCTGCGCGGCATTGATCGCAGCCTTTGCGGCGTCCTTTGGTTTTGGCCAGGTCCAGGCGACCTCGGCCGATCTGATCGGTACGGTGTCCGACCCGACCGGGGCCGTGGTCGCGGGTGCGACGGTAACGGTTCGCAATCTTGCGACCGGCCTTTCGCGTGGCGTGACGGCCGGCTCGCAGGGAGACTACCAGATCATTGGACTTCCGCCCGGCGAATATGAGGTGACGGCCGAAGCACCGACGTTCAAAAAGGTTGTCATCGCAAGCGTGCGGCTGACGGTTGGCCAGCGGGCCGATCTGCCGATCACACTTGAGGTCGGCGAGGCCTCGGCGGTGGTCACGATCAGCGGCGAGGACGTCCAGCTTGTAGAGACCAGCCGCTCGACCGTGGCGAATACGATCGGCCAGGAACGCATCGAGAACCTGCCGATCAACGAACGAAGCGCGACCGGATTTGCATTGACGCTCTCAACCGTTGGCCGGGACAACGGACGGCCGATCGGCCCGGCCCCAACATCCGGCCTCAACATTGGCGGCCAGCGCGGCAGATCGACGCAGGTAAACGTTGACGGTGCCGACTTTACGGACAACTCGATCAACGCCGCACGCACCACGGTTTCGCAGGAGGCCGTTCAGGAATACCAAGTCGCGACAAATTCGTATACGGCTGAATTTGGCCGGGCTACGGGCGGTATCGTTAATGTTGTTACAAAGAGCGGCACCAACTCCTTCCGGGGGAATGTGTTCGGCTTTATCCGTGACAAGAGCATCCAGGCACGCAACCCGTTTGCGCCGTTCAAATCAGCCTTCACGCGTACCCAGTTCGGCGGAACGATCGGGGGCCCGATCATTAAGGACAGGACATTTTTCTTCGCTTCGTATGAACGCCGCCAGCGTAACGAGTCCGGCTTTTTTACGAGCGATGTCGCAGCCGGCCTGACTGCGTCCGCTACGATCCCCGTGATCCCGGGCATTAACCCTATTGCCCGCACATTTTCTAATCTCACGCCGCAGCAGGCTGCCTTTATCAATACGCTCGTGGGTTCGGGCGTGCCGGCAAACATTTGCGCGGCACGTGCTTACGGCTTCTTCGCGGCCAGCGGAAGCGCAACCGCGCTGACCGGTTCAAATCCACTGATAAGCCCGAACGACGGAAGCGTCTGTCCGGCCATTTCGCCGATATTGCCGGGCGTTATCGGCCCGCGGTTTTTGCTGACGGGTGCTCCCGTGCCGGTCGGGACCACCGGTTCCGACGGCCAGCCGATCGCCTTCCGGCCGCTCAACAACCTTCAGCAGGTTTTCCCGGTGACGGACGCAAGCAATTTTTTCTCGATCCGCGGCGATCACAGCTTTAACCAGAATCACCTTTTAACACTCCGTTTCGGATACAATCCGGGAACTATCACCGGCATCCAGGTCGAATCGCAGAACCAATCGCTGGGACAGAATGATTTTTCGCGAACCGGCATAACCGGGATCGAGGATATTTCCCTCTCGGCAAGCCTCAGCTCGGCGCTGAGTACGAACACCGCGAATGAGTTTCGATTCAGCTACGGCCGGCGTGATACCTTTTTCCGCTCGCAGAATGGTGAGGCCGTTGCGTACAACATCTCGGGCACCGCGTTCATTGGCCGGGAACTTTTCTCGCCAGTCGATCGCACCGAAACACGATACCAGTTTGCCGACAATTTCAATTGGATCGTCGGCAGCCACTCATTCAAGTTCGGCGGCGATGTGAATTTCATCAGCATTCCGGAAGCGCTGTTCGAACTGAATTTTGCCGGCCTCTTCAATTTTGGCGATTTCGCGGCCTCGAACCTCGGCTTTCCCGCCGCGGCGCCGGCCTTTACTCCCGTCCAATCGTACGGACTCGGTCTGCCGTCGATCTACATTCAGGGATTCGGCAATCCGATCAGCGAGATCAAGAACAAGCCGCTTGCATTTTTTGCACAGGATTCCTGGCGGGCTACGCGGAGGTTGACCCTGAATTATGGGATCCGGTACGACATCGAATTGACCGAAACGATCGAACCCGTCGCCTTTCAGGACCCGCTGTCGGGCATCAGCCTTTCGGCAGCCGACATCACGACTGCCCAGGACGTGATGGGTGTTCAGCAAGGCATTCCGCGTGACACTAACAACTGGGCGCCGAGGTTCGGTTTTGCCTATGACGTATCGGGCGACGGGCGGACGGTCATTCGCGGGGCCCTCGGGATCTTTTATGATCACCCGCTGCTCGCGGTCGCATTCAACTCGGATATCGCCGACGCCGCTCAGCAGCAACAGGCAGTATTGACCGCCGGTACACCCTTGCCGATCAACACGACCACCGGCGCTCCAACACTCTTGAACGCCGCTCTCGTGTTTCATGGAACGGTCTGCGGGGCGCAAGGGTCGAGCGCTGCTCTTTGTGCAGCTTACGGCAGCCCGGTAACGCCCGGCGTCGCATCAAGCGCCGAATACCAGTTCGGCCGGCAGCGGTTCAACGATCAGACCTTCCCGGGTTTCGGGCCGGTTCTGCCGTTTGTGCTTCCCGTAGGGAAAGATTTTCAGTACGCTTCGGCGACGCAGGCCAACATCGGCTTTGAGACAGAGCTGACGAAGGACCTGTCGCTGTCGGCCCAGTACATCTTTGTCGGTGCCCACCACCTTCCGCACCCGACTGACCTTAATACGCCCGACACCGCGTTGCAGATCCGCAACTTTCAGCGATTCTTCGGCGGGGCCTTGCCGGCCTCGACGCAGCAGGCAGTCGCCTTCTCAATAGCCACAACGGCTCCCGGCTCGCCTACCGGTGTTGGCTGCGCGGTCGTGATACCGGGAATGGTCGCCGCATGCCCGACCGGACGCGTTGTTGCTCCGGCCATCGCGAACTTCTTCCGCCCGAATGCCCCGAACTATTTTCTTGCTCAGGCCCTTTCTGGCGGATTGGTCACCAAGGCAGTCCTCGATTCACAGCTTACGGGCAGCTTGCGAACGCCCGGCCCGATCTTGCCGTTCGGTTCGGTCAACGCACAGATCTCGAACGGTAATTCCGAGTACAACGCCCTGAATGTCGAGCTCAGAAAGCGATACGCGAGCAACTTTCAGTTCCTTGCATCGTACACCCTTTCACACACCGTGGATGATTCGTCCGACCTGCAAACACTGCTGATCGCACAGGACGTGGACAACTTCCGTGCGGAACGGGCGAACTCGCTGTTCGACCAGCGTCACCGATTCGTGTTCAGCGGTGTTCTGACCTCTCCGGCCTCGTGGCGGAGCGGCGACAGCGGGTGGAAGCGGATCTTCGCCGACTTCACGGTTGCCCCGATCATCGAATTGTCGTCAGGCCGCCCGTTCAACATCATCACGAATGTCGATGCGAACAATGACCAGTCGACCTCGACCGACCGTCCAAGTGCCAATCCGGACGGCACCCTCTGCGTTCCCGGCGACCAGGTCGCGGGATGCATCACGCCGCTGATCACCGACGGCCGTTTCTCAAGCGGGAATTTGGGCCGCAATAAGGGCATCACGCACGGCTACGCTTCATTCGATATCAGGTTGACGCGTGCATTCCACTTTGGCGAGCATCTCAGGCTCGACCTGATCGCCGAAGGTTTCAACCTGTTCAATCGTTTCAACGAGGCCTCGGCGTCACCCAACTATCGCGACGTTAATGCGTTTGGCGAACAGTCATCGGGGTTCAGGTATTTCAGCCTGCCCACTGCCGCTTATGATCAGCGACAGTTCCAGCTCGGGTTCAAGCTGAACTTTTAGGCTCGATATTCTCTGGGGATTGTGCCAGGGCGGAGTATCAAAGACCGGCGGCGTTCTGTCGCCGGTCCTAACGTGTGAGCATCATCCGCTCGACATATTTTGCAATTACGTCTGCTTCAAGGTTGACCTCATCGCCAGGCCTCAAGGTGGAAAGATTTGTTACCTCCCACGTTTTTGGGATCACGGCGATATCGAAACTATTCTCATCGAGCCTGGCTACGGTCAGGCTTATTCCTTCAACCGCGACCGAACCTTTGTATACAAGATAGCGGGCCATCTCAGCGGGAAACCCTACTGTCACCGTCCAGAAGCCGTCGCTTTCAACAGCCGAAACTAATTTGCCGCGGCCGTCTACGTGTCCCTGAACGATGTGGCCTCCGAGACGTGTCGAAGGCGTAACGGCGCGTTCCAGATTGACGCGCGAACCGGGAGCCAAATTCGAAAGCGTGGTGCGGTCGAGAGTTTCCCGTGAAAGGTCGGCCGCAAAGCCTTCCGGCCTCACATCCAGTGCGGTCAGACAAACACCGTTGACGGAAATAGAGTCGCCGTCAACCGACCCGCCGGTCACGATCGATGCCGATACCTCGATCCGCACGCCTCCGCCCTTTGCTGTCGTCGAACGGATCGTGCCGAGTTCTTCGATAATTCCGGTGAACACGAATGGGCGAGATACTAGAACCAGGGCTTCTTATTCAGAACATACGTCTGAACGAATTCCTCGTCAGATTTGGTCAAATAGATTATGCCTTCGATTATGCCGATGATGGACGGAATGAACAGCAGCGGGGCGGCGATACCGCACGTGACAAACGTGAGAATTATCGCAACGAGATAAACCGCGAGCAGAATAATTCCTTCCTGCGAGTAGCCCAGAATAAATTTATGTATCCCGAGCCCGCCCAGGATGATGCCGCAAATTCCGGCAGCGATCTTCTTGTCAGCGCCCGCCGGGGCAACGCCGGGACGCGGCATGTGCTGCATCGGCATTGGGCTGATGGGCAGAACCGTGCCGCAATTCGTGCAGCGAACATTGATGCCGGGATTCTGGGTTCCGCAGCCGGGACAGGGTTTGTATTGAGTCGCCATAATGTTCAGCCTGATCTGGAGAGAGAAACAGTCACTCGCATAAGTATCGGTACAATTGTATTTATTGTCAAAGATTTCCACCAAGTCACAACCCGCGGTCATAGCCCCGGGTAGCGACTTTTCGGAAATATCGCAAACAAGACGGTCGGGATCCAAGATGGACAGGGCATCCTGTTCCAAATTCTTCGGAGATATCGCTAACAAGATAGACGGGATTTACAGGATGTTTCCCGAGATATTGCGCTTTTATCCTGAGCATCCTGTACATCTTGTTTCATTTCTCGCGGAAATATCGCAAACAAGATGGACAGGATTAACAGGATATTGCCCGAGATATTGCGTTTATCCTGCCATCCTGTTCCAATTCTTCGGAGATATCGCTAAGAAGATGCCCAGGATCCAAATATAGCGCTTCACCGGGCGAGCTCAACCAGCGGCTACCGCCGCCGGTTCTGACTGATGTAGAATTCAATCTGGCATGAGCGAACCCGCACTTCAAGAGAATCAACCGCCGAAATTGATGAGGGCGGCGGACGGAACCGTGGACGCATCTTCTATCGCCGACGTGATCGAATGGTTCCTTAACTACGACGAGCGGACCGCCCGGATGCGGCATCCGCATACAAACGATCTGTTTCTGTGGAAGCAGGTGGACGATGACGCGAATGGGGTCGGCACATATCCATTCGAGAACGCCGAGGCACGATTCGCTATCGGTACTTTCCAGGCAGTTCAGGAGAACAACTCGGAACCGCTGCTCAATCTATGGCTTAACGACATTACCGCCGCCCTGCATGAGGCACGGACGACGAAGGCCGAAGTGGCCGAGTCCAACAAGATCGACGAGGCCTCGCTCGATCCCGCGATCAAGAAGGCCGAGAAACTCACAACCAAGGCCGAAAAACGCCTATACCTTTCCAGTTGCTGGTTCGAAACGCTCTACACCGCCGAAGCGCGGGTTTTGGGCTGGATCTTTCAGGAATTGTACGCGAAGCCCTTTAGTCCGTCTTAGGAAATTGCCGACATCGGCTTACTTGAACGGCTCACACTGTCTCATCTGGCCCGACTGCATGCCGATCGTGAAGGCCTGCTGGCGTTGAGCCGCAGAGCCGTGAGTGAACGAATCGGGAACAACGTATCCCTGGGTGCGCCGCTGGATCATGTCGTCGCCGACGGCGGATGCTGCCCTTAGCGCTTCCTCGACATCGCCCGGTTCAAGGCGGCCCTGTTTCTGAGCGTAGTTTGCCCAGATACCGGCATAGCAGTCCGCCTGTAGTTCGAGTCCGACCGAAAGTTGGTTGTTCTGGCCCTGGCTCTGAACGCGGCCCATCATTCCGGTGAGGTTCTGGATATGATGGCCGAATTCGTGTGCGATAACGTAGGCTTGGGCAAAATCGCCGGGAGCCTTGAACTCGCGGCGAAGCTCATCGAAGAAAGCGAAGTCGAGATAGAGGTTCTGGTCGCCCGGACAGTAGAACGGCCCCATTGCGGCATCGCCGTAACCGCATGCCGAGGTCGTTTGGCCGGTGAAAAGAACGAGCTTTGGATCCTGATAGCGGGCACGGCTCTGCTGCGGCAGGATCTGTCGCCAGCCGTCTTCGAGACTTCCCATTATCGCACCGACGAACTGCCGGTTCTGGTCGGGTGCGGCATTGGCCGCGCGGTTGGCGGCGGGCTGTTGCTGTACCTGAGGCTGGCTTTCAAGAAACTGCCTTGGATCGCCGCCCAAAAGGCAAACAATTGCCGCCAGGATCAGTACCCCGAGCCCTCCGCCTCCGATGGCTATTCCACGGCCGCCCAGTCCGCGGCGATCTTCGATATTTGTACTCTGCCTTTGGTTTCCCCAGCGCATTCCGTTGTCCCTCGATACGTTCTAAATTTGTGAATGCACACATTTTAGCACCTTTCGCGCCGTCATTCTAAGGAAAACGTCGGCCCGCGGCAAACCAGTCCAAAAATTCCCGCAAATTCTTGACATAGGTAGAGTTAGAGGGATAGAATGAAATTTACCCCCGATATCGGC
Source organism: Pyrinomonadaceae bacterium (assembly GCA_050250045.1). Lineage (GTDB taxonomy): Bacteria > Acidobacteriota > Blastocatellia > Pyrinomonadales > Pyrinomonadaceae > OLB17. Next base: position 31,082 of record JBFWPK010000030.1, on the reverse strand, counting down.
CGGTACCGCCGTTCACATTAAGAAAGGAGGAGAAGATGATCAAATTGGACATAGTCAACCAGGTTGCCGACAAGACCGGCGTACCAAAACAAAAGGCCGAGCAGGTTGTCGACTCGCTTTTCAACGCGATGAAGGAGGCACTGGCTCGTGGAAAGCGGATCGAGTTGCGCGGATTCGGCGTTTTTGTCGTCAAGCCTCGCAAGCGCGGCGTTGGCCGCAATCCCCGCACTGGCAAGGAAGTACCGATCCCGGCCGGCAAAACAATTAGGTTCAAACCGGGCAAAGAACTTTCCGCAAAGGCCGTCTAGCCCGCGGCCGCAAATACTGCCGAAACCGCTTGGTAATTCGCGAGTTCTGTCGTAGATCGCAGTGTGCATTCAGAGCGCAGTGTGATTTGCGGCTTTCGTTTTTGAATCCCGGATGGAAGCCCCGGAACGACTGATAGTCAACGATCTGATCGAAAGGAGCCTTCGCCCCTCGGCGGCGACATGGCTCAAGCATATCGCGATCCTCCTGGTAACTGTCGTCACGACAACCCTTGCGGGCACACTATATCCGTTCGGCAGGATAAGCATTCTGCCCGAAGCTGACCCGCAAACCTTTTCGGAAGTTGTGCAGTTTATTTTCTCGCTCCCTGCCCGTTATGCGGTGCTGGTTGGGTCGGCAGTGACCCACCTTTTGACCGATCCCACCGACCTGCGGTACGGGCTGAGTTTTTCGCTTTCACTCCTGTTCATTCTCATCTGTCATGAGATGGGACACTATGTTGCATGCCGCCTTTATAAGGTGGACGCGACGCTGCCTTTCTTTATTCCAACACCGCCCATGCTCGGTCCGGCGGGAACCTTTGGGGCCTTTATCAAGATCCGCTCGCCGCTTCCGTCAAGGCGGGCTGTCTTTGACATCGGTGTCGCCGGCCCGATCGCGGGGTTTATCGCGCTGATCCCGATCGCCGTAATTGGCGTTGCAAGGATGCAGCCGGCACCGCCGCAAGCTTTGTTATCCCAGGGAGGCATCATTTTTTCAGATCCGTTGTTGATGCAAATGATAGCGGCGGTCAATGGGATCGACCTAAGTGTAAGTGTCGGAAATCCATTCTATTATGCGGCCTGGGTCGGGCTGCTTGTGACGGCACTGAACCTGATCCCGTCCGGCCAGCTTGACGGCGGCCATGCGGTCTTTGCGGTCTTTGGAATTGTTGTGCATCGATGGACAGGCCGCATCGCTTTTGTTGCGATGGTCGTGCTGTCCATCCTCGGCTGGTTCGTTTTCAACAGCCCGAGCGGATTTCTTATCGCCATCCTCCTTGGGATAATGATGAAGATCCGCCATCCCGTTCCGTGGGACAACACGCCGATCGATGCAAAACGAAAGGCCGTTGCCTTACTCACACTGGTGATCTTTGTGCTGTGCTTCCTGCCGTTTCCGATCAAGATCCTTTAGATGGTCAAGGATGCCGCGTTTCTTTCGGGTCGCGCTCGGGAAAGGTCACATCCCGGTAGATCGCGGACATGGGAACTGTGCAAACAACCGATCTTAGCTCGATCACTTCACTCAGGTCGTTATATTCGAGGTTTACCCAGAATCCATCGCCGTGCTTTACGAACTGCGATACATGCGGGCGGTGCTGCGCGACAAGGAGATATTCCGCGAAGCTTGCGATGGATTTGTAATAGCTGAACTTATCTCCGCGATCAAAGGCCTCGGTTGAGTCGGAGAGGACTTCGACGATCAACTGTGGATTCAAGAGCATGTCGATTCCGCCCAGCTGTTCGAATTCAGGATTACCGCACAGAGCCGAGAGGTCAGGATAGCGATAGGGCGGATACGCGGGAACCTTAACTCTCATATCCGGCGAAAATACATCACAACCCTTCGGCCGGACTTTGGAACCTATCTCTATCAGCAAATTCGTAATGATCCGGTCGTGTGGCGCCGTCGCCCCGCTCATTGACCATACTATTCCACCCCAGAACTCGAATTTCTCTTCGGAATTCTTCTCGAGCTCAAGATAATCTTCGAGCGAATAAAGATGTTTCGGTTGAAACGCCATACAAAACCTAGGCCGCCCGCGGCAGGAGGTCTTTGATCTCTTTCACCACCTTCTGGACGTCTTCCTGATCGTCGAGCGCGATCATAAAGAGATCGTAGCTTGTTTGAATGCAGACAATGCCGTTGCCGAAGAACCAGGCGCTCTCAAGCAGCGGGTTGCCGCCGAGAAGCCATGAGATAGGTGCGCCCGTGACGCTTTTCGGATTAAGTACATTCGTGAGCATAACGGCCCCCGAGGCGAAAGAGAAAGCACCGAGAAGCGGCGCGCCGATACGTTTTGTGATATCCCGTTCAAACTTGACGCGTTCCGCCTCGGCCTCCGACAGTTCGCCGTTGTCGATCAGGTCCTGCTGCTTTTTGAGGTGTCCGTTAAACTGCTCGGCCAGCTTTTTTACCGACCACGCCGGAAGAGCGGAGTTGAAAAGCCAGTGCGAACTCAAGCCCGTAAAGACAACTCCCAGCCCGGCGCCAACGGCCATCGAAGCACCGGTCGCAACGGCCTGCAGAGGCTGTTCCTGGATCCAGCCGGTTGTTTTGCTGACGGCGCTCAGGGCCGAGTCGATCGTCCGTGACCATGAGGCACCGAACGAGAACGCCTTTCCGACCGTTTTGGCGCTTTTTGCCGCCGTGTCGAACGCACCGTCGATCACCTCGCCCGCTTTCTTGCCGGCTACGCCGATCACCTCGCTCGCGGTTTTGCCTGCGGAACCGATAACTTCTCCGGCCGTCTTTCCGACCTCCTTTGCAACATCGGCGGCTTTTTCGCCCGCATCTTCGGCGGCGTCGCGAAGCGGTTCGCTGGCGCTCCAGGCTTTTTTAGCAGCGTCCTCAGCCGTCTTGACCGTTTCCTCGGCGGCCTTCACGGCCTTCTTGCCGACCTCCGATCGTTCGGCTTCGGTCTTTATTTTTTCGGCGCTCTTTTGCGCGGCCTGGGCCACAACGCGCGCGCTTTCGCCGAGCTTATCCTTGATGCCAAGCTGCTCGTCGATCTTTTCGAATTTTTCCTTTGCGTCTTTCTGCCACTTGTCAAAGCGTTCCTTGTAATCGCTCATAGCTTCCCTCATCTGCAATCAAAATTACGAACTCGCAATCAGTTTTGTTCGATTTGATGCGGTTCTCGGCATCCAGGTACTTCATTATCTTTACATCTATGGCTTCAAGATTCAACGCTTTTTGCGAATTTTCGAGTGTGATATTCTGACCCTTAGCCCAGGTTATGCCGAAAGTAAAATGTCCGAATTGCGGTAACGAAACCGAGTATCAGGGGAATGAGTTCAGGCCGTTCTGCTCCGAGCGGTGCAAATTGCTTGATTTCGGCGCCTGGGCGGATGAGCGATACACTCTACCAGTGGAGAATTCGGAGATCACCGAAGCGGACCTAGAGGAACTGGAAAGGTCTATCGCAGGGAAGGTCGAAGAATGAGTGGTTTAGCATTACTTTTTGAAGGCGCTCCCAGCGCCGGCACGGTTGGTGCCCTTTTCGCTGCGGCGTTCTTCCTCGTATTTCTCGGTACTGCTTACGTTGCGTTCAAGGCGTTGAAAAAGGTGGTGAAGACGGCGTTTCGCCTGATCGTCGTCGGCGTGATCCTCGCGATCGGGACTGCGGGCAGCGTTGCCCTTTGGTATTTCAGTTCGGATGGTTCACCTAAACGGGGAGTTCCGGCCGAGAGGAGGCGTTGAGATCGTTGCCGGTCCCGCTTTGTAATCGCTCGGTTGGCCCTGTCTGGAACATTCCCGTCTTGTTGTTTCACCCTTGCTTCTGAATGCAAATCCCGCCAAAAGCACCAAAGTCTCGTTTTTGGCGTCGCTATCAAGGGCTTGGGGCCAATGTTTTTGTCCTCAGCCTGGTAAGCCTGCTGAACGACACTTCGAGCGAGATAATCTATCCGCTCCTTCCCGCGTTTCTTTTCCTGACCTTGGGCGCATCGCCATTCTTTATCGGCCTGATCGAAGGCTTTTCCGAATCGATCGCGAGCATTCTAAAGCTATTCTCCGGTTATCTCAGCGACCGCTTTCATAGCCGAAAGCTGCCCGTATTCGCCGGTTATTCGCTTGCGGCGATCGTTCGGCCGCTGCTGGCTTTCGTTAATAGCTGGCCTCAGGTGCTTGCGGTACGGATGACGGACCGCATTGGAAAAGGGATCCGTGGTGCTCCGCGCGACGCCCTTTTGGCGGCAAGCGTGCCGAGCGAAAAACGTGGGCTGGCGTTTGGCTTTAATCGCGCCGCGGACCACCTCGGGGCCGTGATCGGGCCGTTGGTGGCGTTCGGGCTGCTTTCGTACATTGCGGCCGATCCCGGGTCGCCGACCGCAATGGAGTATCAGCAGGTCTTCCTTTTCGCTTCGGTCCCGGTCGTCCTCGGCCTTCTCCTGATCATCTTTTTCGTCCACGAAGAAACCGAGCCGATGCAGGAGTTCGACGCGCTCCCGATCAGATTCTCTCTCCGTGAATTCGACGGGAATTTTAAGCGGTTCCTCGTCGTGATCGCGCTTTTCACGCTCTCAAATTCGACCGACGCGTTCTTGCTGCTCAGGGCCCAGCAGGCGGGCATCTCACCGCCGGTACTTCCCATACTTTGGATGGTGCTCCATTTCAGCAAGGTCGTTGCCTCGCTGATCGGCGGAGACCTTTCGGACAAGGTCGGCCGCAAAAAGGTGATCTTTGCCGGCTGGATCATCTACGCACTTGTCTACGCGGGGTTTGCGTTCGTTGATTCGGCTTGGCAGGCTTGGGCATTGTTTATTGTTTACGGCTCGTATTTCGGTTTGACCGAAGGGGCCGAAAAGGCCCTGGTCGCGGACATGGTTGAGGAAGAAAAGCGCGGGACCGCTTATGGTTTTTACAATCTCGCGTTCGGCATCGCAGTGTTTCCGGCCTCATTGCTGTTCGGATTCCTTTGGACCAGCTTTGGTTCGGCCACTGCGTTTCTGGTCAGTGCCGCGATCTCGATATTCGCCGCCGCGGCCCTGTTTACCGTGAAAGTGAAAAGAACTGGTCCGAAAGCCGCGCGCTGACCTTTGGACCGGAACGCCAGCATCCCGCTGGCGAGACCAGTTCTACACTATTCGCTATTCGCTATTCCGGAATAACGAATAGCGAATAGCGCATAGCCATAGCAAACACCTTAGTCGCTTATCTGGATCGAGTTGATCATATTGCGGAAGGCGGAATTGTAACGGTAAACATCCGCCTCCGGGGCCACAGCGGCTATGGTCAACAGGTTCCCGCTTCGGAGCTGAACGGTGTATACCGTCACGACCTCATTCCGGTTTGTTACCGGGGAAGGCCCGGCCAAGGCGGTTGTGTAGGCCTGGCGGCCGCCGACCCTTGTTCTGGCGAAGTTGTTGCGCTGCCGGAGATAGCGGTTCGCTTGCAGAAGCTCGTTGACGTAGTTTCGCGAGGCGTTCAAAATGCCCGCTCCGTTCGACCGGTACGCCCCGATCATCGCGCCGTGCGTGATGCCCTCGTTGCCATAAGCCCCTTCGGGGGCGAAGATAAGGCTGCCGCTACCTTCAAACACCTTCCAATTGTTGGGAACCCGCAGCCGCAGATCGCCTCCGTCGTAAACGCGCGTTCGGGCGGACGGAAACTCGACGTTCCGCGAATAATTTCCACCGGCCGTCGGGTTACTCGTCGGGCCGCGGCCGTTTTGGGCATCCTGTTGGATCTGTGCCATCGACCTTGCCGGCGGCATGGCTCGCAGACGCGCCTGAACGCGTTCAAAATCGCGGGTTATTTTGATCGGCGTCGGATCGACATCAAGCATCTCGGCTTCGCGGTTGATCTTCTCGTATCGGTTGCCCGGGTCAGGGTGGCTCGAAAGCCATTCGGGTCCGCGGCCATTGCTCTCCTTGGCAATGGTGCGGAACATATTCGCCAGATCACGCGGATCATAGCCGGCGTCGGCCATGATCTGCGAGCCGAGGATATCGGCCTGTGTTTCGTAATCGCGGCTGTATTTTGTCTGCCACGCCGCAACCCCGAGTGCCCCGAGCTGTGCGCCGGTCTCTCCGCCAAGGATCGCACCGCCGAGGATAAGCCCGATGGTCCCGAGTTGGTTCTGCCAGCTTCCTTGTTTTGTCGCCTGTGCCGTGGCGTGACGCAACGCGACGTGAGCGATCTCGTGGGCCATAACGCCGGCCATTTCGCCTTCGTTGTGGGCGGCCTCGATCATTCCGCGATTCACATACATTGGCCCGCCGGGCAAGGCGAACGCGTTGATATCGCTCGCGTTCACAACCTTGAAGTTGTAATCAAAAGCGGAGTGACGGAATTGTCGCGGAATGGACGCAACAAGACGTTCGCCTACGCGCGAGACGTATGCCTCGGCCAGAGAGTCCTCCAGGATCGGAAACTGTTGGTCCACCTGGCGTGAAGCATCGCGGCCGAGTTTCACGTCATCCTGCACTTTATATTTGTTCTTTGGAAGCTCAACGCGGGTTTGGGCGGCCGTTGCGAGCGGGGCGACGGCAACGAGCATTGTCGCGGCAAAAAGGGCAGAACGCTTTATCCTGTTGTGAAATATCATCATCTCCTCCCAGTGCAGTTATATCGGCAATACTAAGCCAACCCGATAGGGGAATCAATGCGAGCGGCCCGGCCATCAAGTTCGATGTAGAGGGCGGCCGGGGCGGTTTGCCGCAAATGTCCGGTCGCGCGATCCGGGAAATCGAGGAGAAAGGCTGTTCGGCAATTCCCGAAACCTGGGGCACATCCGATGTTACCGGAATGTTAACAATTTAAGCTGGCCATTTATCGGGGAACAACGATTGGTTGTAAATTTGTCCTTCGCCCAATAGCTGTGGACCTCTTTCGCCAAACGTCATATATGTCCGACGACGCACCCAGTATCGCTTCAGAGGCATTCGAGAAACGGCCGGCCCCGTCTGGTTCGATCGATGGCCAGCTTGACCTGCTTCGTGACAAGATATTGCTGCTCGGGGGGAAAACGGAAGCCGCGGTTGCGGGGGCAATGCGGGCGCTCATCGAACGTGACAGCGATCTGGCCCGGTCGGTTGCGGACGGCGACAAGGTGATAGACCAGATGGAGCTTGAGATCGATCGTTTGAGCATCGACATTCTGGCATCTCAGCGCCCGACGGAGCACGACCTGCGTCTCGTTGTTTCTGTAGCAAAGATCACGCCGATACTTGAACGCATCGCCGATCATGCGTCGAGCATTGCCGAAGCTGCGTTCATTTTGAACAACGAGCCCCAGTTCAACAACTACCTTGACCTTTCGTACATGGCCGAGACCGCATCCGGCATGCTGCGCGAGGCGCTGGATGCATTCACGTCCGAGGATGCGGAAACGTCGCGCGAGGTGATACGGCGGGACCAACAGATCGACGACCGCTACCGGCGGGTTTATGACGATCTGATCAGGAAAATGATCGCCGAGCCGACATCGACCACCGGTGCCGCCCATCTTCTTTTTGTGGCCAAGCATCTGGAGAGGATCGGCGATTACGTTAAGGATATTTGCGAACTAAATGTTTACCTGCGCGAGGCGGTGTTCATCAAGCACAGCCTGAACAACTGACGGCGCGGGAAAAGTCCGGGAGAAAAATCATTATGGGATTCAGTTTACTGCCGCGAGAAGACGAATATTTCACTTTTTTCGCCCAGATGGGAGAAAAGATCGAGGACGCCTCACGGCTGTTGGTCGAGATGTTCGAGCACGACCCATCAGAGTACGAGGCCTACACCAGGCGCATCAAGGACATTGAGCACGAGTGTGACGCGATCACGCACAAGATGACCAACAAGCTCAATAAGTCTTTCATCACGCCCTTCGACCGCGAGGACATTTACACCCTTGCGGTGGCTTTGGACGACGTTTGCGACTACATTGACGCCGGTGCCCGCGGAATCGTGATGTACGGGATCGGAGAGCCAAACCAACATACCCGCGATCTTGCTAAGGTAATGCAGCAGTTGGGCGTGCAGATCAGCAAAGCGGTCGCGATGCTAAGTAAACCCGACAGCATAAACACGCATATTGTCGAGGTACATCGGCTTGAGAACGAGGCGGACGAGATCTATTTTCGCGCGATGAAAGAGCTGTTTGCGAATGGAGCGGAAACGATGAGCGTGATCCGGTGGAAGGAGATCTACGAGATCCTGGAACACGCAACCGACCGCTGCGAGAGCGTGGCAAATATTATTGAAAGCATAGTGCTTAAGCACAACTAAACGGTGGCCGGTGGACGGCGGTCGGTGGTCAGAAATAGGACGCCACTGACCACTGACCACTTGACCACTGACCACTGTTCTATGGACGGACAATCCGCAGCATACGGCCTGGTGATATTTATTATTATCCTGGCCCTCGTTTTCGATTACGTAAACGGCTTTCACGACGCCGCGAACTCGATAGCGACCGTCGTCGCCACCCGAGTCCTGTCACCGGGCGTCGCGGTCGCCTGGGCGGCGTTCTTCAATTTCATTGCGTTTGTAGTGTTCGGGACCGCTGTTGCGAAAACGATCGGCGGCGACATGGTAAATATTGCCGTGATCCCGGGCAACGATCAGCTATTTGTCCTTCTTGCTGGGGTGATCGGCGCGATCGTCTGGAATTTGATCACGTGGTACCTGGGACTGCCCACCTCGAGTTCCCACGCGCTTGTCGGCGCTTACGCCGGTTCCGCGATATCCTCGTACATCTGGCATTTTGGCTTTACGAATGTGCAAACGGTTTTGATCGCGGCCGGGTGGATAAAGACGCTGACGTTCATCGTCGTGTCACCGCTACTCGGGATGACACTAGGGTTCGTTCTGATGGTCGCGGTTTACTGGATCTTTCACAAGGTTGCGGTGAACAAGGTCGACCGGGTCTTTCGCGTTGGACAACTCTTCTCGGCCGCCGCATTTTCGCTCGGCCACGGCGGCAACGATGCCCAGAAGACGATGGGCATTATCACGATCGTGCTAGTTGCCGGCGGATTTGCCCAGATGGACCCGAACGGCAAGCTTCCGACGCCCGAACTTTGGGTCATACTTGCGGCACACGCGGCGATCGGCCTCGGCACACTCTCCGGGGGTTGGCGGATCGTCAAGACGATGGGCACCAAGATCGTGAAGCTGCAGCCCGTCGGAGGTTTCTGCGCCGAGACATCGGGAGCCGTGACGTTGTTTATGGCAACATATTTCGGTATCCCGGTATCGACCACTCACACCATCACCGGCTCGATCGTCGGCGTGGGGTCGGCAAAAAGGTTCTCGGCCGTCAAATGGGGCGTCGCGGGACGCATCGTCTGGGCCTGGGTCCTGACGATCCCAATGGCCGCCGTGATCGCGGCCCTTACCTATGGGGTCGTCCTTATCATCGAAAAACTCACCGGACATATCTGATCGTCAGAACCGGGAGCGATAGCGACTGGGCTCCGTCTCTTGATCAGCGCTGAAGAACCCAGTCGCTACCGCTCCCGGTTCTGACCTTGCTTACCCGCGTGAAAAGCGCAATGATTTTCCTTAAAGTTCGCAGTTAAACGGGCGGAGAAGAACGATGTCAGCAGTACTTGAACAAACTCGTCCCCTCGAAGATTTTCTTGTCATGCCTGATGGCGAGATCGCTGAGCGGATCGACGCGGCGCGGGCAGAGCTTGGGAAGCGGGTGATCATTCTCGGCCACCACTATCAGCGTGACGATGTAGTGAAACACGCAGACCTGACGGGCGATTCGTACCAGCTTTCCGTGATGGCATCGCAGGCCGATGCTGAATTCATCGTCTTCTGCGGTGTCCACTTCATGGCGGAGTCGGCCGATATTCTCGGTAAGCCCGAGCAGCGGGTGATCCTGCCCGACATGGGCGCCGGATGCTCGATGGCCGACATGGCAACGATCGAGCAGGTCGAAGACGCATGGGAACAGCTTGGCGAGATCGGCGTGCTGAACCAGAAGGTCGCTCCGATCACTTACATGAACTCGTCAGCCGCGATCAAGGCGTTCTGCGGCCGAAACGAAGGTGTCGTCTGTACCTCATCGAACGCAGTTCCGCTGTTCGATATTTATCTAAAAGAGTTCGACAAGATGTTCTTCTTCCCGGACCAGCACTTGGGGCGAAATACGGGAGCAAAGTTCGGTATTCCGCTCGACAAGATGGCGTTGTGGAACCCGCACGAGGAGCTTGGCGGGAACACCGAAGAAGAACTTCTCGAAGCGAAGCTGATCCTCTGGCGCGGGCACTGTTCAGTTCATGGCCGGTTCAAAGCATGGCATGTCGATAAGGTGCGCGATGAGATCGCAGGCGTTCAGGTGCTGGTACATCCTGAATGCATGCGTGAGGTCGTCGAGAAGAGTGATCTTGACGGCTCTACGTCATACATCATCAAAACGGTCGAAAATGCTCCGAGCGGATCGAAGTGGGCGATCGGGACCGAGGTGAACCTTGTCAACCGGCTGCAGCAGCGTTTCCCCGACAAGGAGATCCACCTGCTCGCACCGGACCTCTGCATGTGTGCTACCATGTATCGCATAGCGCCGCAAAACCTTGCATGGGCGATGGATAATCTTGTCGCCGGAAAGGTGGTGAATGAGATAGTCGTCGAGGCCGAAACCAAACACTACGCAAACGTCGCGCTGGAACGTATGATCTCGCTGACCGAAAAGAAATAGTCAGAACCGGGAGCGGTAGCGACCGGGTTCCCATGCGGATGCAAAAGAACCCGGTCGCTACCGCTCCCGGTTCTGACATAAAGATGGCCTTTATCGAAGACAAACTGCCCGGCAACCGCCCCGGACCATTCTATGTCGACCGGCAGTGCATCGACTGCGATGTTTGCCGCGACACGTCTCCTGCTAATTTTGCCCGCAATGACGAGGACGGCTATTCCTACGTGAAGAAGCAGCCTGAGAATGAGCAGGAATACGAGTTATGCCGGGAGGCCTTCGATGCCTGTCCGGTCGAAGCGATAGGTGATGACGGCGTTGCCGTGACTCGGCTGGCGGCTTAAATTGAAAACCAGTGGGCCGCCCCCCAGGCCCGGAACCACAACAAGCAAATTCTTCAAAAGGGAAATGACCAAAATGAAATCCTTGCTATTCTCACTCGCCCTTACGGCGATCCTTTCTGTCGGTTCATTCGCTCAGACCTCATGGCTCGATCGGCCGCTTGATACGAATTGGAATAAGGGAGACGGCGTTGTGCCGAAAGCCCCGCGAAATGCCGAAGCCATGGATTCCATGTGCCGCGGCCAGATCCGGCGGCCCGAAAGTATTGCTGACCGGGCTGTGACGCGTGCCGGTTGGTTTCTTTATGGGCCGGCCCAAACCTACGGCACGGTCACGCTCATAAAGGCGATGGCAAGCGCCGACGGGATGTGCCGGCCGAACGAGTACAACGCCTTCGTCTTCGTTGGGAGCCGATTCGCCGGAACGCTTTCCCCGACCGTTTCGGGTGCACGGGCAGATGGCTCGATCAGGTCCGCGGACCTTTATGACGCTGAAAGCCTTGTGGCCGAGTTTAACCGCTATACGTCGAATGACGCGCTTTGCTGCCCTTCGCAGAAAACAACCGTGCGATATACGATAACCTCCGGGTCAAGGCCGGTCGTCAAGGTTGAAGACCTGACCACCGAAAAGTCCTGCCGCGAAGAGGGCGGCGGCGTTGAGACGCAGGACAACGTTGTTTCCGGAACGGTCACGTATCGCCAACGGAGCGCCTTGCCGCCGAATGCTGTCGTGACGGTGCGGCTTGTTGATGTATCGCGCCAGGATGTTTCGGCGCCGGTAATTGCGGAGCAGCGGATCGAGACAAACGGCAGGCAGGTCCCGATTGAGTATGGGATGGCTTATGACCGCTCGAAGATCCAGGAAAGAAACCGTTATGCCGTGCGGGCCGAGATCCGCAGCGGCAGCCGGCTGCTGTTCACAACGGCTGACAGCTATCCGGTCATTACTCAGGGAAATCCTCGCAATGTTGAGATAACGGTAGTGCCGGTTGGCGGCGGGGGCCGGCGTTCCGGCGTGATCAGGGGCACGGTCCGCTATCTTCAGCGGTCAGCCTTGCCGGCGAATTCGGAGGTTATCGTTCGATTGGTCGATGCCGCATCTGCGTCGGACGCTGCTCCTGTCGCCGAAACGACATTCTCAACGGGAACCCGTCAGGTGCCTTTCTCCTTTGAGCTGACATACGAGCCGCGCGAGATCGAGCGTGAACGGAACTACGAACTGCGGGCGGAGATCCGCAGTGGCGGAAAGATTCTGTTCCGGACCGAAACTGGCAAGGCGGTGAACCTGCGCCGCAACGAACTGGACGGTGTCGAACTGATCCTCTCACCCGCATCGGAGGGGGCCGAGGCCATCACCGGCAAGTCGCTTTCGCTGTCCAAATTCGGGGCCGGTTCGCTCCAGATCGGAACGCGGGACTCTGAGTTTATCATCCGCGGGAGTGTTACGGTCGGTACGGACGGGAAAGCGGAAGTAGGTGTTTCGTCGATCGGCGGCACGTTCACATTCTCAGGGAAACTGACCTACTTTGACGACACGACCCTGCGGATAACGGTCCAAAACTCGGGCGACGCGGACGCGAGCGGAGAGATCGAGGTAAAGTACAACGGCCGCAGCCTGCGTTCACTATCGTCGAACGATCTTGTGCTTGACGGGCAGGATGTGAGCCTCAGGTTCTAATGCACTAGCCCGCACGTAGTAAGGGCGATATGGAGCATTAAGCCTATCGCCCTTACCGCGTGCGGGCTTTTGCATCATGCTAAACAACTATCTTTATGGCGCCTTCGTCCACAAAAACGTCGTAACTCTCGACCGAGCAGTTCTCTTTCGTAAAGCACTCTCCTGTCCGCACGTCGAAGCGCCACGCGTGGAGGCTGCATTCGATAATGTTTCCATAAACCTGCGAATCAGCAAGCGGAGCTCCCTTATGCGGGCAAAAGTTTTCGAGCGCATGGAACACGCCGTCAATGTTGAAGAGAGCGATCTCGGTTCCGTCCTTCAATTTTACGGTCGCGCCGCGGCCGGGCGGGATCGAGTCGGCCGCTCCGACCGTTACGACTCTGCCGCTGCGTCTAGGTTTACGCGCGTTTACGCGGAGCTTTCCCATATACAAACAATTGCGGCGCCAAGGGCCGCACGCGAACCCTACTCACCCGCTGGCTGATTAGATCGGGCCGCTTTCCAAGTTTCGCCAAATCGCCTCGCAAATCGCAACTCCGAAAATCGCAAATTGACAATCCTCTTGCTTTATCGACGCAACTCAAACAAAATAAGGAAAAGGAGTTCGAATGACGGAGACCGCAGCAAAATCGCGCATCCGGTGCCGCGACATTATGACGAGCAGTGTCAGAACCGCCACGCGGGAGAATACGCTGCAGGATGTTGCGGTCATGATGCGTGATGGCGATATGGGATCGGTGCCGGTGGTTGAGGACGGAAAACTCGTCGGCATCGTCACCGATCGCGACATCGTCGTGCGCTCGATCGCCGACGGGGGAACTGCCGAATCAAGCGTGGCCGCGGCGATGACGACCGATATTTTCTCCGTCAAACCGGACGATTTCGTCTTCGAAGCGATTCGCCTCATGGGTGATAAGCAGGTCCGACGCGTACCGGTGGTTGATGAGAACGGCACGCTCGCGGGCATCATCGCGATGGCGGATATCGCTCTTGAGATGGAGGATGAACGCGAGATCGCTGAAACTCTTGAAGAAATATCAAGCGGCTCGGGATTTTGGAACAAGAAGTAGAGGCTGGTCTGAAAAGAAACATTTTGGTTTTAGCTCCATGGGAGCGGTATGTTTATAGAGGTGATTCGAAAAATTCAGCAGCTCCGTAGGAGCGGCATATCATTGATCCATTAGGGTCTTGTGCCGCCTCTATGGGGCTCGGTCTCATTTCTTCTATCGTTTCTATAGACATTGTGCTCCTCTGGAGCACGACAATCATCCGGTTAAGCGACTTTCAAGACATCCTTCTGTCGCCGGTGAGAAATCTGTTGAATACTCGACAGGCAGGAAGGCCTGCCGTACGAAGAAATGGCCAGATCGACAAATCGTTATTTTCAGTTCCTTGGCTCTTCAAAGAAGGTTCAATCCGGGCAGCTTTGGTATCCGGCGGCTGATGTTTACAAGACGCAGGACGGCTGGATCGTCAAGGTTGAATTGGCCGGTGTTTCGGTCGAGGACGTGCACATCGACGTTCAGGGAAACGTTCTTTATATTGCCGGTTCGCGCCGCGACAGATCGTGCGCCTACGGCGGGTCGTATCAGCAGATGGAGATAACCTACAGCAGTTTTGAAAAAACGCTGAAGTTTCCGGCGTCGATAGAAGGCGTCAAGTTAGAGCATCTTTTCGAGAACGGCCTGTTGATCATCAGGCTTAAAACTGGAGAGGGCTAGGGCCGAACGTCCGGGTCATCGTTTGATCAGGTGAGATTATGGCGGATGAAAATAAGCAGGAAAAAGTGACTGAAACGGAATCGAAGCCCGAAGTGTTCGAGATAGCGGTGCTGCCGCTTCAGAACACGACGCTGTTTCCGGAGACGGTCGTTCCGCTTGCAGTGGGCCGCGACCGCTCGATGAAGGCGGTCGAGGCGGCCCTTGCCACCGAAGAGAAGTTGATCGCCTGCGTCACCACAAAGACCGAGAATGTTACCGGCGACGACGCCAAATCGGGTGACCTGTATCAGATCGGCACCCTGGTAAATATAAAGCGGATGATGCGGAACGAAGGCATCATGCAGCTGATCGTGCAGGGGCTTGACCGGTTCAAGGTCACCGAATGGCTGCAGGAGGAGCCTTTCCTTCGTGCACGCTGCGAGATACTGCCGGACCTGACGGTCACGGACGACGAAGCGGTCGAGGCGCTCAAACGCAATATTCAGACGATGATCCAGCAGGCGCTAGCCCTGCTGCCAAACATTCCGCCTGAGATACGAATGGCTGTGATGTCGCAGCAGAACCCGGTCCAGCTTGCTTATTTTCTCGCGTCCGTCCTCGACCTCGGAGCCGAGACCGAGCAAAAGATGCTCGAGTCGGAAACGGTCGACGACCTTCTAACGCTCACGCATGCCGCGCTCGCCCGCGAGGTCGAGATAATGCAGATCCGGTCAAAGATCGCCACCGAGGCGCAGACCGAGATGGACAAGTCGCAGCGCGATTACATCCTGCGCCAGCAGATGAAGGCCATTCAGAAGGAACTGGGCGAGGACGAGACGGGCGAAAAAGCCGAAGCCGGGCAGCTTCGCGAGCGGCTGGAAACGGCCGATCTGCCCGAGGATGTGCGTAAAGAGGCCGAACGCGAGCTAAAGCGGATGGAGCAATTGCCGCAATCGGCTCCGGACTATCACGTCATTCGAACCTATCTTGAATACGTCCTTGAGTTGCCGTGGCGGAAAGCGAGCGAAGAAAAGCTCGATCTGAACGAGGCGCGAAAGATCCTTGATGAAGACCACTACGGGCTTGAGGACATAAAAGAACGCATTCTCGAATCGCTGGCCGTCGTCAAACTGCGGCCCGATTCCAAGAGCCCGATCCTGCTGTTCGTCGGCCCGCCGGGAGTTGGTAAAACATCCCTTGGCCGCTCGATCGCGCGAGCGCTTGGGCGCGAATTCGAACGGATGAGCCTCGGCGGAATGCGCGATGAGGCTGAATTGAGAGGCCACCGCCGCACGTACATCGGAGCGATGCCGGGGCGGATCATTCAGGCGTTGCGTCGCGTTGGCGTGAACAACCCGGTAATGATGCTTGACGAGATCGACAAGCTCGGGAGCGATTTCCGCGGCGATCCGGCGTCGGCACTACTGGAGATTCTCGACCCGCAGCAGAACAATACGTTCCGCGATAACTATCTCGATCTGCCGTTCGACCTTTCGAACGTATTTTTCATCGCGACCGCCAACCAGCTCGGCCCGATCCCGATGCCGCTCCGCGACCGCATGGAGATCATCCACCTTCCGGGATACAGCGACCGCGAAAAGCTGAACATAGCCAAACAATACCTGCTTCCGCGGCAGATAACCGAAAACGGACTCACGCCCGAACAGCTTGAGATCTCCGACGATGCGATCGACCTGATGACGTCGCGTTATACTCGCGAGGCGGGCGTCCGCCAGCTTGAGCGGACGATCGGCAACGTGGCGCGAAAGGTCGCGCTGAAGGTCGCCGAGGGGAAGACCGAAAAAGTGACGGTGACAGCCGCGGACCTGAAAGACTACCTCGGCGCGCCCCGATTTCATCCCGAGGAAGCCCGAAAGGAGATGCCGCCGGGAGTCGCGACAGGTATGGCCTGGACCGAGATGGGCGGCGAAGTGCTGTTCATCGAGGCAACGGCGTTGCCCGGCGGCAGCGGACTGACGCTGACCGGCCAACTCGGGGATGTAATGAAGGAATCGGCCCAGGCGGCACGTAGTTATTTGTGGTCGCACGCCGCTGATCTCGGCATCGACCCCGAAGCGATAAAGCAGAACGGAGTACATGTGCACGTTCCGGCCGGGGCGATCCCAAAAGACGGCCCGTCCGCGGGTGTAACAATGACCTCGGCATTGGCGTCGCTCTACACCGGCCGAAAGGTCCGCTCGGACACCGCCATGACCGGCGAGATCACGCTTTCCGGTTTGGTTTTCCCTGTCGGAGGTGTCAAGGAAAAGGTGCTGGCCGCCCATCGCGCCGGTATCCGCCGGATCATACTTCCGGCACCCAATGAGCCCGACATCGATGAGATCCCCGAAGACCTTCGCAAGGAGCTTGAAGTGATCCCGGTCAAGCACATCAGCGAAGTGATCGTCTCGGCCCTTGAAAAGGCACCATCCGCCGACGGCATAAAACCGATCGTTCTCCCCGCCGGCGAGAACGGCCGCGAATCTCAGGAACCGCTTATCGCCAAGGACGGCGATGCCTGATCTGATAGATTTCAGTCGAAAATGCCAGGTGGATAGTTGATCGTTTTTGACCCGTCAATTGTCGCTATTCGCGGTCCACTCGAAGAAACAGGAGTCCCTAACAAGAAACGCGCCCAAAAAATCTTCGCAAAATGACGATTTTCCGTATTTTTCCAGTGGAAAAGTGCCTTGCAATAAGTGTATGCTTCTAGGTTAGACGTTTCGAAGAAAGGTCACTTCCTTCAAGATCTACCCTGAGCGATGTTTTACCGGCTAATTCAGCCTCTTCCAATTGCGTGAGGTCCACACCGAATATAACTATCCAACATGGCATTCAAATCTTTATTTAGCTTATTTTCCAGCGATCTGGCGATCGATCTTGGAACCGCAAACACGCTTGTTTACGCCAAGGGCCGCGGCATCGTGGTCAGCGAGCCTTCGATCGTGGCGATAAACAAGGTAACGAACCAGGTCGAGGCCGTTGGCCGCGATGCAAAAGAGATGCTCGGCCGGACACCGGGAAACATCGTTGCGATCCGGCCGATGAAGGATGGCGTTATCGCCAACTTCGAGGTGACCGAAAAGATGCTCCAGCATTTTATCCGCAAGGCCCACAACGGCAAATCGTGGGTCCGCCCGCGGGTGGTGATCGGTATACCGTCAGAGATCACCCAGGTCGAGCGCCGTGCGGTCGAGGACAGCGCGTACCGGGCAAAGGCAAGCGAAGTTTATCTGGTCGAGGAAGCGATGGCGGCCGCGATCGGTGCCGGGCTGCCGATAACGGAACCGCACGGCAACATGGTGGTCGATATCGGCGGCGGCACAACGGACATTGCCGTGATCTCGCTTTCGGGTATCGTTTACTCGCGTGCCGTCCGCGTAGCGGGCAACGAGATGGACGAGGCGATCACGCAGTATATTAAGCGAAAGTACAACCTGCTGATCGGCGAACGAACGGCCGAGGCGATCAAGATATCGCTGGGCAGCGCCTTCCCGCTCGATGAACCGCTTTCTATGGACGTTCGCGGCCGAAATTTGATCGAAGGCATTCCGAAGACGATCACGATAACCGATGAAGAGGTCCGCGAGGCCCTTTCGGATGCCGTCTCGACGATCATCAATGCGGTCCGCGTCGCACTCGAGCGCACGCCGCCGGAGCTTTCGGCCGACATCGTCGAACGCGGCATCGTCCTCACTGGCGGCGGCGCTCTGCTGAAGAATCTGGACAAACGCCTCACGATCGAAACCGGCCTGCCCGTTGTGATATCCGACGACCCGCTCTCCTCAGTGGTCCTCGGCACCGGCAAGATGCTTTCCGATTTCGAGCTCCTCAAACGCGTCAAGTGGGATAATTCGTTAATGACAGGTAGTTAGTCCAAAGTCCCAGGTCCAAGGTCCCATGTCGGAAGATCTCTGACCTGGGACGTGGGACCTGGGAGACGGGACTCGGGAAATGGTTGAACGAAGTCAAAAGGAAGTTTGGCGAATTACGCCGTGGCTGGTAATCGTTCTGCTGCTTGGAAATTTTCTCCTTATGGCCTTTGACGCTCGCCAGGTGGCGTCGGGGCATCGGATCATCCGTGTCTGGACGCAAACGGTGGCGGATTTCATTCAATCGCCTGTCACAACCGTGACCGCGGGCATCTCGAACTATTTCTCGTCTATCGCAAGCCTGCGTTCCGCCCAGGGCGAGAACGATGCCCTCAAGCAGCGCGTGCAGGAGCTTGAGGTTGAGCTTCAGGACAGCAAGGACCTCATCGCCGAGAACGAGCGGCTTCGCGGCCTGCTCGACCTTAAGGGCGAAAGCAAATATAAGCCGCTCTTTGCCCGCATCATCGGGCGTGATCCTTCGATCTGGTTCGATTCCTCGATCGTAAATCGCGGCAGCATGGACGGCGTTAAGCTGAATATGCCCGTGATCACCGACGGCGGCCTGGTCGGACGGGTTACGGCGGTAAGCCCGCTTACATCGCAGATCGATCTGCTTACCCGCGACAGGTCGGGCGTCGGCGCGATCGTTGGTGAGATCGGCGGGTCGAACCTTCTTGGTGTTGTTACGGGCACGGGAAAATCCAACTTGGTCGAGATGCGTTATGTTCCCGGGACCAGTGATGTCCAGGTTGGGCAGATGGTCTACACCAGCGGGCAGGACGGCCTTTATCCGCCCGGGCTAAAGATCGGCGAGATCGTTGAGATACGCTCCGGCTCGGCAACGGTGCCGCATCAGATCTTTATTCGGCCAAGTTCCGGCCTGGACTCGATGCAGGAGGTGGCGATACTCCTTTACGAACCGCCGCCGCGGCAGGAATTTGAGCAGACGATCCCAAACGCGCTGAAGGATGACAAGAAGGCAAAGTAGGCCGTCGAACCTCCGGTTTGGTGCCGCGCGGCGTGGGAATCTACAGTGCGGGGATGCAATACGGTAAGATAGTACTAGATGGATCAGATCAAGATCACAGTAGCTTTGATAGCCGCGATACTCTTGCAGTGGACGCTGCGGAATGTCGCCGAACCGTTCGGCTACGTCGATTTTCCGTTGATCATTATCGTTTACGCGGCCCTTCAGCGTAACGCGATCAAGGCGATCCTTTTTGCGACCTTCGCGGGTTTGGCGACAGACGCCCTGAGCGGAGGGCTGCTGGGTTCGAATGCCTTCGCAAAAACCCTTATAGCATATATAGTTTCCGAGATCGCGAGGCGTGTCTACATGGACAACCTTTTGCTTCGGATACCCGTCATAGCGGGAGCGTGCCTGCTCGACGATCTGATCTATTTTGGGGCCCATCGGCTGCTCGGCCAGCAGCCGCCCGGGCCGTTCGTGGAAACTCTCGCGTATACGCTGATCGGGACGACCATCGCGGGAACTTTCATCTACGTCCTGCTTGATTACGTGCTTGTGGAAAGGAAAGGGCGTGCCCGCAAGCCGGAGTTGTTTTCAAACCGCCGAAAAACGCGGCGCAAGAATCCGATCCGGTTTTGAATCGATCCGATAAAGCAGCGATCCGCCGCAACCCGGGAGAAGCGGGCCGGCAACGAGGCTGCGTATGAAGCTTAACGAACAAGGACAGAACCTATTTGCAAGGATCGGTACGATCCATGCGGTGGCCTTCGTCCTTTTCGCGATCCTTGGTGTCCGGCTTTACTACCTGCAGGTCGTGCAGGGAGCCTATTGGGCCGAGCGTGCCGAGAACCAGCGGATCCGGCTGATCCCGATCCCCGCCCCACGCGGAGCGATATTCGACCGTAACGGCAACATCCTCGTCGATTCGCGGCCCACCTATAACGTCGTTCTCTCGAACGAGCCGCTCAAGAAGATCGACGTCAATGACCGCGTCGAAGATTACGCCCGCGGGCTGGGCCTGGAAACAAAGTATGTAGTTGAGCGGCTTAACCTGATCAGGAAACAGCCGAACTTTGAGACGATGGTCTTGAAGGAGAACGCAACGATAGCTGACATAAGCTGGGTGGAGTCGCACACGATCGAATACCCCGAGCTTCGCATCGAGCTTCAGCCCCAGCGATTTTATCCGCACGGCAAGTACATGGCCCACATCCTCGGCTACGTCGGCGAGATCAGCCCGAAGCAGCTTGAATCGGAAACATGGGGCTCGCGGGGACTCGGCCCGGGCGACATCATCGGCAAGGGCGGACTCGAGGAGTATTACGACGAATTCCTGCGCGGCAAGCCGGGCTATCGAAAGGTGATCGTCGACAGTCGCGGCCGCGTGCAGAGCGAGATCGGGATGGTACCGGCGCAGGCTGGGCAGGATCTGGTGACGACGATCGATCTGGACCTTCAGATGGAGGCCGAACGGCAGCTCGAAAACTCTGTAACAAAGCGGGGAACGATCATTGCGACCGATCCGAACAACGGCGAGGTGCTGGTAATGGCGTCACAGCCTTCGTTCGACCCAAATGTTTTTGTCCAGGGCAGCAAGACCCGCGAAGGGCGGAAACAGATCGCCGCATACTGGCAGGACGAGGAACGCCCCCTCTATAATCGCGCTATTCAGGGCCGATACCCGCCGGGCTCAACGTGGAAGATCCCCGAATCCGTTGGGGCCCTTCAGCAGGGCGTGATAACGGTAAAGGATTCGAATCTGGCCTGCGGCGGCGGTATTCAGATCGGGAGCAAGTTCACCCGGTGCATGGGAAATCACGGCTCGCCGCCCCTTTCTTACGCGATCACACGATCGTGCGACGGATATTACTACCGGCTCGCCCTGAAAATGAAGGTCGAGGGCCTGATCGAGATGGTTGAGATGTTCGACTATGACAAGCGGACCGGCGTCGACCTTCCGAACGAAAAGATCAGCCAAACGCCCAAAAGCTGGAAGCCGATAATAGAAAAACGCGGAGACAAATGGACGGATATCCGGACTGTTTTCGCGGCGATCGGGCAGGACACGGTTGTCGTCACGCCGATCTCGATGCTTCGTGCCGTATCGAGCATTGGGGTGCACGGCAAAATGTACGTTCCCCATTTTTTGAAGGAGTTCAAACCGATCGGGGCCATCGGCGAGGAAGGCGACCTGGGCTATATTCCGGCCCGCCAGGGGTTCACCTTCCAGCGTCCGGAGCCTAAATTGATCCCAATGACGGACGAACAGAACGACCTCGTCGTCAAGGGGATGTGGGGCGTTGTGAACGGCGGCGGAACCGCCGGGTCGATCAGAATTCCGGGCTTTGACATCGCCGGCAAGACCGGAACGGCACAGGTCGCCGCGTTGGGAAAGGACGTCGGTGACAAAAAGGACCACGCCTGGTTCGTAAGTTTTGCGCCGGCGTTCAAACCGGAGATCGCCGTGATCGCCTTGATCGAAAATGTCGGGTTCGGCGGCAGCCACGCAGCTCCCGCGGTGAAGGGGGTCTACGAGGCATATCTGCTCAAGCACCCGCATGTCAATCCTCAATCGGAAGACGGAAAACTGGTAGCGAAACGATAGGACAGGCCTCAGCGGCCTGCCCGTACAAAATGGTAGCGATAATCGAAAAACGAAACCTCCGGGATTTTGACTGGCTTACGGCGCTGCTGGCCATCGCTATCGCGTGCTTCGGCGTTTGGCAGATCCACAACGCGCTGCCGGCCGAAAGTTTCTGGAAGAAGCAGATATTCGGGCTCGGCTTCGCTATCGTAGCTTTCCTGGTTGTTGCTTTCAGCGATTATCGCTGGATCATCGATGCGGCGCCCTATTTTTATGCTTTCGGCCTTGTGCTGCTCGCCTTGGTGCTGACGCCGTTGGGCGTCGAGGTAAACGGCCAGCAGGCGTGGCTAAAACTTCCCATTGTCGGCCAGTTTCAGCCGTCCGAGTTCGTAAAGATACCGACGGTGCTGATGCTGGCGAAATACTTCGGGGCCCGGCGCGGCGGTGAGCTGACCCTGAAAGAGGTATTGATCGGGGGAGCAATTATGGCCGGGCCCGTCGGGCTGATCATGCTCGAGCCGGATGCGGGCCAGGCCCTCACGTATTTTCCGATCTTCGCGGCCGTCCTGTTTCTTTCGGCAATAAAGATCCGCTACGTCATCCTATTGCTCGTTGCCGCCATCATTCTGGTGCCGACCGCCTATGTGATCGGTGTCAAAACCGACAAGATCAAGCGTTATCAGCAGGAACGGATAATGGCAATTATCGACCCGGATTCGGTCGATCCGCGCGGCTATGGATATCACACGATCCAGACCGTTATTACCGTTGGCAAGGGTGGGCTGACGGGTATCAAGGGCGACGCTGAGACATCGCAGAGTGTCCTGAAATTCCTGCCGGAGCCGCAGACGGACTTCATTTTCGCGGTGACGGCCGAAAATACGGGCTTTATTGGCTGTATCTCGCTGCTGCTTGCTTATGCCCTTCTGATATCGCGCCTGATCGCCGGCGCGCGCGAAGCGAACGACCGGCCGGCAATGCTCGTAATAATGTCGATAGCGACAGCGATGTCGTTCCAGATATTTATTAACATGGGAATGGCACTGGGCTTCTTGCCGGTCATCGGCGTTCCGCTGCCGTTGATGAGCGCGGGGCTTTCGGCCGTACTGTCAACTTTTATCGCCATCGGATTTGTTGTTGGCATCAAAATGAGGCGGTTTGTAAATTAGTTTTGGTCAGCGTCAATTGTTCGGACCGCTGACCTGCGAGATCGTTATGGCAAGAGATGTAAAAAAGATACGGGAACAGGAGGTCGGAACGCTGCCTGCGGCAAACGGCCGAGGCATTGCAACGGTCGTCTGGCTGTTCGCCGCCTTGCTGCTCGCGCTGGCGGCCGGCGGCCTGACCGGGATACTCGCGTCCTATTACCTAAACAACTCTCGATACGCCGTAGAGGTTTCGGCCCTGGCAACTTATCGTCCGCCGCAGGTTACCACTATTTACGCCGATGACGGCGAGACCGTGCTTGCCGAGTTCGCTATCGAAAAGCGTATTCCGATCAAAGAAAAGGACATTCCGCAAAACGTCGAGGATGCACTGATCGCGATCGAGGACAACCGATTTTACGACCACATTGGGATCGATCCGTACCGCATCGCGGGCGTTATTTACAAACAACTCTCGGGCGGACGGCTCGAAGGGGCTTCGACGATCACCCAACAGCTTGCCAAGAACCTTTTCCTTTACACCGATCAGACCTACGTGCGTAAGGTCAACGAATGGGCCGTTGCCCTGCAGATCGAGCGATTCTATACAAAGCGCCAGATACTGGAAATGTATATGAACTACGTGTTCCTCGGGGCCGGGGCCTACGGTTTCGAAGCGGGTTCGCGCACATATTTTGGAAAATCGCTTAACGAGCTGAGTCTTGAGGAAGCCGCGCTGCTTGCCGCGATACCCAAATCTCCCGAATACTCGCCCACTCGAAACATGGAGAAGGCCAAGACACGCCGCGACATCGTTCTCGATCAAATGGCGCGCTATTTTCCGGAGCGGTACTCGCAAGCGGAGGTAGACGCGGCGAAAGCAAGGCCGATCAAGCTCGCCGATACTGCCTATTACCAGTCACGGCCAAAATCGACCGCCTGGGACTATCCGGTCGAAGATATCCGCAAGTATCTCGAGGACAAGTACACGACGCGTGTCGCCCAGGGCGGGCTCAAGGTCTACACGACGATAAATGTCGAGGCCCAGCAAATAGCCACGCGCGTGATACGCGAGCGGCTGCGGGCGTATGACAAGGGCCGAAAGTGGCGGTCCGAGTACCGAAGCATTCTGGTTGACCCCGACGGCGAGCCGTTGACAGAAGAAAAGGAGATCGAAAAGGCCCTTTCATCATACAAGCATGCCGATTGGTACGGCGACGAGTATGAAGAGGGTGAGTACATAAAGGGACTCGTTGTTAAGGCGAATCCGGCTGCCGACGAGGTAGGCGTGCGTTTCGGCAAATATAAGGCGGTCATTACCGCAAAGGACATGGGCCGCAGCGGCAAGCGGCCAAAGGACGAGCTGAAACCGGGCATGCTTGCGGAGTTTCGCGTCGATAAGGTCGATCCGGAGAAGCAGGTGCTACAGGTTGAACTCTCGCAGGTGCCCGAGGTGCAGGCCGCCATGGTAACGATCAACGCCAAGAACGGCGAGGTCGTTTCAATGGTCGGCGGATACGATTTCCACACCAACAGGTTCAATAACGCCACTCAGGGCCTTCGCCAAACGGGATCGAGCTACAAGCCCTTCATTTATACCGCGGCCGTCGAGGACGGGATGACGCCAGACATGCTGGTCAGCGGTGCGCCGATAAAGCGCGGCGGCTGGCAGCCGCATAATTATGACGGCAGCCTGAGCCATGCGAACGTGCCAATGAAGATAGCTTTGGCCAAGTCGTACAACCTGGCGGCGGTCCACCTGCTTGAGCAGGTCGGCATCCAGGCCGGCGCTCAGATGGTGCGCCGCTTCGGCATTTCGCAGCCGATGGCGCCGAGCCTTCCGTCAGCGCTCGGAGCCAGCGAAGCCTCGCTTATCGATATGGTAGCCGCCTACTCGGCATTTCCGAATAAAGGTGTACGGTTTATGCCCCATCTGATCCGCAAGGTCTACAACCGCGACGGCGGCTTGCTCGAGGAATGGGACAACAGCAGCTCGCGGGTCACCAGCGAATATGCGGCGCTGACCATGGTCGAGATGATGCGCGGCGTTACGGCAGGCGGCGGGACCGCACCGGGCGCGAGCGCAGCGGGCCAGCCTCTCGCCGGTAAAACGGGGACAGTAAACGATCATACGGACGTTTGGTTTGTCGGCTATACGCCAACCTATGTGACCGGCGTGTGGATGGGAAATCCGGAAAGGAAGGAATCGCTGGGCTCAGGGATGACCGGCGGCCATGGGGCCCTTCCGTACTTCAACGGGTTTATGAATGCCTTCATGAAGGGCAAGAAGATCGAAAGGTTCCCCGACCCACCATCGATGCCATCGGACATTCGTTTACTGATGGAGCGGAACAAACGCGAAGAGCTTGAGAAACTTGAGAACGCTGAGCAAATGAGTGTTCGTTCAGGAGCGCTTACGACGCCGACCCCGTTGGCCGACACTGATGTCACCGACACGCCGGGCGCCGGCACGGACAATGGTGAAAAGCCGAACCCCGGGATCGAGGTCCCGCCGCCGATACGTCAGCCGGTCCAGCAGCCGCCGGTAAGAAAACCAGACCCGCCGGACGAGAAGCCCGAAGGTACCAAGCCAAAAGGGAAAAAGGGGGATAACTGACCAAGGCAGCAGGCGAAAGGTTGTAGCCGCGATCACCTGTTCACTGGCCGGTGCCCAAGAAGGCCGGAAAAGGTTAGCGCCCCCTAAACGCATCGGAACCCTACTCACAAAATCTGCCGAGGTAGTGCGGCAGCATTTTTCGCCACCAGGGCCAGTCGTGGCCGACGTCGTGGCCCCAAAGTTCGAGCAAGTGCGGAATGCCTTTTGAATGAAGGATGCCTGAGAGCTCGCGGCTTCGGTCGGGGGCTTCGTAGTTGCCCTGGCCGGAGACGATAACGATCGAGTCGGCACGCTGCAGGCGCGGCAGGTGGTAATCGTCATTTAGCTTTGGCAGGTACATCGCGGGGTTATTGAAATAAACGTTGTCGTCGTAGTAACCCTTATCGAGATAATTATAAATATCGTAACTGCCGCTCATCGCGATGGTCCCGCGGAATTGATCGGAGTGTTTGAAATAGGTATTAGCGGCGAGAAACGCTCCTAAACTTGCGCCGGTTGTCAGCGGCCTTGCGTCGTCACCGCATTCGTTGCGGATCAGCGGCAGCACTTCGTCCGTAATGTAGCGGTCATATCGCTGCAGCATCTCGACCTTCCACCCCGGGTGCGATTCACGATTCAGCAGGCTGTATTTGTTGACCGAGTTGATCGAATACGCCCGGATCAGGCCGTTCTCGATAAACCACTTGATCGAATCGACCAAATAGAACCGCTCGTATTCGAGATAGTCGGCCGCGGCCGTCGGGAACATCAAGAGCGGATATCCCGCGTGCCCATACGCCACCAGCGGCATGTCCATATTCAGATTGTGGCTGTACCACGAAGTTATATCACGTCGCATAGAAGTATTGGTAGCCCTAACGCGGGCAGGGCTCAAGGTTGATATTTGAAAGTTTGAGGTTAAGTGAATTTAACCTTGTCCGCAAGCGCCTCAGTAGACTAATCATTATCCACTAACCCCTATCCGCTGGAAATCCAGTGGATGATTGGTAGTGAGTAGTGGTCAGTTAGCCGAGGTCTCTGTCAGTCCAGCGATGCCAAACTTCCGTACAATGAAGGGGCAGATAGCCACCACCTTAGTTCACAAACAGGAGCGAAAGAGCCGGAATCCTACCCATTTCGGCGTATCGCTGGTTGACGAAAGCAGAGCAGTCGATGAAAGATTCGAATATCTCTGGAACCCTTTTCCGAAAATTCTCTGTATCGGTGAACTCGACGTGCAGCATTTCGTTCGGGCCTAACAGGAACTTGGTCATACCTCCTTCGTCCAGACTCGACATACAGTCGATCCAAGCATCCATGTTCATTCCATAGCCTTCAAAAAAACCGAAAACGTTCTTACAGTAGTTATGGAAAGACGGCCAGTCGTGAACCATCGAGCTGTCGAATCGGATTGACGCCATTTACTTGACCACCGTTATCTCCCTCGTCGTCGAATTATATCCGCCATTCTCAACCACGTTTCCGCTGTTATCCACAAGCTCAAGCTTGATCGTATGCTTTCCCGCCGACCAGCCTGAAAGCCAGATGGGAGCCCATTTGTCGAGGAACTTGGCGTCGCCGCCGTCGATCGTGTAGCGGACGCGGTATTCGCCGCCGTCACCGGTGAGTTTGGTGTTGGCGAGCCAGAAGTCAAGCATGATCGCATCGGCATCCGCGCCTTTGTACTCGCCTTTCGGGCGGCTATATGTCAGGAGCGGTTGTTTCAGATCAACGTCGGCGGAGTTGGAAGTTTGCATATCCTTCCCTTCAGGCGTCGATGCCGTGTTTGCGTTCGATCCGGCGTTTGCCATCATGTTGCCCGCGTTGGTTGTCGTCGGCTTGGTCGCATCGCCGCCGCCATTCCTTACTCTGAACGTCACCGCTTGGAATGCCCCTTCGTTCTTATAGCTTTCGTGCCATGGCCTGGACGGAAAAACCCGAAGCGTGTGCTCGCCGTCGGCCACGTTGCGCAGCTCGAATTCTTGGTCGAGATCGTAGTAGGCCTCGTAGGGCTGATTGTCAAGGATCACGTGAATATGATTGCCCGCTTTGGTTTCTGGGTCCATGTGCGGTGCATAGCCCTTGAGATCACCCCCGAGTTTCAGCTTTACCTTGACGGTTGAGTTTTCCAGAGTTGAGTCTGCCTTTGGCTCGACTATCTCGAGAGTTGGCGTGGCCGAATCCTGCTGGCCGCGTTCTGCCATTTGGTCTTTTATCTTTTGCGGGCGCTCGGCAATGGTTATCGTTTCTCGTTTGGCGTCCGATACGTTGGAATTTGTGTTCGCGTTCTTTGTGTTCGACACCGAGTCGGGCCCACAGCCCCATGCGAACAATGAAATGGCGATCAGTCCTGCGATATTCAGTTTCTTCATAATTCCTCCTGGTACATAAAAGTGCGTTGAAGCACCGAGCAATGGCATAATGCGAAAGTCCTTGCCTTAAAGCGTTACCAAAGCGCCGGCTTCCACAACCGGCCGATCGACGGGCCCGCGAGCAAGGTCCATCCCAAAAACATCGGCAAAATTCTCGATGATGCGGTCTTCGACCTCGGCCATATCGATCTCGCGGCCGAGGAGTTTCTCCATCGACGTGACCGGCTCGCCTTCGCACGCGATGATCCAGTTGTAGTAGCTAAGGTCGGTATTGACGTTCAGGGCAAACCCATGCGTCGTTACCCAGCGTTTGATGTGAACGCCGATGGCGGCGATCTTTCCTTCGGCGGTGTGAACTCCGGTCAGGCCCTCGATGCGGAATGCCGGGATGCCGAATCCGGCAAGCGTACGGATAAGTACTTCCTCAAGGTCGCGGACGTACTTGTGAACATCCTCGCGGTCGGGTGAAAGATTGACGATAGGGTAGCCCACCAACTGGCCAAGGCCGTGATAGGTCACCTTGCCGCCGCGGTCGGTCTCAAAAACCTCAATGCCGAGATTCTTTAGCAATTCGGCGGACGCAAGCACGCCATTCTCCTTTGCCCGACGCCCGATCGTGAACACGTGCGGGTGCTCAAGCAGCAACAGATGGTCCCGGTCTCGCCCGTCGATCACCGCGGCCTCAAGTGCTTTCTGAAGTTCCAACGCCTCTCCGTAGGCAACCCGGCCCAAACGGCGAACTTCTAAAAACCTCCTCGACATATACTCGTATGATAAGATGTTTAGCGGATATTGAACAGAGGGGAGAGGTTATGAGAACTGGCAGGCTTTTGACGGTACTTTCGATAATGATGCTTGCCCTCGTGCTGCCGGCAGCTTCTCAGCGGTCCCGGCGATCGAAGGCGAAGCCTAAACCGACTCCGGTCAAAACGACGGTGAACCCCGTTGTCCTGGCCGCAAAACAACAGGTCTCTAACCAGCTCTACAACGTGAACATTTTCGTCGACAAGATGGGCCCCGTCGCGGTGGCGATCGAGAAGGCCGATCGTGAGGCGGCCGCCCGACGGCTGGACCGCGAAGATATTGCCGCGAATGAGGCAAACAAGAGAAAACTGATCGCAGCGATACGCGGGCTTCGTGAAGGCCTGGTTGGACTTGAGAGTGATTTCAGGACAAAGTCGCAACTCGGGCAATATCTTCCGAGGATTCAGGGGATCAGTGCTCTCGCGGCCCGGTCGGAGGACAGTGCAATTGCGGGCCGCTTTGTTGCGTCGAAAGATCCCTTGCGGCAGGTCTCGCTGAAACTCAATGATACGCTGGCCGTTTTGCCTGGTGAGCTTAGCGCCGATGACCGGTCGAGTGTTGATCAATATCGGCCCGTATCTTCCAGCTTCAGCCCGACAACCTCGCATCAAGCATCAACCTCGCATCAAGCATCAACCGGCAATAAGCCGGATGTTTTCGTTGGTATGACCACGGACGAGGCGCTGGCAAGCTCATGGGGTAACCCTCGAAGCAGAAGAATATCTACATCCCCGAATGGAACGACCGAGGTTTGGCTGTACCCCGGCAACAAAACCCTCTATTTCTTTAAGGGAAAACTAACAAGAATCGTCCAGTAATAAAGCGTTCAAGGTTTGATCAGTGCGGCAGGCTCGCAGGCTTGGTTCCCATTCACTTTTGCGGATGCGGTACCGCTTCCACCGGCAAGGCCCAGTTTTTCACGAATAAATTTTTCCACCTCGGGGCGGGTCATTTCTCCGTTGATGACGGACACCCTGCTCGCCAGCTCATCGCTGTCGGCCAGGAGTTTTGAGGGATCGAGAAACACGTACCACGGCGAGCCCCACTTGCGAATATCGCCCGCGGCCGTGCGCTGGGCGTGGTGGACCGTGGTCAGCCTCTCGGATGCATTTGAGGATTCGTAAACGGATGGAAAGCTGAACTTGTTCTGCTCATAATGCCTCCGCATTTTCTCTACGGTGTCATACTCACCCACACCGATAACCGCCAGCCCGTCCTTTGAATACCTGGCGTGAAGTTCCTCGACAAACGCAGCATCGTGGCGCCAGTTTGGACACCACGGGGCCCAATAAACGACCATCACCAGTTTCTTGCCGTTCGAAAACTTGCGAAGGTTGGTCTCGCCATCGCCATTTAGGTTGTTGAGCGTCCAATCCTTGTAGCCAAATTCCTTTTCGACGATCGGTGATCGCTCATTCTGGCCAAACGCGAATCCGAAGCCCGAAATGATCAAAACAAACGCAGTAAGAATCTTCATTATGTAAACACCGGAACAGTTTAAGCCTAGCGGTTCAGATGAGTTTAGGCAACGGAAAAGTTGCAGCCGAGCGAAGTCAGTACCGGCGGCGGTAGCCGCGGGTTTAACGCGGCACATCGGCGCGCGGGTTATCGAATGGGGAGCATCTTCAACCACCCGCTGCCGCAGGCGGTTCCGACTTCCGAAGCCGCCGCGACCAATAAACGACATTCAAATAAATTCCGGTCAAAGCCGACAACGCGGCAAGGGCTGAAAAGATCAACAAAAACGCGACCTGCCAGCTTCCCGTAAAATAATAAAAATGGGCCTCGCGAAAGAACCGCGTTTTCCATCCCGGCGGTTTCGAGAATGTCGCCTCCCCGGTCTCGGCATCGATAAATATCGATTCCGCCCCAAGCCCGCCAACCGCTTGATACTGCGGCCTCCCGTCCTTCATCAAAAGCGTCAACGCCGTCGTCGGCAGTTGTCTTCCGGCCAGCGTGTTCGCCATCACCATCGCCTCTCCGGGAGTTACCGTCACCCGGGAGGGATCGATCTTTTCGACCGTACCGCCCTCGACCATGTTCGGCAACGCGTAAAGAAATCCGCTCAAAGCCCACGCGAGAACAGGGATCGAAACGATGATGCCGAGAAAAAGGTGAAGTTGATAGATGATCCTGCGCATAGATTCCGTCCTGCCGAGTGTCTCGATCTTATTGTGCCGCGATCTTCGGATCCTTCCTGATTCAGATCCTTTATTCCTTCTTGTTCCTCTGAGCCAGTCAAGTTTTTAGGACAAAAAACTCTCTTTCTCCTTTAGTAGTTTTTTAGTAGCAGCCGTGGCTGTGGGAATGTGGGAAAGCCGCTTTGGGCTTTTCCAAGCGGCTGTGGGAATGTGTGA
>JBFWPK010000029.1:0-48397 GCA_050250045.1 Pyrinomonadaceae bacterium | reverse complement strand
ATCGCCTTCTCCATCGCGATCTCCGGGTAATTTCTCATGACTCCTTTCTATAGCCATTTACCCTCAACCGCCGAAAGCGGACATCTCACCTGCTATTCTCGTAGGACATATGATGTGCTAACTACACGGCGTACCACCTGTTGCGACAAGCAGACAGATTCGTGCTAGAATGCGTAGCTGTACATTTCGGCTGCCCTTTTTGCTTCAGTTAGGTCTATCTAAAAACCTCAACGTTTATGAAATATTGCCCGACCTGCGATACCCGCTATGACGAGGAGATCTTGCGATTCTGTATGAAGGACGGCACGCCTTTGGTTGAGGAAG
Organism: Pyrinomonadaceae bacterium; assembly: GCA_050250045.1. Lineage (GTDB taxonomy): Bacteria > Acidobacteriota > Blastocatellia > Pyrinomonadales > Pyrinomonadaceae > OLB17. Next base: position 48,073 of record JBFWPK010000029.1, on the reverse strand, counting down.
AAGAGCCGGCCTTTATCCAGATGCCGAGCGAGAGCGTCGAGCAGGTGGAGGACGATCCCGGCGAGGTCACGGTGATCAGGAACAATACGGCACCATCGCCTCCGCCGCCGCAGAACCTGATCGACGACATCTCGTTCTCGCCCGACCCGACCCCATCGCGCGAGCGCATCGTGGTGCCGACGGCCGACGAACAGCCGCACGTAGAACCGCCGCGGGCACGGGTTATTCCGCCTTATCAACCGCTCCCTCCGCCGCCCAACACCGCAAAGGTGGTCGTCCTTACGATCATCGGCACGATCGCCGTGATGGGATTGGGAGCTTTCGGGTTCTGGATGCTGCAGAACGACCGGACGGCAACCGATCTGAACGTCAACACGAATTTTAATAACTCGCTCGAGAACATGAATGTCAATACCAATTTAGGTAACGGGTTCGACTTCAATCTGAACGGAAACTTTAATTCATTGACGAACGTCAACACTGACTTCAATCTGGATATTCGCACACCAACACCAACCCAGACACCGACGCCGCGGCCGAGTCCGTCCGCGACCGCTGAGCCTGAGCCAACCGCAACGCCCGAAGACGAACCAACGCCACGGCCCTCGCCGACGCGCGCACCGCCGGCCTCGCCGACGCCTATAGTCGTAAGAACGCCGCCGCGCATGGCACCACTGCCGACAAATCGGCCGGCCCGCGATAGCTAGCTGAGCGCGGACCGCCCCGGCGGCGAATCAGGTATCATCATTGGCGGGCCGACGAGACAGTACCCGTTTCCTCGGCCGCCTCGACCGCTCGTCTCGGGTCTATGACGCCCCAGCCCTGGCGGTCTACTTCGTAGTGCGGCAGTCGTTCGGCAGTAGCTATAAGTATTCGTTTTATCTCGGGCGGAGTGAGTGACGGGTCTGCCTCGAGCATTTGCGCGATAACGGATGAAACGATCGGGGCCGAGAATGACGTGCCGTCAACGTATTTATAGTGCTTGGTGATCACATTTTCGCGGCGTATCTTGAGCAGAATTATCTGGCGGATGCTGTGAACCGGCCGATCGAGAGCGGCGTCGAGTTCAGCGTCAATTTCCGGATTGGCCTTGATGATGTCGTGAAGTTCTTCATCCGGTGCAGCGTCAAGGGTCTTTAAGAGGGCCGCTTGCTGAGCCGTCGGCGTGTTCGGCAGGATCGGGGCCGGCACCCAGATAGACGGTGCGATCACCTCGGGTTTCTGCAGCCCATCGAACGTCGGGCCGTAGGATGAACGGTACATACCGCGTTTTGCACGATTCATCGAGTTGTGATCGTCAAGGCCGCCGACCGCGATAGACGAGGGTGAGCTTGCAGGCGGAAACACGGGATGATGCGGCAGATGACCGGCGTTACCGACGGCGCAGACAACGCTGATGCCTTCAGCCGAACAGCGTTCGACGGTTTGCGAAAGCGAGTCGGTCAAATAGCTTTGTTCTTCGTCGCCGCCGGCTGAGATATTTATGATGCGAATGCCATATTTCTCGCGATTTGCAAGCACCCATTCGAGCCCGAGCTGAATATCCTCCTCAGTTATCCTTCCTGTTCGGGCAAGCTTTACCAGAACGACGTTCGCCTCAGGCGCGATCCCGCGATAAAAACCGTTCGAGAGCGACCCGTTCCCGGCCGCAACGACCGATGTCATCATCCCGTGCCAACTTGCCACGTCCGGCTGAAAAAGGGAACCGAGTTCGCCGTCCTTATCAAGCAGGCTGCGGTAGGCGATGATCCGGTTCGAGGGCGTGGTGAGGTCCTGGTGCGGGTAGAAGCCCGAATCGAGGAAAGCGATCGTAACACCGCGGCCGGTGTACCGGTCATCCGCGTCCAGCCGCAGCGGCGTGCTGAGAACGTGCGAGCCGTCCTTCTGCATCGCCGCATCTTTTATTATGTGCTGCTTGGCCCGCTCGAATAGTCGAACGCAGCGGGCGCAGACGGCCTGGAACGCCTGTGTGTCAGGCGCATTGGCGTGGATGAGCTTCTGCAGATCGTCCTCCAGCACGAGCATCGGCACAAACTCATCGGGCGTTTCGCGATGGCACACCGGGCACACCTTGCCGCCCGCGGCTAGATCAGGTGTAAGTGTCGGTCGCTGCATTTGCTGAGATTCGTGAAGAGACATTCTGAAACGCCGGTTAAGTTTTCCACAAAGAGCAGGTAAAATCAACAAAGTCGGAACCGGAAGCGATAGCGACTGGGTTCTTTGTTGGCGGCGGTAAGGACCCAGTCGCTATCGCTCCCGGTTCTGACAAGATCGCGATGGCAAAAGTTGGTATCGCATTATCAGGCGGCGGAGCGCGCGGGTTCGCTCATGTGGGCGTGCTGAAGGCCCTGGCCGAGCACGATGTCCCGATCGATCTGGTCGCGGGCGTTTCGGCGGGGTCGTTTGTAGGCGGCGCTTTGGCGGCGGGTATGAGTGTTGATGAGATCGTCGAGCTCGGGCGGAAGATAGGCTGGTTTGGTGTTGCGCGGTTTTCTTATTCGCCGCGCGGGCTGTTGTCGAGCACGGCAATGGGAACATTTATCGAGAAGAACTTCCCCGTTACACGAATTGAGGACCTCAAACTTCCCTTCGCCGCGATCGCCTGCGACCTGGAAACGGGCGATGAAGTAGTGATGCGCGATTCGGGCGATCTGGCGTTTGCTATCCGAGCAAGCTGCGCGATTCCCGGCGTATTCGTGCCGATGATCGACGAACAGGGCCGCAGCCTGATAGACGGCGGCGCGGCGACGCCGATGCCGACAAAGGCCGTCAGAAAACTAGGTGCCGACATCGTTATCGCGGTGGACGTGCTGACCTGCGGCTCGTCATTCTGGGGAAAACCGACCACACTTGTCGGAACATTCTTTCAATCGGCGATGCTGATGATCCGTGCGGCATCAAAGAACCAGCACTACCGGGCGGACATCGTGATCGAACCGCAGATCGCTCACATCCGGCCGGATGAGATCACTAAGAGAGATGAGCTGATCGAACTAGGCGAAAATGCGGCGCTGGAAAGGATAGACGAGATCAAGAAGCTGCTTGAATAGCTGAATCAGAACCCCTGGATGCGAACTTTCCCGGAGTTATTTTCAGCTTTGTTCTAACACTTCAGCCGGGTCGATTGCCTCGATCTCAGCATAGCGCTTGAAGTCTTTGGTGTTGAAGGTCAGGAGCCGGTCGATCCTATAAACAGTCATCAATGCAACGAGTTTTGCATCGTGAACTTTTACGCCGATCACTTTTTGTCCAATCACAAGGTCGCGCCAATTCAAATAGACTTGCTCATTCTCGGTCAAACGAATGAACAAACGTTCAAATCTCGTCAGATGGCGCCCGGTCGCTTCCACGGAAATACCCAGTCCGTTATTCTCGATCGGACGTGTACAGACATTCCAAAACTCGGAAATGTTCTGCGTCGCTATGTAAAACGACGAACCATCTTCCTTAAGTTTTATGAGGGCGGACAAGACAAGTTGATGATGCGGGTGCTCGGTCTCGATTCGACGAAGCAGTATATTGTATCCAACAAATACTTCATCGCTGGCGGTCGAGTTGTTCCCGATAGATGCTTTCACGAGAGATCTGTTCGAGAGACAGGGCCGGCAGGCCTGATTCCAGGTTCTGAGTCCACTCATCGAATTCAGCCAGCCACTGGTACTTATCTTCTTGCTGCGGCTCTACATCTTTAACATCGATCTCGACAATACTGTCCTCGGGAAGATCAAGCGGAGAGAGTGGGCGGAGTAGCCCGTTTTGAAAGATGGCCTGTACGGAGCGGCTCATACAGCGTTAGACTAACACGTAATGAAAAGCGCTTGCAATTCCGCGCTAAAACGTGCATCATTATCGCACGTTGGTCCTTCTCTCGCATCGTAGGATGCGCTCCGCTAAAGACGGTCTTTTCTGGGTAGTTAGAGAGCAGGCTGGTTTATTGGTAGCAGAAGCCGCTCGGCATTTTTAGAGCACCTGGTCAGGATCGTTTCCGCATGAAATAGTTCCGATCTCATACGCTTCTCGATAGATTCCCGGAGGGGAAATAAAGAATACTCAGGATATGTCAATGAAACTTTACGTCGGGAATCTTCCCTTCAAAACGAATACGCAGGATCTGGAACAGCTTTTTGGACAAGTAGGCACGGTCGAATCGACCAACATTATCGAGGACCGCGAGACGGGCCGCTCGCGCGGGTTTGGGTTCGTGGAAATGTCTTCGAAGGAAGAGGGCGAGCGCGCTATTGAGGAATTCAATGGCAAGGAATTTGACGGCCGCGAACTGAAAGTGAACGAGGCCAAACCGCAGGAAAACCGCGGAGGCGGCGGACGCGGCAGCTACGGCGGCGGCGGTTATGGCGGCGGCGGAGGCCGTACCAACGACTTCGGCGGAAGCCCGAATCGGTGGTAGTTTTTTGGTTTGATTCAAATACAGAAGAGGCTGTCCACGCGGGCGGCCTCTTTTCATTTCTTCAGGAAAGCTTCTTATTCCGTAAACTTTACGTCTTCTTGGCAGTGGCAGAACGCGGTTTCACCGACTGTTTTGGCTGGTATCGCATTGCAGGTTTCGGGACCGCGGGAACCTTTATGATGAATGGAAATCGCCCGGCCAGATCACCATCGATGTAAATATCGGCCCGATAGCTTCCGGCGATCCACAGCTTGTGCGGCTTGCCGTTGAAATGAACGCGGTCCTGCATTTCATTGGTTGTGTAGCTGGTGGATATCACCTTCGATTCGGGCTTTACACCGGCAACGCTGACCGCGATAAGGTCCATTTTCACCGTGACCGGCGATGCCTTGCCCAAAATGACGACACAATGGATCGGAATATCGGTCGGTGCAAACTCGGTGGACTCTTCTCCGGGATAGCCCGATCCATCGTCCTTGGCGAGGTAAACTTCCTCAAACGCGGGCCTGCCGAGCATTGCAGGCGGCTGGGCAGCACCCGACGCCGCTAAAACAAAAAGAACCAACGTGATCTTGATAAGGGCTTGCAAAATAATACTCCGCGTCAACCTGGGCACGTGACGGCTATTGCTTGGAGCAGGGAACTGCCCCGATGGTTGCATGCTGCGGAATAAATTCGTCATCTCCCGGTATATGAAAGCATCCGGAAAAATCTGCGGCGAACGAACGATAGGACTTTTTTCTTCGTCGGCCCGGCGAGCAAGAATAACACTTGTGCCGCACTGACCTTCGCCTGTAATATGCGAACGGAAGGGTTTCGGAGTCCGCCGCATCTGAAACTTGGGAGATTTGGCACGAATGCCTGACCCGAGAACGCCATGCTTGAAATTATGAAAGGGAATAAAAGTCGCTTACTTTCACTTCTATTTGTGACCGTCAGCATTTTTGGAGCAGCCATCACCGCCGCTGGTCAGGAGAGTCACGCGCAGAGGGCCGCTCGGGTTTTGAACGAGACCGGCCTGTCGTTCACCAAAGCGGGTGAGAATATCTGGACCGTTCCGTTCGAGGGAAAGACCCAAAAGGATATCATCATTGTCATCTCCGTCAGCGACGACATGCTCTCGCTCTTTTCGTTGATCGCGAAGAAGAAGGAGTTGAAGACAACACCCGAGATGCTCCAAAAGCTGCTTAGGTTCAACGACGATTTCGACCGCGTGAAGGTTGGGATAGACAAAGACGGCGACGTCTTTGTGCGGATCGACACCAGCATCCGCGTGCTGGACAAGGAAGAGCTAAAGGCAAACATCGACCAGGCGGCCGCAGCCGCCGACGAGGTTTACAAAGGCCTGAGGCCGCATCTCGCCGTCGCCAAGTGACCGTGGCGGCCTGATCAGGCCTCGTCCTTCCAGGTGATCTGAAATTCGATCTCAGTACCGTTCTCGTCGCGTTCGTGCTCAACGCTGACGACGGCGTGCTTCGGGACTTTTATCCGTTCGTCCGCGATCTGAATAGTAAACTGCTCGCCCGCCTCAAGCCCGTCGGCAAGCCGGCGGATCTTTTGGATGAACTGTTTGACCGGATACTTTTTCGTTACGTCGCGCGGTTTTGGCATAACTTGCTCAAAAATCGAATAGGTCTTTCAGGAACGATTCCTTCTTTTTCTTTTTGTAGTAATGATCGTCCTTGTAGCGGCGGTCGTCTGAGTGGGAGGCCCGCTGTTCGCGATATTGCTGCGGAGGAGGTTCCGCCCGATGGCCGGAAGCGGATCCCGCACCGCCGCCCGCGATCAGTTTATCGAGTTCACCACGATCCAGCCATACTCCGCGGCAGGTAGGACAATAGTCGATCTCGATCCCATGCCGTTCCGTCATAGATAGCGTTGTTTGGTCGATCGGACATTGCATACGTCGCTCCAATAATCAACAGAATAAAGATAATCGTAGCACATCGACCGAGATTCGCGCTGTTTATGGCTTCACTGGGGCCATTGCACATCGATTCTCCGGCATCTAGAATCGATGCTTACGCATGTCCACTGAAGTCGCGAAATATCACGAGGAAGAAAAGATCGGAAAGACCTATGACTTGCGGGTGGTGAAGCGGCTGCTTCGTTATCTCAGGCCGTATTGGAAGCTGGTCGCGGTCGCCCTCACGCTTACGCTGATCACGAATGTGCTGGTAAGTCTGCAGCCGTATTTCACCAAGGTAGCGGTTGACGATTTTATTGTTCCTAAGCAAACGGACGGCATTTGGCTTTTCGCATTCGCATTCTTTGGGCTCTTCCTGTTCCGATTTCTCTTTTCCTACATTCAGGAAATCTTGCTGAATATGGTCGGCCAGCGGGTGATGTTCGACCTGCGTACCGAGATATTTACAAAGCTTCAGCGCCAAGAGGTTGCGTATTACGACAAATATCCGGTCGGGCGGATCATCACGCGACTGACATCGGATGTCGATGCGTTGAACGAACTTTTCACCTCGGGCGTGATCGACGTACTCGGCGATCTCGTCGTCATCTTCGCGATCATCGGGATGATGTTCTGGCTCGATTGGAAGCTCGCAATTGTCTCGCTCATCACGGTCCCGCTTCTGTTCGCCGCGACAAATTGGTTTCGCAAACACGCCCGCGAAGGCTTTGACCGCGTCCGCACACGAAATGCGAGATTGAACGCATATCTGCAGGAGTTCATCTCCGGCGCACAGACCGTCCAGCTAATGAACGCCGAGGAAAAAGCAAAACGCGGATTTAGTGAGATCAACGACGATTACCGCCGGGCAAATATCGAGACCATCTATTACTACGCGGTTTTTTATCCGCTGGTAGATTTTATTGGAGCGGTTGGCATAGCTTTCGTTATCTTCTTTTTCGGCGCCGAATATCTGACAGGCTTTTCAACCTCTGCCCAGGCCCTGACCGTTGGTATCCTCGCTTCGTTCATCCAATATTCCCTTCAGCTTTTTCAGCCGATCCGAGATCTCTCGGACAAGTTCAACGTACTCCAGGCGGCGATCGTTGCGTCACACAGGATATTCATCCTCCTCGATCTGGAGGTAGATGTGACAAGCCCTGCGTCGCCAAAGAAGCGAGGAAAGGCCCGAGGTGATATCGAGTTTCGCAACGTCTGGTTCGCGTACAAGGGCGATGACTGGGTGATGAAGGACGTCTCGTTCACGGTCAAGGCGGGCGAAAGCGTCGCGCTTGTCGGGCACACAGGTTCAGGCAAAACAACCGTTACGAATTTGCTGATGCGCTTTTACGACGTTCAGAAGGGCCGCGTGTTGTTGGACGGCGTGGATGTGCGCGATTGGGACCTTCACGATCTGCGACAGAGTTTCGCGGTCGTGCTTCAGGATGTTTTCCTGTTCAGCGGTTCGGTCGAGGCCAATATCAGGCTCGGCAAGGATGAGATCGACGACGCCCGCGTCCGCTGGGCCGCAAACGAAGTGAAGGCCGCAGACTTTATCGAGCATCTTGACGGCGAGTACGCCTATGAGGTGCACGAACGTGGTGCCGGTTTGTCGGTCGGGCAAAAGCAGTTGATCTCATTCGCCCGTGCGCTGGCCTTCGACCCGACCATTTTGATACTCGACGAAGCGACCAGCTCTATCGACACCGAGACCGAACAGCTCATCCAACAAGCCGTCGAACGCGTGATGGAAGGCCGCACGTCGATGGTCGTCGCTCATCGCCTGTCCACCATACAGAAATGCGACCGCATAATGGTCTTCCACCACGGCGAACTCCGCGAAAGCGGCAGCCACAACGAACTGCTCGCGCATCGAGGGCTCTATTGGAAACTGTTCCAACTCCAATACTCTAATCGCCCGCCGCAGCTTCCCCCGGGGCTTGAAACAGGTTCGGTCGCGGGAATGTGACAACCGAATATCCGCCTGTCAGCGAAACAGCTATTCGTGGATATACGCCCAGTCTTCGATCCGTTCAAGCACGCCGCCGTACCCTACCGTTGGGTAATTCTGTTTAGGGAGATACAAGAATGCGTCCCAGTTAAGGGCTCCCGTCGGGGTATCGACTCTTAGGACCCAGGGGTTTCCTTCGTAAGCAACTCCGTCCTTGAGGAGGGAATAGCGGTAGGCGGGATATGCGCCCATGCCCGTGTTCGGCACGGCCGGCAAAAACTCCGGGACCAAACTTTCAAGCGTCGGCGGCGGCTCGCCATATCTCGACTCGAACTCCTTGATGGCCGAGACCAGCGGCCGGCTGCGGTGTGCCAATTGAACAAAACCGGAACGACGAACGGCTCCGGCAAGAGTTATGCTAGGAATGCCGATTGACAGGTAGATTACACATCCAAGGAGTACGGTTAAGGCTGTGGTCCGAAACCGACTCCAAATGAGAAAGATCAGAGCTAATGGGATAAGCAAAAAGGCTGAAAGAATCGGCAAGATGGCGAACGTGGCTATTAACATAAACAGATCCGTTCCAATTGGCGACACTGAAAGGTAGAACGAAAGAACGACAAAACCGTTGATCAGCAACGCCACCCCGAGAACGATCGACAAGTGCCTTTTCATGCTGCGAACGAGCATTACATAGATGGGCTTGCCAAACAACCCGATCGGGCATCTATCTCCCACGTCCTTGAATTACGTCTACGGCCGCTTCAGCGGCAAACGCAAACGCTAGCAAGACTGTCGCCGTTTGCCTGACCTCAAACCTGATGCACTACCGGCAATTCGCTAACTAGAATAAAAGGTTAGGTTTGGTTTATACTGTCTGACTGAACATGCCGACTGAAGCGAAAACGAGCGCTGATCTGTCACCGGAAAACCATGCGATGATCGATCTGATCTACGCACGGTGCGTCGAGAATGCGCCGAATTTTGGCGTCGCTCCCGAAGGCTTTAGAGACTCCCTTACAAAGACCATTTTCAAGTACAGAGACGCTGACGGGGCGGCCGGCCCCGGAGATGTTGACAGCCTTTTGACGCAGATCCAGGCTGACGACCTATTCATGGCGTTGGCCTGCGCCAATGGAAATGAGCGGGCGTGGTGGGAGTTTGATCAGCAGCACCGTTCTTACCTGGAACGCGTTGCTCGGCACCTGGCAAAGACCGAGGTGGACGCACAGGAAGTGATCGATCAGGTCTATGTCGAGCTTTACGGAACGAAGATCGTCGATGGCGAGCGGGTTTCAAAGTTCTCGACATACAGCGGCCGCGGCTCGCTGCGCGGTTGGCTGAGAACTGTGATATGGCACTCGCTGGTCGATCTGCACCGGGCCAGCCACGACGAAGTTTCGCTCGACGAAATGACCGAGAACGTCGGCGAAGGCATGGCCCACGCAAGCTTTGCCGAGGCTTCGCTTGGCGGCGAGGACGAGATGATCGACCACATCGCTCGCGAACGTTATCGCAAAGCAACGGTTTCGGCCCTCGAATCGGCGTTCGCGTCGCTGGAAGACCACGAGAAGCTGCTGTTGATGTTCTATCATGTTGAAAACTTGAAACTTAGAGAGATCGCGCGGCTTGTTGAGAACGAATCGTCACCTCTGCGTGGGTGGTTTCAGCGAAAGTCGCAGTCAAGGAATGACAATCCTTCGGGCCGGATCCACGAATCGACGATAATGCGTTGGCTGGAAAAGAGTTACGCCCGCGTGCTTCAGCTTTTTACGGCGGAATTGTCGGAAAAGGACGGCTTGGGCCGCGACGAGATCGAGATATGCCTGGGGCTGGCCACGGAAGATCTGGCCGGCAATAATTTATTCAAAAACCTGTCTACCTCCTGATGGCCCGGAATCCGTTAGAACTAATTTACGGACGGGCAAATAATAACGCAAATGTGAACGAAATATCGCGTCTGCTAATCGGAGGCTGGGACTCAAATGGCGAACAACAAATACACAAACCCGCAGGAAGCGGCAATGCAAAACCTGATCGGACAGTTCTTGAATGCCCGCTCGGCAAATGAATTTAACCGTGCGGCCACTGGCCCGCACCTCGATCAGGATTCACTTGCGGCCTTTACGGAAGGCTCCATTTCGGAGCGTGAGGCAAAGCCGGTTGTAGCCCATTTGGTTGACTGTTCATTTTGCCGCCACGTTACGGCCGAACTGATCAGATTAGATATGGCGTTCGCCGAAACACCCGCAGCGATCGCAAACGCCGGGACGACGGAGCCGCGAAAAGTTTCCGAAGTGCTTAGCGGCCTCCTTTCGAGAATTTTTGGTACAACTGACGGTGCCGTTTTCGCCCACGAGGAAAAGGAAGGGAGCGAGAAGGGCCAGCCAGAGAACACGGACTCGGAAGATCCGAAAGACAGTTAAAATTTTACGGCGAAAGCCTTGGATCGGCCATTCGACGGTTTGCGGTGCCGGAGAATGGCCGGTTTTTTGCGCGCGTGCGCTACAATAGTTCGTTATTCCCTTGCGGCTGCGTTCCCGGAGAACTATTATGCAGCTTATACCTTGCCAGTGGACGTAGTACCTTCAAAAAATAACAACGATTGCCCCTGGGCTGGACGCGCCATCACTGTCGAAAGGGTTGCGACCGCCGATCTGCCGACCTCGCGCGGCGATTTCCATATCGCGGGGTATCGTTCACTGACAAGCGATGAGGAATTTGTCGCCCTGTTCATGGGTGAGATGGAGGCCGAAGTTCCGACACTCGTCCGCATCCATTCGCAATGCCTGACGGGCGATGTTTTCGGCTCGGTCAAGTGCGACTGCGGGCCGCAGCTTCACAAGGCGATGGAAATGATCGAGGCCGAGGGCCGCGGGGCGATCGTTTATCAACAGCAGGAAGGCCGCGGGATCGGCATCCTTAACAAGATCCGCGCCTACGCTCTCCAGGACGAAGGGGCCGACACGGTCGAGGCAAACGAAAAGCTGGGCTTCGCCGTCGATGCGCGCACCTACCAGCAATGTGCCGAAATACTCTTCGACCTAGGCCTCTGCCAGGTCCGCGTAATGTCGAACAACCCCGAAAAATTGAAAGCCCTCGAGGAAGCAGGCCTTCGAATCGTCGAACGAATCCCGATCGAAGTCGAAACCGAAGCTCCCGCGGCACACTATTTGAAAGTAAAAAAAGAAAAGTTGGGACATTTGATCACCTGAGGAGGCAATATGAGGTATAGAAACTGTTTGTTTGTCTTGGCATTCTGCCTGGCCCTCGGCATGGCGCCGGCGGATGTATACTCCCAAATACGGCAGGGGACAAACCACGTAGACGGCACCATTCGCGACCCCACGAACAAGCCGGTTTATAACGCCTGGGTCGAGCTGTATAACGACGTTGGCCAGATGGTCGACCGGCAAAGGTCAACGACCCAGGGGAAGTTTAGATTCAAGGGAATGGGGCCGGGCCGCTATACCGTTCACATCAAGCCATTCGGTTCAAACTTGCGTGAGCAGGTTGAAGAGATCGAGATCAACAATCAAACGACGGGCAGCGATTACGTTATGCTCAGTGTTCGGCTGCGGGCTGATAAACGCTACAACAGCAATGAGATAAGCATAGTCGGTACGGTGTACGCCCAGGAAGTTCCGGCTAATGCCAAGCGGCTTTACAGTGACGGGATCGGGTCTCTTGAGAGCGATCAAAAAGGAGCTCAGGCAAAACTTGAGGAAGCCATTGCGATTTTTCCGACCTACTTTGACGCCTTGGCCGCACTCGGAAAATCGTATGTTTTGACCGGCGAATTTGAGAAAGGATATCCGTTTTTGCTGAGGGCGATCGACGTGAATCAACGATGTGCCGATTGCTTCTACAGCATGGCCCTGGCGTTCTACAAGCTCGACCAGATACCGGCCGGCGTCAAGGCTATCGACGCCGCCGCGGCACTGAGTCCGCAAGTCGCCGTGGTCCGGCTGCTTCAGGGGATGATCTACCGGATGAACAACGAACTCCCGAAGGCCGAAAAGGCCCTGCTGACCGCTAAATCATTGTCAGCGGAGCCGAACCCGGAGATCCATTGGCAGTTGTCGCTGGTCTATAACCGTATGAAGCGAAACGAGGACGCCGCCAAGGAATTGGAAGCTTACCTGAACGCCGATCCCGACCTCAGCCGCCCTGAGAAACAAAAGATAAAAGATCTGATCGGTAAACTCCGGGCAACAAAATAGCCTTAAAGCCGGCAAAATAATTCAATATTTTGAAGTTTCTACGAATTATTGGATTATTTTGCCGGATCGGGCCATATCTGCTCCCATTCCCTTCCGCAATAACCTGTGCATTCACACCATTTAATGACATGGCCCCGATATCCGGGTGACTGGCGCTGTAATTGCCATTGCAGGGTAGGTATTATTCCTGAAATATAGGACTAATCCACACACCAAAGACACGCAAGTAAAATTTGTAAGAGAAGTTTTCTTTGATCCAAGGAAAATGAATTTTCTTTATCTAAGGAGAGTAAATATGAGCAACACCTTGAAATTGATCTCTTCGATCATGTCCGTGCTCCTATTGACCGCCGCTTTTGCGTTCGGCCAATCAACCACGGGTACGCTCGAAGGGACAGTTAAAGACTCAACGGGTGCTGTCGTCCCTGGAGCCGTTGTGACCATTTCTGGTCAGAACGTCGGCTTCAACCAGACAGTCACCGCAAATGACAACGGTGCTTATCGCATCGAGCGCTTGCCGGCGGGACGATATAAAGTCACGGTCGGGGCGATCAGCGGCTTTACCGAAACAAGCATCGATACGCAGGTCGTCGTTGAAAAAACGACCATGGCGGATGTCACGTTAGGCATTGCGGGCGCTGACATTAACGTTCAGGTCGGGGCTGACCCGCTTGGCGTTGTTGTTGACACCAGCGACAGCAAGGTCCAAACCAACATCACGTCTGAACTTATCGACAGGCTTCCGACGGGAACGAGCTTCGCGTCGGTTTTGAAGCTTTCACCCGGAACCCGCGGCGAATCACTCACCGGCGGCTACCAGGTTGACGGTGCCAGTAAGGCTGAAAACTCGTTCGTTCTCGACGGGCAGGAAGTTACCAACTATCGCCACGGAACGCTTTCGGGCATCAACAATATTCCGACTGCTCTTGTTAAGGAAGTACAGGTCAAGAACAGCGGTTTCGAAGCCGAGCACGGCGGAGCGAGCGGCGGTGTGATCGCCATCGTTACCAAGTCGGGTACCGATAAGTTTCACGGAGAGGCAGGAGCACAGTTCGATTCGTCGAAGTTCCAGCCGGAGAACCGTTTCGTGCCAAACAACTTCGTGATTTTCGACGATGCGGGTGATGCTATCTCCCAGCAGTTCTATGCGATCCAGTCGCCGAAGACCGACTATACGGATTTCTATCCGACCGCGTCGCTTGGCGGCCCGATCGTGAAAGAGCATCTGTGGTTCTACGGTATCTATTCGCCGCAGATCTTCACCGCCTCGCGAAGGACAACGTATTACAATAACTTCGAGAATGAGACCGGCCCGGTCCTTGTACAGAACCCGCTTTATCAGCCGGACGTGTACAAGACCAGGAATGTCTATGAGTACGCTCAGGGCAGACTGGACTACTCGTTCTTTAACAACCTGAACGGTTTCACCTCGTACCTTTGGAATCCGCTGAAGGTAGAAGGCATTATGCCGTTCGGCACGATCGCCATCGGTGGACGTCCGATCACGCAGCAGGGCTACAGCGAAACGGGGCCGGATATGGCACGCCTCAAGGGCGGCCGCGAAAACTCGAATGTTTTCACCAGCCAGCTCACGTGGACGCCGACATCGAATCTTGCCGTCACGGGAAGATACGGTCACGGCTTTGTGAACTCCAAGACAAGTTCCTACGCTCTGTTCTCGGCCCTGAACCGTACGTGTCAGGGAAATTCGGGCGGCATCTATAACACCGGCACCACCGGCTGCGTTCGCGGCTATTGGGATTCACCGACCGGCAACGGCGGTTCGGAATTTGAAGTTTCAAAGCGCCATACGGCCAACTTTGATGCTGTTTTCACGTTCAGCGGCCTCGGCCGTCACACCCTGAAGGGCGGATATGAATTAGCTAAGCTCTACTCCGAGATCAAGGGTTCGACCGCTTCGGTCAACACGGAAGGCCGCGTTGCCCTCTACTACAATCGCGACCCCGCGGCGTACGGCATCCGCGTTAGCTGCACCTATAATGTCGATTGTATCGGCTACGGTATCTTCATCCGCTACGGTGAGACCGGTGCGGCAAGCAACAAGGCCCAGGGCCTTTACATCCAGGACAAGTGGCAGATCGGCCGCCTGACCCTGAACCTCGGACTCCGTTCGGAGAGCGAGAACCTGCCGGCGTATAACCTCGGCAGCGGTATCGCCGTTCCGATCAATATGTCGTGGGGCAAGAAGACGGTTCCGAGACTCGGAGCTTCGTTCGATCTCTTCGGTGACGGAAGAACTCGTATCTTTGGTAGCTACGGCGTCTTCAGCGACCGCATGAAGTTCGAACTTCCGATCGGTTCCTTCGGCGGTGCTATCTACTATGTAGACTATTTCCCGCTGCTTCCGAGCCATCCGGAGTTCACGTACTACACGCCGAGCGTTATCCTCGGAAACTGGCCGCGTCAGGTCATCGGCGGCGGAAACCCGTCGACACAGGGCGGCCTGAGCCAGCTTCAGATCGACTATCGTGTTCCGTCGAACCTGAATCCGGAAGACTATGAAGCTCTTGTCGGATTCCCGATCGTGGGTGTCGATCCTGACCTCAAGCCGTTCAAGCAGGATGAGTTCACGGTAGGATTTGAGAGCGAGCTCTCAAGCCTGTTCGTACTCAATGCGCGGTTCACCCGCAAGAACCTGCTGAGCACGCTCGAGGATATCGGGCATATCGACAACGGGTTCAACGAATACTACACCATCGGCAACCCCGGTGAAGGTGTAGCATTATCACAGGCTGAAGCAATGGGCATCACGAGACACGCAAAGGTAAAGCGTCTCTACAGAGCTTTTGAGATCGGTTTGACCAAGCGTTTCTCGAGCAACTATTTCTTCAACGTAAACTACACGCTGAGCCGGCTGGAAGGAAACTCTTCCGGTTTGGCAAACTCTGACTACTGGGATGGCGGTTCGGCCGATGGTTCGAGCGCCACGCGTGCTTCGCCAGGCGTTAACCGCTTCTTCGACTGGCCGCTCCATGGCTTTAACGCCTTGGGCGAAGTCGAGGACGGCCCTCTGGCAACCGACCGCACGCATGTACTTAAGGCATACGGCGGTTACACGTGGGACTGGTGGAAGAGCAGCGCGAACGCGACGGAACTCTCGTTCTTTACGACGGCAATGAGCGGCACGCCGCAGACGACCGTCGTGAACTATGGTGTTCCGCTGGTGTGGAACCAACGTGGTGACATGGGCCGCACGCCGATGTTCACGCAAACGGACTTTACGCTTTCACACTCGTACAAGTTCGGACGTGACGGCCGGTTCAAGGTCGTTGGCGACATTACGCTTGCGAACGCGTTCAACGAAAATAACGTTACCTCGTTCAACCCGCAGAAGTGGTTCCACAGCTCGATCACGGAGGAAAACTTCGTGCAAGAGTACATGAACTGCTACACGGGTGGCGGGGTTTGCGGTTATGATGTGCCGGGCTTCCAGTACAGCACCCAGTTCATGAACGCGATCCTCGATGGTGAAGGTGCTCCGTTCATTGATGCTCTGAGCTATCCGGGCAACTTGAACAACATCTATGGCCAGCCGAGTTCCTATCAAGCAAAACGGAATGTTCGATTCGGTTTCCGGTTCATTTTCTAATCGGTACCTTTGCAAAAACCTGCGAGGCCGTCCTAACGGGCGGCCTCTTTTTTGCGCCGGAAGGGATGTTGTTCGTTCGAGGTTGTGCAATAATTTCGGTAAATGTCCGAACGTATCTACCGCGATGCGGTGCACAACATCATTCGGTTAAGAATGGACACGGACGAAGGTGCGTTGATAGCTTCGCTTGTCGATTCGGCGGAGTTTCAGCGGCTGCGGCGGATACGTCAGCTCGGGCTCGCGCATTTTGCTTATCAGGCGGCCGAGCATTCGCGGTTCGCCCACAGCCTTGGGGCATTCCACCTCGCCACACGGACGCTTGCAAAGTTAAGGAACAATCACGATATTTCGAGCGAAGACCAAACCGCCGTCCGCGTCGCGGCGTTGCTGCACGACACTGGCCACGGGCCGTTCTCGCATGTGATCGAACCGGTCCTTGGGTTTCACCACGAGAGTTTTACGGTTGAGGCGATCCTAAGCCGCGAAACCGAGATCGGGGAACTTCTGCGGCAATTTTCGCCCGAACTTCCCGAACGTGCCGCCGCGATCATCCGTGGGACCTTTCGCCCTATGGCACTGGCGCAGCTTGTGTCGTCGCAGTTGGACGTCGACCGGATGGACTATCTGCTCCGCGACAGTCTGATGACAGGCGTCAAATATGGTATCTACGACCTTGAATGGATAATAAAATCGCTTGAGATCAACGAGGCCGACGATCAGCTTTATGTCTCTGCCCGCGGTGTTTATGCGGTGGAAGACTACCTGCAGGCCCGTTATTACATGTTCCGTCAGGTTTATTTTCATCGCACGCTGCGGGCGGCGGAATCAGTGCTTCATTCTATCCTTCGCCGGGCCCTGGTCCTGTTTGGGGCCGGCGGGAATGTTTGGCATCAGCCGGGCTTGTCGTTCGAAAAAGTGCTTCGGGGAGAAAAGCTTTCGCTCGCCGAGCATCTGACGCTTGATGATTCGGACATCCTTTATCACATCAAACAATGGCGGCACGCGGAAGATGCTATTCTCGCCGACCTTTCCCGCCGGTTCCTCAACCGCAGACTCTTCAAGGCCTTCGACCTTGACATGCCGGAGGACGAGAAGGAGCGGTTCCTGGCCGATGCGCGCCAGGCCGTCGAGGCTGCGGGCTTCGACCCGGACTACTATTTCGTTGAAGACAAGGCCGGCGACGTGCCGCATTATTTTTACACAAAGGACGCGACGCGGCCGAAAGATCAGATCTACGTGGAAGACGGCTTTTCGCACCCGGCAATTCGGGAGATCTCCGAGGTGAGCGCCGCCGTCCGCGGGCTGCAGAAGGGCTATCGCATCCACCGAGTGTGTTTCCCCGGCGAATTGACCGGGCCGATCTCGCGGCTCTACCACCAATAGGTCCCGTGCCCCATGTCCAGTGTCCAATGTCTCGATTCAGAAACGTTGGACGTTGAACTTGGGACCTGGGACTTTGGGACTTGGGACTTTGGGACTTTGGACTTTGGACCTGGGACCTGGGACCTGGGACCTGGGACCTGGGACCTGGGACCTGGGACCTGGGACTTGGGACTTGGGACTTTGGGACTTTGGACTTTGGGCTTGGGACTTTGATGAAATACATTCTTGCATCCATCCGATTCGCGGCGTTCGTTCTCGCATCGTTCGCGATCTATGGCCTGTGGTGGGCGGGTTCGTGGGTGGTGCCTAACAAACAGATCTGGCGGCAAGCTGCCTTTCACTGGTGGTCGCGCTCGTTTGCAATGATAGCCGGAATGGAGATCGAGATCGTCGGCACGCCCCCAAAGCCGCCGTTCTTTCTGGTGTGCAACCACCTCAGCTATGTCGATGTCCCGGCCCTGCGGCTGGCGGCCAACGGGATCTTCGTCGCAAAACGAGAGGTCAGCGACTGGTTCCTTGCCGGTAAGATGATCGTCAACATGGGCAACATCTTTATCGACCGAAAGAACCGGCGTGATATACCGCGTGCGGGTGCCGAGGTGATAAGAAAGCTCAATGAGCAGGAGGGCGTGATCCTCTTCCCCGAAGGCACCAGCACAAAGGGCGAGACAATACTTCCGTTCAACTCGGCATTTCTCGAATTTGCCGCCTCGACCGATCTGCCGGTCTCCTACGCCGCTCTCCGCTATGCCACGCCCGAAGGCGGCCCAACACCCAGCGAACGCGTCTGCTGGTGGGACGACACCGGATTTCTCAAACACATTTGGCGGCTGTTTTCCCTGCCCTCATTCAAGGCCATCATCACCTTCGGCGAAGAGCCCGTGACCGACACCGATCGAAAACGCCTAACCGCCAAACTGCGCGAACACATCGAAGAAGTGTTTATCCCGATGCTTTAGCCGAAGCCCTTTTTTCAAGATGTCTCATTTTTCCCAATTACTTAATTTCGGCCGCCCGCCGTACCGCTCAAACCAATGTCTTCCTTGCCGTCACTCGTCGTTAATGCTACATTCCCCATGTTTCCCCTGCATGTTTCCCAGTAATTATTGTTTGCGGCGGGCATCACGCGTTCTCACACTTCGACGGATCAACGAATAATGACGATTAGTGAATACATATCAAAGATTGCAGGCAAATACGCGTCGGGCATTGCAACCGAGCACTCATTTCGCGGCGATCTGGAAACGCTGCTTCATTCGCTGGTCCCCGATATTCAGGCGACGAATGAACCCAAGCGGATCAAATGCGGCGCGCCCGATTACGTTGTCACGCACAAGGATATTCCGGTCGGATATATCGAGGCCAAGGACATTGGCATTGATCTCGGCGGCCTGGGAATAAAAGAGCAACGCGACCGTTACGCAAAGTCTCTCGAAAATCTGATCTTTACCGACTATCTTGAGTTTCGCCTTTATCGCAACGGTGAAAAACGGCTCACTATCCGCATCGCCGAGGTGGTTAACGGCAAGGTTGTCGCCATTCCCGAAAATTTTGACAGGTTCGTCCAGATAATAGCGGAGTTTTGTTCGTATCGCGGCCAGACGATCACTAGTTCAAAGCAGCTTGCCGAGATGATGGCGGACAAGGCAAAACTGCTTGCTTACGTTATCGGCAGGGCATTGACCAGTGACGAGGAATCGGAGGCGAATTCGGAACTGAAAAGCCAGATGAAGGCGTTTCGACAAGTGCTTATCCATGACCTTGATGCCAAAGCGTTCGCCGACGTGTACGCTCAAACGATCGCTTACGGCCTCTTTGCGGCACGCCTGCACGACCCGACGCTGTCAACGTTCTCACGACGCGAGGCCGCCGAGCTGATCCCGCGAACTAATCCGTTCTTGCGAAAGCTTTTCGGCAACATTGCGACCGATCTGGATGAACGCATCGAATGGATCGTTGACGCGCTGGCCGATATCTTTCGCGCCGCCAATATCAAGGCGATCCTCAAAACGTTCGGGCGCTCGACGCGGACGCACGACCCGATAATTCATTTTTACGAAACGTTCCTTGCCGAATACGACCCGAAACTTCGGAAGTCGAGAGGCGTTTACTATACGCCGGAGCCGGTCGTCGATTTTATCGTCCGCGCGGTGGACGATATTTTGAAAACGGAATTCGGACTTCCCGACGGTTTGGCCGACACTTCGAAGACAAAAATAAAAGTCAAAACGCAGGTACGCGACGAACGCACTAAAAGCGGCTGGAAGGAAGAAGAAAAAGAAGTTCACAAGGTCCAAATTCTCGATCCCGCGACCGGGACCGGAACTTTTCTTGCTCAGGTAATAAAGCAGATACACAAGAATTTCGAAGGCCAGCAAGGGATCTGGAGCCAATACGTCGACCAGCATCTGATCCCGCGTCTGAACGGCTTCGAGATCCTCATGGCCTCGTATGCAATGGCCCACCTCAAGCTGGATCTGCTCCTCAATGAAACGGGCTACAACAGCTCCGGCTCCCCTCCTGTCTTAGGAGGGGTGGCAGCCGCGTCGGCTGACGGGGTGGTCGGCGCACGGGGTGGTTCTTCTTCCTCCGCGTCATCTCAACGCTTTCGAATTTATCTCACAAACGCCCTCGAAGAATATCACCCGGACACCGGCACCCTGTGGGCAAGCTGGCTCAGCGACGAGGCCAACCAGGCGAACCACATCAAACGCGACACACCCGTCATGGTCGTCCTCGGCAACCCGCCGTACAGCGGCGAGAGTGCGAACAAGGGCAAGTGGATAATGGATTTGATGGACGACTACAAAAAGGAGCCGGGCGGCAAGCTAAAGCTGAAAGAACGCAACCCGAAATGGATCAACGACGATTATGTAAAGTTCATCAGATTTGGGCAGCAAATTGTCGAGAAGAATGGCGAAGGTATTCTAGCGTTTATTAATCCGCATGGATTTCTCGACAATCCAACGTTTCGCGGAATGCGTTGGAGTCTGCTCAAAACCTTTGACGTCATTTATACCATTGATCTGCATGGAAACAGCACGAAAAAGGAAACTTCGCCTGATGGCGGCCTGGACGAGAACGTCTTCGACATTAAGCAGGGAGTCTCTATCAACCTATTCGTGAAATCTAACCGAAAGAACGAGAAGAAACTCGGCAGATTTTTCCACTACCACTGCTTCGGGAAAAGACCTGCTAAGTATTCATACCTGATTGAAAACGATCTCAATTCCGTTCCGTTTGTTGAACTTACCGAAGATCTCGTCGAACTTTCTAAACTAACGAATGCGCACTACATGATTCCGCTTGATCTCAGCTCGGCCGAAGAATTCTTTGCCTTCGCAGGCATTGACGAGATTTTCTCCGAGAGCAACATGGGGATCACGTCCGGCGACGACGCGAAGCGGATTAAGTTCTCGGTTGCTGAACTTTTGCAGAATGGATTTGAGCGGGGCAACATTCGCTCCATGTCCTACCGTCCTTTTGATTCCCAGTTCATCAATTACGACACCGAATTGCTGGCAAGAGCCCGCTCCGAGTTCATGAAAAACTTCGACGATGCTTCTAATCTGGGATTCGCTACAATTCGCCGAAGTCGGTCCGGGGAATTTACAACTCCATTCTTGACGCGGAACCTGGTAGATAAGAGCATTCTTTCATCGCTCGACAATGCAAACATTTATCCTCTCTATTTCTATTCAAATGGCTCTGCTCAACAAACGCTCGAGTCCAGAGCCGAACGAGTTCCGAATCTCAACTCCGAGATCGTCGATGAGATCGCGGCTGCCATCGGCCTGACGTTTGTGGCGGAGAAAGATCACCTCGCCGAGCGGAAAAGCTATGCTTTTCCGGCAGATGATCCTAATGATCCCAGCGGCTCCGCCGCCGGCCGGAGGCATAGCCTCGAAGACGTAAAGGAGAGCGACGGCGAAGCACAGCTTCGCCGCTCGGCGACGCGGCAGGCCGCAAAGAACAGCGATCCGGCGCGGCAAGCCTTTGATGCTGACGCGACATTTGCCCCGATAGATATTCTCGATTACATCTACGCCGCACTTCATTCGCCCAAATACCGCGAAAAGTACAAAGAATTTCTTAAGATAGATTTTCCGCGCGTGCCTTATCCGAAGAACGCCGAGATTTTCTGGGCTTTGGTTAAGCTTGGCGGCGAGCTTCGCGGACTGCATTTGCTGGAATCGCCGGTTGTGAACAAACCGATAACAAAATTTCCCGTTGGCGGCGACAACATTGTCGGGAAACTCGCGTTCCGGTCAGAACCGGGAGCGGTGGCGACTGGGTTCCGAGATGGCGGCGCAGAAAGCGAGAACCACCCCGTCGGCGAAACGCCGCCACCCCTCCTTCGTAAGGAGGGGAGCCTTGGGCGCGTTTACTTCAACAACACCCAGTATTTCGAGAATGTACCCGAGGCCGCGTGGAATTTCTACATAGGCGGCTACCAGCCCGCCCAGAAATGGCTTAAGGACCGCAAAGGCCGACAGCTTTCTTACGACGACATCCAGCACTACCAAAAGATCATCGTCGCCCTCACCGAAACCGATCGGATAATGAAAGACATAGACGCGATAGATTTTATTGACTGAGAAGAATAACTATGTCCGAACCCCGCGGAGAATGCGTCCGGGCCATATAGTATCTGGATAAATTCAAGGGAACGCTTCCCAGTGTCAACCTCGATCCGCGTCCCATCGATAAAACTACTTGCTATTTATGCAATTCTTGAGTATGATCTTCCTGACCGCCCGAAAGGGAGCTCTTTGAAAATTGACTGGGACAGCGAGAGACAAGTATTTGAAGCGAAGGCCTGACGAGCGAAAAAGCCGATTTTTGTTCCGGCGTGTTCCGCTTGTTCCGCCACGCGCGGAACGGAACAAGAATCGCTGAATTTGCGATTCCTGCTCCGCCGCCCGCGGTTCCGAACTAAACCTCATCGTCATCGTCGAGGCCGGCTTTCATTGCTTCGTCGATGTCGAATTCTTCTTCGTCCTCCAGGGCGATGTCCTCGACCTCTTCATCCAGATTGCCGTCGGTGTCGACGCCCGGAACGCCGGCCATGACGGGGAGTTCGAGGCCGCCGCGGATGTCGGCTAATTCGTCAAACTCGTCCTCCACCTTTTGGTTCTCGGTCGGGTCACGGTCCACCTGCACGTTGCGGTAATATTTCATACCGGTCCCGGCGGGAATAAGCCGGCCCATGATGACGTTTTCCTTCAGGCCTCGGAGATAGTCGACGCGGCCGGAAATGGCCGCTTCGGTCAGAACGCGGGTCGTCTCCTGGAACGAGGCCGCCGAAATGAACGAATCGGTCGAAAGCGACGCCTTCGTGATACCAAGCAGCAGAGGGTCACCGACCGACGGCTTGCCGCCTTCCTCACGAACGCGGTGGTTCTCGTCTTCATAACGGAACCGGTCGACCTGCTCCTCCATCAGAAAGTCGGTGTCGCCGACCTCTTTGATCTTCACCCATCGAAGCATCTGGCGGACGATGACTTCGATGTGCTTATCGTTGATGTTTACACCCTGGAGCCGATAGACCTCCTGGATCTCGTTCACGATATAGTTCTGCAAAGCGTTTGTTCCAAGAACTCGCAGGATATCGTGCGGGTTCAGCGGGCCGTCCATCAGCGGCTCGCCGGCACGGACGCGGTCGTCTTCCTGCACGTTGATGTGGGTTCCGCGCGGAATATCGTACTCCCGCTCGGCCCCATCGTCACCTGTGACGATCAGCTTTCGCTTACCCTTTGAGATCGGGCCGAACTTGACCGTTCCGTCGATCTCGGACATCACGGCAGTCTCAGCGGGGCGGCGAGCTTCGAACAGCTCGACAACACGCGGCAAACCGCCAACGATGTCCTTTGTCTTGGTCGTTTCACGCGGGATCTTTGCAATAATATCGCCCGGCTTGACGGCCTGGCCGTCCTCGACCAAAAGGTTCGCACGGATCGGCATTTGATAGGTCTTCAGGGTCTTGCTGCCCTGCTTGATCTCAAGACGCGGCTGGTTCTTTTCATCCGAGTCCTTAACAACCAGGCGCTTCTGGCCCGTGACCTTATCAATGTCCTCTTCGACCGTTTTGCCTTCTTTCAGGTCCTGATACTTAACGGTTCCCTCAACCTCGGTCAGGATAGCGAAGGTGAACGGGTCCCAAGTGACGAGAATGTCGTCCTCTTTCACCTTCTGGCCGTCCTTCACATGGAGCTGAGCACCGTAGACCACTTGATAGCGGGCGACCTCGCGGCCGCGATCGTCGATCAGAGCGATCTCGGACTGGCGCCTAAGCGAGATCATTTCCTTATTGCGGTTTTTGATCACCTTCAGGTCGTCGTCGTATTTCACCGTTCCGTCGATCGAGGCAACGTGTTTCGTCTCCTGTTCCAGACGGGCGGTGCCGCCGACGTGGAACGTACGCATCGTGAGCTGCGTTCCAGGCTCACCGATCGATTGTGCCGCGACAACGCCGACGGCCTCGCCGATCTCGACCGTATTACCGGTGGCAAGGTTTCGGCCGTAGCACTTAACGCAAATGCCGCGGCGGCTTTCACACGTCAGGGCCGAACGCAGCTTGACCTTCTGCAGGCCGGAAAGCTGTACGTTCGCGGCAAGCTCTTCGTCGATCTCCGTATTAGCGGCAACGATAACCGAGCCTTCGACCGGGTCGATAATGTCGTCGAGCGACGTGGTCCCGACGATGCGGTCACGAAGGCTTTCGACTTCTTCGCCGTTGCGGATGATCGCCTCGGCCCAAACTCCCTTCATGGTCCCGCAGTCGAGTTCGGAAACAATAACGTCCTGAGCGACGTCAACCAGCCGGCGTGTCAAATAGCCCGAGTCGGCCGTCTTGAGCGCCGTGTCGGCCAAACCTTTACGAGCACCGTGCGTTGAGATGAAGTATTGCAGCACGTTCAACCCTTCGCGGAAGTTGGCCACGATAGGCGTTTCGATGATCTCGCCCGACGGTTTTGCCATCAGGCCGCGCATTCCGGCGAGCTGTCGGATCTGGGCCTCGGAACCTCGGGCCCCGGAGTCAGCCATCACGAGGATCGGGTTGAGTTCCTTTCGCTCATCCTCGCGGGTATGCATGGCCTTGAACATTTCCTTAGCGACCTTGTCTGTCACCTCGGACCAAATAGCGGTCACCTTGTTCTCGCGCTCCATGTTGGTCATGGTCGCTTCTTCGTATTGCTTCTGCAGCTTGTCGACTTCCTTGCGGGCATCCTCGATGATGCCTTTCTTGCTCGGCGGCGTGACCATGTCGTCGATCCCGATCGACATGCCGGATTTGGTCGCGTAAAGAAAGCCCATCGCCTTGAGGTCGTCCAGCAGCGCAACCGTCGGCTCGTGTCCGAGCCGCAGATGGCAGAAGCTGACCAGCGACTGCAGGCCTTTCTTTTTAAGCGTGCCGTTAACGAATGGCAGGCCGTCACGCGTTAGGCGTTCGTTCAGGATCGCACGGCCAACCGTAGTGTCGAGCACGCGGCTGACCTTCTCGCGAACCGGTGCACGCAGGACGTCCTGGTTGTGCGTTTCTACCGTCAGGTCGAGCAGATCACCGCTCCAGCGAAGGCGAATCTTCGTCTGCGTCTCAACCAGGCCGGCATCAAGAGCAAGCAACACGTCATCGATCGTATTGAACATCTTGCCCTCGCCCGGCAAACCCTCGCGCGCCAGCGTCAGGTAGTAGCAGCCAAGTACGATGTCCTGCGAAGGAACAGTGATCGGCTGGCCCGATGCCGGCGACAGCAAATTGTTCGATGCCAGCATCAAAACGCTCGCCTCGATCTGTGCTTCGGCCGACAACGGAATGTGCACCGCCATCTGGTCGCCGTCGAAGTCAGCGTTGAACGCCGTGCAGACAAGCGGATGGATCTTGATCGCCTTGCCCTCAACCAACACGGGCTCAAAGGCCTGAATGCCGAGGCGGTGAAGCGTTGGTGCACGATTGAGAAGCACCGGATGCTCGCGGATCACTTCTTCCAAAATGTCCCACACGATCGGCTCTTGACGCTCGACCATTTCGCGGGCCTGCTTGATCGTCGCGGCATGCTGGTCGCGCTCGAGTTTGTTGTAAATGAACGGCTTGAACAGCTCAAGCGCCATCTTCTTCGGCAGGCCGCACTGGTGCAGTTTGAGTTCGGGCCCGACCACGATAACCGAACGGCCGGAATAATCAACACGCTTGCCGAGCAGGTTCTGACGGAAGCGTCCCTGCTTGCCCTTCAACGTGCCGCTCAAAGATTTCAGCGGGCGGTTGTTAGCTCCGCGAAGCACGCGGCCGCGTCGGCCGTTGTCGAACAGGGCATCGACGGCTTCCTGCAGCATCCGCTTCTCGTTGCGGACGATCACCTCGGGTGCCCGCAGCTCGATCAGTTTCTTCAATCGGTTGTTGCGGTTGATCACGCGGCGGTACAGATCGTTCAGATCGCTCGTCGCAAACCGGCCGCCGTCGAGCGGAACCAGCGGGCGAAGCTCCGGCGGAATGACCGGAATTACGTCCAGGATCATCCAGTCCGGGTTGTTTCCGGACCGCAGGAACGAGTTCGATACCTTCAGCCGCTTGGAGTACTTCAGCTTCTTTTGCTGCGAATTTTCCTCGCGCATGCGGACGCGAAGGTCGTCGACAAGCTCCTGAATGTCGATCTTTTGCAGCAGGTCCTTGATCGCCTCAGCGCCCATTTTTGCTACGAACTGTCCGGGATAATCGCGGCTCAACTCGCGAAAACGCTCATCCGACAGCAGGTCCTTTTCTTTCAGGTCGGGCACATCGCCTTCATCGACAACGATGTAGGTCTCGAAGTAAAGGATCTTTTCGAGATCGCGCAAGGTGATGTCGAGCAAGTGGCCGATCCGCGAGGGCAGGCCCTTAAAGAACCACACATGCGAACACGGCGAAGCGAGCTCGATATGCCCGAGCCGCTCGCGGCGCACCTTCGACTGAGTCACCTCGACGCCGCATTTGTCGCAAATAACGCCGCGGTGCTTCATCCGCTTGTATTTTCCGCAAAGGCATTCCCAGTCCGACACGGGACCGAAGATGCGGGCACAGAACAGCCCGTCCCGCTCCGG
Source organism: Pyrinomonadaceae bacterium (assembly GCA_050250045.1). Lineage (GTDB taxonomy): Bacteria > Acidobacteriota > Blastocatellia > Pyrinomonadales > Pyrinomonadaceae > OLB17. Next base: position 21,517 of record JBFWPK010000029.1, on the reverse strand, counting down.
TTTGAACGTGCGGTAGTTGATCGTCTCGGGCTTCGTCACCTCGCCGTGCGACCACGAACGGATCTTTTCGGGCGACGCCAGCGAGATGCGGATCGCTTCGTAATTTGTGGTCAGCTGCGTTTTGCTTTCGTTATTAAATCGAAACATATATCTCCAAAATTAGTCCCAAGTTCCAAGTCCCAGGCCCCAAGTCCGTCGCCCGCCACCTTGGGGCTTGGGACTTGGGTCTTTGGACTAATTAATCAACCCCCACCAATGCGTCGACGCCTGCAACGATCTCTTCCGGATCGATCTCATCTTCCTGGATAAGCTCAACATCCAGGCAGAGCGATTGCAGCTCGCGGACCAGGACGTTGAACGATTCGGGGATGCCCGGCTCGAAGTTCGAGACGCCCTTGACGATCGTTTCGTAGATCTTCGAGCGGCCCGCGACATCGTCCGACTTGCAGGTCAAAAGCTCCTGCAGGATGTGAGCGGCGCCATACGCCTCGAGTGCCCAAACCTCCATTTCTCCGAACCGCTGTCCGCCGAACTGTGCCTTACCGCCCAGCGGCTGCTGGGTGATCAGCGAGTACGGCCCGATCGAGCGGGCGTGGATCTTGTCGTCCACAAGGTGCGAGAGCTTGAGCATATAGATGTACCCGACGGTCACCTTTTGCTCGAACTGCTCGCCGGTCAGGCCGTCATACAGACGGGTTTTGCCCGATGGGCCTACCGAGTTCGGCAGGTGGAGTTCGTCATATTTGGAATTCGCCTTGCCGATGTATTCCTTGATCTCGGACTCGGCCGCTCCGTCGAAAACCGGCGTCGCAAAATGCAGCCCGAGCACGCGTGCGGCCCAGCCGAGATGCGTCTCGAGGATCTGTCCCACGTTCATACGCGACGGCACGCCGAGCGGATTAAGCACGATCTCAACCGCCGTTCCGTCCGGCAGGTACGGCATATCCTCTTCCGGCAGGATGCGGGCGATAACGCCCTTGTTTCCATGGCGTCCAGCCATCTTGTCGCCGACGCTCAGCTTGCGTTTCATCGCGACGAAAACCTTCACCATCTTGATCACGCCCGGCGGCAGTTCGTCGCCCTGCTTGAGTTTGGTGATCTTCTCGTCGTAGATGTCGGCGAGAATGCTGATCTGCCGGTCGGTACGCTGTTCGTACTCGCGGACCTCCGAGCTTATGTCGATCGAACCTGCCGAAACCTCTGCTTTCTTCAACAGCTTTGTATCGATCTCGCGCAGGGCCTCGCGGTTGAGCGTCGTTCCCTTCTTGAGCACGACCTCCTTACCGTCCATCAGGTCCTTCTGAAGTTTGCGTCCGTCGAACAGTTCAAAGATGCGTTCGTCGCGCTGTTCCTGAAGGATACGAATTTCATCGTCAAGGTCCCGGCGGAGATCGTCCTCTTCCATCTGCTCGATGTCGAGTGAACGCTCGTCCTTCTCCTGGCCCTTACGGGTAAAGATCTGAACGTCAACGACCGTCCCGTCAATTCCCGGCGGGCAGGTAAGCGAAGCATCCTTAACATCGCCGGCCTTTTCACCGAATATGGCCCGGAGAAGTTTTTCCTCGGCCGTGAGCTGGGTTTCTCCCTTTGGCGTAACCTTTCCGACCAGGATCGAGCCCGGCCTGACCTGAGCACCGATGCGGATAATGCCCGAATCGTCAAGGTCGCGAAGCATATTCTCGCCGATATTCGGAATATCGCGCGTGATCTCTTCCGGCCCAAGTTTCGTATCGCGGGCTTCGATCTCGAGCTCCTCAATGTGGATCGACGTGTAATAATCGTCCTTGACAAGCCGCTCGGAAACGAGGATCGCGTCCTCGAAGTTATAGCCTCTCCACGGCATGAACGACACGAGAACATTCCGGCCCAATGCGAGTTCGCCGCGGTCGGTACACGGCCCGTCCGCGATCACCTGGCCCTTGCGAACGCGCTCGCCTTCGCGAACGATCGGCCGCTGGTTGATGCAGGTGTTCTGGTTCGAACGCTTGAACTTGACCAGCGAATAAATATCCGCTGTCACCTCACGCGATATCGTTCCGTCGACCTGATGATCGGCTTTGACGATGATGCGTTCGGAGTCGACGTAATCGACAACGCCGTTACGTTTTGCGATCACGACCGCGCCCGAGTCGCGAGCGGCGATCTTCTCCATGCCGGTCCCGACATACGGCGACTCGGCACGAAGCAGCGGAACCGACTGACGCTGCATGTTCGAACCCATCAGCGCCCGGTTGGCGTCGTCGTTCTCAAGGAACGGGATAAGCGACGCGGCCACCGAAACAAGCTGCTTCGGTGAAACGTCCATATACTGAATATCGCCGCGATCGGCGGTAATGAACTCGCCGCCTCGCGAACGGGCGGATACGCGTTCATTAACGATATTCCCTTTTTCATCAAGCTCGATATTTGCCTGCCCGATGATCCATTTGTCCTCTTCCCAAGCGGTAAGATAGAACGGATACGGTTCAAACTCGGCCTGCTTGCCGCCGTCTTTTGCGACTTTCCTGTTCGCTTTCTCGACGTCTTCCAGCGGTACGTGCTCATTCGGTTTGAACTTGGTGTCGCCGCCGTTGTGCACCTTCACATACTCGATCACGCGGCCTTCCTCGACCTTGCGGTAGGGCGATTCGATAAACCCGAATTCGTTGATCCGCGCAAAGCAGGAAAGCGACGAGATCAGGCCGATGTTCGGGCCTTCAGGCGTCTCGATCGGGCAGATGCGTCCGTAGTGGGTCGGGTGAACGTCGCGGACCTCAAACCCGGCACGTTCACGCGACAGGCCGCCCGGCCCAAGGGCCGAAAGGCGTCGCTTGTGCGTGATCTCGCTTAAAGGGTTCGTCTGGTCCATGAACTGCGACAACTGCGACGAGCCGAAAAATTCGCGGACCGCAGCCGTCACCGGCTTTGCGTTCACAAGATCGCGCGGCATCGTCGTGAACATGTCCTGCTGGATGGACATCTTCTCCTTGATCGCCCGTTCCATGCGTTCGAGGCCGATGCGGAACTGGTTCTCGAGCAATTCGCCAACCGCTCGCACCCGTCGGTTGCCGAGGTGGTCGATATCGTCCTGGAAATAGTGTTCGCTGTCCTTCTTCATCCGAAGAAGATAGTTGACCACCTCCACGAAATCGGTCGCGACCAGAAGCTGATCGTCAATGCGGTCCTTTTCCGGGCGGCCCATCTTAATGTTGAACTTCAGACGGCCCACGCGCGAAAGGTCGAAGCGGCGGTCGTCGAAAAACATGCCTTCCACCAGGTGGTAGGCCGTCGGCACCGTCGGCGGATCGCCGGGACGCATTTTGCGATATATTTCAAGCAGAGCATCGACCGGCTTCGAGATCGCGTCCTTCTTCAGGGTGGAGGTTATCACCTCGCCGACAACATCATTCTTTGGGAAGAAAACTTCAAAGCTTGCGACGCCTTCTTCAATGATCTGCTGCAGTTTTGCCGGTGGTATCTCAGTGTTCGATTCAACGATCACCTCGCCCGTTTCCTGATTCACTACATCGGACAAGGCGTATGCACCCTCAAAATCGTTCGGCGAAACCTCGACCTTTTCGATCTTCAGTTTTCGCAGTTCGGCGATTGCCGATTTTGTGACCTTCTTGCCGACTCTCGTGACCTCTTCCTTTTTGTCCTTAATGTCCTGCTCGGCCCGCATTCCCGCAAGATTCGTATCGCCTTCGGGCTTTACGTTCAGGAAGAGCTTGCCTTTTTCAACGACCGCCGTGTCGTACGTGTAGAACAGCCGGAGAATGTCGGCGTTCGTATATTCGGCGTTCTTGACGACCTCTTCCAGAATGTTGTCCGCAACCGTTTTCATATCGATCTGCGGCGAAAGCCAGAGGCCGAGGGCACGCAGAAAAATGGTCGCAAGGATCTTGCGTTTACCCAATCGAGCATGCAGCAGTCCCTTCTGGTCGTACTCGAACTCGACCCACGAACCGCGATACGGAATGATCTTCGCAAGATACTCATCGCGATCGCCCTTAAAGAACACACCGGGCGAGCGGTGAAGCTGCGAAACAATAACGCGCTCGGTCCCATTGATAATGAACGTGCCGTTATCCGTCATTAGCGGGATCTCGCCAAAGAAAACATCCTCTTCCTTGATGTCGCGGATAGTGGACGTGCCCGTTTCCGCATCCTTGTCGAACACGGTCAGGCGGATCTTCACTTTGAGCGGAACGCTGTACGACATTCCGCGTTCCTGGCATTCCTGCTGGTCGTGCTTGTGCTTCAAGCCGACAGGCTCGCCGCAGTTCGGGCAAAGCTTTGGCCGCACAGCGTTGAACGTGCCGCAATTGTTGCAGAGCACTTCAGCCGGGTTGAAAGGATCGACCTTGATCTTCGATCCACACTCCTTGCAGTTTGCCCGCAGATGCTCGAGGCCTTCGAGATTTCCGCATTTGCACTGCCAGTTGCCGATCTGAAATTCGACGAATTCGAGCGTCGCTGTCTCGCGAAAATCCGAGACCGGGAAGATCGATTTGAAAACCGATTGAAGCCCGATCTGGTCGCGCTCTTCCGGGATCAGGTCCATCTGAAGAAAGCGGTCATATGATTCGCGCTGGACCTCGATAAGGTTCGGGATCTGGGCCGTGGTGTAGATCTTAGAAAAATCCACACGTTCGGGTGACTGGCTGGTCCGGCGTCCGAGGCCGTGTGCGTTTGTCTGAAGCGGATTATTGATCATATAAGTAAAAAGAAGGCCGGGCAAAAAACTATTGATTTATCGCCGAGGAATTGTTAGCATTCCTCAGTTCGGCAAATCCTCCCAAAAATTTCAAGAAAAAGACGGCAAATGCGGTCGAGGGCGAAGCTTGCCCAGACCGCTTTTGAAGCAGCTAACCTGCGTTATTTAAATTGTTTGAGCGTGTCGAAACTGGACACCAACTCTCCACTTTGTGCGAAAACCGCCTAAGAAACTCAATAAAAACCCCTTTAGAATCAACAATTGAATCGAAAGGGAATGAGTGCGCGAAATGAACGCCGTCTTCAGTCGCTTATTTCAAAGATAACAGCTATGGAACGATAGTTCAACCCGCCGAGTAAGATGCAGCAGGCTGAACGCTCGTTTACAAGTTTTTTTTTCACTATGCAGCCAGTGTCAGCAGCACGCACGCAAGCCTGAACATTTAGCATTGGCCGAATCGAGCCGCTGCTTGCGCACGCGCCGCTGACACCCGCGGCCCAGGTTACTTGAGTTCGACCGTAGCACCCGCTTCGGTAAGCTTGGTCTTGATCTCTTCGGCCTCGTCTTTGGAAACGCCTTCTTTGAGTGCTTTCGGAGCGCCGTCGACCAGGTCCTTGGCTTCCTTGAGCCCAAGCCCCGCGACAACTTCGCGTACCACCTTGATGACCGCGATCTTGTTGCCGCCCGCGGCGGTAAGGATAACGTCGAACGAATCCTTTTCCTCGGCCGCCGGAGCTGCATCGCCGCCTGCCGGAGCAGCCATCATCATTGGCGCAGCTGCTGCTGCAGCCGAAACGCCGAACACTTCCTCGAGCTCTTTGACCAGCTCGGAAGCCTCAAGAAGGGTCATTCCCTTCAAATACTCAACTACTTCATCTTTTGTGATTGCCATGTCTTTTTATCTATCTCCTATTCAGGGTTCTGTAATGCTCGTTAGTTGTTGATACTTAATGGTTTATCGCATTTGTCACTAACCAGCGATTAACAATCAACAACTAACGCTTAATGTCAGCCGCTAGAACCCATGGGATTCTGAAAACCGGGTGCATCTCCTGTTTCCATCATCCGAGCCGTCGAGAGTGGCCTGACAAACCACCCCGCCCGTTTTCCTTGAGTACGGCCTTTTTTGCTCGGAGGTCCCGCATTAGCAAGCTAACGCCGCCTAAGGGCAGAACCCCGAACGAAAATCTTATTCCGCCTTTTCGCCTTCAGCCGGCGGAACTTCGAGAATATTCTCTTCCGCGGCCGGCGCTGCTTCAGCCGGAGCCTCCGGTGCGGCAACTTCCGCTGTCGAAGCCTCAACCGCCGGAGCTTCCTCCGCTGCCGGTGCCGCTGCTTCTGCCGCCGGAGCTTCCTCCGCTGCCGGTGCCGCTGCTTCTGCCGCCGGTGCCGATCCGCCCCGCGCCGCCGGATCTTTTTCTCCGATCTGCTTGATCACCACAGCCAGGTCACGCGGAACCGCATTGATGACCGTAACGATACGCTGCGCCTGAGCGTTCAGCACATAAAGCAGCTTCGAGATAAGCTCTTCCTTCGAAGGCAGATTGGCGATGGTCGTCAACTGCGCGAGATCAACTAGTTTGCCGTCAACCACACCGGTCTTAAAGGTGTAGATATCGGCATTGTCCTTCATAAACTTCGAGATCGCCTTCGAAAGAATCACCGGATCGTTGTCCGTCCATGCGATCGCCGTTACGCCCTTAAAAGCATCGGAGGCCTGCTCATAATCAGTTCCCTTTACCGCGATGCGGGCGAGGGTGTTCTTGACGACCTGATACTTTGCGCCCGCCGCGCGCAGGCTGTTGCGAAATTCCTGATCCTTATTGACGCTCAGTTTCGTAAAACTAACGACCATCGCGGATTTGGAATCCGCAAGCGAGGCGGCGAGAGCGTCCAGATCTCTTTGTTTTGTTTCTCTTGATTTCATTTCCTTTCTCCCATCTCCCCTCCTGGTCTGAGGAGGGGTGGCAGCCGCTTCGGCTGACGGGGTGGTGATCCGCTCGACGCCGAGAAGAAACCACCCGCTCACGCGAGGTGGTACCGACTAAACGTAAGCCAATTCATCCAGCAGAACGCCTGGACTCATCGTTGCCGCAACGTTGATCTTCTTCAAATAGCGGCCTTTCGCGGTGGTCGGTTTTGCCTTGATCACGGCCCCGATCAAAACGCGCGTGTTCTCGACAAGCTTTGCGCTATCGAACGAGACCTTGCCGACCGGCGAGTGGATCACTCCCGTCTTATCGACGCGATATTCGACCTTACCAGCCTTCGTCTCTTCGATGGCGGTTTTGACGTCCATCGTGACTGTGCCGGTTTTTGGGTTAGGCATCAGGCCGCGAGGGCCGAGCACTTTTCCTAACTGGCCGACCTTGCCCATCATATCGGGCGTCGCGATAAGCGCGTCAAAATCGAGCCAGCCGCCTTTGATCCTATCGACGATGTCATCGCCGCCGGCCTCATCGGCCCCTGCGTCCTGCGCTTCTTTGATCTTGTCTCCCTGAGCGATGACGACGACCTTTTTGGCCGCACCGCCCAAGCCGTGGGGAAGGACTATAGTGCCGCGTACGAGCTGATCGGCCTTTCGCGGGTCAACACCCAGCCACATCGTCAGCTCGACGGTTTCATCGAACTTGGCGAACGCGATCTCTTTCAGTTTCGCGACCGCCTCTTCAAGCGTGTGTTTTCTTTGCGGCTCGATCTTTTCCAGAGCCGCAAGATATTTCTTGCCTCGTTTCATTTTACCTCCAGGTGTTAACGAGATTGTGCGATTTGCGAATGCCGATTTGCGAATGGTCGGCGTCCGAAACCCTATATCTCTCCCTATATTTAGATTCGCGGTCGCGACGAAATCGCAAATCGCAAATCTAAAATCGCAAATTTTACTCGATGGTCAATCCCATGCTCTTCGCAGTTCCCTCGATCGTCCGCATCGCCGATTCGATGTTGGTCGTGTTCAGGTCCTGCAATTTCTTCTCGGCGATCTCGCGGATCTTGTCACGCGATATCGAACCGACCTTTGTCTTGTTCGGCGTACCCGAGCCTTTCGGAATTCCCGCCGCCTTTCTTAAAAGATCTCCCGCCGGGGGCGTTTTCGTTTCAAAAGTGAACGAACGGTCCGCGTAAACCGTGATCACGACCGGGATCTTCATATCCGGGTCGTCGTTCTGCGTCTTTGCGTTGAACGCCTTGCAGAACTCCATGATATTGACGCCGTGCTGGCCGAGTGCCGGCCCGATCGGCGGGGCCGGATTTGCCTTTCCCGCCGGTATCTGCAGCTTGATGTAACCTTCTATCTTCTTTGCCATTTCTCTTGGAACGCGGACACTCTTGTCCGCATCGCCGGTTCCGCCGGCGAAAGTCTCGCTGATCTCTCAGCTCTTTATTTCAAAACCCCTCGTTCGCGCCGCGGCGGCACTCATTGCGGACAAGAGTGTCCGCGTTCCTTATTCTTCTTCCGCGAAAGTGACCTTTTCCACTTCCAAAAATCCTAATTCGTAAGGCGTCGAGCGGCCAAAGATCGTGATCGACACTTTCAGCGTGCTCTTGTCCTCGTTGACCTCTTCGACCTTGCCGGTAAAGCTTGCGAACGGGCCCGACTTGATCCTCACCACCTCGCCGACCTCGTACATGAACTTCGGCTTCGGTTTTTCGGTCGCGATCTCGATGTTGTGGACTATCTGGTCCACCTCAGCCTGTGTGAGCGGCGTCGGCTGTTTGCCGCCAAGAAAGCCCGTCACTTTCGGGGTCGATTTGATCGCGTGGAAAACATTGTCGGGTATCTTGCCTTTCTCGTCGCACTCGACCTCGACCAGCACATAGCCCGGATAGAACATTCGCGATGATTCGATCCGTTTATTGCCGCGCATCTCGACGACCGTCTCTTTCGGCAGCAACACCTCGGTGATCTGCTCGTTGAGTTCCATGTCGCGAATACGGGCGTGAAGGCTTTCAACGACCTTGTTCTCGTGCCCGGAATATGTGTGGATGAAAAACCACTGCTTCATTTGTAGCAAACCCCTAGTAACCAGCGATCTTATTGACCAGCCATGTCAACCCTTCAAGGACATACTTCCAGGCATTGTCGATCGCGAAAAGGTAGACGCCGAAGAAGATGACGCTGATGATGACAACAATGGTCGTATTTCGCACATCAGTGGACGACGGAAAAGTGGTCCGGTCCAGCTCTTCGCGGGTATGGCGGATAAACTCGCCAACACCTTCCTTCTTCTTTTTATCCTTGTCCACGGTTTCCATAACAGCTTCTGCCACGGCTCACGCTCCTGGTCACAATACTTCTTTCAAAAATTTGATCTGGCAGGGGTAGCAGGACTCGAACCCGCACCTAAGGTTTTGGAGACCTCCATGCTAACCATTGACACCATACCCCTGTGCCGGAACGCGGACACTCTTGTCCGCATATGCGGGCGGACAAGAGTGTCCGCGTTCCGCTACTTATTCTCTCTATGCAGCCGGTGGCAGCGGCAGCGGCGACAAAACTTATTGAGCTCAAGCCTGTTCGGCGTGTTCTTCTTGTTTTTGGTCGTCACGTAATTCCGCTCTTTGCACTCGGTGCACTGCAAAATTATATTATCTCTCGGCATAGAACCTCTAAATTACTCAACTACTTCGGAAACCGTTCCGGCACCGACTGTTCGGCCGCCTTCGCGGATAGCGAAGCGGAGTCCTTTTTCCATTGCGATCGGGGCGATCAGCTCGATCTCCATCTGGATGTTATCGCCCGGCATCACCATCTCGACTCCCTGCGGCAGGTGTGCAACACCGGTCACGTCCGTTGTTCTGAAGTAGAACTGCGGCCTGTATCCCGTAAAGAACGGAGTGTGTCGTCCGCCTTCTTCCTTGGTCAGCACATAAGCCTCGGCCTTGAACTTCGTGTGCGGCGTGATCGAACCTGGTTTGGCTATAACCTGGCCTCTCTCGATCTCTTTTCGCTCGACACCTCTCAGCAGCAGTCCGACGTTGTCTCCGGCCATTCCCGAGTCAAGGAGCTTTTTGAACATCTCAACACCGGTGACCACACTATTTCTGGTCTCGCGAATACCGACGATCTCAACCGGCTCGTTGACGTTGATCTGGCCTCTCTCGATCCTTCCCGTCGCGACCGTGCCGCGTCCCTGGATCGTGAAGATGTCTTCAACAGGCATCAGGAACGGCTTGTCAGTCTCGCGAGCAGGCGTCGGGATGTAGTCGTCAACCGACTGCATCAGCTCATCGATCTTCGGCTCCCATGCCGCATCGCCTTCGAGTGCCTTCAGTGCCGAGCCCTGTACAACAGGAATGTCGTCGCCAGGGAACTCATAGCTCGAAAGCAGTTCACGGATCTCCATCTCGACCAGCTCAAGCAGTTCGGCGTCATCGACCATGTCCACCTTGTTCATGAACACCACCATCGCCGGAACTCCTACCTGACGAGCCAGCAGGATGTGCTCGCGGGTCTGCGGCATCGGGCCGTCGGTCGCGGCAACCACAAGGATAGCTCCGTCCATCTGGGCTGCTCCCGTGATCATGTTCTTGACATAGTCGGCGTGGCCCGGGCAGTCGACGTGAGCGTAGTGGCGGTTCGCCGTCTCATACTCAACGTGTGCCGTCGCGATCGTGATACCACGTGCCTTTTCCTCAGGTGCATTGTCGATCGAATCAAACGCACGCACCGTGATCTTCGGGTTGTGCTTCGCCAGCACCTTTGTGATCGCCGCCGTCAACGTCGTCTTCCCGTGGTCCACGTGCCCGATCGTCCCAATGTTCACATGCGGCTTACTGCGGTCGAATTTTTCCTTGCTCATCCTTTATGTTCCTCTCAAAGAGTAAAAAATTAGCTGATAGCAATTGGCTGACAGCTATCAGCCAATACTAAAACTGGAGCCCAAGGCGGGATTTGAACCCGCGCCCTCCTCCTTACCAAGGAGGCGCTCTACCCCTGAGCTACTTGGGCAAAACTGTCAATCAAAACCGCCTTGGCAAATAATTTGGAGCGGGAGACGAGACTCGAACTCGCGACATTCAGCTTGGAAGGCTGACGCTCTACCAACTGAGCTACTCCCGCCCATGGAACGCGGGCTTTCGACCCGCACGTGCGGACCAAGGTCCGCGTTCCGTTCATGGTGCATGGGGTAGGATTCGAACCTACGTAGGAAGTTAATCCGACGGGTTTACAGCCCGTTGCCTTTGACCGCTCGACCACCCATGCTTATCAATTGTTTGCTGCAAATCGGCATTTCCAGAGCCAATTAGCAAATTTCCAATATTAACGAAGGTTTGGCCATCATGCAAGTCCGAATCAGCGGATTTTCAGATCGCCGCTCTCCAGGCCGAACCGATCACGCCCGATCCCCAAAACTTTCTCTTGCATTTGTGTGCCATCTATGCAACACTATTCCACCCCCGTTCGCCGGCGGCTGCTCTTCGACAACTTAACGCTCGTGTGGCGACGATAGAGACCGCTCCTACGGAGCTGATCGGCAACTTTTGGATTAATGCTCCGGAGCTGGTCGGCAATTCTTTTGGATTGATGCTACGGACAGGCCGCTCCTACGGAGCTAAAAACAACGGCGCGGCTCAAGCGTCCCACGGGTGTGGCGCACCTCGGTGTTGAAAATAAAGGACTTAGCGGTTTTTTCTGTGTTTTTTATTTCAATTCTCGTGGGACACTCTCGAAAATGGCCGCTAACCCTTGTGTTTTCAATGCCTAACGCGGTTAAACATCCGTGGGACACTCATGGGACACTTGTGACATGTAGAATTGATCTTCCGCATTCTCGCGGCCATTAACTCCTTGACCGAGGGTGAAATTTCTCGTACGCCTTTCGCAAATGGGCGTCGGTCATGTGCGTGTATATCTGAGTCGTCGAGATGTCGGCATGCCCGAGCATCTGCTGGACCGAGCGGATATCTGCCCTGTTTTGAACAAGATGCGTCGCGAAGGAATGCCTCAGCGTGTGCGGTGAAACATCCTCGAGGCCAGCCTTTTCGGCATATTCCTTTATAAGTAGGAAGACCGCTTGTCGCGTGACGGGGCGGCCAGATGTCGTCACGAACAGGTTCGAGACCTCGATATCGTCTTTCTTTTGCCGCAGGGCAAGATAGCTGTTCAGCCATCCAACGGCACTCGACCCGACCGGTACGCGGCGTGTTTTGCTGCCTTTTCCGGTCGTCGTCAAAATTCCCGCGTCAAGATCTACATCCTTTACTTGTATCGAAACCGCCTCAGACACCCGCAGTCCGGACGAATACATCAGTTCCATGATCGCCCGGTCGCGTAGGCCGGTTTCGGTTGAAGTATCCGGCACCAAGAACAAGGCTTCGATCTCAGCCTGATTCAAGAACCGCGGTAGATAGCTTCCCTTCTGCGGCACATCCAACAACTCGGCAGGATTTTCCTTAATGTGCCCGTCGATCATCAGAAACTTGTAAAATCCCCGAAGAACGCTTACCAACCGGCGTTTTGAGTTTAGGGACAATCCGCTCCTGCTGAGATCGATCATCCACTCCCGGAGGTTCTGCCGCGTCAATCCGATCGGGTCAAGCCGGTTCTTTTTGGTCCACGCAAAGAGTTTCGACAGATCATTACCGTAGCTTTCGATAGAGTTCGCCGACAGGCCTTTTTCAACCTTAACGAAGGACAGGTATTCGCGGATGAAGTCGCGTTCGGACATGTTTAGGGAAGTTCTCAGAATAGCGAATAGTGAATAACGAAAAGCGAATAGCTCCGCTTTATAAACTATACACTATTCGCTATTCCTTATTCGTTATTCGTTATTCCGAAGGCAGATCCTAATCAAAAAAACGATAAGATCGCTCTTGGCAACCGGTGGTATCAAGCTGAGGCTCTATCGACTCCAGATATTTTAGTGCGGCGGACCGGGAGAAATTGAAGCTTCTCAAGTCGCTCTTTGTCCTCATCGCTTCGAGTCGGTCGCGTAGTTCGTACTTCGTCACGCACTGGTCAACTTGACTCATCGAGCTGAGCGATTCGACCAACACGGGGGCGGCGTCGTTGCTCAGCTGGGAGTTGTAGTCAGAATCGTATACGCGGCCTTCATTCATTAACCGGATGTTGGTCTTCGCGATGAATTCGTCCGGATTTAACACGTGGATTCCCGCAAGCACGAACACCGCCGACCAAAGTGCTCCCCAGGCGAAGTATTGCCTCGCTCCGCGAAGCACCGTCAGGCCGAACCAGACGAAGACGATCGCGAACCAGATCATCACGACCATCGGATAAAAGCGGACGGTGGTCAGGCCGTAGCCGAGGTTGCCCGTAAGCAGGAACAGCCGCTGCATCGCGGAGGCCATTATCACGAACAGCAGCACTATCTGGATGCCGGCGAGGATGCGATAAACCTTTTCGTTAACCGGATTCTCTTTGCGCAGCAGCCAGTGCGATACGAGAAGGATTGGCAGGACCAGTGCCGTTACCGTGACCAATTCGCCGAAGCCGCGGCGGGCGTATTCGGCGAGTTTGAAATCGGGGGTGTTCTGGACCAGGTCCATGCCGCCGAATAGATACGGCACCTGCACGACGACGAAGCTTAGGAAAAGGAGGTTCATCAGCCCGAGAACGACCGACGTTTCGACCACTCCCAGCGTGAACGCCTGTGGCACGAGCGAATTGTCGAGATCCTGCCACTGCCAGGGCTTCTTTTCTTGGTCCGGTGTTGCTTTCGCGTCAGATGCGAACGAGGGCGTAGGCGCTCCGTCGGGTTCAGATGCGGGCGAGGGCGTCCGCGTGCCGTCGGGCGGATCACTTGTGTTTATGTGGTCGAGGATCGAGGCGTTGTTTGGGAGGCCGGCCGTTTCCGGCTCTTCGGCGCGTGCCTGCTCGAAGATCGTCAGTTTGGATGTTTCGGCCCTACTAGCGTGCGGGCTTTCGCATTCATCCGTAACAGGAACGACCGGCTCGACAAAGGCTCCTCCTAGCAGAACGCCGCGATAGTATCCGGCAGTCAGCCAGAAGAATACGGCGGTCAACACCAGGTGTGAAAAGAGCGTTTCAGGTGCAATGTTAAAAACGCGCTCGATCATGCCTTCATAAGCCGCATCGGCTGCCGCAAACAGGCTGCCGAAGATCAGAATCAACGGAAGGGCAATAAGAAGCCCGCGCACCCCCGCGATCAGGTGCCGCGACCAGCCAAGTTTCGGGAGCGATGCCCATTTGACGTCGGTTGACAGAAGCATGGCCGGCGCAAAGGCCGAGTTAATGCCCGCCCACACGATGCCGACACCATAATGGAACATCCCGCCGATCTTCGCGGTCACGTTCAGCGACGACAGGATAAGCACGCCCATCAGCGTGATGATAGCGAAGGTGTCGATGGTGCGCAGCTCGATCGAATCGCGCCAGAGGAACATCGCCGAAAAAAAGACCATCGCCGCGCAAAGTGCGATATTCTGCCCGGTGACCAGCTCCGGCCGGCGCCGGACGGCAACCGCTCCAAGCGCCGCGACGAAAGCGGTGACGAAAAGGAAAGCGTTCAGTCCCCACGGAGTTTCCCGGAGCAAAACATTGCCGAGAATACCCATCAGAAAAGCAGCCTGCAAAACTTCGAGCCCGGTCTTTGTTCGGTCAGTCATAATATTATGAAAGGCGGACTTAATTCCGCCGCTTCCGCATCAAAAATTCAAAACAAACGGCACTATCAAGCTATATAGTGCCGCGAGAATAACCGCCTGATAAACTGCCCAAGCCCGCGTGTCGGCCTTCGCACCGTTGATCGCCCGAACGCCGTTTCTCAGATAGACAAAACCCGAGAACAGCGGAGTAAACCCAAGGAAGCCGATCAAAAGAAACATCCCGATCAAACTGAACGGCAGCAGTATCGCACCGACGATGAGCGAGATAACGGAACCGGCCAGAAACAGCCCGCCGAGATACGGCCTTAGATAGCCAAGCCGCTGTCCCCAAAGCAGCCAGGCCGCCATCGCCATTATCGAAACGGAGCTTAGGAGGTAAGCAAAGATCTTGTAGCGGCCAAGCAGGGCATCGCCTTCACCAAAAGATGATGAAAACACGATCGGGTCCGCCGCGACGCAAATGGTCGGGAGGATCACACCGAATGTCCAATCAAATCGCCGCTGTCGCGCGGTCGGCTCAAGATGGAATTGCCGTTTCCAAAAGCGAATCGGGACCAGCTCAGCGTCAGTAAGTTCGTCATCCGGCCTGATCTTCAAAGTCTGCATTCGCACCTCGCTGTAAATCTGAATCTTGGTTATTTGACGCCCGCGTGACCGATTTGTTCCTGAATCTTGCCTCACAACACAAGTTATCGGCTTCCGCCCGTCCTCGACAACGTGGTTAGCCACAGTGCCAAAAAGGTTACTGCCCCGCGAACTGGCCCGCCACGATCAGGATCGAGAACAATAGAAATACGCACACGACCACATCCGCCCCGCGAGCCAACTGCCGCTCGCTCGGCGTCCGAACAAAATGGCAGATCGCCCAAATCAAACCCGCGACCGGAAAAACAAGCAAGAACAGCGGCACAGCCATCGGCGGAAAGACGAATCTCAGGATCACGCCGGAACTGAAGCCGAACCAGTAAGCCACGCCGGCCCACAGTACGATCAACGGGCCGATAAGCGCAGTGTGAACAAGCCAGTAAGTAATTGGGTTTTTAACGATCCGTCGCATTAATTCAGGAACCTCCCTTCATCGCCTTGATCAGTGCTTCCATGTGATCCAGGTACCGTTCCAACGCCTTGCGGCCTTCTTTTGTGATCGAATATTCGGTCAGCGGCATCCGCCCCGAGAACGATTTTGTGCAAGTGAGATAGCCGGCGTCTTCAAGTTTGCGGGCGTGGACGCTGATGTTGCCGTCGGTTGTGTCGAGCAATTTCTTCAGGTCGCTGAAGCTGAGCTTCGCGTTCGCGGCAAGCGCGCTGATTATGCCGAGGCGCATTCGTTCGTGGATGACCTTGTCGAGGTCGTTCGAAACTGTTTCCGCCGCCTTTTCGACCCGAAGGGCGTGTCGCTCACCCGAACGATCGCGCTTAATGGCCAAATTCTTTCTCGACATATCCTTCACTTCTCAACTTCCCGCAAATGGTGTCCCGAAAATGCCGACCGCGAGTTCGGCCCAGACAACAAGAAGGGCCAACAGTACGATCGCGCAGGCCGCTATTCGAAACCCGCGCTTCTTGATCAGCCTGAGGGCCAGTTCGCACGTCAGCCCGGCTCCAACTAACAGCACGCCGGCCGCCACAAAATCGAGCGGCTTCCAGTTCACCTCGTTGGTAAACCTCATTGCGGCATACGGGATCAGCAGCACAATCGCGGTAACGATGAAAATCCCTGCGACGCGTATATTCTGAATGTACATATGATCCTCTTTTACAATCCCTCAGCCGCCATAACGCCGGGCAATGATCGCTCCAAAAATAATGTGCAGGACGCCGAAGCTGGCGGCCATCATCAAATTTCCGTAATTCGATGGCAGAGCGAATGCGATCGCACCGAGCGCCAGGAAGCACCAGCCCATCACCGGAACCACGCGGACCGAAAACGCCCCGCCGCAGATCACGGCCACGCCATAGCAGACCATGCTGACCGGCGCCATAACGTAATAATGTCCATAGCCCCACAACCCGAGCACGATAATGACGCCGGCGATCAGCGGCGGTGCGAAGCCAAACGCAAACTTGCGTGCCGGAGCGCTGAACAGCGATTCGCCCGATATTTTCGTCTTCTGCCACATCGCGAGAAGGCCGATCAGAAAGCCCAAAGCGGCCTCAGCCAGCCAGACGGTGAGCGAATTAACGAGATATACCTGCTGATTCGCAATATACGCCGCCGCGACGGCCGTTACGCCCATCAGAATGCCGCCGTAACCGGGGACGGCTGTAAATGACGCGGACCGCTCCATCATCTCGCGAATATAGCGGACGTTGTCGATGGCTCGGTCCCCTAACGTGATTGGCTCGTTTTGCTCGATCAAAGTTCCCCGAATCGGCTGGATCTTTGCCATAACGGCAAAAAGAATATGTCAAGTAATCACAACTGTCAAGGACTTTATATCACCGAGCACACAGAACGGATAGCGTCGGTGTTAAGGATCAAGGTCAGCAAGGGCAGGAGTCGATCGCCGAGGTACTCGCATCCGGTCGAAGTCTAAGGGAAGATCGAACCGATTTCGTGATCACCTGATATCTGGAAAGAAAACGAATTGCTCAGATTCTTTCGAATCGCGACGCCCGCCACGCTTTGCAAGAAAAATGTGTTTGTAGGCATCGAGGGCTGTTGGCGCGGCATCTATCTCACCCGTGAAACTGAAAGTTATTGCTCTGTGGTTATCCACAGTCTGTCTTGCGTAGTACTCTCCTATCCGTTTCCAATTTAAGCAGTATAAAATTTCAAAATAGGGTCTGGGATCAGACAATACCCATAAGACGATAAGTGAAAACAAGCTTTTGGACAAATGTCGTTGGTGTGTCGTCGACCACCGTCTTTGCACAGGTATTTTGGGCCTCTGCCGGCAACACCACGGTCTAGACAGGTAATGATCATGAAAAAAGGAATGCTACTTACATCGATGATTATCTCGGTTTATTCGCTCGCAGCTTTCGGGCAAAGGGGGAACGACCCAGGTAGCGGCGCCGACCGAGCCGAGGCGAGAGCGTCTGCTCGCGAATCTCGAGACAAGGAAACTCGCGAAAGGGAATCTCGAGATAAGGAGTCGGGCGGTTCTCTCCGTGGCGAGGTCTCTTTCGGGGATGGACCGCCCGAGGTGGAGAAAACCGATCGAGGGATTAAGCTTGACTACACCCGCGAGACGCCTCGCGAAACTCCTGTGCGAGAGCACCCTGAAAGGCCAGGTCATTACGTTGACCGTGAAGATCGCAGATCGGAACGACAAACGAAGCCTGCAGCGTTGCCTGGGCCGACAGATGTGACTGGACCTTCGAGCCCAACCCAATCTTCGACTGGCGTGCGTGGTCCGTCGGGACCGACAAGCTTTCCGTCGAGGGTCGGATCCCAAGGTGCAATTGCGTCGTCGCAAGACGGCCAGAAATACGAGCGGCCACGGTTCAGGCCGACGCCTGGTCGCGATTCAATCGCCGCGCTCAAAGACTTTGATAGCGTTTACCTTCAGCGGCACATTCGTTGCGATGGTTGTGCGGATGAAAGGGAAGCCATCGACCGAGCGAATAAATTTGTTTTAGGCTCGATCGCTGAACAGGTGACCTCGCACGTTTCCGCCCGGTTTGTGGAGAGAGTAGTCCGAAAAGTTCCGAAAGCCGCAGGGTTTTTCTGGGTTGTCGAAATCGTAATTCAAGTTGCAGAATCTACTCCGACTGCTTACCCGAGCGAGGACGAGATCGATCCAAAGAACCCACCGCCCTACTTTACCAACATTCCGCCCGCAGCTCTGGGTGCGATCGGCGTCATTGCGCCGAAAGGACCAACTTACAAGCGGGGAGAAACCGTTAGCATCGAGCGCGGTCAGCGTCCACCGCCTAACTCGACTTTTGTCGGAACCGTACCGGTTATCGGTTGCGTTGACGGCTGGGGATGTACGACCTTTGTATTCGACCACTACAAAATCGATTAATAGTTTTGTGATGTGGTCTCCAATCGGCGACCCTCACTGGCCGCTTTTTTTGTTTAGAACGCCCTATCGAACCCTTAACGCGTGGCTTATTTTGTCGATTTTGTTCACATGCTGCGAATCGATGTACTTCTTCGATCTCACTGGGTCGTTCATGATCTCGCCGAAATTCTCGAGCGGAGGAGTCGAAGGGTTGGCAATTGAATAGGTCAGGCGTTTTCGCTGCCTAAGAAAATCTCTGCCGTTCCATTTATAGAATGAGCGGGTGAAATAAGTCGGACAGCAAAGCTGCTCTTCGTCAGCGGTGATCTTGCCTGTTTCGGTTTGGCCAAGCAGAAAGCGGTCCTGGCCGTATAGTTCAACTACGAGTTCGCCGTTTTCTACACGAATATCCTTCAAACCGCCATCGGCGCGGTCGCCGGTCCGGAAATTCCACAGCAGTTCCGGGGCGTTTTCCTTCCATTGATAAATGTAAACGAGCTGTGGAATTGCCGCCCCACCCGTTTCGACTTTGAGAATCACAACCGCGTCATCGGCGCCGTCTGCGTTGGCGTCCAGAAAGCGCGTCGTTACATATGACATGCCTATCCGTCGTTCGGCACGGGCAGCGGCTTTTTCTTCAGGCGACATTTCTTCCCGAATATCCCGGAATTTTGGCTCGAGCTCGCCATTGGCCAACGTGACCTCGTCGCCGTCCGGGTGCTGCCAGCCACGCGGGAGCGGGTAGGTGAAATTGCGAAAGTCGAATTGCCCGATCGGTGAGCTGGTCGTTTTGCCGCGATCGTCCATCAGTTCAGCCTGAAGGTCAGGCATCGACGGTGATCGCTCGGCGGACACCGATCGAAAGTTCTTAACCGGTTCAGCGTTGTTCGACGGTGCGGGAGGCGAGACGGCAGCGGTCGAGTTTTCCACGTCGGCACCGCTGCCGCAGGAGAGGGTGAACAAAAGAACTGCAACAGCGAAAATGCCCGCTATATCTTTCATCGAAATTTTCATGTTCACTAATCGTCCGGCATGAATGCGCGGTCGGCAGAAAGTGAAAATAGCTGATAGCTTTTAGCTCACAGCCGATAGCTGTACTCAATCTCCAAGCTCATAAAACTCACGCGCGCGTAAGGCTTCGATATTTAATTCTGTGCGGCTGGTCCGCATCGACGCCGAGGCGGCGTTTGCGGTCGGCTTCGTATTCGCTGTAATTGCCGTCGAAATACTCGACATGGCTGTCGCCCTCGAATGCGAGGATGTGGGTCGCGATGCGGTCGAGGAACCAGCGGTCGTGGCTGATGACGACAGCGCAGCCGGCAAAATTTTCGAGTGCTTCCTCTAGTGCACGCATCGTGTTCACGTCGAGGTCATTGGTGGGCTCGTCCAGCAGTATAACATTCGCTCCCGATTTCAACATCTTTGCCAGATGCACGCGATTCCGTTCGCCGCCCGAAAGCTGGCCGACGCGTTTTTGCTGGTCGCTGCCTGAAAAATTGAACCGCGAAACATAGGCACGAGAGTTCACCTCACGTTTGCCAAGAGTCAGAACATCCGCGCCTTCGCTGATCTCATCCCAGACGGTTTTGTCCCCGGTCAGATCGTCCCGCGACTGATCGACATAGCCAAGCTTCACCGTAGGCCCGACCTTGAACTCTCCGCCGTCGGCAGTGTCCTGGCCGGTGATCAAGCGAAACAGCGTCGTCTTACCCGCACCGTTCGGGCCGATCACGCCGACAATGCCGCCGGGCGGCAGTGCGAATTCCAGATCCTCGAACAGCAGTTTGTCGCCATAGGATTTAGAAACGCCGTGAGCTTCGATCACAGTATCGCCAAGCCGCGGGCCGGGCGGAATGAAGATCTCCAGTTCCTCGCTGCGTTTTTCCGATTCGGTCGCAACAAGTTTTTCGTAGTCGTTAATGCGTGCTTTCGATTTTGCATGACGGCCTTTCGGCGACATTCGTATCCATTCCAACTCGCGTTCGAGAGTTTTCTGCCGCTTGTCTTCGGTCTTTTGTTCCTGCGCGAGGCGGGCTTGTTTTTGCTCGAGCCAGCTTGAGTAATTTCCCTTCCACGGAATGCCCTCACCGCGGTCGAGTTCGAGTATCCAGCCGGCAACGTTGTCGAGAAAATACCGGTCGTGAGTGACTGCGATGATCGTGCCTTCGTATCGTTGCAGATGCTGCTCAAGCCACGCGACCGATTCCGCGTCGAGATGGTTGGTTGGCTCGTCGAGCAGTAGAATGTCCGGCTTTTGCAGCAGCAGCCGGCACAACGCAACCCGGCGTTTTTCTCCGCCGGATAGATTCTTCACCGGCGTATCCTGGGGCGGGCAGCGAAGCGCGTCCATCGCCATCTCCAGTCGCGAATCGAGGTCCCACGCATCCGCGGCGTCCAGCTTTTCCTGCACGGCTCCCTGGCGTTCGATGAGCTTATTCATCTCATCGTCATCCATCGGCTCGGCAAATTTTGCATTGATCTCTTCGTACTCTTTGAGAAGGTTGACCGTTTCCTGCGCACCTTCCTCAACGATCTCGCGGACGGTCTTCGATTCATCCAGCACAGGCTCCTGCTCTAAATACCCCACAGAATAGCCTTGCGAGAAAACTACCTCGCCATTGAAATCCTTGTCGCGGCCCGCGATGATCCGCAGGAGGCTCGATTTGCCTGAACCATTCAATCCAAGCACGCCGATCTTGGCACCGTAGAAGAAAGAAAGATAGATGTCCTTGAGGACCGGCTTCTTGTCGTAAAACTTGCTGACCTTGACCATCGAAAAGATGATCTTGTTGGGTTCGTTGCTATTGCTCATACATCAATGAAACTAAATACGATACCATCAAGCGGAAGCAATAAAAAGCGGTGCTCGGCCCGAAGGCTTGTTTCAAAGTAAGGTCAGCCTCTCAACGCAAAGTTCGAGTTCGGAGCCACCGCAAATTTTGAAATAGGTTGACTCCATCCGAGCATTCCCGGGCTGTCCCACGAGTGTCCCACGAATGATTAACCGCGTTAGGCGTTGAAAACACGAGAGTTACCGCCATTTTCGAGAGTGTCCCACGAGAATTGAAATAAAAAACACAGAAAAACCCGCTAAACCCTTTATTTTCAACACCGAGGTGCGCCACACCCGTGGGACACTTCGAGACGTGCCGTTGTTTTTAGCTCCGTAGATAATGTCTTGAAAATCAAACGTGAAAAGCCAGATCTGGGTCAAATGGACGGTTTTGTTTTAAGACGCCAAAAGCTATGTGCAGCAGTTTTCTCATTGCTGCGCAAACGA
>JBFWPK010000028.1:0-59564 GCA_050250045.1 Pyrinomonadaceae bacterium | reverse complement strand
CTTTCAATATCCCCAATACCTGCCCCTCACTAAACTTTGACCGTTTCATCCCTAGAGCCTCCTTTGCTATCCTACCACCGCCCGGAAACTCCAGTTTTAACTGGTTCTATTTTAAGGGATGCTTACATAAGCACTACTCCCGCACATCCAGAACCTGAACCTCGAGGGTAGTCCGTTGCGGCGTTTTCCAGGATGACGTCGTTCGCTTCATCGACATCTGGCCAATCATCCTCCGGAAGTTCATCACATTCGTCTATCATCTGTTATCTCCTACTTCTCCCTGATCAGTCGTTGCGGCGACCGTCATTACCGACTCGATGAAGCGTTATCAGTCGGTTTTCCGCAAGCCTTCACGCTGCAGCACCGTCGGGATCCGCCAAAAATAATGCCCGCCCTTTCGGTCTAATCCAACCTGCGGAGCCAATAAATACGGGCATTTCACGAGCATTGTGAGACGCCCATTTTGCTTATGTCCCCAGAATGTCCCCCCAAGACGGATGTTCATGGATCTCGCTAGAAATGCGGCTTCAGGCGACGGCGGCCGAGATCAAGTTGACCGAAACTCTGATCGCAGTGCTCTGACGGATCAGGGAGATGCGCATCGCATGTCCGCTGTTCGATCACAGCGCGAAGGGGATTTAGCCTCCGTTCGATCCGAAAGCCTCGTGGTCAACCGTCTAACAACAGCCAACGTATCAAAGGTTCGTTGCCGCGAGTACGGCGCGGATCTCGCCGTAGGTATAGTCGTCGCCGAGTATTTCTTTTATTGGGGAGAGCCAGCCTTCGGGGTTGTCGGACTCGTGGATGGCTTTTTGGATGACGGCGATCTTCTCAACGGGCACGAGTTCGTCGAGGTGTATCTCACCGGTTTCGACGAAGCGTGCAAGATGGCCTTCGATTGTCGAGACGCCGAGGTTGCGTAGGGCGGCAATTTCGCTCACTGACTTTCCGTCACGAAACATATTGAATGATGTTTGATGGGTCGACCCTTTCGACTTGCCACGTTTCTCAGGACTTTTGTTTCGGGCTCGTCGTTTCAAATACATACGCGAACTGAGATTATGTAACGCACAATATCGCTGGATCTCGTCCAGAAATGCTTTACCGTACTTCGCGTACTTGAGATCGCCGACGCCTGAGATGCGTTTCATCTCAATTTCGTTCTGTGGCAGATACGTTGCCATCTCGATCAGCGACGTATCGGCAAATACGACGTAGGGAGGCACGTTGCCGGTTTTCGCCAACTTTGCCCGAAGCCGACGGAGGCTCTCGAAGAGTTCGTGAATGTAGGGTGGGGCTTCGTTTTCGACCAGACCGATCTTCTTTTCTGTTACCTTGCTCTTCACGAGTTCAACCTTTGTGCTTCCCCGCAGCACGTCCATGCTGACGTCGGTCAGACGCAATACCGGATATTCACCATCCGACTTCTTCAAGAAGCCGAGATCGATCAGTTCCTTAATATGATCGAACCACTCATCGCGTGGAACGTCGGCCCCGATGCCGTATGTCTTCAACTGTTTGTGCTCGTCACGGATCGCCTTCGCCTGCGAACCTCGGAGGAAATCGATGATGTATTTCATTCCAAATCGCTGACCGGTTCGGTAAACGGCACTCAGAGCCTTCTGGGCGATCACAGTGCCATCGAAGTATTCGAACTTGGTCGTGCAGTTGTCACAAGTTCCACAGCGTCCTGCGAAGTCTTCGCTGAAGTATTCGAGCAGAAACTTGCGGCGGCAGGTTTTGAGGTCGCCGTACTTCGCCATCTGATCGAGTTTCCGAAGCATGATCTCAGTCTGCTGAGGATTGCCATCTACCGCCGCGAAGCTTTGGAGTTTCTGAACGTCGCCCCAGGAGAAGAACAGGAGCGAATTGCTCTGCAGGCCGTCTCGTCCGGCTCGACCGGTTTCCTGATAGTAGCTCTCGATGTTCTTCGGCAGATCCATATGTACGACGAAGCGCACATTTGATTTGTCGATGCCCATGCCGAAGGCAATCGTCGCAACGATGATCTTTGCTTCGTCGTTTAGGAACGCGGTCTGGTGGCGATCGCGAACTGCTTTATCAAGACCGGCGTGATACGGCAGGGCCGCGTAGCCTTCTGCTTGAAGATCATCGGCGAGCGAATCGACCGACGCACGGCTCAGGCAATAGATGATCCCGCTTTCGTCTTTTCGCTCCTCGAGAAAATCAAGCAGCCGGTTGTAGGAGTTCTGCTTCGGCTCGATGGCGTAAAAAATGTTCGGACGATTAAAGCTGGATCGGAATATTTCCGCGTTGTCGATGTGGAGACGTTCGACGATATCTTTGCGGACAAGCTTATCAGCTGTCGCCGTCAACGCTATGACAGGTACTTGAGGGAAACTGGTTTTCAACCGCCCGAGCTGAATGTACTCAGGCCGAAAATCGTGACCCCAGCTGGATATGCAGTGTGCCTCGTCCACAGCAAAGAGCGAGACGTTAATGCCGCGAAGAAAATCGATGAACCTGTCTTCGTTCTGAAGCAGTCTTTCGGGTGCGATATACAACAGCTTCAAGCTGCCGCTGCGTATCGATTTGAAAACCTTAACCTGGTCTGCCGCCGTCTGCGTTGAATTCAAGAATGCAGCCGCAACACCGTTCGAGCGTAAGGAATCGACCTGATCCTTCATCAGCGCGATCAGCGGCGAGATCACCACCGTCAACCCATCCAGCATCAACGCCGGTATCTGATAGCAAAGAGACTTGCCGCCGCCCGTCGGCATCAGCACCACACAATCGCCCCCCGACAAAACGCACGAGATCGCCGCTTCCTGATTCATCCGAAACGAATCATATCCGAAGCGATGCTTAAGGATTTCGCTCGCCTGTTCCAAGTCCGGCACGTTCATTGGATCTCTATCGGTACGCCATTGTAGCGCGGGCGGTTGTATTTCGCATGTAACCGTCGCTCACAATCCCGGGTAATTCCTCGGACTTTCTCAGAGCTGAACCCTTGTGGGCGGCGATGTGATCGGTTTTGTCGCTTTTTATTTCGTATTGCGGGTCGCCCTAGCTGGCGTTGTGGGTGTGGCCTTTGTAGTCGAAATCTTTGGTGTGAACCTTGATGAGCTTGCGGCTGATGAGTCCGGCTTCGAAGTTCCAGCCAACGTGGTCGCCGATTTTGAATTTGTCTGACATTGCGTTGAGATCACCGTCCTCTTATCTTTTGACATCTCACGTCACAGTGTACGAAACCGTATCGCCGTGGACATTTGCGGCTGACGTGTACGGGTGTTCCTTTGTGCTCGTCCCGCTTAGGATATGAACAACGCGGATGCCTTTTGCTTTCAGGTAGTCTGAGACAAGAGCGCGATGACACCGCCACCAGACGGCTTCGGCGCACATTATCGCGGTCCGTTTTTCGCAGGCGAGTTTGAGCAATTTTTCGATCCCTAGTTTGAACTCGTCCGTCTCCATATGGTCGGCATAGGCCCGAAACGACGCGTTTTGCCAGACAGTGTTGTGCGAATCAGCGTTTACACGCCGCCGGCCGCCAAGTTCCGGTATCGGTAGATATTCAATGCCCGCCGTATGAAGCGAATCACGCAAGGCATCCTGATCGAACTGCGGAAATTTCCGTGATCCCATCAGCCGTCTGATGTCAGCTAATGCTTCGATGCCGCTGATCGATAGCAGTTCGATAAACTCCTCGATAGAGCGCATAGAATGGCCGATCGTCAAGATCGTTAACATGTGCTCTTTTCCTCCTCGCTCCATGTCGATCAGGCCAGATCGTTCTTAGCCAGTGCATCGGTATGATGCTTATGTCCGCGAACCTCGTATCCAATGACCGTTACGGCCGGTGCAAGCGACAGGATAATAAGGCATACAGGCATAGAGACACCGAGAGCGGCGGCGATTATCGCGATGGCCATTACCAGAAGAGTCCCGAACAAGAGCCAGATGTGGAAGCGGTCGAATTCAGCGAGCAGATAGGCATACATCATGTAGATCGACGCGATAAAGACGACGACCGGGGCCGCAACCGAGAGCACCGTTCCGAGCGGGCCGATATGTGCTTTGTGTTCGATGAAGTAAGCTGCAACATGGAGCCCGGCGCCGGTCGCGACGATCGACGAGATCGTGATCATCAGGCCATATCCGAAAACGAACGAACGTTCGCGGTGAACGTGCAAAACCTCGGCCGCCGGCAGCATAAAATAGACCCACCACATTCCAAAGGTCAGGCCCATTCCGGCCAGGCCGACGAGCGCAACATCAGTTGTCCACCCCTGTGATTCGATGACGGCCGACAGAGCGGCGACCGTGCCGACGACGCCTTCGCCAAGTGCGATTATCGTGAACAGGGAATAGCGTTCGGCAATGTGATGTGCGTGCCAGGGCGTGCCGCCGTCGATGCGTTCGGCAAGGTAAGGGCCGGCCATTTCGACGAGGATAAATGCGGTCGCCATAGCCAGTGTGACCGCGATCGAAAAATCGAGAAAGATAAGGATCGTCCAGCCGAATTGGGCGAGCGTGATGGCCTTAACGTAGGTCAGGCAGGTCCGCCGCCGAGCCGGATCTTGTTTTGCCGCCCGCAGCCATTGAAAAACCATCGCAACGCGCATTATCACATAGCCGAGCACCATTATCCGATTGTTCAAATGGACGTCGTTTTCAAGCGAAGCGAACATCTGCGGCAGCCCAAGCGCGAGTATCAAAACCCCGACCATCTGGACCATCGTGGTCAGCCGATAGACCCAGTCGTCAGTGTCATAGGCGGATGCGAACCACGAGAAATTTATCCACGCCCAACAGATCGCGAAAGTCGCAAACCCAAACCCCAGCAGCCCTGTGGCAAAATGCGCTTCCGCTATCGAGTGCGCAAACTGCGATGCGCCTATCCCAAACGCGATAACAAAAGTAAGGTCAAACAAAAGCTCAAGCGGCGTCGCAACACGATGCGTTTCATGCACATCGCGGCCGCCCATTCGCTGGGCGTGGTGATGCGGTTTCTCCTGGTCGTTGGCAGTCGGGTGCTCAGGCATAGTTTTTCGCAATCGGTCTATTTGTCCGAGAACATTTTAGTCTGCGTCCGTTTCGTCAAACAAGATGCTAAGCATTCTCTCGGGTTTGTTAAGAAACTCTTTCGTGATCGCGTAGTGTTCAGTTTCCGTATAGTTGATCGGCATGATCCCGTCCTCCGAGAAGTTGTATATCAGCGCATCCGGATAAGCCATCAGGATGGGCGAATGCGTCGCTATGATAAGCTGCGATTCGAGATCGACCACGTCGTCGGTCACGCGCTCGTTCATCTGGCATACGGCACATATTCGTTTTCGCTCGCCGAGCGAAAACGAAGGCCTATTGGTTTGTTGCTGGTGCTGATCTTCGCGAACGCCGTCTGGACCGCCTTTTACCTCGTTTTCGCGGTAATGATTATCGGTAGTACTTCCACCTTTGCGGTTGCTCATTTCGTCCTCGAAGGAACCTACGTCGGCGGGCTTGCAGTGATCGAGTGGAAAAGGCGTAAATCGCTCGCGGTCAGCTAAGCCAGCTACGCGATCCTTATTGAAAGAGAGGCTCCAACTTTTTGAGTCGATCGCCTCTCCGGTTAGAAGACTGACAGAAGTTATCTGCCCTTTCGACCGTCCGTTCTGTTTGGGCGCTGAGTTAGCGCGGATGCCGCGACGCTTTTCACTTTCGCGGGCGTTTTCGGATTTCGAAGTAGCTCACTAGCTTTAGTGGCTACGGTTTTCGAGGTCTGTTCCGTATTCTTTTTTGACATGATTGATGTTGGTGTTACTCGGGCGGCTTCCCACGACCGCCCGGCCTAAGCCTAAATGATAAGAGTGTGTGTAAACCGAGGTATACCGATCTGCGACGCAAGGTCAGCCAGACAATTATCCCCATACAAATAACTCTTATTACCGTCAGTCACGACGAGCAATGAGCGGTTAATCGACATCTTTTCGTTCGTCACAATAGACACCAATTCTGAAAGAACCCGATAGGGTGTTTCGAATTGCTGCGGAAAACTTGTGACGACGAAAATTGCCGACGAATACCACTCGCGACTCGTCACACTTCTACGAAAGTATGTAAAGTTAATAGGCATACCTATCAAACTCCCGTTCGCGAGCCTGGTTTGAGTTAGCGGTTTATTGTGGTAAAGTACGAGGCTGTCACATTTCGTTATTTACCAAAAAGTAGAGTTCTGAATCGTCCGACTCGCAAAACGATCCTAGATCTACCCCAACGTGGAATTCGTCCGGTTATTTCTTTTCTTTCGTTTTCCGAACTCGGATCGGGATCGCCTTCTTGCCAAATGAACTAGCATAAATGCGCTTTTTCGCCCACTTATGCCAGTAGCTGGCAACGAAGATGACCTCGAAATCATCATTTTCTGATGGTTTCATTGAAGGTTCCTCCGTTTGGTTAGGTTGTGAGTGAAGGAAACTGATTGACCGGTAGGACGAGAAACTCTAAAATATTCATTGGGTTTATCCCGTATTAACAGTCAACGTCCCGTTCCTTCGGCAACTGGGACTGCGTGAAGAGCCTTCTGGTGCGCCCTGGTAAGCAAGTCAGAAGGCTCTTACCTTATCCAGCATTTTCAAGTTACGTAAACGCGACTCAACAAACGCTGGATTAAGATCAATTATCTCCGAAATTTCACGTACCGTGTATCCCCTCTGAACTGCATCTTCCGTCGCCGACTTCGGCATAAAAAGCGATTTACAAAACTCCCAAGCTTGCCACTCGGGATCCTCGTACACAGCAAGGTCCTGTTTTCTAAATAGATAAGAGGGCGTATGTTTGTCGTCGTGAGTAAACCGGGCTTCCGCTTTCTTCCTATTAAATTGAACTGCGTGCAGGACGGCGTGACCGATCTCATGACCGACCGTAGATCGGCCAAATCGTCGTGTGGATTTGTCCATCGTATCGACAAGATTGGTTGCAACCACCGATCTCATGCGACCGGGGTCGGTATAACCGTGAATACCCAATGACAATTCCTCGTAACCGGTTTCGATTCCGAATCTTTTGGGGACAAATTTCTCGAACATCCGTTCAATATCTAGCCGCACGAGGTCCGATAGGGCGTCAGGATTAAAGTCGTTCAGGACCTGCCGCACACCGCGTTCAATTTTGATCCGGCTTAAGGGATTGGCCCGCATAATTAACTTATCCATGCCTATACAACCTCCATTCCAGAAAGCAAAAAAGTCTCTGGATTACTAAACAAAGTGGAATCGTAACGTTTCGCTCCTTCACGTTCGCGGATTGCGTTGATGTTGCGAATAATCTTTTCCAACTCCTTCGCGAGTTCTTTGTCCTTCTCTGACGAGCGATCTTCGCGAAAAAAAATCTCGCACGATTTCAGCAGTACGCCCAACCTGGGTTCGGCGCGAACTAGATTATTTATATTCGAAGGTAGGTTGAAGCGAGCCTCCTCGGCGAGTTCTTTTAAGTGGCCGTCAGTAATTCCCAATGCCAATTCGAGTTTTCCGACTAACTCTCGGTCCGGCGGATTCTTTTTGCCGCTTTCAAGCTCGGACAGATAGCCAATTGACTTACTCACAATGTTTGCAATGTCACGGAAAGTCATATCGCTATTCAAGCGAGCACGTCTAAACGCCATTCCAAACTCATTCATATTTTTTCTCCTTTTCGGGGTTCGCTGTGAATGGCTAAATTTTTACGCCAACTCTTGCGAACCCCAAGGTTCTAATAAAACCGCGAATTGCTCCGCGGCCCTACAATCTTACCTTCGACAAGTAACCGTGTCAATAAACGAACCACAATATTTTGTACTGCACGCTCTCATAGCCACAATATAAAGACTCCGACATTAAAAGGCCTCGCTGAAACTTACCTCACCGGCGACTGCGACTTGATAGGCCGAGACGCGGCGTTCGAAGAAATTGGCTAATTCCTGGACATCCTGGAGGTCCATGAAGGCGAAGGGATTCTTCGCGCCGTAAACTTTTTGGAGACCGAGCATGACGAGGCGTTGGTCGGCGATGAATTCGAGGTACTGACGCATGTTGGCGACGGAGATGCCGGCGACGCCGCCTGACAGAATGTCTTCTGCGAACTGCATTTCGCACGTCACGGCTTCGTTGAGCATCTGGACGATCTCTCGCTCGAGCGCGGCGTCAAAAAGATCGGGTTCTTCTTTGCGGACGATTTTCACTACTTCGAGAGCGAAATTCATGTGCGCGCTTTCGTCACGAAACACCCAGTTCGTGCCGGCGGCGAGGCCGTGGAGCAGGCCTTTCGAACGCAGGAAATAGACGTAGGCGAAGGCGGCGAAAAAAAACAATCCTTCGATACAAGTGGCGAAGCAGATCAGGTTGAGCAGGAACTTGCGGTGGTCTTCGCGCGTTTTTAGAGATTCGAGGTCCTGGATCGTGTCGATCCACTTCATGCAGAACTCGCCCTTCTTGTGGATCGACGGGATGTTCTCGATCGCGGCAAATGCCTGCTCACGCTCGCGGACATCGGGGATGTAAGTGTCCAGGAGCGTCAGGTAAAACTGCACGTGCACCGCCTCTTCGAACAACTGTCGCGACAAATACATCCTCGCCTCGGGCGCGTTGATGTGCTTGTACAGGTTCAGCACAAGGTTGTTCGACACGATCGAATCGCCCGTCGCAAAAAACGCCACCAGCCGGTTGATCATGTGCCGCTCAGCCGGCGTCATCTTGTTGCGTAGGTCGGTCACGTCGGTCGAAAAATCCACCTCCTCGACCGTCCACGTGTTCTTGATCGAATTTTTATACATCTCATAAAAATCCGGGTATTTCATCGGTCGAAGGGTTAGGTTGAATCCTGGGTCTAGCAGCATAAATTTACTTACCTTTTAGCTTTTTGGGTGAAGCGGGTTTGTTCAGTTTCTTAATACTGTCCGCTACAGGTAGATTTTCCGGCATCGTGCCGCCGATCTCTTCGATCGTTTTTCTGACCTTTGCTCCTACTTCGAAATGGGTCTGATTAGCTTTGTTTTTTCCTCTTATGCCCTCTCTTCGTAATTTTTCTTCTGTCTGTGTGGCACGAAAGAGGTTGGCCGCAAGTTCGGTGCTCCCCATGTGGTCTAGGATCTGTTGACTCTTTTTCAGACGTTTGCGAGCGTG
The DNA here is from genome assembly GCA_050250045.1 of Pyrinomonadaceae bacterium. Lineage (GTDB taxonomy): Bacteria > Acidobacteriota > Blastocatellia > Pyrinomonadales > Pyrinomonadaceae > OLB17. The sequence continues at coordinate 50,466 of JBFWPK010000028.1, read as the reverse complement.
AATATCTTTAGCATTTAGGCCACCATACAATCCCTGGTATCCGTGATTTTGAAAAATTGCATAGTCTAGCGGTTCCACAACGCCGGCGTCTTTCGCGGCTTCAGCAAGCTGCTTGTTGTGAAGCGACATTTCTTCGCGAAGAAATTTGCGCTTTTCGCCTTCAGTCTTCAGGCGTTGGTAGGCCTGCATCTGCTGAATTTCCTGAAGACGAGTTTGGACGGCAAAATAAGTTTGTCCAAGCGCTACTATTTCCTTGCTTGAATCGGCGTTTTGAACTATGAGATAACATGCGTATCGCGACAATCTTACATCCTGGAGTTCGCGTTCCGCCCCCGATCCGATCGGGACCATTTCGAGGACATCCTCGAAATGGTCTAAAACATTGATTTTGCTGTTTTTACAGGCTTCTTTTGCTCTTTCGATAACCGGCTTAAAATGTCGGAATTCCGTATATTCCAGCACTTTGCCGAGTTCTCTAGCTCGCCAGAATTCATTTGCAACATCGTCGAGTCGTTTGATTTGCTCGAAAATCGTTTGCGTTTGATTCGTCAAATTTTCTTTCATTGGCGAAGGGTTAGGTTGAATCCTGGGTCTAGCAGCATAAATGTCTCCGTGTCGGTAGCCCGCACGTAACTAAGGGCTCAACGTTATGGTTCGACGACATCGGTGTACGTGACACTCGGCCGCCAACTTCGAGTCGAATCAACGTGACTCTATTTATCTTGAGCCCTTTCTCACGTACGGGCTACTGACGCTCAGTCAAAATCTGGAAGCTCGCCACCTTGGCCGTTCACCACGTATTCAACCGCCTTTTGGATGTGTTCTTCCGTCCATAGGTATCTCGTACTTCCGTGGCGGCTCCATGGCTTAGCGTCGACAGCAATTAAGCCCGCCGCTCTCAGAGCCTTCGTCGAGTATGCCTTGAAACTGTCCATCATACGTTCGGGCTTGGCGAAACCGCCTGGGACAACATGCACGTGTTCCGTTCTCACATGCAGCGCGAACAAGGCGTAGCCGCGAACACTGCAAACTTCCCTCAACGCTGCGTCAACAATTCGACTTTCCGCCTCTCCAAGAAAGAAAGGCTCGTGTTTCAATAGCTTTGCCTTTCTTGCTTTCGCCTCAGCACCCGGGATTATCTTTGCCTCTCCATACCGGTTGTAATAGCGCCGGTCCATCGATCCTCGCTCGTCCCCGTGTAGCCATGTCCCGTAGCAACGGAATGTTATCAGATAAGCCATCGGGATCGATCGGTCCTGGAACTCTATGTAGTCGCGTGTGGTCATCCCGAGCGTTTGAGGTCTCAAGTTGGCAAATACTCACGTAACGGGCTACTAAAACAGCTCTTCGATTACTTCGGCGTGGATCAGAGCCGACACGATCTGGTCTTTGTTAAATTCACCCAGAAGCTCATCAGATTCTTCTGTGACCTTATGGGCGGATGCAATGAAACCCGCGAGGTCATAGTCAAACACTCCCCAGCCACCTTCCGCCAGACGTACCCATCTAAGCTCGATCCTACCAGCCACTAACGTAGCTTTAAGAGCGTCTGTCCATTGATCATCAGCATCATACGGTAAGAACATTGGGCTGTTTTCGCTATTAATTGTTCTCAGTACCTCTGCCCATCTGATTACGATATTCTTGAAGGTCGCGCCGGATGATGGAGCGAGAAATTCACTGCCATCTTCGAGAAAGTAGAGATTAAAAGTAAATCTCCGATCGCCGAAGTTAATGGCCTTACTATCAATCGTTATCTTCACCCGTAACGTTGAATCTCCACCGCGTTGAGCCCTTACTTACGTGCGGGCTACTGACACGCTCGGCGTCACTGACACGCCTCGCACGCCTCAGGGTTTTCCAGAGAACAGGCCAGAGCTTCCGCATCCGAATACGCTCGCACGTCCGGCTCGTTGTCGGGCACGAGTTCCGACTTCTTGTAATCAGCCGTCACCTGGGCGATGCGCGTTGCCGGGCGTGAGCGGAGGTAGTAGGTTGTTTTCAGGCCTTTCTGCCACGCGTACATATACATCGATGAAAGCTTGCCGATATTGGGGCTTTCCATGAACAGGTTCAGCGACGCCGATTGGTCGATGAAGGCACCGCGGTCGGCCATCATATCTATTAACGAACGCATCGGGATCTCCCAGGCGGTTCGGTAGCGTTCCTTTAATTCTGGTGAAAAATCTTCGATGTCCTGGATCGAGCCTTCCGAGAGCTTGATCTTGTTGCGGATCTCTTCGGTCCAGAGGCCGGCCTGTTTTAGTTCGGCGACGAGGTATTTGTTGACCTGCACGAAATCGCCGCTCAGGGTTTCGCGTTTGAAGAGGTTCGACACCTGCGGCTCGATGCATTCGTAGCAGCCGGCAATCGAGGCGATGGTCGCGGTCGGGGCGATGGCGATCATCAGCGAGTTTCGCAGGCCGTGTTTTTTGATCTTTTCGCGAAGAGCGGTCCAGCGTTCGCAGTCTTCGGGCGTGACGTTCCAAAGGTCAAATTGTAGTATGCCGAAAGCCGCACGCGTTTCGGGGAATGCCGGGTGAGCGCCTTTTGCAATTGCGAGATCGCACGATGCGTCTAGAGCGGCGAAGTAGATCTCTTCCTGAATTTTCGCGGAAAGCTTTCTTGCCTCGTCCGAATCGAACGCGAGCTTTAAGGCAAAGAACACATCCTGCAATCCCATTGCGCCAAGGCCGATATTGCGCCAGCGGCTGTTCGAATCGGCGGTGCTCGGGATGGCGTAGTAATTGAGGTCGATCACGCGGTCGAGCTGACGCACGGCTAGGCGGACATTCTTTCTGAGTTTGTCGAAATCGAATTCGGCCGGAACGCGGACACTCTTGTCCGCATCTTCGGTTCGGGTTTCGCCCTCATTGCGGACAGGAGTGTCCGCGTTCCGTTTCACGTATCTCGCCAAATTCAGCGAGCCCAGATTGCAGACGGCGGTTTCGTCTTTTGAGGTGACCTCGATAATCTCGGTGCAGAGATTCGATAGATGCACTACGTTTCCGGGCTGCGCGGTCTGGTTCGACTTGCGGTTCGACGCGTCTTTGAAGGTCATCCAGCCGTTGCCGGTCTGGGCCATTGTCCGCATCATCTTGGCATAAAGGTCACGTGCCTTTACCTGGCGCATAAACTTGCCTTCGGCCTCAGCTTCGGCGTACGCCTTCTCAAATTCTTCGCCGTAAAGATCGGGGAAATGCGGCACGATCTTCGGGTCGAACAGCGACCACATCTCGTCCGCCTCGACGCGGCGCATAAATAGATCGGGGATCCAGTTCGCGAGGTTCAGATTGTGAGTCCTCCGAGCTTCGTCGCCGGTGTTGTCGCGGAGTTCGAGAAAGTCTTCGATGTCGGCGTGCCAGGTTTCAAGATAAACGCAAGCAGCTCCTTTTCGCTTGCCGCCCTGATTGACCGCTGCGACGGACGAATCGAGCGTCTTCAGCCACGGCACGATGCCGTTCGAATGGCCGTTCGTTCCGCGGATCAGCGACCCTTGAGAACGCACGCGGTGATACGCGATCCCGATGCCGCCTGAAAACTTGGAGAGCATTGCAACATCGGCGTATTTGCGATAAATGCTCTCCAGGCTGTCTTCAGGCGAATCCAGCAGGAAACAGCTCGAAAGCTGTTCATGCTTTGTCCCCGAATTGAAGAGCGTCGGCGTCGAAGGCACGTATTCCAGCGAAGAGAAAAGGCGATAAAGATCTATCGCATCGGCCGGCGTTTCGGAAAGGCCGCAAGCGACGCGCATCCAGAAGAACTGCGGGGTCTCGATAACATCTCGCGTTACCGGATTTTTTAGCAGATATCTGTCGTACAAAGTACGTAGCCCAAAGAATTCGAATAGATCGTTGCGGGTCTGGTCTATTGCGTCATTGAGCTTGCGGCTGTTTTCCGAAACGAATGCGACCACGCGCGGGGCGATCAGGCCTTCCTTGACCCCGAACGCGATCGATTGTGAGAACGAATGAATTTCCTGATTGCGGACCTCTTTTTCGATGTACTGGTTCAGCAAACGCGCTCCGAGCTTTGAATACTCAGGCTCTTCAAAGATCAGGCTTGCGGCGGTTTGGATAGAGAGCTTGTCGAGCTCTTGCGTCGTCGCCCCGTCATACAACCCGCTGATCGTTTTCGTGGCGATGCGAAGCACGTCCACATTAGGCAGGCTGTACGTACAGCGCGAGATTGCCTTGACGATCTTGTTTACATCAACGGCTTCGGAGGACCCATTGCGCTTTGTGACGCGCATTGTCGTCTGGGCCGTTTCCTCGGTTTGACGCGCTGCCGCTCCGGAAGTTCGTGCGAAAGTGTCCATCATCGGTTGATTACTTCTCCTGAATAAAATTTTCGCGACAACAAACCGATCCGACCCGTTAAGTACGGTTTCAGAGAAAAACGCTCCGCCCGGCGCTTCAGTTAGAAGCCGCGTTCAGCACTCGAGCCTTTGGGTTTGCTTTGGATGAGTTCGGGCCCAAAAGAATGGGCTTCCTACCGGCTGCCGTTTCTCCCGGTATGAATGCCGGGATCACACGGTTCGTTTCTGGCAGTCTTCGTTCCCCATTACAGCTAGCGGGGCGATCTCAAGCGGCGTGAGCCCGCTTATCGGCTTTCCGAAGCAACAAATTCAACTTCGCGTTCCTTCAGTGGATATAGACTATATTGTAGCGAGTTGGGTTTGTCAACACAAAATGTAGTGGTTTTGTAACAAATTACTAAGGCATTCAGATTCAGCAATTTAGCGCCTGGGCTGTGAGGTGTTGGATAAGGAATGTCCGATATGCCGCGGGTAGAACCCCTTACTCAACCCGCAGGCCGTCCCAGGCAAACTGTACGTTCGCCGGCAGCAGGCCTTTGTCCCGCTCGTAGAGGATGTCGTGGTTTAGATGGGTAAGATATGCCCGCTTCGGTTTGAGGTCGGCAAGAATGTTCAAAGCCTCTTCCAAATGGAGGTGCGTCGAATGCGGTTTGATGCGGACGCAGTCCAGCACAAGAAGGTCCAGATCGCGAAGGCCGTCCATCGAATCGGGCGGAATGGTTTTCAGGTCAGTGGCGTAGGCAAAATCGTTGAAGCGGAAAGCGACGACCGGGAGCCTGCCGTGGATGACTTCGAGCGGGGTAATCTCGATATCGCCGATCGAGAACGGCGCGTTGTGCATGAGCGTGTGCGGGATAAGCTGCGGAAGGCCGCCGCCGACGTGGGTTGGTTCGAAGATGTACTTGAAGATGCGGCGGATGTCGATCCATGCGATCTCGTTGGCGAAGATCGGCATTGCTCCGTAGCGGAAATTCAGCGGACGAATATCATCGAGTCCAAAGACGTGATCGACGTGGCAATGTGTGATCAGGATCGCGTCAAGACGGCGGATATTTGCCCGCAATGCCTGTTGCCGAAAGTCCGCGGATGTGTCGACAAGGATCTTTATGCCCTTGTGCTCGATCAGGATCGAGGCACGCAGACGCTTATCACGCGGATCCTCCGAAAGGCAAGTTTCACAGTCGCAAGCGATCGAAGGGACGCCGGTTGATGTGCCTGTGCCGAGAAAAGTTACTTTCATTTCGCTGGGAACGCCGCCGGCCTCACCTGCGCGCCGACGCTTTCTGGCAGCCGGTGCTTTTGTGCCTCGGGCCGGTCGGCGCGCCGAAGGGGATGTTCGTGTTTCGCACGTTCGGCAGGCAGGGGCGCCTGCGTTCCCGGCCTTACTTCTTGCCTAAAATGTCCGCGTTAGAGAACTTCTTCGCTGCCTGTGCCTTCAACTTCTCTTCGGTCGCTCGGACCATAGTGACGTACTGCATTCTTAGGTCAGCAAGAAGTCCGTCCAAAAGCCGCTGTTCCTGCGGATGAAGGTTCCCAGTGGTCTTATCGCGGATCATACCGAGCACGTCCAACCAGTATTTGCCCGTATCGAGGTCAACCGACCGCTGGCCAGACCCGGGATGCGGCACGGCACCGAGGCTGGCCGCGGCATTTGTTGCCAGAGTAGAAAGAAAGTTGACAAAACTGGCCGGGTCGTCGGCTCCCGGAATCCCGTCGTCATCAAGGTTCTGTTCGCCGTCCAGCGGCCGCTCGGACGCTTCGGCACTTTCAGCTATCGTCGGTGTGTCCGTCGGCATTTCCGGCACGGGCACCGTTTCCGGCTTTGGAGCATCAAGCAAAACACCCTCCCGCACTGATCCGTCTGGATTGAACTTGCGGCGGTCAGTGATCTTAAAGCTGACCTCTTCGTGGTTCTCTTCGTGTCCGATCATAACTGTAAAATCCAGTTCGATAGTAGCATTTTGGTGAAAAAGAATTCAAAATTCAGATGGCCGCTACGAGTCGTGTTACCTACGAACGCTTTTGGGTTTCGCGGCCCTGCGGGCCGTTGAGATCAGCCTTATGTCGAAATCATTTGATGAACTTGTCGCGGTGATGGCCCGGCTTCGCGCCCCGGGCGGCTGCCCGTGGGATGCTGAGCAGACGTATCAATCGTTGTCGCAGTACTTGCTCGAAGAAGCCTACGAGACGTTCGATGCGATCCACGCTGCCGGCGAAACGGGCGATACCGCTCACCTTGTCGAGGAACTTGGAGATCTGCTTCTCCAGGTCGTATTCCACTCGACTATCGCGGTCGAACGTGGCGATTTTACCATCGATGATGTTGCCTCCGGAGTTGCCCGAAAGCTAATTCTTCGGCATCCGCATGTGTTCGGCGACAAGAAGCTCGAGCGGGCACAGGACGTGCTGGATAACTGGGACCAGCTCAAGGCAAACGAGCGCAAGGCGTCCGGCAAGCCCGAGAAACATCATGAGTCCTTGCTCGATGAGGTCCCGGTCCACTTTCCGGCTTTGCTTGAGGGCCTGAAGATCTCAAAGAAGGCCGCCAAGGTCGGCTTTGACTGGGAGAACACCGACCAAATATTCGAGAAGCTCGATGAAGAGGCCCATGAGATTCGGGCCGCGATCGAATCCGGAGAAAGGGCCGCGATAGAGGAGGAGATCGGCGACCTGCTGTTTGCGATCGTGAATCTCGCACGGCACCTCGACATCGAGCCCGAAACCGCCCTAAAGAAAACAAATAGGAAATTCCGCAGGCGTTTTAGGTTCATCGAAGACGGCCTGAGATCGCGTGATCGAGCGATCGAGGACTCCGATCCGGCCGAGATGGAAGAGCTTTGGAACGCTGCCAAGATATAATCCCGAAAAAGCGGTCCCCGCCCGCGTCGATCCGAGCTATTCCGCGAATAACTCCTCCAGTCGATCGAGCACATCCCTATGGGCACGCCGTTCCAGGGATCCGATCTTTTTGACAAGCCGTTCCTTATCAACCGTCCGGACCTGATCAAGGATCACGAAGCGTTTGGCATTAAGAAAATCAACTTCGACGCGCGTTGGGTAGGGTACATTGGTTGAGGCCAGCGGGGCGATGATCACTGTATCGATATTGCGGTTCAACTCGTCAGGCGACACGACGACCGCGGGCCGGGTATTTTTGGGGTCAGTGGAAATTTCGTCATCCAGGTTGATGAGATAGACATCGAAACGACTTACCATTTCCACTCCTTCGAATCGAATTTACCGCCGCCGGGCCCCGGATGGAGCGGTTGGTCATCGTCGAGATCGGCAATAGCTTCAAACTCAGCGTCCCAGGTGCCCCGCGGCCGGTTCACGCTTCGGATAAGCAGGCCGTCGGGGTGAACAACCATCTCTACCTCACCTGAAAGCCGGGTTTCTTCCAGCATCATCTTGGGAATCCGGATGCCCTGGGAATTGCCGATCTGGATTATCTGAGCCTTCATAATTACATCGTAATTACAGAATGCGGGAGCGTCAACATAGCCGGGCCCAAAACTGGCATTGTTACGAAATTCTCGACAAGCCATTCATGTACGTCCGCAAAGCTTCCGGAATGATCACCGAACCGTCCTCTTGCTGGTAATTCTCAAGGATCGCGATCCACGTTCGCCCAACGGCAAGGCCGCTGCCGTTGAGGGTGTGGACGAATTCCGGCTTCGCACCGCCCGCACGCCGAAAGCGAAGGTTCATCCGCCGGGCCTGGAAATCGCCGCAGTTGGAGCAGCTCGAGATCTCGCGGTAGGTCCGCTGCGACGGGAGCCAGACCTCGATGTCGTATGTTTTGCGGGCGCCAAAGCCCATATCGCCGGTCGAGAGAACCACGGTTCGGTAGGGCAGGCCGAGCATCTGCAGTATCCGCTCGGCATCTGCGGTCAGCTTTTCGTGTTCGGCGTCTGATCCTTCTGGCAGGCTGAGTTTCACCAATTCCACTTTCTCGAACTGGTGCTGGCGGATCAACCCACGAGTGTCGCGGCCATAGCTGCCGGCCTCGCTGCGAAAACAAGGCGAGTAAGCAGTGAAATGTTTGGGCAGATCGTTTGCGTCGAGAATCTCGTCGGCATAATAGTTCGTCACAGGAACCTCGGAAGTCGGGATGAGTGCAAATCTTCGTTCGTCACGAATGTGGAAAAGGTCCTCGGCAAACTTTGGAAGCTGGCCTGTCCCAAACAAGGCAGTTTCATTTACAAGGAACGGCGGCAGCGTTTCGGTATAGCCGTGCTCGGTGGTGTGAACGTCGAGCATGAAATTGATCAACGCTCGTTCGAGCCGGGCGCCGGCCCCGTTTAGGATGGCGAACCTGGCTCCCGCGATCTTTGTCGCGCGTTCCAGATCAAGGATGCCGAGCGTTTCACCGAGATCGACGTGGTCCTTGACCTCAAAATCAAAACTTCGCGGTTCGCCCCATTTTCGGATCTCGACATTTGCGGCTTCGTCCGCCCCGACAGGAACGTCAGCGGCGGGAATATTCGGCAGGCCCGCCAAAAGGTCGTGCATTTCGGCGTCGGCGGCGTCCCGTGCCTTTTCAAGTTCCGCCTGTTGATCTTTGAGGCCCGCAACCTCGCTTTTTCTTGCTTCAGCCTCGTCGCGTTTGCCCGCCTGCATCAGCCCGCCGATCTCTTTGCTGGCGGCGTTACGAAGATGGTTTATGCGGTCGGCCTCACCGATCACGCGGCGCCGTTCGGCGTCGATTTCGACAAAACGGTCAAGCCCGTCCGCCGGAAAATTGCGATTGGCGAACGCCTGCCGCACATCTTCAAGATTCTCTCTTACAAAATTCAGGTCCAGCATACTATAAAGCTCTCAACCGATCGGCGGCACCGCACTACGCATGCCCCTACTTTCGTGCGGGCCTCTGCTGCATCAGCATTTCTTTGGCCTTTTCGATCCTTTTCGTTCGCGTTTCGGGCCGCTTTGCTTCCTCAACGGCCCGGACGTGTTCTTTCTTGTGCGTGTAGCTCAGTTTGTCCCATGCAGACGAAAGGCCGGCCTTCGCCAGGGCCGCGGCAAGATCCTTTGGAACATCGACCGTCCTCGGCTGATCGTCGCGCTCGATCGTTACCTGAATCTTGTCACCCGCCGCAATTCCCGCCTCTTCGCGAAACGCCTTGGGAATACCAAGCATATAGCGTCCGCCCATTCGCACGATCGAGCCGCGGTAGACTGCCCCATTGACCGTTGCACGCACTGCGACGCGCTTCGCCCCGAAAACTTTCTCCACATCAAACGGGACCGCAATGCCCGTTGCCTCCATGGTCGGGTGTTTTTCAAGAACAACTTCAATTGTTTGTTTCGCAGGCATTTTTTTTCTAAACTCGCCAAAGACCTCGAATTTAGCAAACTTGGATATGGCAAACAAAGTTCGCAAAGCCGTTTTCCCGGCCGCCGGCCTTGGTACAAGGTTTCTTCCCGCGACGAAGGCGACGCCTAAAGAGATGCTCACGCTGGTCGATAAACCGCTGATCCAGTACTCGGTTGAAGAAGCGGTTGCGAGCGGCATCGAATCGATCCTCATCATCACGGGCCGCGACAAGAGCTCGATGGAGGACCATTTCGACATCTCGTTCGAGCTTGAACAGGTGCTCAGGGAGCGCGCAAAGGGCGACATGCTGGAACTGGTGCGGGCGGTGGCCCGGCTGGCAAACATCAGCTACACGCGGCAGGGTGAAGCGCTCGGCCTTGGACATGCGATCTATCAGGCAAAAGGCTTTGCGGCCGGCGAACCGTTTGCGGCACTGCTCCCGGACGATATCGTCGATGCTGAAAAGCCCGCACTGAAGCAGATGATCGAGGTGTTTGAGAAGTATGACGCACCGGTCATTGCCACGATGCAGATCGAGGGAGAGGCCATTTCCCGCTTTGGCGTGATCGACGCCGAAGAGGTTGAACCCAATGTATACAAGGTCCGCGATATGGTTGAGAAGCCGCCGTTCGCCGAGGCTCCGTCAGATCTCGCCATCATCGGCCGTTACATTTTCACGCCCGATATCTTCCCCGCCATCGAACGCACAAAGCCGGGTGCCGGCGGCGAGATCCAGATAACCGACGCAATGCGGCTCCTCTTGAAAGACCGGCCGTTTTACGCTGTCAAGCTCGATGGTATTCGCCACGATGCCGGCGACAAGTTAGGCTTCCTGATCGCAACCGTTGAGTTCGCCTTGAAACGCGACGATCTCGGGCCGGAGTTTCGCGCGTACCTTCAGTCCCTGGACCTTTAGTTCCGGTTTCCAGCGGATCTAAATGAGTCTGCGGTTCCCTGTTCGAGGACAGATGATCCGGCTTGGCAGGATCGAGCTTGGGACAATGGCGGGCTAGATCTGCAAGAGGTTCATCTTGGAATCATGCGATCGTACCGCGAGCAGTATCTGAACGACCACTAGAATCGCAACGCAGGAGAGAAGTACGAACATTCCCGCTCGCAGGCTGGCCGCTTGATTTGATACGAATCCGATAAGCCATGTAACGACGGCCCCGCCAAGCGTGCCGGTGACGAAGAGCGGCGTTGCCCTGCGCGTCGCCGCGGGCCCAAAGGTGCGAGTGAACCGGGCGAGGTTCGTCGGGAAGACGGAAGACGCACCGAAGCCCGATACGGCCGCACCGATGCTGAGCCATGTCAGGTCAACAGCAAATAGGATCGTCAGCATTCCCGCGAACATCAATACAATGTCGAGCAAGAGAACCTGATTCTCGGTCATGAACCGAAAATAGATCGGAGCCACCCCGCGTCCTGCGACAAAGAACAGAAAATAGAGAAAGGTCGGTGAGAAAAAATGAACGACGGGCTCACCGTTGACACGGTCGGCGTATGTTGTCAGCCAGCCGCCGATACCACTTTCGAAGCCGACCTGGATGAAGTTGAACAGAGCGATCGCCCAGGCGAGGCCGGTTATCCAGATGGCCGCCGAAACCGGTTCGGGAGCGTCGGTGCGTGGCGCTTTCACCGCCGTTTCAGCATCGCGCGGAAGAAATGCGATCAGTGCGGCGGCAAAAATAAGAAGTATCGCGAGGGTGAGCGTAGTTATGAAGATGCTTCCGTTTGTGGCGGTCGCATCCACGAAGGGCTTGCAAAGGATCGCACCGGCTCCCCAGCAGAAGTTCAGCAGGCTCAGGGCAGATGCACCTCGGGCCGGATTCATCTCAAGTACCAGAAGATTCACCGAAGGCAGCGTGAGGCCGATCCCGAGGCCGTTGACGAAGAATCCGCCGAGAAGAGCGTCGAACGAAACAACATTCATTGCCGTCAACCCGGCTGCCATAGCGAGCGAGCCGATGATCGTTGCAAGCAGGAAACGGCTGCGTCGGCCGAACCAGTTCGACGTCAGCGTGCCGAGTATCGAGCCGCAGAACTGCGCCGGAAAAAGGTAGCCCGCCTGAAGGTCATTCAAGGCAAAACCCGTCGAGATCACAGGCAGGACCTGCCCGATCAGCACCGTGCAGATGCCGGACAGGAAAAAGGTAAAGTGAAGGAGGATGGCCAGATTTTTGTTTGTCGACATTTCAAAGTGCGGCGATCTTGTCAGTACTCGCGGCGCCAGCCGCTGGTTGAAGAAGAGGTCGTCCGCAAAGGCAAAGCATCAAGCGTTACCGCTAAACCAACGGCTACCGCCGCCGGTACTGACAGGTTTATGATGCCTAACGCTCAATAATGTTAAATACGCGACTGATTCGCAAAACGGGAGTCGATTGGCTAAAATTTCATCAAGTACGAATCGTTAATGGCCCAAACGGCCATTGTAGCCAAACCGATGCCGCTGGCAAGTATTGAAGAGGCTGTCGAGGACATCCGCGACGGCAAAATGATAATCATCGTCGACGACGAGGACCGCGAGAACGAGGGCGATCTGGTTTGCGCGGCCGAAAAGGTGACGCCTGAGATGATCAGTTTTATGGCGATCCATGGGCGTGGGTTGATCTGTTTGCCGCTGACCGAGGAGCGGTGTGATGAGCTGCAGCTTGTCCCGCAAACATCGCACAACACCTCAAGCATGGGCACGGCGTTTACCATCTCGATCGAGGCCCGCGAAGGCGTGACGACGGGTATCTCGGCGGCAGATCGGGCAAAAACGATCCTTACCGCGGTGGACCCCGCATCGACCGCGGGTGATCTTGCCCGTCCTGGACATATCTTTCCGCTCCGGGCAAAACGCGGCGGAGTTCTTGTTCGCGTCGGGCAGACCGAGGCAAGTGTTGACATCGCGCGGATCGCGGGCCTTCAGCCCGCCGCGGTCATCTGCGAGATAATGAACGACGACGGTACCATGGCACGGATGCCCGAGCTTGAGGCGTTCGCCGGAAGGCACGGGCTGAAGATCGTGTCGGTGGCCGACCTTGTTCGGTATCGGATTGAGAAAGAGACGCTGATAAAGCGCGTTCTCGAAACGGATCTCCCTACGGTGCACGGCGAATTCCGGACGATCGTTTACGAGAATATGATGAACGGCGAAACACACGTCGCACTTGTTCTCGGCGATGTGTCGCGGGCAACGGGGCCCGTGCTCGTCCGCGTCCAAACGGAGAATGTCACGTTTGCGATGTTCGGCGCGACCGCGGGTGAAGCGGCCGGGGCCATTCATTCCTCTCTCCAGAAAATAGAAGACGAAAATTGCGGTGTTATTCTTTATCTAAGGCAGCGTGAGAACAACCTTGACCTTGTGAATCAACTTCGTACATATGCGTTGATGCGGGAGAAGGGTATTGATTTTCAGGCCGCAAAACGTGAAACTGGATACGGAAAGACCCACGACTACGGCATAGGAGCGCAGATCTTGAAGGACTTGGGCGTCCGCAGGATCCGGCTTCTATCGAATCATCCCCCAAAGGTTAACGCCATCGAGGCCTTTGGCCTTGAAATAACCGAAACTGTGAGTTTTTGATTTCGCCGAGGCGCTAAAAATCCGATTATGCCCGACGAGGAAGTCGAACAAAGGGAAGACAACGGACCAGCAGGGACGAATCCGCCTGAAGAGAAAGAACCGGCCGCACGGCGTTCATTTTTCACAAAAAGGAACGCGCTGATCGCTCTGGGCCTGGGTGCGGCTGCTGCGGTGGTGATCGTCGTCATTGGGGCGCTTCTTTATCGCGGCGGCATTGCCGACAGCTACATCAAAGCCCAGTTCGTTTCAAAGATGGCCGAGATCGGGGTCGATTTTGACGCCGATGTCTTTCGCGTTACCGTAGCTCCGCTCAGGCTGGAACTAAAGAACGCCACTTTCAAGGACCGGGTTTCGGGCGAGAAACTTGCCTTCATCCGCGAGGCCCATCTTGGGCTTACGGTCGAAGATCTTTACGCCTGGCAACTCAGCCGCGACATCAGCATAAACACAACCGACATTACAGGTGCCGAGGTCTGGGTGAAGTTCGATGAGAACGGGCGGTCGAATTTCTCCAACCTTAACCTCGTTGTGGACCAAGGCGGTTCGCTCGTGAATTTTAAGTACGAATCGACCATCTTTTCGCTCCGCGACAGCGTTGTGCATTTCGGCGATCTTTCGCGAAAGATTGCCGCCGATGCCCGCAACATCGTATTTCTTCTGCAGCCCGAGGACACTGCCGTACCGGTCGAACAGATGCGATACGGATTTGACCTCACGTCGACCGAATCGAGGTTTGTTCACGACGGACGAGAGCTTCAGCCGTTAGATATTCGCGCGACTGGCACTGCGTCGCGCACCGGGGCCGAGATACGCGAGCTGCGGCTAACAACACCTATCGGCACAACCAGCCTGAACGGAACGCTTACGGACTGGGCCTCGCTTAGCTACGACCTGAACATCGAATCGACCGTTGACCTTACGCAGGCGTCATCTATCTTTCCGCTCGGTGCTCCGATCGCGGGTATCGGGAATTTCAAGGGGAAGGTTTCGGGTTCAGGCGAGACCTATCGCGTAGAAGGGGTTGTAGATTCGCAGTCGCTGACCGCCGAGGGGATATATCTCAAGGGCATCAATGTTGCCGCAACGGTCGAGGGAACAAACTCGAATTATACGGCCAACGGCAACGCCGTCGCTGAACTGCTGACCTTCGAAGACTTTCGTGTTGAGTTTCCAAAGCTGGCCGGCAATGTTCGCGGGACCGGCACTGACTTTCGCTGGGTCGGTGAACTGCAGGCGGTCGCGGCTAAGACAGATGCGATGACGATCGGCGGGCTGTTCTTATCGGATGCCGTTGCCGAGTATAAGGACAAGCAGCTCTCGGCCAGTGCGGCCAATGGCAGGGCCCGGAAATTTTCCATCGCGGACAACGAATTTGCTGCCCTCACAGCCCGCAATCTTCGGTTTTCGATGCCGGACGACAACATTAAGCTCGACATCGAGAGCGTTAATGCCGGTTCGCTGGCAAACGAGAATTTCAAACTTAACGAACTTCGCGGGCGCGGTGTCAAGGTCAGAAATACGGGCGACAGGACCGATGTCGAGGTAAGCGGCCTTCAGGCGCAGAATGCCGAGATCAAGGGGAATCGCCTAAACAACGTTACGGCGGACCAGTTCAAGCTGACCGATGTGCCGAATTCGACCGATATCTCCGCGACCAACCTGCGCGCCGCACGGCTGAATGCCGACGGAACGGTGATCGAGGGGCTCTACGCTCCCGAGGTCGCCCTCACGGACACCTCCATCGAGACTCGAATTTACGCTGATGAGCTTCGCGTCGCAAAGATAGATGCCGACGCGGCGGTCCTTGGCAGCCTGAACATCGCGGGTGTAAGGCTGACGATCCGGGAAGGCCGCATCGAAGGCACATCGAACGACATTGACGCCGGGAACGTGACGCTGGCGAAAAGCGAGGCCTTGCCCGAGGGTGGTAGCCTGGAGGCGGTGAAGATCGCGAAACCGGTCTTCGTGCTTGAACCTTCGGGCCGGTATCGAGCTTCGGCCGACATGAGCCTGGGCGGTGGTATCGTCGGCAGCATCCCGCTCGGGGCCGCAACGGCACAGGTAGTGGTCAACAACAACGGGGCCGAACTTACCAACCTCACCGCCAACGTAATGGAAGGCACGGTCACCGGAAATGCGACCGTCGCATTCAACGACCGCTCTCTTTCGGTGGTTAATGCCGACTTTAACGATCTTGATCTCGGAAAGCTTGCTGCCCTTCAGGGCGGCCGCGTGATGCCGCTGGAGGGAAGCGCTTCGGGCCGCGTCGACCTGTCACTAACCGGGACCGATTACCGCACGACCAGCGGCACGATCAACGCATCGATAGCCGCCGCCGCGGGAAGCGATGCGGACAGCAAAATACCTATCAATGGTATCGTCGCCGTCGCCGCGACGAATGGCCTTTTCACCATCGACCAGGCGCGGCTGACCACTCCGAACAGCGAGCTGACTGCCACCGGACGTTTCGATCTTCGAAGTGACGATTCCAATTTGAATGTAGCTTTGCGATCGACCAGGGCAAGCGAGATATTGAACATTGCAAGGATCACGGGCGTCGCGGAGCAACTGGAACCGCAGATCGAGTCGATGCAGATCGCGGTTGGCGGCGATCTCGCGTTCGACGGCACGATCACGGGCAACCTGACCGATCCGACAATCGACGGCAAGGCGTCGCTTGCTTCCGTTTCGCTGCGCGGCCGGGACGTCGGGGCGTTGACAACCGATATTTTCCGGACGCCGCTCCAAACCGAACTGCGAAACGGTCGGCTCCGGCAGGCGGATGGCGGGCTGGTGGCATTTAATGTGACGATCCCATCGGCGGGTATGGACAACATCAGCGTCGACGCCGAGCTGACCGGGGTGAACGCCGGCAATCTGCTTGCGGCGGTCCCGGTCGAGTTGCCCGAAAGGCTTCGCGATTTCAACGGGAAAACCTCGGGCACGGTAGTTCTGAGCGGGCTGCCGAACAACGCAAGCGGCGAGGTCAACATTGCGTCCGAGGCCGGGACGATCGCCGGACAGTCGTTCGACAGCCTAACGGCGAAAGCGGTTTTCAACGGGACAAGGATCAACATAGAGAATACGCGGATCAGCGTCGGGACCGGGGCGGTCACCCTGGCCGGTTTTTACGATACGGCGGCAAGCTCGTTCGCATTCGACCTTAAGGGGAGCAACGTTCCACTACCCCTGGCGTTAGCGTTCCTTCCGCCCGACAGCGGAATTCCGGCGATAACCGGCACGGTCGACCTGACCGCCACGGCCGCCGGCGAAATGGACCAACCGTCGACGATAGACGTCAATTTCAACGGTACGGCCGCCAACGTCGCTGTCGGCGAAAGGGCACTTGGGCCAGTCACTTTCCAGTGCACGACAAACAACCAGCTATTGCGGGCCGAGCTTGTAGCAACCGTCGAGAACCGTCCGCAAACGATAAACGCGACGCTCAATTTCGCGGACCCGGGCCTTCCTTTTAACGTGCAGACCAGTTTCGATCAAAGCCCTCTTGGGCCTTTTATCGCGTTGATCCCGCAGCTTAGCGGCATCTCGATCGAAGGCGTCGGAACGGGCGAGGTAGTGTTCGGCGGCAACCTTGCCCACCGCGACTCTGGCGGCAACGTCGTTTATTCCGCCGCTGGATTGTCCGGCTCCGCCAATTTCACCCAGTTGGCATTAAGGCTTCAGGACACGCCGATCAACGCGGTCGAACCCGTGGTGGTCCGCTTCGATACAAGCGGGATCGAATTCGAAAGTGCCCGGTTTGCCGGCGGCGGCTCAAACCTTACCATCACCGGCTCTAAGGCCCTGGCCGCAAACGCCATCAACAATCTTTCGGTCGACGGGCGCATCAATCTCAGCTTGCTGAACGTGTTTCCGCAGATATCGAGCAGCGATACGTTTTTCGGGGGCTTTGCGGATGTTTCCGTCCGTATTGCCGGCCCGAACACAGCATCGAGGCTCTCAGGCACCGCAACCTTGGACAATGCATCGTTAGCCACGTTCGTCGGATCGGACCGTCTCACCATCAATCGGCTTGAAGGAGCGATCCGCTTCACATCGAACCAGGTACAGGCCGATCGGATCTCGGGCGTTCTCGGCGGCGGCGATTTTGTGGCGAGCGGCGGTGCCGTTCTCGGGGACAGCCTGCGGCCCGAATCCTTTAGATTCGACGTTACGGGGAACAATATCACGGTGCCGCTGCCTGAAGATTTTATTACCACAGGCGATGCAAAGCTCGAGATATCCGGCAGACGCGTCGGCAACGGCCTCTCGACGATGGTCGCCGGAAGCATTCTGGCCCGCCGCAGCGTTTATACTCAGGACATAGATCTCGCAAGTTTAGTAAGCGGCCGCGGCGACACGTCGCTTTCAAGTGGCGGATCGTCGTCGTTCTCGGCGCCGCGGTTCGATCTGGTCATCGAGGGCCGCGACGCTCTAGTCGTCCGGAACAATGTTGCCGATCTCACCGCATCGGTCTCGCTCCGGCTGACGGGCACCACGGAAAATCCTCGTGTTTCGGGGCGCATTACGGCGAACAGCGGTACGGTCTTTTTCCGGAAGGACCGATATATCGTCCAACGCGGCGTGCTGGAGTTTCCGCCGAATACAGAGATAGAACCGGTCATAAATCTGCAGGCCGAATCGGAGATCTCGGGCTATCAGATCTTTGTAAATCTCAACGGCCCGCTTACCGAAACCGAGGATCTTTCGTTCACCGTCCGCTCAAGCCCGGCGCTGCCGCAGGCAGACGTTGTCTCGCTTATCACGACCGGCAATCTGTCTAACACCGAAGCAGGGATACCGACGCTGGCGCAAACCGGCATCAACACGGCCGCGGAAATGCTTGCGGACTCGATCATAAACAATCCGGCCCGAAAGGCCACCGACAAGCTCTTTGGCCTGAACGTGTTCGAGATCGATCCGATCATCTCGGGCCAGCGAAACGCGTCGGCCAGGCTGACCGTCGGCCGCCAGATCAATAACAACCTGCGGGTCACTTACTCGACCAATCTGTCGCAGGACCAGAATCAGGTGCTGGCGCTTGAATACAGGGTTTCCAACAAGCTTTCGTTCGTAGCACAGTACGAACAGAGCGCCCTGTCGAATGTGACGCAAGACCGAAACAGTTTCAGCTTTGAGGTACGTTTCAGGAGGCGATTCTGAACGTACACGCAAAACATTGGGCGATGTCGCTCTTGAAGTTATTGGCCGAAGCCCGCCGCCCAGGCTGCGGTGCCCGTTTCTCACGTGGGTTGTACAGCTGCGGGGCGTCAATGCTGGTCGCCCTTATGCTTGCCGGGCCGATTGCGGCCCAGAACGGCTTTGAAGGCAAGCGGATCTCCGACGTTGCGGTCGTTTTTGAAGGCAATGACACAAATGAAGCAGCCGCGGAACAGTTCAGAAATCTCGCAGCCGCGGCAGCGGGAACGACCTATGCGGCGGTCAAGGTGCGGGATGCGATCGAGCAGCTCTACGCAACAAAACGAATTGCGTCGATCGTGGTCGAGGCGGAGAATTCCGGTCCCGACAGCGTTGCCCTAAAGTTCCTCATAAAACGAAAGACCCAGGCACAAAGCGTCAACGTCGAGATCGTTGATGCCGGAGAAGACGGCGCGGCGGTGACCGAGCAGGAGCTTCTATTCCGCCTTACACTGCTCGACCCGGGTTCGATCGTAACTGAACAGACCTTGCGCGAGAATACGACGCTGATCCAGGAATATCTTCGCGAACGCGGCTATTTCAAGGCGGAGGTGACCTATGTTCAGAAGCCGATCTCAAACCAGAACGAGGTCGGTGTCACGTTTCGCGTTGTATTGAACCAGCCCGCAGCGATCGGTCAGTTCGACGTACAGATCGAGAATTTAGACACAAAGAAGATCCAGGCTGAACTGATGCTCCAGCCCGGCGAAACATTCTCGCGTGACAAGCTGAATCAAGACGAAGCAAAGATCCGGTCATTATTGCGTGAGGAGGGCTATCTGGCTCCTACCTTGAGCCCGGCACGACCGGTTTACGATACGGATACGAACAAGATCGACATCACGGTCGTCGGCACAAAAGGGCCGGTTGTCGAGGTTGAGATCGAGGCCCAGGACCGCCCCGGCTCGCGGACGCAAACTGAGCTTATGCCGATAAAACGTGAGGGAACGCTCGATTATTCGGCGATTGTTGAAGGCGAGCGGCGGCTTGAGACCTATTTCCAGGAACACGGCTATTTCTTTGCGAACCTCACTGCATACTGCTCCGTTGATCCTCCTCTGACCGCCGATCCCAACGGCGGTGTGCCGGCGAACGAAACGGTAGCACTGTGCGCCGTGCTGACAAACCACGACCTCACGGGCCGAACCGTCCGTGTCGTGTATCGGTCGGAACTCGGACGCCAGTTCAAGCTGACCGATATCAGGCTTACGGGAACCGACCAATTCAAGATCGACGAGATCAAACCGGCACTTGAATCGCAGGAAGCAAATATAATCGGCATCATTCCCCTGTTCGGTTACGGCCGCGGGTACACGAGCGAAAAGCTTCTTTCGGACGACGTGAACACCATTGAGTCGCTGCTTCGCGGGCTCGGTTATCGCGACGCTCAGGTGCGCGTGCGGCAAGGTGTGAGTTTGGATGGCGAGCACCTTGTTATCACCTTCGCGGTCGAGGAAGGCCCGCCCACGATCATCTCGGAGGTGAACGTCACCGGCAGCAAGGATTTTTCCGAGGCAGTCCTGATGCGGCAACTGCCCGACCTGGCGGGCAAGAACTTTTCGCGGGCCAAGGCCCGAAACGGCCAGCGAAACCTGACCGAGTTTCTTGCCCAGGCAGGATATTTCGATGCCGTGGTCGAGTTTTCGGTTGAGGAACTGACGCTGGATCCTGGGGCCGACACCCGAAAGGTCAAGGTGGCTTACGACATCCGCCACCGTATCAACCCGCTTTCCGGCGGTATTGCGAGTGCACCCGGCGAGCGACGCACCTTGCCCGGCGAGGGGAAAAAAGTCTACGTCGGCCGGGTACTTGTAACCGGAAATGAGGACACGAAGACCGCGGCAATCGAACGGGCGGTAGTGGTGGAGCCAAATTCCCTGCTTCGTTCGACCGATGTATATGCAAGCGAGCAGAACCTTTATTCGAGCGATGTTTTCTCGCGAGTGGCGATCAAGGAACAGCCCGTAAGCGAAACACCCGATCGTCGCGTGACCGACGTCATCGTCAGTGTTGAGGAACAGGCGCCGCGGATCTTGTCATATGGCGGCGGCTACTCGACGGACTATGGCGCCAGCGGGTTTGTCGACATCCGGCACATGAACTTGTTCGGAAATCTTTGGCAAGGCGGCGCAAGGCTGCGTGTAAGCCAGCGGCAGCAATTGGCCCAGATAGATTTTTTCAATCCCCGATTCTTGAACGAAGGAAACGGACGTTTCGCTCCGCTGACGATAACTGCTCAATATCAACGTGATTCTACGGTTACGCGTTTCTTCAGGTCCGAGATCGATAAAGGAACATTCGGGATCGTCCAGAGGCTTGACGAGAACGGCAATCCGATCGACGAATTCGGAAATGACGTTGGCGGCCCAACACTCCACCGTCTTACGTTTACCGCCGAGACGAACCGGACGCTGAGCCGCAGCGACCGAAGTATTCTATTCCTGCGGTACCGCTTCGAAGACGTCCGTCTCTACAATACGCAAAGTCTCTTGATCAAGGATCTTCTGGCGCCTGATTCGCGGGTACGGATCTCGGGGTTTGGCGCGACGTTCGTCCGCGATACCCGGAAGAACTGCAACATCAAGTACAGCATCCTCGATATTATTGCCCGCGGCGAGCCTGGGGAACCATGTCGCTACAGCGCGAGCGATCCGTCGTCGGGCAGTTACGTTACCGCCGAGTTCAATACGTCACTGCCGTTCATGGGAGCCAATATCGGCTTCAATAAGTTCCAGGCCTCATACAACGTCTATTATTCACCTCGGTTCATCAAGAGTACAAAGTTGTCCGAGATCACATTTGCGGCACGGGCGATCCTTGGCTTGGCTCACGTATTCTCATCGGAGAACCGCTTTCCGAACAATCCCGAGTTAGAAGGGACGCTCCCGATCAGCGAACGGTTCTTCGCGGGCGGATCGAATACGCTTCGCGGGTTTGATTTCGAATCGGCCGGTCCGCGGGTTGTTGTTGTGCCGACGGGTACGTTCCGCAATGGCGATGGCGAGCAGGTCTTTCTCGATCCCTTCACCGTACCATTCGGCGGAAATGCACTCGCGGTGGTCAATCTGGAAGCGAGAATACCGCTGACCGAAAGCCTGCGGGCCGTCCCGTTCTACGACGGAGGGAATGTCTTTCTCCGTGTCAACGATATATTCAACCCGCCGGATGCCCCGCCAAACGATGTCGCGCGACAGAATCTGCGAGCGTTGTGGTCGCATACGATCGGGCTCGGGCTGCGGCTCAGGGCCCCGTTCGGCGGCGAGTTCGGGGTAGATTACGGCTATCTGCTGAATCCGCCCAGCTTTTTGATCCCACAGCTCAACGCACCCAACGCCATATACCGGCTGGGACAAAGCCAGATCCATTTCAGATTTTCACAGGCCTTTTAGTTCACCGTATTTACGACGACAATGTGGCTCTCATCGAGTTCGACGACGAGATCGGAGCCGGGCACGACCGGTGTTGGCGGGAGTTCGGGCGGACCATCAACTATACGGTCGCCGAGTTCCTGGCCGGGTTGTGCGTGCAGGCGTGCCGTCGCGGAGTATTCACCGAGCCGGACAAGCCGCTGCTTGTGGAAGGCCTTTGCCCGGTACATCGCCTTATCGGCCGCGATCAGCAGGCTCTCCAGTGATTCGCCCTGCGCCGGAAACCCGGCGGCCCCTATACTGACACCGACGGTGGAAACCGCGTCGTCAAACGATGCGGCATATGATGCGACGGCGGCCTCAATGCGAGAGGCCAGCTCTATCACATCGGAACCGTCGGTCTCGGGGACAAGTGCAACGAACTCATCGCCGCCGTACCGGGCGAGAAAATCGTAGTCGCGGAGCTCTGCCCTGATGATCCGACCAACATCGCGGAGCATCGTGTCGCCCGCCTTGTGGCCGAGAGTATCGTTCACGGCCTTGAAGCCGTCCAGATCAAGCATTAGCAGTTGGAGCGAGCTGTCTGAGCGTCGAGCACGGCCGATCTCCTTCTCGAACTGAAGGTTCAGCCCGCGTGCGTTCGGCAGGCCGGTCAGCGGGTCGGTCTGCGCGTGGGCCTCCGTTTCGGCATGCTTGAGCGATTTGCAGATCGCATCGGCGGAGATCCGCGAAATGGTCTCCAGCAAACGAAGGTGCTCTTCCTCGTACACCGCCAGCTTCCCCGAGAAAAGCGAGATAGCGCCAACCAGTCTATCGTCGGCGAGCAGCGGAACCGAGGCCATTCCGAGGTAGTGCTCGCAGATATCGGCGTGCGAGAAAGCAAAATCAAGCGAAGGATCTACGTTCTCGACCGGCTTTCGCTTCTTGAGAACATATCCGGTAGCTCCTTCGCCAACGATCACGCGTTTGTCTCGAAGCACGTCGCTGTTCCTTCCTTCGACGTGTGCGGCGAAGGCAGTGTTGTTGCCCTCTTCCATGAGGTAAACGAGACAGGTGTCGTAGGGTACAAATTCCTTGATCTTCCTCGTCAGCAGGTCAAGTGTCTCTTCGACATTCAGCGATGCCCCAAAATCGCGTGCCATTTCATAGAGTGAAAAGACTTCCTGATTTGCACGCTTTATTTGCTGTACGTAATCGATCTGGGCACCAGCCGCGGCTTCCGGGCCGACGCCGCCAGATTCGTAGTCGAACCCATGGATGTGTATTTCGGCCTCCAACCGGCCCAGATCGCGTAAGAATGCATTGACCACGCGGGGATCGAACTGTGAGCCGGACTGTGAGCGAAGATAGTTGCACGCGTCCTCACGGCTGATGACCCCACGGAACGGCCTTGGGCCGCGAAGTGCATCGAAGGTGTCCGCAACGGACAGAATGCGTGCCGTGATCGGGATGTTCTCGCCCCTCAGCCCATCCGGATAACCGCTGCCGTCCCACCGCTCATGATGATGTTTGACCGTGGGAACGACCGGATATGGAAAGCCCACCTGCTCCAGGATAGACGCGCCGATATTCGCGTGGGTCTTGGTTTTCTCGAGTTCGGCGGATGTAAGCCTCCCCGGCTTATTTAGAATGTATTCGGGAACCGCCAGCTTGCCGATGTCGTGAAGCAATGCGGCTGCCCTGAGCGCCGTGAGTTCATCGTCTGTCAGTCCGAGGGCGTTCCCGATCCCGATCGCGAATATCTGCGTCCGGCGCACGTGGCCGCTGCCGACCTGGTCGCGAGCGTCGATCGCCGTCGCGAGGGCTTCGACAGTCGCAAGATGCAGCCGTCCCGCGTCGGCGATCTCACAGGTCTTTTGATCGAGACGCAGCAAATGGATCCGATGGGCCAGGTACCCGAACACCGTGACCGGCACGACAACGAGGCAAAAGGCGGTTCCAAAATAAGCGAACGCCGCAAACATCGTTAGTGCGGCCACCGCGGACGCCAACTGGCCCGCAAGAAGCCGAAGCGGGGTCGAAACGGGCTTCAAACCAAAACCGGCGCTGATACCGGAAAGCCAGCCGTGGCCCACCGCCCAGACGATCTGGTAGGCTATCAGCATTGCGGCCCCGGCGACCAGGATCTCGTTCGGGACCAATGTGTTCTCCGGGACCCTGAGCCCCGCGAACCGAAGCAGATCGAGGATCGTAGCGAATGCAGCTCCTGCCGCGGCGGTGGCAAATATGCCGATAACCGCGCTGGAAAGCCACCGGTCCCTCTTATGTTTGCGACTGGCAAGGCCTGCCAGGGCCGTCAACGCGGACACGAGACATCCACCGACAACGCCGAAGTTAAGGATCGCCCAGAAAGACATCACAAGGTTTGGCGTAATGCGAATATCGGTGAGCGGTACTCTGCCTTCCAGGTCGTGCAGCAGGACGGCAATGAAGATCGAGATCGAACAAAGGCCCGCGTCGGCCGGCGAGATCCCCAGGCCCGCAAGATATCCGATCCATGGGAGCAGCGGGCCGGCGATCAAACCGATCCAGAAGCTAACGCCGGCATCATACGCTCTATTGGGATCTTTCTCCTTCATTGCGGTTGGTGGATAATCTTGATCGTTGCCGGCCAAGCGATCATGGCCATGCGGCCAACGGCGGCAACCTCCGTTAGCGGAATCCCGTCCTACGAGTGCTATACAACCCGTATGCCAGAACGATACAATTTGTTCATCGTCATCTAACCGAGGAAAATTGGCGGGTTCAGCAAGGCGCTCGGGTGATCAGGCCTTGCGGGTACAATTCAGGATGACCGATTCTATTCAGACTGACCGACGCAGATTGATATACCAGCCAGGCTTGGCTGCGCTCTTTTCGCTGGCCTTATTCTTCATCATCTTCGAGACACCCGCCGCGGCCCAGAAACAAGACGATGTGATCAGGGTCGAGACGGATCTGGTCACGTTCGAGGTCAGCGTGACGGACACCTCTGGACGGCCCGTCCGAAACCTGCTGCGTGGAGATTTTAAGATCATGGAAGACGGAGTGGAGCGGCAGCCGGACTTCTTTGAAGTGGTTCAGCGGGCTGATGAGGGCCGGCCAATGTCGATCGTCCTCGCCCTTGACGTTTCCGGCAGTATGACGGCCCCCGAGATGGAACGGCTGAAGGCGGCCCTTTCAAGCTTTGCGACAAGGCTGGCCGACTATAACTCTTACCTTGCCGTGACGACCTTCGCGATGGATGTCTCGACTGTGCAGTCATTCACGAACCGCCGAAGCAGGCTTGAGTCTTCACTTACGAAACTTAAACGGGACCAGGACGGGCTTTCCACCCACGCCTATGACGCAGTGGACCATGCGGTAAGGCTGCTTGCGAATAAGGGGCCGAAATACTCGATGAACCGGTTGGCCAAGCGCGTAGTGGTACTTATTACCGATGGCTTTCCGGTTGGTGATATTGTCGCTCCCGAAACCGTCATCGAACGCGCGAATAAGGCCGACACATCGGTCTACGCCCTTATTCTTCCTTCTTACTCACGGTTCCAGCAAACGAAACGGCCGCTGCTTACGCCTTTGGAGGCGAGCGGATTGATCGAGCGCACCGGCGGGCGAAGCTTTTACGCCACGGACAATAACTTCGATCCGCTGTTCAAAGCGCTTGAGAACGAGTTGACCGCGACCTACGCGATCGCGCTGTATCCAGACAGGAACGCCGAAGGAGGTACGTTCAAAAAAGTACAAATAATATCAAGAAATGGCTTCGTCGTGAAACAAAACCGGAACGGCTATACCACGCCCAACTAACGCTGTTCGGCCGCCACGCTAACACCGGTCAATCATAGCGGCCTGAGTCGTAATCGTCATCATCATCGGTGTAGTCGTCATCACTGTCGTCCCGCAGATCGAGTTCGATCGGGTCGAGCCCGACTACCACCAGATCGGCCTGGCACTCATCACAGGATACGTGGTCACCCTGTTCAAGTTCTGAATCCACGTAAACTTCCTCGTCACATTCCGGACAAACTGACGTCGGCATTTTCTAATCTCTCCCAAAATTTACTAAATTTGACTTTGAAAAAAGCTTCGCTTTATAAAAATTGCATGACCTAGAATCTAACTTTTCTTTGGAGCCGATTGCAAGAATGTTGAATGTATTTTCGAAATTTCTTGTCGGACCGGCCGGAAACCGTGATCGAAGATGAAATTTCCTTTTGTTTTGCGGCATGATGCCGCGATCGATGTTGTCGGCTTCGGCACGAATGCCGTCGATTTTCTGATCCAGGTCCCCGCTTATCCCGACTTCAATTCGAAGGTAGAACTCTCGGCCTACACGCAGGCTCCCGGCGGCGAGGTTGCGACGACGATGGCCGGGCTTCAGCGGCTCGGGCTGAGCACACGATATGCCGGACGATTCGGCGCCGACGATGCGGGACAAGTCGGCATCAAATCGCTTGCGGATGAAGGTGTCGACCTGCGTTTTGCCGAGGTCATCCAGGGGGCTCGCACGCAGATCGCGTTCATCGTGATCGACGACAGGAACGGCGAACGAACCGTTATATGGAAACGCGACGATAAGCTGTGCTATACCTCGGCCGAAGCCCCGATCGTTGCTGTCGCCGATGCAAAGGTCCTCCACCTGACCCCGCATGATACGCAGGCATGCATACGGCTTGCCCGTGAGGCGAGGGAGCGCGGCGTGATCGTCTCTATCGACATCGACCGAATTTTTGATGGTGTGGAAGAACTTCTCCCCCTCGTTGATATCCTCATCGCGTCGGCGGATCTTCCAGGCACTCTTACGGGCATTCGCGACCACGAGGCGGCCCTTGCCGAAATGCGGTCGCGGTTCGGCTGCGCGGTTGCGGGGATCACGCTGGGCAATTCCGGATCATTGACGCTCGGTCCCGCGGGTTTCATCCGAACGCCTGCCTATCCCGTACCGGGCGGATGCAAGGACACGACCGGGGCCGGAGACGCGTACCGCGTAGGCTTTATTTACGGCCTGGTTTCGGGTTTGTCGATCGAAGAAAGCTGCCGCACGGCCAACGCGGTCGCGGCCCTCAAATGCCGCCGGATCGGAGCACGGACCTCTCTTCCGACCACCGACGAAGTGATTCAGCTCATAAAAAATCATAGACACAGCGTTTAAGATGTTCTAACATTGTTTGTGACGTCCTCATCCCACCCGTCCGCAGGATCCCCGCGGTCATTACGAAGTATTTCATGAATTACAAGCTCGACTTGATGATCCAGCTTACGAGCGTGGTCCTGATCACGGTCCTGGCCGTATTCCTCCAGCGATCGATAAGATCGCTCGCGCTTCGATATTGGACCTACGCATGGCTGTCATTGTCGTTCGCACTGATCTGCCTGAGATTCGCGTTCAATGACGGGGCGCATTCGGATTCGCTCTACACTCTCTATTTCCTCGGTGAGTATATCTTTGGCCTTGCCCTCATTGCGGGGTGCCGCAACCTTACGAACGAGATCGGCCACCAACGCATCTCGGAACTCTACTTGATCCCGGCCGTTCTCACGGCGATCGGCCTGCCGCTTTATTCGCGTTCATTCGACGACATCTATAGTGTCCACTGCCTGATCATGTCGGGCTTTTTCGCCGGTGCCGTCGTGGCCTTGCGAAAGGCAAGTTTGCGTAGCTTCGGATGGCGCGTTATGCACGTTTCGCTGGGGCTTTTGTCGCTGGACCTGTTGGTGTTCTTTATCATTTTTGCCACCGGACGTTCAGCCGATGCGCCGATCCTCCTTCAATATAATTCCGTCATCCACCTTGTGCTTGAGGCAACGCTGGGCCTCGGTATGATCATTGTTCTGTTAGAAAAGGTGCTTGCAGACACAAGGACGGCAAACGAGGAGCTTGAGGTCGCACACAACCGTCTGGAAGAGCTTGTCAATACCGATCCGCTGACCGCCGCGTTCAATCGGCACGCGTTCTACGGATTCGTGAATCGCGACGACGCCGGGACTATTTCCGGCTGCGTCGGTTTCTTTGACCTTGACGATCTTAAGGGCATCAATGACGCACATGGCCATGCCGCTGGTGATCAGGCGATCCGGGCGGCCGCGCG
This sequence comes from Pyrinomonadaceae bacterium, assembly GCA_050250045.1. Taxonomy (GTDB): domain Bacteria; phylum Acidobacteriota; class Blastocatellia; order Pyrinomonadales; family Pyrinomonadaceae; genus OLB17. The sequence goes on along the minus strand of JBFWPK010000028.1, from coordinate 22,625 downwards.
TGCCATTCGCGAGGTCATCCGGGCTGAGGATCTGATCTATCGGTGGGGCGGAGACGAATTTTTTGTGATCATGATCGGCATGGAGGCCGACCTGGCCAAACGCCGGATGGCCAGCCTCGAAAGACGGCTTTGCGGCCTGCGGCTCGAGGGACTTGATGATCCGCTCGACGTAGGCGTATCCATCGGTTTTGCCAACTTCAAGGGATCGGACGAACTCGAGGCGTCGATCAAGCGGGCCGATGCCGAGATGTACAGGAACAAGAAGGCGCGCAAGGACTCGCGTGGGATGCCGGGCGATTTTATGCCGCCGGTCCGGACGGGTCAGCCGCCGTTGCCCGCGTCTTAAGAATTACAGTTTATCGCGGAAGAACGCGATGGCCCGTGACCACGCATCCTCCGCAGCAGCCTTGTCGTAAACCTCGGGCCGCGTATTGTTAAAAAATGCGTGGTCCGCGTCGTATTTGGCGGTATCTACTGGCAGCTCGTACTTCTCGGCGCAGCTTTCGAGAAAGGCGACCTTATCGGGATCTATCCAGCCGTCCCTGGTACCCGACACGAAGATCGTCGGCGTGCGCAGCTTTTTGAGAACATCTTCTTCGGGGATGTCGCCGTAGAACACGACTGCGGCGGAAAGTCCCTCCAATACGCACGCCGCACGCAGAGCGAACGTGCCGCCCATGCAGAATCCCGTTATGCCGTAATGATCGATGCCTAAAGTATTAGAGGCGGCCTTTATCGTACTCGCGATCGTGTCCAACCCGTCTTCGATAGTCAGCTCATGCATCATCCTTGAAGCTTCATCCGCGTCCGCGGTCACCTTGCCGCGGTAGAGGTCAGGAGCGATCGCGGTAAAGCCTTCCGCCGCATACCGTCCGGCGATGTCCTTTATATGATCGTTTAGTCCCCACCATTCCTGAATGACGATTACCGCCTTTCCCCCGCCCTGGTCAGGGCCATCGATGTAAACGGTTGACGGCCCGTTTGCGGTTTCTATGTCCAGAACTTGCGTTGGCATTTTCGGATCCTCCCCCAAGTCGTAGTTTTTCAAATGATAGAACGAACTCGGCCGTGCATCAAAAAGGCCGAAGTTCGCCGTTGCGCTTCGTCGGGTATCAAAAGAAGCGATAGGTGTATCCAAATCTTACGCCACGGCCGATCTCGGGCACCAACTCCTTGATGAACGAGACATGGTTTCTATAAAGCTTGTTCGTCAAATTGTAGGCGTTCATCGAGAAAATGTGGGCGTGATGTTGACGCCCAATGATGTATGTCGCGGCGAGGTTGACGATGCCGTAGCCCGCCGTCGGTTTCTCAAGCGGAAACACACGTTCCTGATCCGCGGCGAAAACCGCCTCGGGCCGGATGCTCAGGTCCTTGATCCGAACGTCAAGGCCCACGCGGGCATGGGCCGGCGGAATGCGTGGGAGGTCAATGCCGTTTTCGACCAACCTTGCGCGTACGAAATCAAGCCCGATGAATCCACCGAGGTATTTATTGAATGTGGCGTCCGCCGTTAATTCGGCGCCGAAATACGAGGCTTCGGCCTGGTCGTACCTGGCGACGGGCAACCCGTCTTCGACGTCCACTTCGCCATCGTTGTCCCGGTCCTGCGGAGCGAGGAAAACGTAGTTGTTGATCCGGTAATAATAGATATCGCCGGTGACGCGAAAGCGGTCGGACTGATGCCGAAGTGAGAGGTCGATCCCGTTTGATGTCTCTCGCGTCAGGTCATCATTGCCGATCTCGAATGTTATGTTGCCGATGTGCGGGCCGTGGTTGTAGAGCTCTTCGAGCGCCGGCGCCCGGTTTGAATGGGTGTAGTTCGCTATAAATGCCCCGCCTTCCCATAAGCCGACGTTGATGCCCGCGCCGCCCGAGAATGCGGTAAAGCTTCGCGGTGTCAACGCGGCGTTTTCCGGCCGGTAGCGGTTGTTCTCAACACGTCCGCCAAACTGGAATTTCAGACGGTCGAAGTTTAACTCTTCCAAACCGAATACAGAGAACGATCCGTGACCGACCTCGCCGGTGATGAGCTGCTCGGCCCCATTCACCTCATACGTGCGATCGAATCCCTCAAAGCCGAAGCGTCCGGTCAGGCGCCCGTACTTCTGCTGTTCGAACAGGCCCCGATACGAAAGGGCCTTGTTCTGAAAAATGGTACCGACCTCATCCACGCCGTCCGCGCGTTCGATCTCTTTGTGGCGATAATCGGAATAATCAATGTTGTACTTGACGCCGCTCAGGAAGGCGTTGGTGATCTCTCGGAACCCACCGTTGATGCGAAACCTGTAGTTTCGAAGGCGAATGTCGATCTCCTCGTCCACGGTGGGTAGATCTCCTAACGATCGTTCCTTTTCGTCTCCGCCGCCCTCGAACAGTGCGGCAAACGGAATTCCATACCGCCTGATATCGGCCGAGAATGTTCCGCCGAACCAGGCTTTGTCGCCGTAGTATCCGGCCCCGAACGAACCCGAATTGGACCGCGAGGCCGAGTTCGGTATCCGGCCGACCGGCGTGTCAAGATCAGCGGTGCGCTGGGCACTAAGATTTCCACGAAGCAGCAGTTTCTTGAATCCATACTCGAGGCCTGAGGCAAACCCGGCCTGCCGGTCCGCTGTCCCGAGCAACCCAGTGGCCGATCCTCTGAACCCCTCGTGAGCATCGTTCTCGTCGTTGCTTATGACATTGACGACACCGCCAAGCGCGTTGCTTCCGTAAAGCAGCGTTCCAGGGCCTTTTACGACCTCGATCCGTTCAGCCGCCAGCGGGTCGATCGGCTCGCCGTGATCGCCGGATTGCGAACCGACCGAACCTGTGCGAACACCGTCCTGGAGTATGAGCACGCGGTCGCCGTCAAATCCACGAATGACCGGCCGGGAACTGCCCGGGCCAAAACTTCGCTTGGCCACGCCGGTCTCCGAAGCGAGCACATCGCCAATGGAGGTAGATGCCCGCTCGGATATTTGGGTCGAGCCGACCGAGTTTACCGACTGGAACGAATCGAACACCGATTGCTCGGCGCCCGATGCGGTCACGGTCACCTGCTCATTGAGCGCCGCGATCTGAAGCCTGAAGTCAAGCAAGGCTTCGGAACCGGCGGTTAAAGTGACCAACTTCGTTGCGTCGGCAAAACCTTCCAGATGAACAAGGACCGTGTAGCGTCCGGGGGGAATATTCACAAACTGGAAGTCCCCGTTCTCGTCGGTTCGTGTCGACTGTCGTGTTTGCACGACGGACACCGATGCATCGTGCAGCGGCGAGTTTTCACCATACGATACTTTCCCCGTGATCGTGCCGGAATTCTGGGCAAATGCGTTGAATGCGGTAAACAGTGTAATTGCAGCCAAAGATAAATGTCGTCTCACTTGAAATTCTCCATCTTTCTCTCGGGCACCTGCGGCCCGGACATAACTGCGCACCTTTCGGTAGGCGTCGGGTAAGCAGCTCAAGGGAGCCGCTCGAGTGTTATGCGAAGATCGAGGAAAATTCAGGAGGGTGAAACAATGGGTCCTTTGGCCGGGAGATGCCATTTGCGTCGTCACGCCGCAATGGCGGCGATTTCATCGTGCGGTCCAGACGGAGCGTTTCACGCGTCCGCTCCGCGCTCGGCGTACACGGCGAGACGTAGTGGGATGAAGTGGTTGTCTTTTGTTCGTGCTTAGGCACGTCACAGCAGATCATGGTCGGGCAAGGATCGTCGTGGCCGACAGCGCCGCTCGCAACGGTTACCAGCTCCGCGCCTGGCCCGCCGTGAGCGAATGCCAGATTATGCGATCCCCATTCGACGAGCATTACAAAAAGAAACACGATCGCCATCGCGGTGTGTGTTCGTTTTGAAAATGTGAACTGGCGTCTCGAGGCCATAGTCTTATGTACGGAGCCTAGCAGTTTTCGGTTTCGATTTAAATGCCCGTCGGTCCTGCCAATATTTTGGCTAATTCTCGACCGACCGGGTAAAATCGATCCAAGCGATGAAACGGCTCTATCTTCTCCGCCACGCAGAATCTGACTGGGGCGACTCCGCCGTGGACGATTTCGATCGTCGGCTGACCGATCGCGGGGTGCGAACCGTTCTGTTCATGGGCGCCCTGATGGATGGCCGCGGACTCAGCCCGGATGTGATCGTGAGCTCGCCCGCGAAAAGGGCAATGCAAACGGCCGAGATGGTCCTGGATGCCTCTGGTTTCGATCGTTCGATCGACTATGATGAACGCATCTACGAGGCCGGCGTATCGACGCTCTTGAATGTCATTACGGGCCTTCCTGATGAGGACGGTTCCGCTCTTATCGTTGGGCACAATCCGGGAATGGAAGGGATCATTCATTCTCTGACCGGAGCGGTTCAACCGATGCCGACTGGCGCCATTGCCGTGATCAGCCTGGACGTTGCCCGATGGGCAGCGACCGCTGATCGTTCGGGGACGCTGGACTTTGTGATCCGGCCGGAAGAAGAGATGAAAAAGGCTGAAGAGGACGACTTAAGGCGGCCCTTGAAAGCCTGAAAGAATTAACACGACTGTAACATTTCGTTCATACCGGGTTAAGGCCCGCGACATAAACTGGGTCATATCAACGCGAGTCTATTTACAACTCGGGGCCGAGAAAGCAACGGTATGGTGCAAAACATCCTGATCATCGAAGATGACGCCGACATCGCCGAAAGCCTGCATTACAACTTTAAGCGCGAAGGCTTCCGGGCGACGATCGCCGAGTCGGCCGAGAAGGGACTTCGAATCGCGCTCGACGAACGATCGACGCCATCGCTGATCCTTCTCGACCTGATGCTGCCCGGAATGAGCGGGATGGAACTGTGCCGCCGGCTGAGGCGCGAACCGTTGACCGCAACCACGCCGATCATCATGCTTACCGCGAAAGCCGCGGAACCGGACCGAATTTCAGGCCTCGATTCCGGAGCGGACGATTACGTTGTCAAGCCGTTTTCCGTAAAGGAGGTCATCGCCCGCGTTCGTGCCGTGCTGAGACGGACCGAGAAGGAGAGTTCGCCGCGATACGAAGATAGCGGATTCCTTGTGGACTTCGAGGATATGAGGGTCAAGTGCGGTACGGCCGATATCCGACTCACGCGCAAGGAATTTGCCCTTCTTGAGCACCTGATCAAAAATCTTGGCCGCGTCGCGACACGGCAGCAGCTTTTGGACAATGTGTGGGGCTATAGTTACTTCGGCGACACGCGCACCCTTGACGTGCACATCCGCCGGCTGAGACAAAAGATGGGCGAATGCTCGAACCGAATCGAAACGGTCGTGGGCGTGGGATATAGGTTTGTAGGTTCCGATAGCTGACCAGTTAAAAGATATCGGCGACAAGAGACTTTGCAGGTGATCGACAAACATTGCAAACGGCGTCAGTTTGCAATTGGTCGACAGGTACTTTTTTCTTGAAAATGCAGATCGAACGCAGAATATCCTCGCTCGAAATTCTCGAACGCCTGCTTGAGGCGAACCGTGAAAGTGCGATCGTTGTCGATGACACGCGGCGCGTTGTCGCCGCCAACCGGGCTGCAGAGACCGTGTTCGGACGACAGTTCGGCTCGCTCCGTTCTCGGCGGCTGAGCGAGGTGATCCGCGACCTCGAGCTGCACGAAGCATTTGGCCGAACCCTCGATGAAGGGCTGTCAGCCGACGCAAAGCTGGACTTCGTCGGGAGCGGCCGCCGAAGCTACGATCTTCATGTCTCGCCTATCGACCTTGATGGCCGGCTGCACGCGATCGGCGTCTTCTATGACGTAACGCAGGTGGAGCGGCTGGAAAAGATCAGACAGGAATTCCTGTCGAATATCTCTCACGAGCTTCGAACGCCGCTGACATCGATACTCGCGTTCGTTGAAACTCTGGAAGACGGGGCCATCGATGATCCGAATAACAATCGGCGATTCCTCGGCGTGATCCGAAGAAATGCGGAACGGATGCATGAGCTGATCGCGGATATCCTGGAGCTTTCGATGATCGAATCTGGGAACGTGTCGATCCAGACAAAGTCGCTGAGACCAATGAATCTGGTGGACGAGGTCTTCGCGTCCCTTTCGTCGAAAGCGGCCGCCCGGGAAGTGACCCTGACCAATCGGGTCCCGGCGGACCTGCGCGCCACTGCCGATCCCGTGCGTCTGGAACAGATGCTCACCAATCTGATCGACAATGCCATCAAGTTCAACCGCCGCGGCGGCGACGTTACGGTGACCGCGGCCCTGTCGGACGAACGAGTGTCAATTTCGGTTGCGGACACGGGCGAGGGCATTCTGCCGGACCATCTGCCCCGCGTTTTCGAACGGTTCTATCGCGCGGACCGCGGGCGTACACGCGAGGTGGGCGGGACAGGACTCGGCCTCGCCATTGTCAAACATCTTGCCCGCCTGCATGGCGGCCAGGTCGGTGTCTCGTCCATACCCGGCCAGGGCACATCCTTCACAATTGAACTCCCTGCCTAGCCACGGGGATCCGCCCATAGATTGCACGGGCTGTACTGTTTTGCTAACACCTCGTGACCGATGTGTGCTATAATTTAGTAAACGCTTACACCATTGTTTGCCGGGGTCATTCTCACAACTTGCAAACAACCCCTAATTTTGGTTCTGAGTGGAGACAATTCTATGGAACTGTTAAAGGGACAAAAAGTAGCCTATCCAAGCCAGGGGGTCTGCATGGTCGAGGACATCGAGAGTAAGAGGTTCGGGGAACAGTCGATCGATTTCTACTCGCTCCGGGTGCTGAACGACAACTCTATCATAATGGTGCCGACAGAAAATGCTGAAAATGTCGGCATTCGGCCTGTGATCTCGTCGATTCAGTGCAAACAGCTTATTGCAAGACTGTCGGCCGATTTTGAAGCTATCTCTCCCGACTGGAAAACGCGGTCGCGCAATTTCATGGGGCAGCTTCAGTCCGGCGATGTGTTCGAAGCGGCGGATGTTCTGAAAAAGCTCACGTTCCTGAGTCACGAGAAAAAGCTTTCCTTCCGCGAACAGTCACTGCTCGACAAAGCTAAGTTCCTGATCATTTCCGAGATCACGAACGCCCAGACGGCGGATGAATCGACACTGGGCCGAGAGATCGACCTACTTGTGGAATCCGCGTGCAAGAAACACTTGCGGTCGCAGCCGAAAGTGATGTCAGCTTCGGTGCATTGAGCCCTTTTGCGACAATAAGACAAAAGGTACCTTTCTTCCACTTCTAGTGACCTGTAACGTACATTTCGACAACAGCGAAAGTTAAGAAGTTAGCCACGAATGCACGGATCAAAGAACCGCGTACGTGAAAACCTCCCTCTATCTCCACCTTCATCGGATCCCACGCCGAAACAAGATCGCCGAGAATCAGGTTGATCACATGCTCATAAAAGATCTCCTGGAGGGCCATAAGGTGCCGGACGGTCCCGTTAGGAATTAGGGCATTGTGGACACGCGCCAATCTGCGCCCGCGCTGCGGGCGTTACAAACCCCCACAGTTTACCTTGGGGGCCGCCCGGACGCGCCTGTTCTTCAGATCGAGGGGTTCGGCTTTTCGCTTTTCCCATCATTATCTGTATAATTCGGAAGTTTGTGGAGAAGGCGTCGAAAAGGCAACCTCGAATTGGTTCGCAGAATCAAAGGTTGAGTACTTTTTCCGACACAGAACGCCGCCTGGTCTCTTCCGGTTTGGTTGGTTTTAAATATTTGATTCGGCGGTATTTATATGGCCCACGATGAGAGTTTTGGTGGCCCTCAGCTATCATAACCGCAACACAAGGGATTTCGTTTCTATGTTCAAATTCGGCGCATTCGGGCTTGTACTCGTGGCAACGGCCTTTCTATCCGGCCCGGTACAGGCGACAGGCTTTACCAATGCGAATAACATCTCCTCCGCAATTCAGCAGCAAATCGTTGAAAGCGTAGACATTCAAGGCAATCGGCGGCTTCGGGACGACGATCTCTTGTACTATATCAAGACGCGTTCCGGTGACGTTTATGACCCGGCGGCTTTAGAACGCGACCTCAAAGAACTGCTTTCTTTGAACTTTTTTGATAAGTCGGCGACCCGCGTGCTCACGACCAACGGAGTGCGCGGCGGCGTTAACGTGATCTTTGAGGTTCGCGAGCTTCCCATTATCCGTGACCTGATCTTTACAGGGACCAAAGCGATAACCGAAGCGGACATCCTAAAGGAGTTTCGCGAAAAGCGAACCGGCATATCGAAAGAAGCCGTTTACGACCCGGTGAAGGCCCGCGGGGCCACGCGAGTCCTGCGTGAGATGCTGGCCAGCAAGGGTTACCCGAACGCGACGGTGGCTATCAAGGAGGAAGAGATCTCGGCCACATCTATCGCTTTAACCTTTGAGATCGAGCAGGGCAACCGGTCGCGGATCGTCGATATCGAGTTTGAGGGCAACGAGAAATTCAGTGACGGCGAACTTCGCGGGGCCCTGACGCTGGTCAAGGAGACGGGACTAATTGCGCGATTCAAGGGGCAGGACATCCTCGATATGCGCAAGCTCGAGTACGACCTGCAGCGAAATGTACTTGCCTACATGCGGTCGAAAGGATACTTCCAGGCGAGGATCGGTGAGCCCGCTGTCGAGGGACTTGGTGTTCGACGGACCGATTTCATACCGCTTATCACGCTCCCGATTCCGCTCATCTCATCTAAGGACGATACGCTGAAGATAATCGTCCCGGTTACCGAGGGCAAGGTGTTTCGCGTTGGCGAGCTAAGTGTTGAAGGAAACTCGATCTTTTCCGAACAGCAGATCCTTGGGTACCTTGGTCTCAAAAAGGGCGAGGTCGCCGACGGGAAACGGCTGACAGAAGGTGTTTACGAGAATCTTAAGAATGTTTACGGGCAACAGGGGTTTGTAAACTATCTGGCCGAGCCTGAGACGACATTTAGGGAAAACCCGACGAACCCGAACGAGGGGATCGTTGACATCAAGATCGTAATTGACGAAGGGAAGCAGTTCACGCTTCGCCGCCTCGAGTTCAGCGGCAATACATTCACTCGCGACCGTGTGATGCGGCGCGAGTTTCTGTTGAATGAGGGCGATATCTACAATTCCCGGTATCTGGAAATCTCCCTCGCACGAGTGAACCAAACGCAGTACTTCGACCCGATCGATAAGGACCAGGACGTTGAGATCAAGACGGATGAGGAGCAGGGCGACGTAGACCTGCTCGTCAAGGTCAAAGAGAAGGGCCGCCAGCAGATCTCTTTTAACGGCGGCATTTCCGGGATCGGCGGGTCGTTCTTCGGGCTTGAGTACTCAACCAACAACCTCGCTGGCCGGGGCGAAGTGCTGTCATTCGCTGTCGGGGCGGGAAATCGCCAGCAGAGCCTTCAATTCACCTATCAGGAGCCGTACTTTCGCGACAGGCCCATCTCGGTCGGGTTCTCGCTGTTTGCGTCGCGATACCGGTTCTTTGGCGAAGGTACTTTCCTGACCCGCAATCAGGATATACTGCAGGACCTTTTCAATCCGTATGGCCAGATCCTTACGGATGAGAGCAATCTTTTTACGCAGACGACATACGGCGGCAACCTTTTTGCGACCGCTCCCTTGTCCGAGCTGGCGTTTAAGAAGCGTCAGTTTACTCAGTTTTCGCGGGTTGGGCTTTCGTACCAGTTCTCGGCGACCTCGATTCAGGACCCGCCGGTCAATGAGTCGTGTGCGGCCGACCCGACGCAGTGCATTCCGATCATTTACGAACAGCCAAACATTATTACCAGCCGGATCACTGGTTCGTTCGTCTATGACACGCGCCAGCCGGCGGCAAACGGTATCGACACGCTTCGCGGAACTCAGCTGGCCCTTTCCTTCGGCCTCGCGGGCCTGGGCGGAGACGTTAGGACGTATTCGCCGAATGTGACGTTCGCGAAGTTCATTCCAGTACGCCGCCGCAGGTCGGAGAATCCTGAAGTTTTCGCGTTTCGTATCCAGGCGGCCACGATCGGTGCGTTTGCCATGACGGACACGGTCCGTAACGCGAATTCGATAGCCTTCATCGGCGGTGTCCCAGCCTATGAAAGGTTCTATCTGGGAAGCGAGAACGATATCCGCGGCTATAATTCACGCAGCATCGGGCCGATCGCTCCTTTCGATACATACGTGACGAGCCGAAACGTCGTCCTGACAAGCAACGCTTCGGGAACACCGGTCCCGTATACGGGCTTCGAGAATCCGAACATGGCGGCCGAACTTGCAAATATCGCCCTGGTTTCCGGCCCGGACGGCCCCAACCCGGCGCTTTTTGCCCGGAACTTTCGCTTTATCGGCGGCGACACCCAACTGCTGGGCAATTTTGAGTACCGGATCCCGCTCTTTGGCCCGGCGACGATCGCTCTTTTTGCTGATGTCGGCAGCGTCTTTAATCTAAGAAGCACCGGAACGCAGCGGATCAACACTTCGTTCCTGCCCGACGACCAGCTTATCGGGGCTGGGCGGCTGACGGGGCTTGGCTTGATAAATGCACCGGTGCTCGAAAACAGCTTTGGAAGCATTTTGTACTACCGCGGACGCGTGATGACCAAAACCGACTTCATCAACGAGTTCTGCCGCGGCAACCGCTTTGGCTGCCCGACGTCGCTTTCGCCAGAGGTACAGCAGCTCTACGTCCGCGGCGAGGTACAGCAGAATTCGCTGTTAAGGGTTGACGACAGTGCATTTGGGAAGCTTGGAGATTTCAAGTCCAGCGTCGGCCTCGAACTTCGCGTTCAGGTGCCGGTGGTAAACGTTCCTTTTCGGTTGATCTATTATTATAACCCGAATGCGAAACTCGGGTTCACCCAGGAGCTGCCGGGCATCTTCCTGCCGGGCAAGCGAAATGGGCTTAGGTTCACCGTCGGTCGCACGTTCTAGGCGGGCCCGCTCGTTTTGCCGCCGGCTTTCGTCGAGGGCTGTTAAAAGCCCTGCGGGCGGGTGCGGAAAATTGACATTTGCCGATGCGATAACATAATATCTCTCTCTTTCGAGTTTATTATCGAACCGCAGGCAACAGTTAGGGCTTTTTTGGTTTCAAAGATATTATCTTCACGATACTCGATATCTGACAGGAAGTTTAAGGAGTTGTATATAAAATGAAGAGATTCAGTTTACTGGTCGTTAGCTTTGTCTTCGCCCTGTTTCTTGTGGGTGCGGCGTTCGGCCAGGGAGCACCGGCCGCTCAGCCGGGCACGAACCTGAAGATCGTTGTGATCAACACGGCGGCGTTCGACGCGAAGGACGGTATTACAAAATACATCAATGCATACTCGGCGCTCGAGAAGGAGTTCACGCCGGCCCAGAATGAGCTCAACACACTGGTTGCGAATTACCAGAAAATGGGCGCAGACATCAAGGTCCAGCAGGATAATCTGAACTCGGGTAAAGGCGTGCCGGTCGACCGAAATGCCCTTGCCGCCAAGATCCAGGAATACCAGACGCTTGAGCTGACCATCAAGCGAAAGCAGGAAGATGGCAAGCGCAAGTTCGAGCTTCGGCAATCACAGGTTATGACTCCGATCCTTCGGGACATCGGGCAGGCCATCGATGCTTATGCCAAGCAGAAGGGATACTCGCTTATCCTCGATGCGGCGAAGCTGGAAGGAGCTGGATTGCTTTTGGCGGTGGATGTTTCCAAACTCGACGTGACGAAGGATTTTATCGCCTACTACAATACCCGCCCCGCGGGCACGGCGACGACGGCGGCGCCGAAATAGGCGATCAGAACGAAAAGGACCAAGTCAGTAGTCGGTTGAAGTTTACTTTCGGCTGACTCCTGACTTTTACTTTATGCAGGAAGCTGGGGCCATCTACGATTCGGCCGCGATCCAAAACATCCTTCCGCATCGCTATCCGTTCTTGCTTGTCGACAAGATCGTTGACCTGATTCCGCGCGAACGGATCGTCGGGATCAAGCAGGTGACGGTAAACGAGCACTTCTTTGCCGGGCATTTCCCAGGTGCTCCGGTAATGCCGGGTGTACTTCAGATCGAGGCCCTTGCGCAAGTAGGGGCGATCCTTGCCCTTCGTGAACTCGAGGACCGTGACGAAAAGATACCTTTTTTTTCAGGGATCGAGAAGGCTCGATTCCGGCGGCCTGTTGTGCCGGGCGACACGCTCGTTCTGGAAGTAACGGCCCTGCGGATCGGGAGCAAGGTGCAAAAAATGCGCGGCATTGCGAGCGTCGACGGAAACGTCACGGCGGAAGCCGAGATAATGAGCGTGATCGCCGCCCGCCCTTCAAACGATTGACCATTCAGTATGGCCGCCTTTATTCACCCAACCGCGATCGTGCCGCCGTCCGCCGATATCGGCAGCGACTGTCATATTGGGCCGTTCTGCATAGTCGGAGACAAGGTTACCCTGGCGGCGAATGTCCGGCTCGAATCACACGTCGTCGTCGATGGCCAAACGATCATTGGTGAAGGAACTCATATTTTCCCGTTCGCATCCATCGGCCTCGCTCCTCAGGACCTGAAGTATGCCGGCGAAGAAACGTCTGTCGAGATCGGAAAACGCAATCAAATAAGAGAGTTCGTCACGATCCATCGCGGCACTTCGGGCGGCGGCGGAACCACCAGGATCGGTGACGACAACCTGTTGATGGCGCAGGCCCATGTCGCCCATGATTGTCAGCTCGGCAGCAATATCATTATGGCGAACGCCGCAACGCTTGCCGGACACGTCGAGATCGCCGACCGGGCAAGCGTCGGAGCCTATTCGGGTGTTCATCAATTCTGTCGCGTCGGCTTTGAAGCGTTCATTGGCGGTTATTCTGTTGTTGTAAAGGATGCTCCGCCGTTCGCGGTGGTCCAGGGCAATCACGCCAAGTGCTATGGCCTCAACCGCGTAGGTGTAAAGCGGCGGGGCTATACGCCGGACACGATCCGGAACCTTAACCACGCCTATCATCTATTGCTCTCGGCGAAACTGAACACTACGCAGGCTGTCGAAAGGATCCGGGAAGAGATCACGGGCTGCGACGAGGTCGATCTCCTCATCGAGTTCATCGAATCGTCAAAACGCGGGATCGTGAAATAGCCCTCCTTGCGCAAAACCCGGAGCGTGGGCCAGGCCTTTTTGACGTACTTTATTTTCGGCCGTGCACGCAAGCTGACTTCGGCACCTCCCGCGCTTTCATCCAACCGCCGCTATGATAAAATCCTTCTCGCAACAAAATGAATACGGATCCGCACGTTCTTGAAACTTTTGGCAAGCGCATACAGCGCTGCTACGGCTGCTTTATTGCGTATCACCTGAAAGATATGTACCTCGGCGAAGATGTGACGTTCTTTTGTGACCACTGCAAGGACGACACGATGTTCCACTTCGACGATTTCTCGAAGCTGCTCGACATCGACAAGCTGAAAGAAGTTTCCGAGGCGGACCACCACCATTAACTTCGTGAAAGTCACCCTTCACATTCAGAATCAGCGTGAATCGACAACCGCCGAAATCGATGGCGAGCTGTCGATCGGCCGTACGCCTCCCGCCCAACTGATTCTTGATGACGAGGGACTTTCCCGCGTCAACACGACCATATTTGTTGAGGGCGACGAGGTACTGGCGGCGGATGAGAACTCGACCAACGGCACGTTCCTTAACGGCGAGCGGATCTCCGGCCGGCCGAAGATCCTCCGCGACGGCGACCGGCTTAAGGTCGGCAGTCATACAGAGATCCGGGTCGAGATCATGGACGGCTCGTACAAGCTGCCAGCCAGGCCGCCGGTAGAGGCGGCGGTGCCGGCCGCGCTCCCGCCGCCAATGCTTGCGGAAGATGGCGCAACTGACGCGGCCTTGGCCGAGAAGCCTCCGTATTTACTGATCGCTGCAATTGCAATGTCTGTCCTGATCCTTGTCCTTGCGGGGATCGGCCTGCTCGTCGCATCGGGCTGGGACAGTTCCGACAATCGGGGACCTGGCTCGCGAACGCCTTTGCCGGGAGCCGACCGCATTCCGGTGCGTGTGATCGACCCGCTGGGCGGTGAGGATCCGGACGATCTTGACGATCTGATCGCATCGTGGGAAACCGAAGAAGATCCTTTGAAAGCGGAGGATCTAAGGGAGATCGATTCGGCTTCGACCGGCACAGGAAAACCCACGGATCTGAATGTTTCCATTGAATTTTGGAGGAAGCAGCTTGATAAGGCACTGAATCACGGAGCTTCGGGGGCGGAACCGGCCGGGTTGATCCAGCTTCCCATAGAACTCATTGGCGGAAATGTTTCAAAACAAAAGGCAAAGCTCGCGGAGCTGATACTTCATAAAGGATACAAGCAGCCAATGGATTTTGGCGACCTTGCGCAACTCAAGCTAGAGGGAAACTTTCTTGGTGAGCTGCCGATGGCAACGGAGAGCTATGTTCTCGATATCGGTGGAAGCGCCACCGGAGCTGAGTTCACAACGCTCAGTTTCGCAAGCGACGGCTCACAAGTTAGGGAACCGATCATACCTGGCTCGCCAAAATACAAGTACCTCAAACAACTTGCCGACGACTTTGACGGTCAAAAATATGACCTCAACAACCCGGCGGACCGGAAACAAATGCGGATCCGGCTGCTCAGGATGTACAACAAGAATTCCCGCAAAGCCTTTGAAGAGCTGGCCAACGCATTTTATCAGCAGTTCAAAGTGCCCCTTCGCGTAACGAGCCTGACGCGATCGATGGATTATCAGATCGATCTGAACAAAACGAACGCCAACTCATTCAAGGTCAGCGGCAAAGGGAGCCTTCCGCCGCACACCTCGGGCTGCGCATTTGATGTCTCGCGAAAGAACCTGACCGCCGAAGAGCAGAACTTTCTGATGCGGAAACTGGCAGAATTGGAAAAAGGGCGCCAACTCGACTCATTGCGCGAAGGAAGGGCGAACGCTTGTTTCCACAGTTTTATCTATCCAGACGGGATCGAGCCTACAAATCTGAACTTGCGGCTCGCGGAAGACATCCGGTCGGTCGAGGAATCCGCCAATTTTCCCTTCGTCGGATTTTTCGGAGGGTTCTGATACCTTCCCTCAACAAACGCTTTCGATCTCCAATTTTGCGTAACATCTGCGTAGAATGAGACGGCCGAAATGATTCCCTCACTTTGAATAGGGCCGCCTGAGTTCCTAAACTTGAATCGTGGCTGAAGACGATAAGGAGAAACCGACGCTGACCGGCATTGCCGCGCGCCTTCGGCGGCTGCCGGCGGAGAAAAGGCGTGCGGCCCTGGAGGTAAGTGCCGCACTCGCTGGTGTCAGCCTGCGGGTAAGCCGCACGTTTGTCGAGGCCGTGCCTCGGGCGGCAAGGATCCTCTCCGCCGATGATATTCGCAACTGGGGCGAAATGGGCCGCCGGCTTGCGATGGGCAACGCTCAACTTGGCACCGACTATTTTGCACGGGGCGTTGAAGGGCTGGCCGCTGTTCCGGAGGAAGCGCGCTCGTATATTTTCAAGATCAGTACGCGACAGCTGGCCCTTTCAAGTTCAGTTTCCGTCGAAACTTTAGAGCTTGTCCCGCTGCTGACGGAGAAGATCGGTGACGACCGGCTGCTAACCGAAACCGTGCGGCTCGCGGCGGAGATCGCGAACCGCTCGGCAAAACACAGCGCCGATTTTCTGCGGGCCGCCGCGGATGCGGCCGCCGCACTCAAGCGGTTTGGCGAGAGAACTCCTGACGTTAGCCGTGCAGCATTCGATCTCGGGTTTCTCTTTGCGACGCGGACGGGCGGCATGACCGCCGACCTGTGGTCGATGATGCCGAAGGCCATCGCCCAACTTTCCGCCGATGCGGCGATCCGCATGCTCGAGTCCGCCGGCCGGATGCTGGACCACGGCGCCAGCGTTACGCTGCATTTTGTTTCTGCCGGAAGCGAGGTGCTCGTCCGGGCACCCGAAGCGTTCGACGATTGGTTCAACGTGGTCACCGGGATCGCCGGACAGGGAAATGCGGTCCTTATCGCGTTTATCCGGGCGACACCGCGATTCTTCAGACAGCTGGGGCAGGGCAAGGATACGGATGCAGAAGCTCGCGCGGGACTGACAAGGCGTGTGCTGGAGTTGACGGCCGAGATCGCCGAACACGATGCCGAAAGCGCTCTGGCGGCGTTTCGCTCGAGCGCGGCCGCATTGAAAAAGGTATCGCTTGAGCAGTTTGAGGAATGGATCGAGACCGGCCTGCGCGAGAAGTACGGCGATTCACCCAAGGCCCGCCGGAGTTACTTTGCGCTCGAAACCCGCGAATCCAACGCATTTCTTCACGAGGTGCGCACGGGACTGCCGCTTGAGAATATTCAAGCGGTGCTCAGGATCTACGTTGAGGGCTTGACGGGCCGCGAGGTCGAGATCGCGCCGCTGTCGGCGATGCCGCAGGAATCTCGCATAGGCGACGGCACGACGATCTATCTTCCGTCCATCATCAACGAATTCGACGACGGCGAAATGAACTTTCGCTTGTTCAAGGTCCTGGCGGCCCACGGCGCGGGGCAGATAGAGTTTGGTACGTTTGCGAAGGATACGGTCGAGCTGCGGGCCGCTTACGACGAACTGAGGGGACTCTTTGAAGCGACGGCCGATCAACGCGATGCCTTCTCGCTTTCAGGTTATATCGAGGATGTCCGGCAGGGCGAGAAAGTGACGGGAGAAGAAAGGCCTCCGGACCGATCACCGCTGCCGAAGGGCTCGGACTATCACGCGGTTCTTCGCATTTTCCCGGAGCCAAGACTAGCGAAGAAGATCTTTGGCACGATGGAGAACGCACGGATCGACAATCGCCTGCGTCACGCGTATCGAGGTTTGCGCAAAGACCTTGACCTGATGAAGTCGCTCCTCGGGCGAACGCGGCCCTACATTTTCGACGTGCCGGCCCACCAGGTGCCCTTCGAATTGCTGTTCCAGATCACGCTTTGCGGCGGTGCGACCGATGACGCAAAGCGGTTTTACGGACAGGTCGTGTCGGAGATCGAGTCGGTTATCGAATCGTATCTGACGATCGAGCTGGCGACTGTCGCGGATTCGCTTATGGCGACAAGCCGGGTTTACAACCTGTTCCAGAACATCTCGCCCGAGCAATCCGCCGAGGCCGAAGAGGATTCGGACGACAGGAACGAGTACGATTTCGATGACAAGAAGTCGAGCGAACCGGTCACGGACGACACCGCGAAGGCCGAAATGCAGCCCAAGCGGACACAGGACATCAAGGACCTGTTCAATGCATGGAACAGCCTCGATGACGAGGGTGAGCCGGACGATCTGAGCGGTTCCGAAAGTTGGTCGCACAACGAGATGCCGGAACAGCCGCTCGAAGATGGCGATCAGGCGTTTGCTTATGACGAGTGGGATCGCGAACTGAACGATTATCGCATTGGCTGGAGCCGAGTGATAGAGAAGCGCGTCAAAAAGGGAGACCGCACTTTTGTCGAATTGACGCGGTCTCGCTATCGCGGCGTGATCTCTTCCATTCGCCACCAGTTTCAACTGATGAAGCCGGAGAACCTTACGCGGATCAACCGTGAGATCGACGGCGAGGATTATGATCTGAACGCTGTGATCGATTACGTGGTTGACCGCAGGGCCGACGGACGACAGTCCGACCGGCTGTATACCAAACGGCTTCGGCGTCAGCGTGATGTTGCTGTTTCGATCCTGCTCGACCAATCGTCGTCAACCGCGCGAACGATAACGCGAAACCCGCTCCAGCCCTACACATACCCGGGCCGCCGCATCATCGAGATCGAAAAGGAAGGCCTGGTACTTATGAGCGAAGCGCTCGAGGCGGTCGGTGATATTTATTCGATCAACGGGTTTACGAGTGAAGGCCGTAGAAACGTGAAATTCTATGTTGTGAAGGATTTCGATGAGAAATATTCCGATGAGACCGAGAAACGAATCGGCGGGATCACGTTTCAGAATAACACCCGCCTCGGGGCGGCGATCCGGCACTCGGCCCGCAAGCTGCTTGGTCAGGAATCGCGGACGAAACTTCTGATCATCCTCACCGACGGCCGCCCCTACGACCACGATTACGGCGACGCCCGCTATGCCCGCGAAGACGTTCGCGAAGCCCTGACCGAAGCCAAGATGAGCGGCATCATACCGTTCTGCATCACAGTCGATCGCGAAAGCGAATCCGAACTCCGCGACCTTTACGGAGATGTCGGCTACACCATCATCGACGATGTCCTAAGCCTGCCCGAGCGAATGCCGAATATCTACAGGCGGCTTACGAGCTAATGGCGAAATGCCGGCCGCACCGCCTGTTTATGCTAAAACGGATATGTGCGGATATTTTTTCTGGTATTGTTTTGCATTTTGATCGCGGGCACATCGGCCGCTCAATCTCTTACGGGCACCGTTTCCGACTCGCGCGGAGCCGCAATTGCCGCCGCCGAGGTGAAGCTCCTTAACGGCCCGCAGACCGAGTCTGTGACCACAACCGATTCCGGTGGGAAATTTTTGCTGGCCCTGGGCGGCGGTGAAGATCGTCTGTTGCTTGTGACCGCTGAAGGATTTGCGAGCTTTTCGCAGATCGTCAACGGGCGGACGACATCGCCCCTCAACATTGTTCTTCATCCGACCCTTTCAAATGACGTGACCGTACTGATCACCCGAACCGAAGCGAGGCTGAGCGAAACGCCCGCGAGTGTCGTTGTGCTGACGCGCGAGAATCTGGGATCAACAGCGGCGCAGACGATTGATGACACCCTTCGGCAGGTCGCCGGTTTCACCCTTTTTCGACGCAGTGGAAGCCGGACGACGAATCCGACGGCGCAAGGTGCGAACCTTCGCGGTGTATCGGGCAGCGGGGCCTCGCGGGCGGCCGTTTTGTTTGACGGGCTTTCGCTGAACGATGCCTTTGGCGGCTGGACCTATTGGTCGCGTGTGCCGATGATCGCAATCGAACAGGCAGAGGTTTTGCGTGGCGGTGCGAGTTCGCTCTACGGAACTGGGGGATTGAGCGGGGCGGTCAATCTTGTTCCGCCGCGACTCGGCGATGATGGGCCGGTACTGAATTTCCGTGCTTCGGCGGGCACTCAAAAAACATATGACGGCAGCGTGTATACGGCGTACGCTCGGCGTGGCTGGGCCGTTGATCTCGCTGCCGAGACGTTTCAGACCGGCGGCTATATTCCGGTCGCTGAGATTGAACGCGGCCTTGCGGACACGCGTGCGAATAGCAGGCACAACACCGCCGTATTCCGTATCGAAAAGCGAATCGGGCAGGATGCGACACCCTCTCTCGACTTGAAGGATATGGACCGGATAAGGATCTTCGCGCGTGGAAACATGTTCGGCGAACGTCGGGATAACGGGACGGCCCTCACACACAACCGTACCTATTTCCGCCAACTCACCGGCGGGATAGATCTTTCATCCGAGATGGTGGGCAAGTTCAGCGCAAGGGCATTTCTGGAGAGCCAGGTTTACGACCAGACGTTCTCCGCCGTATCCGCCGGCCGCAATTCCGAAGCACTTGTACGGCTTCAGCGAGTGCCTTCGCAAGCGAAAGGTGCGAGCATTTTCTGGACGAGACCGATCGGATCGCACACGCTGGCAGCATCATTCGAAACGCGCGAAGTGCGCGGATTTAGCGATGAGGCCGGCTTTTTCGGCGATCATCCAACGTCAATTTCCGGCTCGGGCGGCAGCGAACGGACGTACGCGTTTTTCGCCCAGGACCTGTGGGCGGTTACGGAGAAACTTGTTCTGAATCTCGGAGCACGGGTCGATACCTGGAAAAATTTCGACGCTCATTCGGCCACGCGATCACTGACGACCGGGGCATTTGCGGACACGGCTTTTGCCGATCGCGATGAAACTGCATTCAGCCCGCGGGCCGCCGCGATCTATCAATTAACGCCAAAGGCTTCAGTCTATGTCTCGTACACACGCTCGTTCCGGGCCCCGACGCTGAATGAGCTCTACCGCGGCTTTCGCGTCGGCAACGTCATAACGCAGCCGAATGAGAGCCTTCGCGCGGAGCACGCAGACACGTTCGAGGGAGGAGGCGGTATCGCTTCATTCAACGATCGGATAAGCCTTCGGGGCAATGTGTTCGTCACGACGGTTTCCGATCCGGTTGTCAGCGTCACTCTGAGTACCAAGCCATCACTGATAACCCGTCAGCGGCAGAACCTGGGCGAAACCCTGACGCGTGGCTTTGAGGTTGACGCGGAATACGCGATCCGAAGTGATCTTCGATTTTCGGCGGGCTACCTGTTCGCCGACTCGCGCGTAACCGAATTCCCAGCAGATCCCAGATTGGTCGGGAAGTTTCTCCCTCAAATACCGCGGCAGCAGATAACGCTTCAATTGAGTTATCGCTCATCCTCGCGCTTTTCGTTCGGCGTTCAGTCCCGCATCTCAGACGCGCAATGGGAAAACGACGTGAACACACTTCGCCTGCGGCCATATTTTACAATGGACGCGACGGCCGCATATCGGATTCATCAAGGCATAGAACTCTTTGCTGCCGCCGAGAACATTTTCAACTCGCGCTATGATATCGGGCTCACGCCGGTCCGCACGGTCGCTCCGCCGACGTTTGTTAGAGTTGGGATTCGAGTTGCGCTCGGAAAGAAGTGAACGGCTCCGCTACCGCATCCAGAAGAGATAAAGGAACGTCATCGAAACAACAAACAGTAACCCCGCCATTGGGAGGCCGACGCGGACAAAATCGCGAAAGCTGTAACCACCGGGGCCCATTACGAGGACGTTTACCGGATGGCCGAGCGGCGTGATAAACGCCATCGAGGCGGCGACGGCCACGCTCATCGCCATCGCCCGCGGATCAATGCCGGATTGTTCGGCGATGCTTATCGCGAGCGGGCCCATGACCGTGGCCACTACGGCGCCGTTCACGGTCTGGACAAGCAAGGCAGTCACAAGGAAAAGGGAGCCAAGCAGTGCCAACGAGCCCAGGCCGCCGATCGCCCCGACCATGTGCGAGGCGAGCCACGCCGCGGCGTTCGTTTTTGAAAGGGCGATGCCCATCGGCAGCATTCCCGCGACGAGGAAAACGCTGCGCCAGCCCATCGTGGACCACGCCTGATCGGTGGTCAGGACGCCGGTAAGCATCATTACGAGTGCGCCACCCAGCATTATCGGGCCTGTCATTGCCGGGACCATCGCGGCAAGCAGCAGAGTAGCGACGAAGATCAGCAATGCGGCCTTGCCCTTCCCCAGGACCGGAGCGGCGGGCTCCTCTTTTTCCGTCAGCACAATAAGATCGGGGTCGGAGGCGGCGATCTTGATGCGGTCTCGATTGCCCTGAAGCAGCAGAGCGTCACCGAACTGGAGGGGTTCGTCGGCAAGCCCGATCGTTATTTCACTGTCTCGCCGCCAGATCGCGAGCACCGTCAGCCCGTACTTTTCGCGAAAGTTAGCATCCCGAAGGGTTTCCCCGATCAGCCGCGAGCGCGGGGCAAGCATTGCCTCGACGACCATCACAACCGCCGAGCGGAGGTCGCTTTCCTCCCAGCGTGAGGTGGGCAGAAACTCCATATACGGCTCGACATCGCGCCGCCTGAAATCGTCCTCATTGCCTTCAAATACAAGCACGTCCTCGTCCTTGATCTCAGTATGCGGTGAAAGTGCCACCAGTTTTCTCCCGCGTCGTTCGATCGCAACCACGCTGACGCCGAACTTCTCTCGCAGCGTGCTTTCGGCCAGGGTCTTTCCTATGAGGAATGAATCATCCGGCACCCGAGCCCGAAACAGGTTGCGGTGGAGCGAATAAGCGGCGATCAGATCAGCCTTATCGGCGGCGTTTGGCGCCTGCGTTCGCTCGATAGGCGATTCTCCTTTAAGAAGCCGCCTACCAAAAAGGGCCATATATCCGGCGCCCGCAAGTGTGACGGGAATGCCCACCCAAGCGAAATCGGTAACGCTGAACGAGTGAAGGCCTCTATCAACAAGCAGCGAATTGATGACGATGTTCGCGGTGGTAAGCAGCGTGGCAGTCCCGCCGAGGATCGTACCGAATGCGAGCGGCATCAATATTCGCGAGGTATTCACCCCCGCCTTTTTTGCGGCACCCGATGCCGCCGGGAGCAGCACCGCCGCCGCTGCAATGTTGTTCATGAACAGCGAGAGGAACGCCCCGGCCATCATTACAATGACGGTTAGCCTGAACTCGCCCCGCCCGCCGATCTTTAATAGTATCTGCCCGACCTGTTCCGTTACGCCCGATCGCCGAAGCGCCTCGGCCAGGATAAAGACGGCCATGATCGTGATCACGGCGGTCGTGCTGAACCCCGAAAGGGCCTCATCCGGTGTCAGGATGCCGGTAACCCCAAGCGCGACAGCAACCAGCAGGGCCACAAGTTCCGCCGGAAGCCGGTCTGTCAGGAACACGATCAAGGCGACGGCTAAGATAACAAGGGTCAGTATGAGCTGGCTGTCCATCGAAAAGCTTAAGTGTAAGTTGTGAGCCTTGCTGATTCAAAACCCGGCGGCGATCTTCTCGCCGAGCACTCGATCTGTTAGCCGTCAGTCGTTCGTCTTGCATTCGCGTTGCATTTATGAAACACTGTACCGCTCGGCGCCGCCGGTAGCGCGTGAGTTCAGATAATAAGTGCAACTTTGTGAGAGTCGCGAGAAAGGGTAAGTTGAAGTAAATTTGACGCATCTTTTCATCGCGAAATCAAAAGGAGCATCAATGGGTTACAGTCAACTTACCCAA
>JBFWPK010000027.1:0-61251 GCA_050250045.1 Pyrinomonadaceae bacterium | reverse complement strand
CTGTAAGTCGTCCCACCCGCACGATATTCCCCTACCACAAGTACCCTTATACTTGCCTCAAATTCCTTTACTTTTTTCATCGCCTTGTCCCATTTTCGGTGTAAACCTATTTCAGGACAAGACACTGCCGACATTACATAAGTTACCTATAGTTTCTGTCGTCGGGACGACGTTATTCTCAATACAGCGGGACAGCCCTGTCAAAAACGCCCGTCCGGCGCGAGATGCAGGTTATCAAACATCACGAGCGACACGTGTCGCAAGACAGTGTTGCACAGATGCAACGGGCGCGTCAAGAACTTTTTGGTCCTTACATGTCAGAACCGGGAGCCATAGCGACTGGGTTTCGGGATACGCCGGCCGGGAAGAACCCAGTCGCTATCGCTCCCGGTTCTGACTTGCGGGCGAGATGTGCAAACGCACGATCATAGTTCACTTTTTCGGCTGGAAGGCGGTTGTGATTTTCGAAGCTGCCTCGACGGCTGCCTCCGAGAACGGGAACACGGCGGGCGAGCCTGAGTTCCACGATTCGAACTGATCGCGGAAATGCGGCGATCTCATGTTGCCGCTTTGGCCCAAAGGGATGACGAAGCGGGTGGCGTCCCAGTTGCCCGGGCTTGCGATGTGGCGCATGGAAACAAAGACACCGACGTTCGGCGTTTGGCCGGAGCCATCGACGCCTTTGGGTTCGACGCGGAATTGGCCGCCGATGAGCGGTGCGGCCGCAAGCGGGTGGATAAAGCGGGCACGAAAGATGCTGTCCCAGCGCCATTTGGACTCGTCAGGCCCAAGTCGCTTTGGATCGGCAAGGGATGTTCGGGCGGCGTCATCGCATGCCTTTATCAGGTCGTTGTACGAGGCCATGCCGGGCGGGAGCCATTTCGCAGCTTTTTCGGCTACGGCCCAATGCAGTACGCGTTCACGGACGGCGCCGGCCGGTGCCGGCTTGTTGGCGTCGGCAATGCGATTGGCCATGCAGTTGCGGATCTCATTGACGAGTACCGGGG
The DNA here is from genome assembly GCA_050250045.1 of Pyrinomonadaceae bacterium. Classification (GTDB taxonomy): domain Bacteria; phylum Acidobacteriota; class Blastocatellia; order Pyrinomonadales; family Pyrinomonadaceae; genus OLB17. The sequence goes on along the minus strand of JBFWPK010000027.1, from coordinate 60,244 downwards.
CCATTGAATCGGCACGCGTCTTTCCGTCCCAGTCTTTGAGGACAGCGGTGGTTTGGGTGCTTGCGGCCTTTGAGTCGACGATCTCTTTTGCCAGCATGTGGAACGGGAGGTTGTAGATGTCGTGCTGCACCCTGCTTACCTCATCCATCGTGATCTTGATCTTGCCGTCCGCCAACTCGTGCTCGGTAAGTTTGTCGTAGATCCGCCGGGCCCTCCAGGGACTCGCCGCGCCGCGGGATATTTGCGGATATTTATACGAAGTGCCGACGATGCGCTGATTGGCGGTGACGATCAGGCCGCCAGGCGGATTGTAGAGGTGCGGCAGTTCGTCGAATGGAATAAACCCGGTCCACTCACCATCGTTGGTCGAGCCGTCATAGGGGAGTTCGCCGTGCGCGGTCCGGCGTGTCGGGATGCGTCCGGCGGCGTACCAGCCGATGTTGCCTTTGGTGTCAGCATAGACGAAATTCTGCGTTGCGCCGCCGTAGGCCATCACGGCGCGCTTGAAATCCTTCCAGTCTTTTCCGCGATTGAGATTGACGAACGCCTCGAACTCGCTGTTGCGCGGGTCGAACGCGGTCCATTTTAGGGCATAGCGTTTGGCGCCTTCTTCGAGAATGATCGGGCCGTGGCGCGTTTCGATCACATCGAGCGTTACCGGTTCGGTGTCGGTCTTAACAAGGCTTGTGCGGACCTTTATCACTTCCCTGCGGACGGTTGCCGGGGCCCATCCCGCCGGTGTTTTGTATCGAAGCGGCGATGCATCGGTTCCCTTGCCATCGAAAGTTTCGACGTAAATGTCCTGCACGTCGGGCCCGACGTTCGTCGCTCCCCAGGCGAAATTCTCGTTGTGGCCAAGAATTATGCCGGGCACGCCGGGAATTGTAACTCCGGCGACGCGCATCGACGGCGTTGTCAGATGCGACAGATACCAGATGCCCGGAGCGGTCGCGGCAAGGTGCGGATCGTTCGCGAGGATAGGCTTGCCGTCCGCGGTGAGCTTGCCGGAGATGACCCAGTTGTTGCTCGCGGCGAGATCTTCCGCATGGAGTCCGATCTCGGCCAGCGAGCGGTCGCGGATGGCCATCAGGCGATCGGCGGCGAGCAGTGTTTCGTCTGAGATCCGCGGCGCGAGCGGATCGGCGGCCGATGCTCTCGCGCCCGCCTTGTCGGTGCCAAAAAGTACGACATCATACGGCGTGACCTGGTTGTTCAGATCTTTCAACTTGTCCGCCGGCAGCGATGCGGCGGCGGCGCGGTCGAGGTCGAAACGCCATGTTGAGCTGAGTGCCTCCGCGAGTACTTTCCCAATGACTATCGTATCGGTAGGCTTCCACGGCGACGGCTTGTACTGGAGTATCCGGAACTCCGCCGGCATTGTTTCCGGCGTGAGCGTGGCGATGTATGCGTTGACTCCGGCGGCGTATCGTTCGAGCGCGGCCTGGAGTTCGGGTGCGAGATGCCGCAGGTTTGCCTCGGCGACCTGCGCAAATCCGTATCGGCGCCAAAGTTTGTCGTCTTCGAGCGCCGCTTTGCCGAAGATCTCGGCTGTTTCGCCGCGGGCGCGTCGGCGCAGGAGGTCCATTTGCCACAGGCGGTCGCCGGCGGTGACATATCCCTGGACAAAGTATAGGTCCGCGTCGTTCCGGGCTTCGATATACGGAATGTCGCGGGCGTCGCGGCGGACAGTGGCTGGCGCCGACAGGCCGCTGAGTGCGATCGGCTCGACGGCCGGTGCGGCCTGGCCCGCGGCGACGGATGAAACGAAGACGATAGAGCAAAGGGATGCGAATATCTTTCGGTGGACCATGTAGAGAACGATAGTCGAAATAACGGCGAGCGGCAACTGTGCGGCACGGCTGTACGTCGGGCGGCGGGCGGTGATTTTGAGTCGCCGCGTAGTTTAGGCTACACTTCCATTCATCCCGCGCGGGAGATCTTCGGGAGGTTGGCAAATGACAATACTTCGATCGCTGCTTATCATCGCCCTGTCGGGCCTGATCCTGGCCTGTGGGCAGGCCGTGGACACGAACGCGGGACGAAACGCGGCCCCGACGTCGTCCGCGACGCCCGCGGCGATGCCGTCGGCCGATGCGATGGCCCAGGGACGCAAACTGTATACCGATAACTGTGCCGGATGCCATCGCGAGGATGGCACGGGCGGGAAGATCACGATCGAAGGTAAAACGATCGACCCCGACGATCTGACCTCGGCAAAGATCCGCGGGTTTACCGACGACAAGATCCACGGTTACATATACAACGGCCTCGAGGACGACGGCATGCCGGCGTTTAAGGACAAGCTTGCGGAGGCGGAGATACGCGAGGTCGTCCGATATCTGCGGGCGGAAATACAGGATCAGCCCCTCGCGGAACCGACGCGGCGCACCGACGGCGTGGACTGACAGTTGCAAACCGTCCGCCGGCAAACTAAACTTCTACTTTCGAGCACCCTTAGCTCAGTTGAATAGAGCGTCTGACTTCGGATCAGAAGGTCGCAGGTTTGAGTCCTGCAGGGTGTACCACTTTAACTTACTTAGCTACAACACTTACACTAATACAATGACGGCCCATAAGGTCGTCATTTTGCGTTAGCTCCGCTCTGAAAGGAATCAACCGTCAGCCGCGTCAGAGAATCGCGGCTGTCCGCCGGATAGCTAATCCTGCGTGAGACGGTTGAAGGTTAAACGGGATCAGGCTGCTTTCCTGGCTGGCCGTTTCTTTATCGGTCCGGTTCGCAAGGTTAAGCCGAGCGTCCTTAGGATCGGTTGCAGGTTTGTGAATCGCGGATTGCCTTTTTCGCAAAACGATCCAATAGTTGAAAGGGATCAAAGACTTACGCGGTGCGGCCGGACAGGCTTAAAGGTAACTTTGGCTTCAAGGCCTAGCGAGTAAAGTATTCGCAGCAAAAGATCGCTGGATACGCCGGAAATGTTGCCGTTAAGAATAGCGGTCATACGCGTCCGCGAAGTTCCGGAAAGTTTTGCGGCCTGTTCGTGTGTCAGTTTCCTGGCTTTTACCGTTTCGCGGATCTTTTTCTTCAACTGAAACTTAAACTCAACTTCGGCAGCATCTTTTGCGTCCAGCCCTATCAGATCGTAAAGTTCCGCCGGTGTCTTGGCGGTATATATCTTTACTTTTTCGGTTCCAGTTCCTTTAACATTTGCCATAATCTTCTCCGACCTGTTTCGATCTCGCTTTGTGGCGTTGTCCGTGTCTTTTTGGTAAATGCGTGAAAGACCAAAATGTACTCCGCCGCTTTCAGGTAATAGAACACTCTATAAATGCCGTCCGCATCCCTTACCCTCAATTCATACGAGCCGCGTTCTATTATCGGCATTGGCCTTGAATCGGGGAACGCCGGAGTTTCGCCGTCCTGCAGTTCGCGTAAAAGCTCGCCAATGTCAGTCTTTGCAGATTTTGAGAAACCGCGTATCGTTTCTCTCGCCTGTCCGTGCATTTTCAAACCCTTCATTTTCTATTGTCTCTAATCGGATACATAAAAGCAACTCATTTTTGCAGCGTTCTATTCGATCACGTCCGGCCAATGCGTTGCGCATTCTTCGTTCGGGCGCGGAGTTCGCGGAGTTTGGTGACAAGGCCGCGCCGCGAGAGTTCGACGGCACCGTGCCGGACGGCGACGGCCCGTGCCTCGGCGGTGAGGTCGAAGTGCGGGGAACTTTTCGGCTGGAACCACTCGGCGCGGAGGCCGATGGAGACCGCGAACTCGATAAGTTCCTCGACGGAGTCGGCTATTAAATGGCACGAAGGGCCGCGGTGCCAGCCATGATCGTGCAGATCGTCAACATAAACTCCCATTTTCAGATCGCCGCCGAGCCGCCCGCAACGGGAGGCAACTGCACTGGTGAACGGCGGTGATGCCGCTCGGCCACGGTTGTCGCGGCCCGGTTTTGCGGTATAATGCGAGCCGAACCACATCTCAAAAACATATATGAAACGCTTCGGAACCTCAATTCGACACATTGTCGTGCTGTTTACGGCGGTGTTTTGCCTGTCGGCGGCGGCCGGCGGACAATCGCGGCCCGCCGACTTGAAACCAACGGTGATACTCATCTCGCTGGACGGTTTTCGCTACGATTATCTGGACAAATACGCTCCGCCTACGCTTCGTGCGATGGCGCGCGACGGCGTCCGGGCAAAATGGATGACCCCGTCATTCCCGACAAAGACCTTCCCCAACCATTACACGATCGCCACCGGACTGTATCCGCAGAACCACGGCATTGTTGGGAACAATGTTTACGATTTTGGCACCGTCTTCACGATGTCGAATCTCGATGAGGTGACGGACCCGCGGTGGTGGGGCGGCGAGCCGATCTGGGTAACGGCGGAGAAGCAGGGCCAGCGGGCCGCGTCGTACTTCTTCGTCGGCACAGGGACGCGGATCGAAGGAACTTTGCCGAGCATTTATCGACACTACAACGGGCGCGTACCGAACATAATGCGCGTTGACAAGGTGCTCGGCTGGCTCGATCTGCCGGCGGACAAGCGGCCGACGATGATCTCGACATATTTCTCGACAACGGACGATGTCGGGCATGAGTTCGGCCCCGATTCGGAAGAAACGCGTTACGCCGTGCTGGAAGTGGACGGATATCTCGCGCGCCTGATGGACGGGCTGCGGACGCGGGGCCTTGAGGACAAAGTGAACGTCATTGTCGTCGCGGACCACGGCATGGCGGCCGCTTATCCGAAGAACGCAACGCTGCTCGACGATCACTTCGACCTGAACCTGGCCGAGCGCATCCTGTGGACGCGCGAGATCGTCCAGATCTTTCCCCGCGAAGGAAAGACGGACGAGATATTCGACAAGATCAAGGCCCTGCCGCACGCCGCGTGCTGGAAAAAGGGGACGATCCCCGAGCGGCTGCACTATAACACAGGCAAGCGCGTCGCCCCGATAGTCTGCGCGTCGGAGATCGGATGGCTGACGAGCGATCACAGGTGGTACGATCGCTGGTTCCGCGAGCTCGAGGACAAGGACAAGCCCTACGGCGCCCACGGATACGACAACCGTTACCCTGAAATGCGAGCGACGTTCGTCGCCCACGGCCCCGCGTTCAAGCGCGGTTACGTCGCGGAGCCTTTCGAGAACGTCAATGTTTATGAACTGATGTGCAAGATACTGGGACTCAAACCGGCGCCGAATGACGGAAGCATCGAGAAGGTGAAAGGAATGCTCAAATAACCGTGGGTCAGTTGAAAAGTACGCATGACATACGGGCAGTCTGGTTCATCTTGTTCGGTGTTCTCTTCATCTTGCTCGGTGGCAAAGAATTTCCAACCACAGACGAAGATAACGGAGATCTGAATTTCGGAACAAGAAAGCCACGTCAGCTGTCTGAGGGCCTTTTCAGACTAGCCTCTATTTTGCGCGGACCGTAACGACGGCGATCTCGGGCGGCACAAGGAAGCGGAGCGGTAATATGCTCGTGCCGATTCCCGTCGTGACAAAGACGTCGAGTCCCTCGGCCTTTACGTGGCCGCGCGCGAACTTCTGTCCGAACATCGACGGCACGATCGGGGACCCGATCACCGGGAGCCACGCCTGCCCGCCGTGAGTGTGGCCCGCGAAGAGTATCTGCGGGTCGCCTGAGATACTCATTTCACCTGTAATGGCCGGGAGAACGTCGGGACTATGCTGGAGTATTATCAGCGGGCCCTGATGTTCCGTCGGCGCGGCCAGGTCTTTTGCCGCCTTTGAGTAAAGCCGCCAGATCCCCATCGTCGTGTGGTCTTTCAGCCCAAGTATGCGGAGCTTCCGGCCATTGTTCACAGGTATCACGGCCATTTCGCCATTCAGCACACGGTATCCGTCGCCCTCCAGTGCCGCGATCATCGCCGCCGGATCGTACCATTCGTCGTGATTGCCGAGCACGGCAAAGACCCCGAACCTGGCGCGGAGTCCCGCAAGGTTGCGGGCGATCTCCGCCGGTTCCATCCGAACGACCCGTCGGCCGTTCTCGCCTCGCTGCGACAGGAAATCGCCGAGCATGAATACGGCGTCAACATCCTGCTCGTTGGTCAGCTCTACGATGCGGCGAAGTTTTTGCGGCGTTATGTAGTGCGATCCCGCGTGGATGTCCGAGATGAGCGCCACGCGGAATCCGTCGAACGCCGGGTCCCAATTGTCGAGTCGAAGCTGGTAGTGATTTACCACCAGTCGGCCGGGTTCGATGAAATAAGCGTAGCCGAGACACAGCAGGCCGATCGCGAGCGCCGCGGCCGTGCCAAGTGTAAGCGTTTTTACCGTCGGGTACATTTATTCAGCGTTGAGCGTGACGACCGCGATCTCGGGCGGGACGCGAAATCGTATCTGCGGGCCTGTGCATCCTACACCCGAGGTCACAAAGACGTGCCTGCCGTCCACGACCGCCTCGCCGCGCATAAATCTCCCGTCATTGACGAATGGATACGGGCCGAAGATCGGGAAGTTTATCTGCCCGCCGTGTGAATGTCCGGCCAGCATCAGCGAAATACCCTCGGGAGTTTTCAGCAGCGAATCGGGGTTGTGCGTGATCGCGATGATGTTTCGCTTCTCGGGGATAGTGTCGAAGGTATTCGCGACCGGGACGCGGCGCTCGCGCCAATAGTCTTCGATGCCCCAGAGATAGATAGTCTCGCCGTCCGCCGCGATCGGTTTGACCTGGTTTTCGAGGACCGTGATCCCGACGCGTTCCAACTCGCGCCGAACGGACGTTTCGTTATGCCACCAATCGTGATTCCCGATGACGGCATAAACGCCGTAGCGCGCCTCGAATCCGGCAAGCCCGTCGGCAATGTCGGCGACCGGCATCTTGAGTTCGGTCCGGTCGGTGCCGTCGGGCCTTTTCAAAGCCTCGCGGTTAAAGCGGCGCTCGGAAACAAAATCGCCCAGGAGCACGATGATGTCCGGGCTCTGCTCGTTGGCGGTCGTGACCAACTCGCGGAGACGCTCCGGCGTGACGCCGTTGGACCCGCCGTGAATGTCCGATATCGCAACAACCTTTAATCCGTTCAACGCCGGGCTGAAGTTCGGCACCTCGAGGGCTGCTTCGGTGATGACCAGCCGGTGCGGCTCGATGAAGTATGCGTAGGCCAGCACCGCCGCCGCAAGCGCGGCCAGCACAAGGATCGTCAGCCCAATTCGTTTAAGCAAATTTTTCATTGCACCCGCGAATCTATCCCAAACCAGATCGAAGCCTCTTACTTCTTTTCCCTCTTTCCTCGTCTTCCTCTCCTTCCTATTCTTCATCTTCTTCGGTGGTTATCTTTCGATCTGTCCACAGAAGAAGATGAAGAAGAAGAAAAAACCATGATCGCTCTCTAAGCCGGAACCACGCCCGCGAAATTTTGGAACCGCTACAGGCTTAAACGATATTTGCGAAGTATTCGTTCCATCGGCCGTCAACGAGCTTGACGGTTTCCGCGGCGGCTTCCACTTCCCTGGGATACCACGGCTTCATCCGCGCGTCGATCACGATCGGCGGCCCGTAGCCGATATGATTGTTGTTTACCGCGATACTTTTCGCGCAAATATCCCGTGCGGGATCGAAACGCGTCCACGTCGCCCACAGGAACTTCTCCGTCGAGCGGGCGAAGCTTACATCGTCGTGGACTACGACCATCTGCCAGCCGTCGAACTTCCCTTCGGCGGCAATGCGCCGCGGAAGATCTTTGTGGCGGTCATAAGCGTCGCCCTCGACGACGAGGCAGCCGGCACAGAAAGGCTCGGCACGCGTGACACCGGCGGGAAGTTCGCCGCTGAACTCCCTTGCGAGCTCGCGCCTTGCGTCGCCGACACCCATCAGGATCGCCTTGCTGCCGTGATTGATCTTGCCGCTCGCGTAATCCAGGGTATCGAACGCCGTCTGGCTAAAGATGAACAGATCGCGGTCCCATTCGACACGAGCGAGTATATGCTCGAACAGATCTTTGAAGTTGCGCAGGTCCTGCGGTTTATCGGTGAGCAGCAGAAATTTGGTAAGCGTCAACTGCCCCTCGCCAAGGATGCGAAAACCGGCGGACAACGCCTCGCGGGCGTATCTTTCTCTCACGACTGCCGCCGCCAGCGAATGAAATCCGGTCTCGCCGTAACTCCAAAGGTCGCGCACCGCGGGCATCACCAACGGGAAGAGCGGCGACAGAAGCTCCTGCAAATAATCGCCGATAAAGAAATCTTCCTGCCGCGGCTTGCCGACGACCGTTGCCGGATAGATCGCATCCTTTCGGTGGTAAACGGCGTCGGCGCGAAACACAGGATAATCGTGGGTGAGCGAGTAATATCCATAATGATCGCCAAACGGACCTTCGGGCATACGTTCGTGCGGGGGAACGCGGCCAACGAGTGCGAACTCAGCCTCAGCCGGAACGCTGATGCCAGTCCGCTTTTTGTCCGACATGCCTATCTTTTCACCAGCCAGCAGCGAAGCCAGCATCAGTTCAGGCACATCCTCGGGCAGCGGGGCCACCGCAGAGAGTATCAAGGCCGGCGGCCCGCCAAGAATGACCGTCACGGGCAGCGACTCGTTCCTCTGTTCGGCCTCGAAGTAATGAAACCCGCCGCCTTTGCCGATCTGCCAATGCATGCCGGTCGTAGTTTTGTCGTACCGCTGCATCCGGTAAATGCCGAGGTTCGATTTTCCCGTTGTCGGGCTTTCTGTATAAACAAGCGGCAGCGTGTTGAAACGCCCGCCGTCCTCGGGCCAAAGCTGAAGGAGTGGTATTTTCTCAAGATCGACCTCGGATTGCCGGACCTCGAGAGCGGGAGCGCGGCCTACGGGCTTCGTCCCAAGTTTCAACGCCGCCAGCCCCATGTCGCGATAACCCCACAGCTTGCCGAGTTTGGGCGGGATGAGGCTCTCTGCCATCTCGACGGCCCGTTTGACGAACTCCTGCGGCCGTTTGCCAAAAGCCAGATCGATGCGCTTGTTCGTGCCGAAGAGATTTGTAACTACGGGAAACGCCGACCCCTTCACATTGCGAAAAAACAACGCCTTCCCGCCCGATTCGATGACGCGGCGGTGTATCTCGGCGATCTCGAGGTACGGATCGACCTCTGCCGAAATATCGACGATCTCATTCTCGCGGCGGAGAAGATCGATGAACGAACGCAGATTCGTGTGCATAAAACCGTAGAGCTATACTTGCAAAAGCCCGCACGAAGTAAGGGCGATACGGGATGTTGAATATATCGCCCTTACTTCGTGCGGGCTTTTGCAAAGTTCAGGAAACCGACCAACCGCGCCTGCCTATGGCACGTCGCCTTTGCGAAGCGTTTCGCTGTCGATATCCAATTCCGATGCTTTGATGACGCTGATCGAACGGTTTGGGAAACGTTTCTCGAGGTCGGCCTTGAAGACATCATAATCGCCGACGATGATAAGGTCGCCGCCGAAAAGGTTCGAGGCGGCAAACGATTTGATCTCGGCAGCCTTAACCGCGTTGACGCTCGACATATACGTATTGAGAACGGATGTTGGCAGGCCGTAGGTATAGATCGAGGCCAATGCCCCGGCAAGTCCCTGGGTCGTTTCAAGTTCGCGGCCAAACCCGCCGTTCAGGACGGACTTCCTTGGCACAAGCTCGGCATCGGCAGCCGCACTCTCGGCAAGCCGCTTGATCTCGTCAACGATCAATTCCGCCACCTCCGCGGCGGACTCGTTCTTTGTCTGCGTCCGAGCGCCGAAATTCGATTTGCCCATGCGCCAGGCGAAATTGCTGCCGGCCCCGTAACTCAGGCCGCGCTTGATGCGAATCTCCTGATTAAGCCGCGACGAGTAGCCGCCGCCGAGGAGAGAGTTCAATACCGAGGCTGGAAAGAACCCGCCGCTGTTCCGCCCGACGCCGCGGATCGATTTCACATAGTTCACCGACGCCTGGCCCGATTTTGGCAGATCGATCACCAGGAACCGATCGATAACCGACTTTTCCGCGGCCGCGGCCCCGATAGTTCCTCTTGCATTCGAAAGCCCGCCGCGCATCGCGCCCGTCCAGGCTCCAAAGAATTTCTGGGCTGCGGCCGACGCCTTTTCATTCGATATGTCGCCGACGAAAATGAGTACCGACTCGGCCGGGCGATAGTTCTCGGTATAAAACTTCGCTACGTCCGTCCGCGTGAGCGCCTCGATGCTCGCCGGTGAACCGCTCGACGGGTGCTCGTTAAAGCTGAACCGCGTGGATACATAGTTCGCAAGGAAGCCCGGCTGTGTGAGGTTATAGGTGAGCTCATCGAGCGTCTGCGATTTCGCAAGTTTTAGTTCATCTTCCGTAAACGAAGGATGAAGGGCGACGTCGGCCATGATCTCCATCGCCTTGTCGAACTTGTCGGAGGTGATAGATAGCCCGACCGAAGAATTTTGCCAGCCTGCAAACGAAAAGATCGAACCGCCAAGGAACTCGATCTCTTCCGCGATCTGCGTTGCGGATCTGGTTTTGGTACCCTTCGTTAGAAGACTTGCCGTAAGATTCGCAAGGCCGGCCTTGCTCGCACCCTCAGTGTTCGCGCCGTTTTTGACCAATAGCTGAACAGTTACCAGCGGGACGCCTTTCTTTTCGATCACGGCCACAGTCAGCCCGTTCTTGAGTTTCGTTTCCTTGACCGAAGGGATCACAACGGATCGCGGCGGGCCCGGTTCGGGGATCGGTTGCTGCGCGTATGAACTGATCGCCGAGACGCAAAGCGACAAAACCAAAAAACTAACGGCGTGCTTCATCAAAATACTCCCTCTCAAAAACTCACCCCGGCCCCGTGTAGTTGCGGTTAAAAGTAGCTCTCTCATTTCTCACCCTCCGCCGCCTTTGCCTGGTTGTAATAGATGACCACGCGGTTGTTGTCCTTAAAATACTGCTTCATCACGCGTTCGACATCCGCAGCGGTGACGGCCTGAAGCCGCTCGACCTCATTGTTGACTGCTGCGGCATCGCCGCGATAGGCGACGGCACGTTCAATGAGTATCGCCTTGCCGTCGTTCGTTTCGCGCGCTCGAATGGCATCTGCGATGAGTCCGTTCTTTGCTTTCTCCAGCTCCTTTGCGGTAACTCCGTCGTCCTGGATCTTTTTCAACTCGGCGAGCCACGCTTTTTCGAGGCCCTCCGACGTGCCTTTGTCCGAGGCTATCCCGATGAACGACATCCTGCCGCCCTCGGTGTTCAGTTCCAGATCAAGGTCCGCTTGCTGCGCGATCTGCTGGGTGCGGACCAGCGATTGATACAGTCGCGAACTTTCGCCGTCCGCCAGTATCGACGCGGCTATTCGCAGGGCCGGCACGTCTGCATGTTTCGAGATCGGAGCCCGATAAACAACCGCTGTTGCCGGGAACGGGACCCGCGGGCCGGTCTCATTGAACCGTCGTTCGGTGGTCCATTCGGGTTCGGTGGCGGTTACGCGCGGGATCTCGCCGGTCGGTTTTGCAATTCGGCCAAAATATTTGTCGATCCATGAATCGAGCTGTTTCTGCTCGAAATCGCCGACAACGATCAGGACGGCATTATCGGGGCGGTAGTAGGTCTTGTAGAACGCCTCGGCATCGGCACGCGTCGCGGCGCTCAGTTCCTCGAGATTCCCGATCACACCGCGTCGGTACGGATGTTTTTGGAAGGTGATGTCGTCGAGGAGCCAATAAAGCTTTCCGTATGGCGGGGCCAGTATACCCTGGCGATACTCTTCTTTTACTACCTCACGTTCGGAGGCAAAATTCGCGTCGTCGACGTTCAGGTTGACCATTCGATCGGCCTCAGCCCACAAAAGTCTTTCCAAATGATTGGACGGAACCACCTCGTAATAATTCGTAAAATCAGGCCACGTCGAGGCATTGTTGAAACCGCCGACGTCCTCGGTCAGCCGGTCCATCTTCTCGTTCGGCATGTTCTTCGTGGCCTTGAACATCATATGCTCGAACATATGAGCGAACCCCGAACGCCCCGGCGGATCGTTTTTGCCGCCAACGTCGTACCAGACGTGGATGGAAACGGTTGGGCTGGAATTGTCCTGAACCGTCACAACGCGCAGACCGTTCGCCAGCGTCCGCTGCTTCATCTCTATCGGAGCAACGGTCAACTGGCCGACTGCAACAAGCGATGTCATGATCGCGATGATTAGTATGGCAGTAAGTTTTCGCATTGTGTTTTTGAGGAAATCCTTACAATTACTACGAGCATTAACGGCAATTGTTTCGGGAACGCAGCACCTTCCCGGGAACGCAGGCGCCCTCGCCTGCATGAGCGTGAAACGCGAACAACGCTCACCAACTATTCAACGCTGCCGGTAGGTGACCGCCTGAACGCGCTGCTAAACTCCCACTCACACGGCTCGCGACAAAGATGTGCCTTGACGGGATTGTCCTCTATGTATTTAACGGTATTACGGTAATGCCCAGCATCGCGTATATAACGATCAAACGACTCAATGAACCAAAATTGTCCACTCCGGCAAAGTAGTTTGTTCGCTTCATGGGCCGTAAACGACTTTATCGAATGCATGATTTCCGACAAACGATTCTGACCGAGCAATTCGATCAGGATGTGAACATGATTCGGCATGATCACCCATGCGATCAGCTTGTATCGTTCGCTGTCCCATTTGAGAAGGGTCTCGCGGATAACATTTGCGATTCGCCGATCCCGCAAATAGCATGATCCGTAGCCTTGGTCAAGATAATACTCGATGCGCTTTCTGAAATCGACATCCGTGATCTGTCCGCGTTCAAGCGCCAATTTCCACTCTCTCAAGAGACTTTGCGACATCGAATCGGCAAGCCGAAATGTAATGAACTGCGTTGATCGTTCAACACTGAAATGCGGTAAGTAGCCGCGTGAATGTTTGCGATTCGACGGTTTTGGCATGTTGTGAACCGGCAACGCGTGGTTCGTGCTCCGCACTCATGCAGGCGAGGCGCCTGCGTTCCCGGGAGTTCCAGTCGTTACTTCCCTTCGTAATCGTAAAATCCCTTGCCCGACTTTCTTCCGAGCCAGCCGGCATCGACATATTTCTTGAGAAGCGGACACGGGCGGTATTTCGGATCGCCAAGGCCTTCGTGCAGAACGTTGAGTATTGCCAGGCAAACGTCGAGTCCAATGAAGTCCGCAAGTGTCAGAGGCCCCATCGGGTGATTCATTCCGAGCTTCATTATCTCGTCGATCGCCTCCTTGGTCGCCACGCCTTCGTGCAGGGCGAAAACGGCCTCGTTGATCATCGGCATCAGGACGCGGTTCGAGACAAATCCCGGATAATCGTTGCACTCGACAGGGACCTTGCCAAGCTGCTCCGATAGCGATTTGACCTTGGCATAAGTTTCATCGGAAGTAGCGATGCCGCGGATCACTTCGACCAATTTCATCAAAGGTACGGGATTGAAGAAGTGCATCCCGATAACCTTGTCCGGGCGTTTGGTAACCGCGGCGATCTTTGTGATCGAGATGGATGAGGTATTGGATGAGAGGATCGTTTCAGCCGGGGCTATTGTATCGAGCTTCTCGAAGATCTGTTTCTTAACGTCGAAATTCTCGGTCGCGGCTTCTACTATCAGCGTGCAGCTTTTAAGGTTTTCGAGGTCGGTCGTTGTTTTTATTCGGCCAAGTGTTTCCGATTTTTGCGTTTCGGTGATCGCCTCTTTTTTTACGAAACGATCCAGGCTCTTTGAAATGTTCGCCAGCCCCTTTTCGACGAACTCAGTCGAGATATCGCAAAGTACAACGTTAAAACCCGCGTTCGCCGCGGTTTGGGCGATGCCGTTACCCATAGTCCCGGCACCGATAACTCCAATGATCTCTGCCATCTGTTATCTTCCTTTGAAATGAAATGAGTGCAAAAACTAGAGGATAACGGAAAACATCTGAGAACGGAAAAGCGGGCATCGGAAAAACCGAGTGCGGCGATCAGCTTTGCGTCCCATCAGGAGCGAAGCATCGGCAGCAACTGGATCAAGACAAATAAGCCCAGTAAACGAGGCACGTCCCCTACCTCGCTTACTGGGCTTTGCTTAGTCATTGCAGCGTTACTTGCTTGCTAACGCTGGATCATCGCCAATCGATCCGGCTTGGATCGCGGGCGTAATTCGGGTCGTAGGGCGTATAGCCTTGGCCGGGAAGCATTCCCGGAGCTTGTCCGCGTCCGTGCTCCTGGCCGGCAAAAAATGCTTTGCCCTGGTCGGATGTCGCGAACCATAGGCCATAGCCGCCGAGGGCCGCGGCGAAGATGCCTCCCGTAAAGAAGCTCGCAAAGTTGATTATGCAGGCGGTGATCACAAACTTCTGCGTCGGCGGCGTTTCGGCACGCAAGCGTCGCCCGAGCAGAAAGTTCGAGATCGAACCGGCCAGGCCGACGAGAACGAACAGCCCGAAAAACGCCGCCATGACACCCATAACGATCGGCCCGCCCGGATCATTCACCTTAGGATCAAGGGCCATGCCGACCGCAACTCCGCCCATTAACAGGACGTAGAGGGCAAAAAATAGTGTAAGCAAAAGCTGCCACCCGGACATGATCCAGGCGAAAATACTGAGCAGGTTTGCGTGATCTTTTGGCTGCATAATAAATAAACCTCAAAACACAGACGTTACATTAGCACAATTTTGCAACGACATGGCCACACGCGAGTTTCGTCCGATAGGCCCCGCCGGGCCCAGGCCTTTCTCGTGACCTGTAACGTACATTTCGAAAGCAGCAAAAGTTAAGAAGTTAGCCACGAATGCACGAATTAAAGAAGAACCTATTCGTGCATTCGTGGCTTGTCTTTTACAATCGCCACTAGTAATTCAACTGTTACATGCCGCTAGTTCCGCTCAACTGCCATCGCCACGGAATTGCCGCCGCCCAAACAGAGGCCCGCCACGCCCCGTTTGGCACCGCGCCGTTTCATCTCGTAGAGCAGCGAGGTCAACACCCGGCTTCCCGAGTTGCCGATCGCGTGGCCGAGGGCGACCGCTCCGCCGTTTACATTAACAAACTCCGGATCGATACCTAATTCCTTCATTACACCCAATGCCTGAACAGAAAAAGCTTCGTTCAGCTCAAAAAGCTCCACGTCCTTGAGTTCCCAACCGGCCTTTGCAACGGCGCGGCGGACACCTTCCACCGGGGCAAGCATTATGTATTTCGGTTCGATGCCGGAAACGGCGTAGGAAACGATGCGGGCAAGCGGCTCAACGCCGATTTCGGAGGCGCGTTCCTCGGACGTGACCACCAACGCCGACGCCCCGTCGTTGACACCCGGAGCATTGCCCGCCGTCACCGTGCCGCCGTCCTTCTTGAACGCGGGCTTCAGTTTGCCAAGTGTCTCGACCGTCGTGTCAGGGCGGACCGGTTCGTCATAATCGAGAAGAACGGGCTCACCTTTTCGCTGCGGGATCTCGATCGGAATGATCTCGTCCCTGAACCGCCCTTCGGCCTGAGCTTCGGCCGCCTTTCGGTGGGAGTCTGATGCAAATTCGTCCTGTGTTTGGCGGGTGATCTGGTGCTTTTCTGCCACAACCTCGCCGGTGTTGCCCATGTGCCAATTCTCGAACGGGCACCACAGGCCGTCGTGGATCATCAGGTCCGTTACCGTCTGATTTCCCATCCGATAGCCGTCCCGCGCACCGGGCATGGCGTAAGGAATATTCGACATCGATTCCATGCCGCCCGCTACGACAAAGTCCGCATCGCCAAGCCGCACCGACTGTCCAGCCAATGCCACGGCCCGCAGCCCCGAACCGCATACCATATTGACCGTTAGAGCCGAAACTTCCGGCGGCAATCCTGCCTTCAAGGCTGCCTGCCGGGCCGGAGCCTGCCCGATGCCGGCCTGGACCACACAGCCCATGATCACTTCGTCAACCTTTGTCGGATCGACACCGGCACGCTTAACGGCCTCCTTGATCGCGATCGCACCCAATTCAGGGGCCGTAAAACCCTTCAGAGCTCCCTGAAACTTCCCTGTCGGCGTCCTCGCCGCGCTTATGATTACTGCTTTGTTATCTGACATATATTGTATTCGACGTTGTTGCGACCGAACGCGTCCGCTACCTCATGGGCCTGTTGGCGTTGAAGATAACCCCGCGGATCAGTCTTCGTTCCGTTCTACCGTTCTTTCGGCGTTATCCGCATTTTACCATTTCGCGACATCACAATCACTCGACGCCGATATCCTCGTTCCAAATCTCCGGGTTATCGTCGATAAAATTGCGAAGCATTTCAATGCATTTCGCCGAATTCAGGTCAACCACCGTCACGCCGCATTCGCGGAGCCAGTCGATTCCGCCCTGGAAATTGACTGACTCTCCCACGACCACCGTACCAATGCCGAATTGGCGGACAAGCCCGCTGCAGTACCAGCAAGGCGCAAGGGTCGTAACCATTATCGTATCCCGGTAGGTCCGCTGGCGGCCGGCCTTGCGGAAAGCGTCGGTTTCGCCATGGATCGACGGATCGCCTTCCTGTACGCGCCGGTTGTGTCCGCGGCCGAGCAGCTCGCCATTTCCGTCGAACAAAGCCGCACCGATCGGGATCCCGCCTTCGGCAAGGCCGATCCGGGCTTCGTCGATCGCAACTTTTAGCATTTCTTCGTGATCCATGGGGTCGTGTGCCCAAAACGTGATCTTAGACGTTATTCGGCCGGCATGCTAATCTCAAATAATTATGGCCCAAGACCTTCTGCCAGGAGATTTCCTGGTATATCAGCTCGAAAGTGGCTTTGGACTGCTTCGCGTCCTGGCGGTCGAGGAGGCCGCAAACGATACGGTCTGGCACCTTGCGGCTTACAGCGAACTGTTTCTCGATGTCGAAATGGCCGACGCCGCCGTTGTAGCCGAGAATCTATCTGTCAGCCACCCCCATCTTGCTCTCACAAACCGCGCTTTTGAAAGTACGCAGGTTGCGCAGCTTCGAAATATTCCGCTTAACGAAACTGACATCCAGGATTACGAGATCTGGAAAACCGATGACGAGCGAAAGGTCTCGGACAGGTCTATACGCCTATTACTTGGGCTTCGCTGAACGCTGAACCAAATTGCGGGTCGTATTTTCCGTAATACTTGACGGGACCACGGATGAGAGGTCCGGTTCGTTCAGCAAAGGAGAAGTGATCGCCGCTTTGGGAACGGCCTCTGCATTCGGCGTATCATTCCGGCGTTTCGGCCGCAGACGTTCGATCTGTTTCTTAAGCATTCGTGTCCGGATGTATGTCTGTATCTGCCACGCTGAGATGGCGATCAGGAATCCAGCTACCAGATAGATCACCCACGGTGTGTCCGGCTTGAATCCGACGGTCGTGTAAAGCGTAAGCGCAAGTGCCAGGCTTACAACCGCGGTCATAAGGCTGAAAACAGAGTTCACCTTCAGGTGTTCTTCGGGCGAAATCTCTTTTTTGAGGGCCTTGTCCAGGTCGGGAAGCAACGTTCCGCATCCACGGCAATAGGATTCAGGCGATTGATCGGGATTTCCGCATTTGGGGCAGAACATAGCAAACCTACGATACTGGCGCGGCCAAAGTTCAACCGAGCTTTCGCCGCTTCAATTCTTTCGCGATCATTTCCAATTCCCTGCTTACCTGGCCCGCCGCGGAAGAATTTTCCTGAGCGCGTCTGATCAGATAAGGGATCGTGTCCTTCACCGGCCCGTACGGGACGTACTTCGATACGTTGTAGCCATTCTTCGCCAACACGTAGGAAAGATTGTCGCCCATGCCGTACAGCTGCGAAAAATAAACGTGCGGATGATCGTTTGGAAGGCCGATCTCCCGCATCTTGCCGACCAGGTATTGGGTGCTGGCCTCGTTGTGGGTGGCGGCGACGAACGATACATCGTCAATATGCTCCAGGCAATAGTCGATCGCGGCGTTGTAATCCCGGTCCGAGGCCCGCTTGTCCGGCTGAATGGGCGAGGGATAACCGCGCTGGGCCGCGCGGTCGCGTTCCTTTTCCATATACGCTCCCCGGACGAGCTTGACGGCAAGCATATAGCCGTCGTTCTTGGCCTGTCGCCGAGATTCCTTCAAGTACTGAAGCCGGTCGCTGCGATAGAGTTGAATGGTGTTGTAAACAATCGGGCGCTCGAGGTTGTAGCGTTCCATCATCTCGGTCGCCATCCGGTCGATCGCGTCCTGGATCCATGTTTCTTCCGCGTCGACAAAAACGGGTTGGCCGACCGAATAGGCAAATTCGCATATCTCGTTGACCCGGGCCGTCAGATGCTCGCATTTCGTTTGGCTTTTCGCATCGAGCTTCTTTTTGTTGCTCAAACGCTCAAGCGTGCCCAGCGGAGCAATTCCAGTGACCTTGAATACGGAGAACGGAATATTCGGTTCTTCCTTTGCCCGCTGGACCGTCCGGACGATCTCATCCTTGGTTTTGTCAAAATCGGACTCAGTTGACTTTCCCTCGATCGAATAATCCAGGATCGTCCCGATGCCGGCGGCTCCAAGCTGCTGGATCGTTGGCTCACACTCCGCTATCGTCTCACCGCCGCAGAACTGTTCGAAAATGGTTGATTTGATCAAGCCCTCGACCGGCAGTCCGAGCGAGAGAGCGAGTTTGGCGGACCGCGTCCCTATCGAGTTCAGGAACGGCGAGTTCAGCATGCGGAAAAGCCGGTATTTTTCCTTTAATTCGGCGTTTGATTTATCGGCAAAGGCGGTGGCGGTATCCTGGAAATCCAGGCTGAATTCGCTCATGAAGCTTTTTAGAAGTATGTATTTTCGCTAAGCGAACTCAGAACATCGTCCGAAAATTCGATCCGGTCGTAAACTTCTGTCAATCGCAATTCGCATTCGATCGATTCAATTGGAAATATCTTGTCCAAGCCCACAAACGTGTAGAGTTTCCACGTCTCATCATCCTGTCGGACAAACTGCTCAATCAGCGGTTCGTCCTGTGATACCAAAATATAATCGGTGAGCGTAGGATTAAACATTCGGTACCGCGTAAACTTCTCGGTACGATCAAACTTTTCTGTCGAATCCGACAAAATTTCGATTATCACCTTTGGATTAAGAACAATGTCCCTAAACTTGTCATGATACTCAGGCTCGCCGCAGATGACGACAATGTCGGGATAAGAAAACATCCCTTTCATCAGCTGGTTTCCTTTTGACACCGAGCCGCTGCGTACCTTTGTAGCTTTTGAACGGACTCTGCAATCTTTGCCTTTCAGCTGTGAACCAATTTCAATGGCAAGATTCGTTGAAATATCGCCATGTTCACCGCTTTCGCCGGCCATTTGATATATCCGGCCGTTCACGTATTCCCAACGCTCGCCGGTCGCACGGTCGATCTCGAGATATTCCTCTACCGAATAGTACTGCTGTTTACTCTTTGGAAGTGTCGTCACAGAATAATTAAACACTAATCCTCGCGGAAAATAAAAGCAAATTGTCTCTTTCCGGAAATTCCTCTATCATTCTTGTTTCGCATATTTGGCAGGATTATTTATGAGCAAAGCACTTCCGAAGAGATCGGAAAATTATTCCGAATGGTACAACGAGATCGTCAAGCGCGCCGATCTGGCTGAGAACTCCGCGGTGCGCGGCTGTATGGTGATAAAACCGTATGGCTTTGCGATCTGGGAAAAAATGCAGCGGGCATTGGACGATATGTTCAAGGCGACCGGGCATCAGAATGCCTATTTTCCGCTTTTTGTACCGAAATCCTTCCTTGAAAAAGAAGAAGAACACGCCGAAGGTTTTGCCAAGGAATGCGCCGTTGTCACGCATTATCGCCTGAAGGCGGACGGAGACGGCGGGCTGATGGTCGATTCGAACGCCAAACTCGAAGAAGAGCTGATCATCCGGCCGACTTCTGAGACTGTGATCTGGAACGCTTACAAGGGCTGGATCCAGTCGTGGCGTGATCTGCCGATCCTTGTAAATCAGTGGGCGAACGTCGTCCGGTGGGAGATGCGCACTCGAATTTTCCTGCGAACCGCCGAATTTCTCTGGCAGGAAGGCCACACGGCCCACGCTACCGAGCAGGAGGCGATCGACGAAACCCACCAGATGCTCGGCGTCTATGCCGAATTTGCCGAGGACTGGATGGCGATGCCGGTGATCCAGGGTGTCAAAACGCCGAGCGAACGTTTTGCCGGTGCACTCGATACCTTTTGCATCGAGGCACTAATGCAGGACGGCAAGGCCCTGCAGGCTGGTACCTCGCATTTTCTGGGGCAGAATTTTGCCAGGTCGTTCGATGTTCAGTTCGTCAATAAAGAGAATCAGCTTGAGTACGCGTGGGCGACAAGCTGGGGCGTTTCAACGCGGCTCATGGGAGCTCTGATAATGGCCCACAGCGACGACAACGGCCTCGTCCTCCCGCCGAAGCTTGCGCCGATTCAGGTCGTCGTCGTTCCGATCTATAAATCGCCCGAGGATCTTGCGGCGATCAGTAAGAAGATCGAGCCGCTATTGGACGGACTGCGTGCGGCCGGCATTTCGGTCAAGTACGACGATAGTGACAACCAGCGGTCGGGCTGGAAGTTTGCCGAGTACGAACTACGCGGCGTGCCCGTCCGCCTCGGCATCGGGATGCGCGATCTTGAGAATGGCACGGTCGAGGTTGCCCGCCGCGATACACTCACAAAAGAATCCCGAAAGGCGGACTTCAGTTCGCCTGCCGAGTTTGTGGACGGGATCAAGCTTCTCCTCGACGAGATACAGGGGAATATCTACAACAAGGCTCACAAGTTCCGCGAGGAAAATACGTTCCTCGTCGACACTTGGGACGAGTTTAAGGAACAGATCGAGAAAGGCGGCTTCATCATGGCCCACTGGGACGGCACCGCCGAAACCGAGACCGCGATCAAGGACGAAACCAAGGCAACGATCCGCTGCATCCCTCTGCTGTCGACGGAAGAGGCTGGGACTTGTGTTTACTCGGGAAAAGAATCACCGAAACGCGTCTTGTTCGCCCGAGCGTATTAGTCCGCGGCCGGCACATGAGTGAATGCTATTGACACGGCACGAAAGTTTCGTTTGGCTCAACGGTCTTTGAGCTTAGCTGCCATGTTCCATCGGTGTTCCGGATCGCGACCGCCCGGCGATTCCCGTGATCAAACTCGCGGGCGGTTATGTCGGGCCGCTGTTCCAGCGATACTCGGGCGGTATGAGAGCCTTCACAATAAAAATAGACAACCCCTGATACATCTCGCTTCTCATTTTCCCGATAGTACGTCTTGATCGCCTCATCCAACCCATCGGGAGGCCTAACCTCGTCGCCGGCGCCAGGTACGGTAAAGTAAATGACGACGAGACTGATGACAATGATCGCAAGAACGACCGGCAACAGAACCTTCAAATAGTCCCGTGCGCTCCGGTCTTCGTCGTTCAGAGTGTCAAACAGGCGGCTCTTCTCGACGTTATCCGTCCTGGAACGATCGTTGTCGGGATCAAGTAATGGCATTTCGAGATCAGTTCAGGAATTCTCCTCGAAACGATATCATTGAAAGCCGCTCCCCACAATCCTAAATCCGATAAGGCACGGACATTGGCCAGTTCCGACAAACACAAATGGCCAGCAGTATTGGAGCCGAGGCTGATCGTGACGCTAGATCGCGCCCCGACGCCCGGTGAGCAGCTGCACGACCAGCAGCACTAACGCGAGCACCAGCAACAGGTGAATAAGGCCGCCTATCGCCGATCCGGCAAAACCAAAGCCAAGGGCCCAAAGCACCAGCAAAACGATAATAATTGTCCAAAGCATGTTTGTTCCTCCTTGTGTCTCCGCTTTCTTCTTTGAAGTACTGAGGGCAAGATGCATACCAAAGTTCAAACTCAAGCAAACACGGGACTTGGAATCCGCGGGAATTGGGCAATGTATGTATTTCGTACGGGAACTCAAGCTGAGTTGGAGCAAACCGGAACCGGCACAAATTTCGGCAGACGGTCAAAGGGCATCCGGCCAGACATCATCCGGTTGGGCGGGCTCGGCCTGATCGGACGAAAGATTGTCAGCGGAAACATCCGCAAAGATGAAGTTCTCGGGCGGGACAGGATCGCCGTAGATTCGGCGGAGCATCGCGAGTTGGCCGGCGTGCGACATCGCGTCCGAGAGCGGCCCGTGGAGCATCCGCTCGTCCGTCATTCCGTTGAGATAAGGACGGCCTTCGGAAAGGTGCTGCGAAAGTGATTGCAGCATCGCATGGAACCGCGCGATCTCTTCGTCAAAGGTCGGCAGCGGGGCGGGCCAGTAGGTACCGCCGGTAAAGAATGTCCCGGCATACCCGAGAACGCTTGCCATGTGACGAACAAGTTCGGCGGGCGTCCGTGTTTTATTTCCCGCCGAGAAATCAGGAAAACCGGCATCGCAGCCGCGAAGGGCCTTCTGGGTCCGATATGCGAGCGCCGCCAGAAAATGGCGGAGCATCCTCCGCCTTTCATCGTCGGCCCCACCCGACGTGAATGAATCGATTGTTACTGGCGGCGAGTTCGACTCTGGCATAGCAGAACCCCAGTACGGATCAGATAAACCCGTGCGTCCGCATAAACGGCAGACAGTGGGCCCAAACCTGTTGAGAAACGGAGGCGTCCTGGGCAAACGTGATATTCGTCGCTCCGTCCACGCCGCCCTCGTTGATCAAATCGGTCATTCGTTGACCCCGAGCCGGTGTCCACGGGCATCCGCCCATGCCTCCGTGTGTGCACATGAAGGAATACGCCGCCGGAAACACTGTCGGAGCACGATAGCTCATGCCGTCATTCCCAAAACTCTCGCGTGATCCCGATCGCGAAGAGCGGATGACATGATGAACAAACCCGACGTTGTTCGGAATCACCTCTGCATCAACCGCCAAATGTCGATCGACGCAATCAAAAAGGAGCAGAGCCCTAACACCGATACCCAGGCGCTGAAGCTGGGCCGCGATAGCGATCGCTCCCGCCGCACCTCGGCTATAACCGGTAAGCACCACCGGATCGGTAACGCGCGCTGCCCGCCTGGCTTGTACAAACCGGACTCCGCCCGCGATCGCCTCAACCAAACCGCCGCCAAGCGCCACCGGCCCACGAAAGTATGTCTTGTTTGGGCCGCCGCCCTTACAGATCTTGCTTACAAAGCTGTTCGCGAACGCGACATCGTAGTCACGATCCCGGCCCGAACCGGGCACAAACGCACTTCCCGTTCCATCGATTCCTACAACAATTGCCATAAATATTCTCGATTCAAACCAACTTGTTGTACATTTTACCTAATACGCAGCCCGCGCGCCAAGCGAGAGAGCTGAGGCGGCGAGTTCCGCTGAAAATTGTCCATTTGTGAGAAAACGCTGCGGCGAATTTTCAAACTTTGCTTGTAGATGCCGCGTCTAAGTTGTGTGAGTGCGTTGGGTTTGTGCTCGAGATCGAATGCGGTATCTGGTATAGAGCGAAGTTGGTACGCGATTGAATGTTTATCGACCTCTCGGATGAACAGCTTGTGCAGCTTGCGGTTTCGCAGGAACCGGAGGCGTTTGGCGAGATCGTAAAGCGCTGGGAGCGCAAGATCTTCGCGCTTTGCTTCGGGATGCTTGGGCGTGAGGACGAGGCGCGCGATGCGGCGCAGGAGACATTCATCTCGGCATACAAGGCCCTGGCCCGGTTCCGCGGCGAAGCAAAGGTGTCCTCGTGGCTTCACCGCATCGCCGTCAATCAGTGTTTGACAGTGAAACGACGCACAAAAACGCGATCGGAAGATTTTCTCGATGAAGAAAAGCACGAGGACGAACGGGTTTTCGTCGCACCCGAAAGATTGTCGCCATCGAACCGGACCGAAGCGAAGGAGCGGCACACTCTGGTCAGGCAGGCTGTCACGTCGCTGCCTTCGGACCTGCGACAGGTCATCGTTATGAAAGAGTTTGAGGAAATGACGTTTCAGGAAATTTCGGAGACGCTTGACGTCCCGCTCAGCACCGTAAAGAGCCGTCTTTACGCTGGGTTGAAGCAACTCAGGATGAAGTTGTCGCGGGTTGAGCTTGAGGTAGCCTAAGTTATGTTTACGAGCAAAGATCTCTCCACATCGTGTTCTTCGCCGGACGATCTGGTCACCTATCTCTATGGGGAAATGGGCGACGTCGATAGGCCGGCTTTTGAGGCCCACCTGTCCGAGTGCGATGCTTGTACGGCGGAATTTGCCGAGATGTCGCTTGCCCGGCTGGGCGTGTATGAGTGGAAAAGGGACGCGTTCGCTTCGATGGCGACACCGAGGATCGTAGTTCCGTACGGCGAAACAGCGGCGGTATCGTGGATCGATGCTGTTCGCGGCTTCTTCGCCTCGCCAGCACAGTGGGCCACCGCCGGCGGAGCATTTGTTCTCGTTGCACTTGTCGCCGGCCTTTGGTTCCTGGCGGTGGGCACGACGGAGATCGCAACGAGCACCCGCCCCGAACCGTCTCCACGTGCCGTGAACACTAAGCCTATCGTCATCCCGGAAAGACCGTCGCCGCCGGCACCGGCGGCCCGATCCAGTGAGGACGTTTCGGCACCGGAACCTTCTGCCGACAGAGCGGCGGCAGATGACGTCGTGCCCGTTAGGACTTCGACGAAGAAAAGTATCAGGCGTTCGGCACCGCGTCCCGTAAAGGTCGAGACCGCTATCCGCCCGGCCCCTGCCCAGCCGGCACGGACGACGCCTCCGAGGCTCAACGATTTTGAGGATGACGACGACGATACGCTCCGGCTTGGCGACTTGCTGGCCGAAGTCGAAACCCGGGACGAATAACCGGAGGAACGGATGATGAAATACCCCCTAATTTTTAGATCGCTCGCACTGGCAGGCATGGCGCTGTTTTTGTGTGCTGGAGTTTTTGCTCAGGACCCGACGCCTGTAAATGAATTCAGGCAAGAGAGCAAACAGGCTGGCCGCGATGCCCCTATCAGGCCGCGACGTGCGAATCTGATGCGCGAACTCGGCCTGACCCCGGAGCAGATCGAAGCGGTCCGACGCATCAACCATGAGCGAAAGCCTGTTGAACTGGCTGCCCGCAAGCGGTTCCAGGATGCGCAACGCGAGTTGAACCGGGCCATTTACGCAGAGATCGTGGACGATGCGAATGTAGCTGCTCGCCTTGCCGAGTTTCAGGCCGCGCAGTCGGAACTTTCAAGCATCAAGTTCAGGAACGAGCTCGCGGTCAGAAAAGTATTGACCCCGGTCCAGCTACTTAAGTTTCGCGAGATGCGGCGGCGGTTTGCCGCAGAACGCGAAGAACGCCAAGGGCCGGGCAGCAGGACTCGGCGAGGGCGCCGGGCTAACCAGCCGCAAGTGAACTAGGCCCGCTCAGCTCTGCCCGCGGTTACCCACCTCAGGCATGCGCCGGCCGATGGTCACTCGGCCGGTATCTTTTCTCGGACCAGATCGCAGAAAGGACTTTGCCCACATCCGGCCATTGATCTAACCTCATTCTAGCCCGCTGATTCCCAACTCAGCGCCGCGACACTACGCAATATATAAGGCCTTCTTGAATCGGACCTGCCGACTTTTAGCCGAACCCCCAAGCTTCCTGTCAATTTGTGGAAACCGCCAGCTTCGTTGTAACCTTTTTCAATCCAGAGTTTTGACGCAAGCAGTTCGGTCCGCGAATGAATCCGCTAACAAAGTTTCTCTTCGAGCTTCAAGAAGTCAGCCTGCTCTTATGGGGAGCCGCGCGCGGCCTTTTTCGCCGTCCGCGATATGGCGATGAGATCATTCGCCAGATGGACCTGATCGGTGTCGGGTCGCTTCCGATAGTTTTGCTGACGGGCTTTTTCACCGGCGGCGTGCTCGTGCTGCAAACTTTTCCGACGCTCCAGTATTACGGGATCCACAACGAGGCGGGACGATCCGTGGCCGTTTCATTGATCCGGGAACTCGGGCCGGTCCTGACCGCTCTAATGGTTTCGGGGCGGATCGGCTCGGCGATCTCCGCTGAACTTGGTTCGATGGTCGTTTCTCAGCAGATCGATGCGATGCGGGCCCTCGGGACCGATCCGATAAAAAAGCTTGTCGCTCCCAGGGTGATTGCCCTTGTCGTCATGCTGCCGCTGCTGACGGTCGCCGCTGACATTTTTGGGATCATCGGCGGCGGCACGATCGCGTCGTACATATTCAATCAGGACCAGAACGTGTTCATCACATCGGTCCGGAACGGCATCACATCCGACGATCTTATCGGCGGGGTCATCAAGCCGCTGTTCTTTGGACTTGTGATCGGCGGGATCGCCTGTCATAAAGGCCTTTCAACAAGGGGCGGCACGGCCGGGGTCGGGCTATCGACGATCAACGCGGTCGTCCTGTCGTCGATCTGGGTTATTATCTTTGATTTTTTCCTTGCCAAGGCGATCCAGTCGATGTTGGGGGTCGGAGTAATATAGGCGGATGTTTACTGCACTCGACGACAATCTTCAGGCGACCAACGACGAAGGACTCGAGCAGTTCGATCTCGATCAGGCCATCGACGAACCAGATCGAATTGTGCCGGCCATCGAGTTTCGCGACGTCCACCTGGCGTTTGACGATAAGGTCATTTTGAACGGTATCAGCTTCACCGTTCGTCGCGGTGAAACGAAAGTGATCCTGGGAGCCAGCGGCGGCGGCAAGTCCACAATAATCCGGCTGATCCTTGGGCTCCTGAAACCGGACGCCGGCCAGATCCTGATCGATGGAGAGGACATTACCGATCACTCCGAGCAGGAAATGATGCCTGTCCGGCAAAAGATCGGGATGGTGTTTCAGGAAGGCGCCTTGTTCGATTCGCTGTCGGTTTATGAGAACGTCGCATATCGCCTGCGGGAACAGAGGGTCGATGAGGCCGACATCTCAACCGAGGTCAGGCGGATGCTCCAGTTCGTTGCGCTGGAAGATGCGATCGAAAAAATGCCGATCGAGCTTTCGGGCGGTATGCGTCGGCGTGTCGGGATCGCAAGGGCATTGATCGGCGACCCGCAGATCGTCCTGTTCGATGAGCCTACAGCGGGGCTCGATCCGCCAACCGCACGGACGATATGCGAACTTGCGATCAAACTCCGCGACCTTCAGGATGTTTCCTCGATCTTTGTCACGCACGAGATGAATAACCTTAGATACCTGTCGTCCGAATATGCCGTCGTTGATGAGGAAGGCCAGGTATTGTTCGAGAAAGAGGGTGAAAAGCTTTGTTTGATAAACACCGAAGTGATAATGTTGCGGGACGGAAAAATAATCTTTCGCGGGACAGACGAAAAGCTTGGGCGAAATAACGATCCATACATAAGGCGGTTTCTGCATGGGAAATAAATGTCGAATTGATTGATCATGGTCGAGACGAAAAAGAAATTAACATTCAGCAAGGTGCGGGTTGGGATCTTTGTACTCTTCGGGCTCGCGGTGCTGGCGTTCCTTATCCTCAATTCGACCGGCGACTTCAATCCATTTGAGAAAAAGTTCACCTTGAAGGCCCGGTTTGCGGCGGCCGACGGACTGCGGGAAGGCTCGGAAGTTCAGTTGGCCGGCGTACGCATAGGGAAGGTCGAAAGCGTCAAGCTTCTGCCGCCTGACAGCCCGGAAGAATTCAAGGTCGAGGCTGTGATGTCCGTTGACCGCGAGCTCAACGGCCAGCCGATAACCGAGAGGATCCGTACCGATTCGACCGCGCAGCTGATCGCCACTTCCCTGCTGGCGAACGACAAGACCATAAATATCACCCCAGGCACGGTAAAAGGATCCCCGGTGAACGAAGGGGCGGTATTGGAGTCGCGCGTTGCCATCTCTATCAATCAGCTTACGCAGACCGGCAATGAACTGCTCGGGCAAATAAACAAGCTCGCCATTCCTGCCAACGAAATACTTAATAAGGCTAATCAGGGCGAAGGCACGCTCGGGCGGATCATTAATGACGAATCGTTGTACCGGAGCCTCGATGCGACGATCAGCGAGATGAAGGCGACGCTGGACAAGGTGAATAATGGTGAGGGGACGGCGGGGCGGTTAGTGAATGATCCAGCGCTTTATAACAACCTTAATCAGACGGTCGCCCAACTCGAGAGCATTGCCGCAGACCTGAAAGCTGGGCGCGGCACGGCGGGCAAGTTCCTCTCGGATGACGCTTTCTACAACGAGAGTCGGGCCGCGATCGCCGATCTTCGCACGGCCGCCGCAAAGATCAACAGTATTGCCGATGACTTCAAACTTATTTCGGCGGACCTTTCCGCCGGCCGTGGTTCCGCCGGGAAGCTGCTGAAAGACGAAAAGCTCTACGATGATGCTCGCGAGACGCTTGCCAGGTTCAACTCAACCGCAACGCGAATTGAACAATTGATAGCGGATGCTCAGGCGGGCAAGGGCACCATCGGCAAACTCATCACCGACGAAACGCTCTATAACAATCTCAATCAAACCGCCTCGAACATCAACCAGTTTTCAAGCGAGGGCACGAAACTGATCTATGATTTCCGCCAGAACCCTAAAAAATATCTCAGGATAAAACTCAGTCTGTTCTAGCCTTCTCTTACGAAGCGCGCCGAGCGCAAAAAAGCGCGACCCTCTGCAAAAATGAACTTCCGGACGCTCCCAAATTGGCGCCGGTGTCGGACAACTTGCAATTAGCGTCATACATCTATACACTACTTATGCATTATAGATGCATAGTGATATGCAAAAGTCACAGAGACAGAACGAACTGTTAAAGATCATTGCAGGCGAGGCTTTGGCGAGCCAGGAACAGCTTGCAAACAGGCTCCGCTCACGTAACTTCGATGTTACTCAGGCAAGCATCTCGCGGGACCTGGAGGAACTTGGGGTAATAAAGGCCGCGGGTGTTTATACACTGCCGGCGCGGCCAAACGGCGCGGCGACCTTCGGACTCCGAGGCCTCGACACTTCAGGTGATTCACTGGTTGTGGCAAAGTGCGATCCCGGCCTTGCGTCCGCCGCAGCCGTAAGGATCGACGGGGCAAGGATCCCCGAAATAGTCGGGACCATCGCCGGCGACGACACCATCTTTGTCGCTGTTAAGAACGCCCGCTCACAACGGACAGTGATAAAGAAGATCTGGGAAATATTCGACAAATGAAGCAAGTGGAAATAGACAAGATAGGCTCGGCCACCACGCCGCTTGGGCTTGGGCGGAATGTATACGTGGTTGACACGAACACATTCCCGGTGGCAGGGGACGTTATCGTCGTTCGAGCGTTGTCCGAAAGCGTGACGTACGGAAACCTCGAACTCCCGACCGGACGGCTTGCAAAAATTAACCGTAACGACGTCCTGCTCGGCGTCCTGGGAAAGCGTCGTGCGCTGAAAGGGTTTGTCGGGGATGTGCCAGATTCGGTCAAAACCGGCGACCGGCTCCATTTGCTGAATATGGGTGGCGTGATCGGCGTCTGCCTGGGGCATCACTCTTCGCTGTCGGATGCGATCGAAGTGGAAGTGATCGGCACGGCATGTGATGCTGATGGAAATGTGCTGAATATTTCGGACAACGGCTTGGAGCTGTCGGCCTATCTTTTGCCCACCGCCCCGATCGTCATGGCTGCGGGTACCTGCATGAACTCCGGCAAGACCGTGGCGGCGACCGAGTTGATCCACCAAGCGGCGAATCAGGGCCTTCGCGTGGCGGGGGCGAAACTTTCGGGAATTGCCTGTCTCCGCGACACCCTGAATATGCAGGACCACGGGGCCATCGCAACCGCGAGTTTTCTCGACTGTGGCTTGCCATCGACGGTGGACCACAGTGACCTGCCATCGGTTGCAAAGGGCATTTTAAATCACCTGAATACGTTCAGGCCCGACCTGATCGTGGTCGAACTTGGCGACGGAATAGTAGGCGGCTATGCGGTTGATTCGGTGTTAAGGGATGCTGAGATCAAAGCGGCGATCTCGTCTTTTGTGTTCTGCGCGTCAGATTACGTTGGCGTTATTGGTGGTATCGCGGTCTTAAAGGAGCTCGACATCGAGATCAATGTCGTCGCCGGGTCTGTGACCGATTCGCAGATGGGCGAGGATTTTGTCCGGGAACATTTCGGGCTCAAAGCCGGAAATGCACGCCGGGACGGCTCCAAATTGTTTGACGCACTCGACCTTTCGATCAAGAAGGAGGTCGTCTTCGCGTGAGCAAGCCAGGAAAAATTCGAGTCGCGATCTTTGGCGGTTCAGGGTATGGCGGGAGCGAGCTTTTGCGGATCCTGCTGTTTCACCCGAACGCAGAGATCGTGTTGGTAACAGCAAACGAACACGCGGGCAAATCGGTTTCGGCGGTGCATCGGAATCTTTTCGGATTGACCGATTTGAGCTTTTCACCGGCACCAGATGACCTGTCGGAATTGAGCGATATCGACGTCGCGTGCTTTGCCTTGCCTCACGGTCACGCATTAAGTTTGGTCCCACAGTTGCCGGATGGTGTAAAGGCTATCGACCTGTCCGGCGATTTTCGCCTCGACGACCCTGAGATATTCAAGCGATTCTACAAACTCGATCACGCGGGCGATCTACAGGCCAGGTTTGCTTACGGACTGACCGAGATCAACCGTGAATCAATTAGATCGGCCCGGTACATTGCCAATCCCGGCTGCTTCGCGACCGCGACCTTGTTGGCCCTTGCTCCGGCAGTGAAGAGCGGATTGTTGACCGGACGGATAATTGTCGATGCAAAGACCGGCTCATCCGGCTCCGGAGCAAAAGCCGCCGCGAACACGCATCATCCGCAGCGGATGAACTCGTTCTATGCGTACAAACCGTTTCAGCATCAGCATCTGCCCGAGATCGAGCAATGCTTGCGAACGGTCGGCGAATTTGATAGCGAGCTTGTCTTTATGACGCACAGCCTGCCGGTATCGCGTGGCATCTTCGCATCCTGCTACATGGAGACGACCACAAATATCACAAACGAAGATCTCGACAATCTCTATCGAGATTTCTACAAAGATTCATTCTTCGTCCGCGTCGTCGAAGGATCACCGGACATAAATTGGGTGAAGAATACTAACTTTTGCGACATAGCGACACATTCGAACGGTAAACAGATCGTTGCTTTCTCCGCGATCGACAATCTTGTCAAAGGAGCCGCCGGCCAGGCGGTACAGAACATGAATCTGATGGTCGGCCTGGATGAAAAAACGGGATTGGTGTTTACGGGCGGGAATCCTTGACGCGCAAAGCTCCCCGCCTTACCAAGGTGGGGAGTCGATTAGCCTGATGAACTTTAACGAAATAAAACAACTCGAAGACGCGTTCCAGGTCGAGACCTACAAGAAAATGCCGATCGCGATCGAGCGCGGCGAAGGCTCTTGGGTCTGGACGAGCAACGGCGAGAAATATCTCGACCTTTACGGCGGTCACGCGGTCTGCGCGACGGGACATTCGCATCCCCATGTTGTGAAGGCCATACAGGAGCAAGCCGAAAAAGTCCTGTTCTATTCCAATCTGGTCTACTCCGAAGTTCGTGCCAAAGCTGCTGAGAAGCTGGTTTCGGTTGCTCCCGATCCGCTGACAAAAGCGTTCTTCTGCAACTCCGGCACTGAGGCGAACGAGAACGCGATGCGAATGGCCCGCATGGCCACGGGCCGCGAGAAGATCGTCACCTTCGGCGGCGGATTCCACGGACGCACGGCAGATTCGATCTCGGCGACGTTCCTTGGCAAATACCGCGACATCGGCAAGCCGAATGTGCCGGGGCACGTCGCTGCGAAGTTCGGCGACATCGAGAACGTTGCGGCGGTTGTTGACGATAACACCGCGGCGATAATGCTCGAACCGATCCAATCGATGGCGGGCGTGATCGAGGCCGAGCCGACATTCTTTCGACAGCTACGCGATCTCTGCGACGAGCGCGGCATAATCCTGATCTTCGACGAGGTCCAAACCGGGATCGGCCGCACGGGGAGTTGGTTCTTCGCCGGCAGCAGGCACGCGGACGGAGTCGTGCCGGACATCATATCCCTTGCGAAATCGCTCGGGAGCGGCGTGCCAGTCGGCGCCTGTCTGGTAAACGACAAAGTGTCGGCCAATATCAAGATCAACGACCTCGGCACGACCTTCGGCGGCGGAATGCTCGCGATGGCGGCCGTTGTCGCGACTCTGGAGGCGATCGAGCAGGACGGAATGATCGAGAATGCGATACAGGTAGAAGATCATCTGCGCGACTCGCTAGCCCACGCATCTTCGATCAAAACGGTGCGCGGAAAAGGCTGCTTGCTGGGAATCGAATTTAGTGGGCCATGTTCGCCCGTTCACCAGAAGCTGCTCGACAATCGTATCATCACCGGAACGTCAAGCGATCCTAATGTGCTACGTCTGCTTCCGCCGCTTTGCGTTTCAATTGAGGAAGTCAGTTTTCTGATAGAAGCACTTGGCGAACATACAGTGGGAACACCGCGCGTCTGAACACGCGTTTCTTAATACCTATCGATGAAAGACTTTCTTGCCACAGCCTCCTTGCGTACGGAACAACTTGACCGACTGCTATCCGAAGCGGCGAAGTTTAAGTCCGGAGCGACCAGCAGTAAGCCTCTTGCTGGGAAATCAGTCGCCCTTGTTTTTTTCAACCCGAGCCTTCGTACACGAGCTTCGATGCAAGTTGGGATCTACGAGCTCGGGGGCAATCCGGTGATCCTCGAGCCGGGCGGCACGTCGTGGACGCTTGAGCATCGTGAAGGTGTTGCGATGGATGGCGACAAGACCGAGCATCTCAAAGAATTCGTTCGGGTGCTGGAGCGTTACGTTTCGGCTATCGGCGTTCGCACGTTTGCTCCGCTGCAGGATTGGGAAACCGAACGGACCGATCCGGTGCTGAACGCATTTGCCAAATATGCGACCAAGCCGATCATCAATCTCGAATCGGCGATGCATCATCCCTGCCAGGCTATGGCTGACATGATGACGATCCGCGAAAAGCTCGGCGGCGGAAGGAAAAAGGTTTTGCTGACTTGGGCGTGGCATCCTAAGCCGCTGCCGATGGCGGTACCGAACAGCTTTGCTCTCGCGGCGGCCCAGTTCGGGCACGACGTGCGGATCGCGCATCCCGAAGGATACGAACTCGACGATGAATTGTTGACCCAGATCGAAGGTCACGCGACGGCGAGCGGCGGCAGCGTTGAGATAGTAAACGATGTGGACGCGGCGTTCGACGGTATTGACGTGGTCTATACAAAAAGCTGGGGCAGCAAAGAGTGCTACGGCGATCCGGACAAAGATATGGCGTTTCGCCTCGGCCTGCGAAAGGACTGGATCGTCGATCAATCGAAGATGTCGCGAACCGCCGACGCAATATTTATGCACTGCCTGCCCGTGCGGCGAAACGTCATCGTCGCGGACAGCGTTATCGACTCACCCAATTCGGTCGTGATCGATCAGGCAGAGAATCGCCTGCACGTGCAGAAGGCGATAATGGCGGAACTGATCAAATGAATATCGAAACACTCGACCTACTGCGCGAATCGCTTCCCTACATCCAGCGTTTTCAGGGAAAGACCTTTGTCGTGAAATTCTCAGGCAAGGTCACCGAGGATAAAGAGAATCTCGCATCGCTCGCCGAGGAATTAGCCCTGATGCATCAGGTTGGCATCCGCGTTTGCGTCATCCACGGCGGCGGAAAACAGCTGTCGGAGCTGGCTAGAAAGCTTGGTGTCGTCCAGACCGTCATCGAAGGCCGTCGCGTTACCGATGACGATACGCTCGATCTGGCGAAGATGATATTTCGCGGAAAGATCAATACCGAGATACTGGCCGCCTTGCGTCGACGCGGCATCGATGCGGTCGGGCTGTCCGGCGTCGACGGTGGAGTCATAAAGGCCGTGAAGCGACCGCCAAAGCAAGTCGTCAACAAGCAGACCGGCGAGACGGAGCACGTCGATTTCGGCCACGTAGGCGACGTAGTTGATGTTGACGCCCGTTTGATCAATCTGTTGCTTTTGAACAATTACCTGCCGGTGATCTCGTCACTGGCCGCCGACAACGACGGAAAAGTTTTTAATATCAACGCCGATACGATCGCGTCGGAGATAGCCGCCGAATTAAAAGCGGAGAAGCTGATACTCCTGTCGGACGTGAACGGCATCTATCTGAACGAAGGCGATGATGCGTCGAAGATCTCGCGGCTATCCGCGGCCGAGGCACGCACAATGATCGAAACCGGCAAGGCGACCGGCGGGATGATCCCAAAGCTGCAAAACCTCATCTCCCTGCTGGATCGGGGAATCGGTTCGGCTCATGTGATCGGCGGGAATCAGCGCAACGCTCTTTTAGCTGAAGTGTTCACCGATGAGGGAACCGGTACGATGGTCGTCAAATAGACTCCATGGGAGCGAAAAAAGGCCGCCCTCTCGGACAGCCTTTCAAGAATGGTGCTCAGGGCGAGACTCGAACTCGCACGGATTTCTCCACACGCCCCTCAAACGTGCGCGGCTACCAATTACGCCACCTGAGCAAGGGTTTTCAAAAAGCTATTTGTTCGCCGGCGGATTCGGCTGATCGGGGACAGCGGAACCGGTGGCCGGAGCCGATGAATTCGCCGGCGCCGCGTTTGTATCACCGATCGTGATCGTCTGCTCACTTCCCGGGCCGATCGTAGCCGCGGCGACGGGCGTCGGAGCAGTCTCCGGAGTGGGTGTCGGCGTGGCCTCGGCCGGTGCTTCTTCGGTGGCCGAAAGAACCGAAACATTCCCGCTCAACGCCGGCATCGAGATCATAAGCGCCGACAGCATAAACACGATCGCGGCCCCGATAGTGAATTTCCCAAGTACCGACGCCGTTCCGCGCGGCGCGAACGCCGTGCTCGAAACATTGCTCGTAAACAGAGCTCCCGCGTCCGTCTTGCCGGGCTGAAGCAGCACCGAGCCGATCAGCAGGATGCACGAGAGAAAAAATAGAACGTAAAGAATATAAAGCACTTAAGTGATCTTCCTTCTTCTGTTCGGAGTTCCCGTTTCGACGGGCCGTGCCGCCAAAGGCGGTACTCCGAACTATTTGTAATTGACGATAGCGGCAAAGCTTTCCGCCTCAAGGCTAGCTCCGCCGACCAACGCACCGTCGATATCCGCCTGGGCCATCAGTGACGAGATATTATCAGACTTGACCGATCCTCCGTAAAGGATCCGAGTCTTATCCGCAACATCGCCGCCGTGCGTTTCCGCTATTGTCCGCCGAATATGCCCGTGCATTTCTTGAGCCTGTTCAGGCGTGGCGGTTTTACCCGTACCTATCGCCCAGACAGGCTCGTAAGCGATTATAATACGTTCCATATCCGAAACTGTCAATCCGGCCAGACTTCCGACAAGCTGCGTTTTGACAACCGATTCGGCGTTGCCCGATTCCCTTTCAGCCAGATGCTCGCCGACGCATACGATCGCGGTCAGCCCGCGCCCGATCGCCGCTCTCGTCTTTTTATTGACCGATTCATCGGTCTCGCCGTAAAACTGCCGC
Source organism: Pyrinomonadaceae bacterium (assembly GCA_050250045.1). GTDB lineage: Bacteria > Acidobacteriota > Blastocatellia > Pyrinomonadales > Pyrinomonadaceae > OLB17. The sequence continues at coordinate 24,940 of JBFWPK010000027.1, read as the reverse complement.
CGCTCCGAATGCCCAATGATCACGTACCGGCACCCGACATCCTTCAACATCACCGGTGAAACCTCGCCGGTGTGTGCCCCAAACTCACTCTGAACGGCGCAGTCCTGCGCGGCCACACCGATGTTAGAGCCCTCAAGCCTGTCCGCCACGGTCTTCAACGCCGTAAAAACCGGCGCGATCACGACCTCACAATGGCTCGCGTTTGCGACAAGCGGCTTAAGAGCCAAGGCCGTGTCCACTGCTTCCCCAAGAAGCTTGTACATTTTCCAGTTTCCGGCAATTACAGGTTTTCTCGTCATCAGTTACGTGCGTTAAGCATAGCCATCAAAGCCTTCGCGTTTTCATTTTCCGGGTTCATTCGCAACGCGGTTTCAGCGTTTTCCCGCGACTTGGCGTAGAGGCCAAGAGCAAACTGCGAGGCGGCGACCCCATAAACGATTTGGTCGTCAGTTGGTTCCAGGCTCCTCGCAACATCATAGCTTGAAATTGACCTCTCGAACTCACGAAGTTCGTAGTAGGTCGCGCCAAGGTTATAGTGAGCCTTGACATGGTTGGGGTTCTGCTCAACCGCTTCGAGAAAGATCTGGACGGCGTCCTCTATTCGGCCAATGGAATGCAACGAAACCCCTTTCCGAAACAACATCTCGTCGGGGCTCATCTTTCGCCGAATGCATTCATCAAGAACAGGTATTGCACGATAATACTCATGTCTGGCGTACAAGCTGTCTGCCAAAGCCCTGAGGTCCGCATTAGACAAGTCTGATACTCCCGGATGTCCTTTAGATTGTTGCAAATCGCCTCCTGCTCCGCGGCAAGCCGCCAGCAACAATACTCCCATCACAGCGAAGAAAACAAGAGTTCGTTTCCTTCCCAAAACAAATTGAGTAAAACCGTTCATCATCGGTCATCCAAAGCCGCAACACCCGGCAAAACATCGCCCGCGAGAAATTCCAAAGTCGCCCCGCCGCCGGTCGAGATGTGCGAGATCTTGTCTGCAAGCCCGGCCTGATTTACCGCGGCAACCGAATCGCCGCCGCCGACTATCGACGTTGCTCCATTTTCGGTGGCCTCGGCAACCGCTTGTGCGATGGCGACGGTGCCTTCGTCAAACGGTTTCTCCTCGAACATTCCCATAGGACCGTTCCAGACGATGGTTTTCGCTCCCTCAAGTGCCTGCTTGAACACCTCGATCGTTTCCGGGCCGATGTCCAGCCCAACCAACCCGGCGTTCGTGAAGTCGATCGGGATCGCTTTTCGTGATGTCAGCGGTTCGTAGGAATCGACAACCTGATGATCGGTCGGCAGCAGAAGTTCGACACCCGAGGCTGCTGCTTTCTCCTCGATCTCAAGGGCGGTCGGCATCATATCGTCCTCGACCAGCGATTTCCCGACTGTCAGTCCATGTGCCTTGAAGAACGTGTATGCCATCGCACCGCCGATCAGGAGTTTGTCCACCTTGCGGTCGATCAGGGATTCGATCACCGGGATCTTATCGGACACCTTCGCACCGCCGAGGATCGCGACGAACGGACGATCCGGCTCGTCAAGAGCCTTGCCCAGGAAATTAAGCTCCTTTTCCATCAACAGTCCGGCCACGCAGGTATCCACGAAATGCGTTATTCCCTCGGTCGACGCGTGCGCTCGATGTGCGGTTCCGAAGGCATCGTTGACGTAAACGTCGCACAATTCGGCAAGCTGTTTCGCGAACCCTTCGTCATTTTTTTCTTCGCCGGCGTGAAGCCGCAAATTTTCGAGCAGCAATACTTCACCTTCCTTCAACCCGTTCACTCTTTCAACCACGTCCGGGCCGACACAGTCCTCGGCGAAAAACACCCGGTCGTTCTTGATCTCGGCCTTGCCAACAGCGGTACCTTCGTCGCTCGAGTAAACGGGCTCGTCAGCCTTGCCCGAAATGTGCTGAAGCTGCGGAAGCGTGCGGAGGTACTCGAACACCGGCCGGAGCGTATATTTTGAAGGATCGTACTCCGTTCCCTTCTCCTCGGCCTTTTTCTTATCTTTTAGCGGCCGTCCGAGGTGCGACGCGAGGATCACGCGGGCGCCCTTGTCGATCGCATATTCGATGGTCGGCAATGCTCCCTGAATACGGGTATCATCCTCGATCACGCCGTTCTTGATCGGTACGTTAAAGTCCACCCGGATAAAAACTCGTTTGCGGGCGATATCCACGTCTTTGATGGTCTTCTTGCTCATAAGCGTCATTCACCTTGGGGAATAAAATCCAATTTCAAAAGTATAACGAATATTACTACCGAGCCCGAATGACAGATGCAACATTCGGAGCCAGGAGTGATGGGAGATCAAACACCAATGAAACAAGCCATTCTATCGACGATGATATTTGCCCTGATCCTTGCCGCGACGACGTTTGCGCAGCAAGAGCCATCGATGAAACGACAGGGCCCTACGATGACCTCGACACCGGCCATGAAGGCGACGATGAAACCAACGATGAAGAAAAGCACGCCGGCCGTCAAGAAGAAGAGCAAGGGAGCGAAAAAAAGGAACACGAAACGAACGACAAAAAGACCGCGACGAACGCGATAAACACAAAAGCGGCCCTCGGCAAGATACCGCAGCGGGCCGCTCGAAGTAACGTCAAATGCCTGCTATTTGAGCCCGACCTGAGATTTCGACATTATCTTGTCATTCTTGAACGAGATTATGATCGACGTATAGCCCTCGCCGGACCATTTGAAAACCGAAAAGGTCATTCCGCCGCCGGACGACTGACTGATCTCCTCACCGGGACCGCCAAGTATGCGTTCGACCTCGCTCTTCGGCATATCGATCTTGAGCTGGTTGTACTTATCCATCGACAGGCCCGTTGTCGAGGTAGAGCCGGGAGCCCGTGTAGTGTTGGCCGGTGCTGCCGGCCCGCGATTTGATGGTGCCGGCGGCACTGGCGGCGGATCTCCTTTACCTCGAAACTTGTCAAGGCCGGAACAGGTACAGCCCATGACGACAAAGATCAGGATCGCGGCAACAAGATTGAGTGAGTTTTTCATTTTTCGTCGTAAATGCAGGATACGGATCTATTCCTGGCTATGCGGGTAAACGTCGAATCAAAGGCCTTTGTCAGCAATGAACTTCACCAGGTCGCGAACGCGGCAGGAATAGCCCCATTCATTGTCGTACCAGGCAAGGATCTTGATTGCCGTTCCGCCGATCACTTTTGTATTCTCTGCGTCAACGATCGAAGAATTAGGGTTGCCGCGAAAATCTATCGACACGAGCGGCTCTTCGGAAAAGGCCAGAATACCTTTTAACTCCTCGTTCGCCGCGTCCTTCAGCACCCGGTTGACTTCCTCGGTCGTTGTGTCCTTTTCGACGTTCATCACGACGTCGACCAGCGAAACATTCGGTGTCGGCACACGGACGGAGATCCCGTCAAACTTCCCTTTTAGCTCGGGAATAACGAGGGCGACTGCCTTAGCCGCTCCGGTCGAGGTCGGGATCATTGAAACCGCTGCGGCACGGGCACGCCGGAGGTCCTTGTGCGGCAGGTCAAGAAGCTGCTGGTCGTTCGTGTAGCTATGGATCGTGTTCATCAAGGCGTTCACGATGCCAAACTTTTCGTGGATCACCTTTGCGACCGGGGCGAGGCAGTTGGTAGTACATGACGCATTGGAGATCACGTTGTGAGTACCGGCATCATACATATTCTCATTCACCCCAAGGACTATCGTGATATCCTCGCCCTTTGCCGGTGCAGATATGATGACCTTTTTCACCGTGCCGCGAAGGTGATTTGACGCATCTTCCGCCTTTGTGAACCGGCCCGTCGATTCGATCACGATCTCCGCGCCCACCGACGCCCAGTCGATCGCCGCCGGGTCTTTCTCGCTGAATACCTTGAACGATTCGCCGTTGATGTTTATCGTATCGCCGTCCGCGGTGATGTTCTGTTCAAGGTTGCCCATGATCGAGTCATACTTGAGCAGATGGGCCAGCGTTTTCGTATCCGTAAGGTCATTAACGGCAACAAAATCAATGTCGCTGTCGCCCAGAGCGGACCTGAGAATGTTGCGGCCGATGCGGCCGAATCCGTTGATACCGACTTTAATCCCCATTTTTGATAAGATTCCTCCGAGACTATTTGGCTTTCTAAAGCCTTAAACATAGCCTAATTTACGGCCAACATCAATTCGCTGCGAGGCCCGACGCTTCCACGGAATACTCGCGCTGAGCAGACATTCTCGGGCATCCGGCTGCGTCGAGAATCCCGCGTGAGGCCGTCGGCGAGGGGGAAATTGTTGAAACAAACGAAAAATGCGGACGTACAACCAGTTTGAGTTTTTGCAGTTCCTGGTTGGTCGCGATCTGAATTCTGGAGCGGTCCTTCAAATGAAAAATAGTCGTTATCGCCCGAGAGGGCCTTTTACATTGCTTGCTCTTATTTTACTATGCTCCGCCGGCGCGGCCAGCGCCCAAACGGAGAACATCGCCAAGGTAGCTTTCGATCCAGCCGAAAAGCGCCCGGCTGCCGTCTCCAGCACCATCGGGACCGCGACTGATCGGGAACCGTCCTCGCCGAACATTGCTGTTTCGCGAGTCGGGGTGCAGACGGCAACGCCGATCCCGCTCGCCTTGGACGAGGCGATCCGTCGCGCCCTGAGCAACAATAACTCGATCGAGATCGCTCGCGACGATGTCCGCATACAGGAAACAACGATCCGTTCGCTGCTCGGTGTTTACGATCCCGTGTTCACCGTTACGCCGACATTTACCCGCAGCTCGACTACCGGCAATTCCGCCACTAACGATTTCAACGCGAACGCGAATTTTCAACATCTGATCCGTCAGGGCGGCGGCGATTACCAGGTCTTCTTCAACAATACGCGGACTGAGAACCGGTTCTCGCAGGCGCAGGTAAGCTCCGGATCGATCGGCAGCGGGGGAACAAGCGCGATCTTTTCGACAAGCCTTGGCATCCGCTATCGTCAACCGTTGTTCCGGAACTTTGGTATTGATAACAACCGCAGGAATATTCGGATAGCTCGCCGCATCCTTGAACAGACCGACGCCGACTTTCGCCGGCAGACGATCGACACGATCGCTCAGGTACAGCGTACATATTGGGACCTGGTTTTCGCACTCCGTGACCAGCAGAACCGGGTGCAGAACGTAAACCTCGCCAAGGAGAACCTCCGGCAGGTCGAAGCCAGGATCGACGCCGGAGCGGCGGCCCCGCTTGCCCGGGCCGAGGTTGAAACGGAACTCGCGAACCGCGAAGGCGATCTTCTGCTTGCGACCCAGCAGGTATCGACCACCGAGAACCAGTTGAAACAGCTCATCCTCAAGGATGCAAGCGCCGCCGAGTGGACAATGACATTCGTCCCGACCGACAAGCCTGCATTCAACCTGACAGCGGTCAACATGGACGCTGCGATAAAGGACGCGATCGACAATCGTTTTGAGCTTAGGCGTCTCAGGCTTGCGCGAGACATCAATGCGGTCGATATCACGTATTTCAAGAACCAGACGAAACCGCAGATCGACTTCAACACAACGCTCTCGCTGGACGGTCTCTCGCTCGGGAATGCATCCGGCGATACCATCCTTGTCCCGCAGTATCAGGGTAATGACAACGCGCTGCGCGAGCGGCTGAACGAGCTGCTCATGCTACACGGCCGTGACACGATCGATCAAAATGTAACACCCGTCGCCGGAACTCCGCCGTATCTGATCGGAGGATTCAATCGCTCATTCTCTAACCTGTTTCGTTCGGATGCCCCGAATGTCTCCTTTGGCGTGACCTTGTCCTTCCCGCTTCGCAATCAAACCGCAAAAGCAAACCTTGCGGGAGCCCAGATAGCTCACAATCAGATCGAGGCGCAGTTGAGGCAGCAGGAACAGGCAGTGATAGTTGAGGTGAGAAACGCCGTCCAGGCCGTTGAAACCTCGCGGCAGAGGGTCCTGACGGCGAGGCGTGCCCGGGAAAATGCCGAGAAACAGCTTGAGGGGGAACGACAGTTGTTGGAATCTGGCCGTTCGACAACTTTTCTGCTCTTTCAACGTGAGAACGCACTGACCGCCGCCCGAAATGCCGAGATCAGGGCGGAAACCGACTACAACAAGGCGTTGGCCGACCTGCAGCAGGTCACATCTACCACCTTCGAGATGAACAACATCGTCGTTGAGTCGCCGAGTAACGATAAATAGGCAGTTCGTCACAGTCATCCGCTGGTTGACGAGAGGCGAATAGAGTCGTCCGCTGCGTCAACCGGCCGGTTTCTACGTTGCTGGTTCACCACGGTTCTGCGACAATCGTTGCCGTGAAGATCTCGGTTGCGATCATTACCCTTAACGAAGAAAGGAATATTGCTGACGCTATAACGAGCGTCACGTGGGCGGATGAAATATTGGTCGTCGATTCAGGGAGCGCTGATCGAACCCGCGAGATCGCATTCGACATGGGCGCCCAGGTTATCGAGCGCGAATGGCCGGGTTTTGCGGCTCAAAAACGATTCGCGACCGAATCCGCTAAAAACGACTGGGTACTCAGTATCGATGCGGATGAGCGGGTTTCGCCGGAGCTTCGCGACGAGATCCTCGATCTGGGAAGCACGCCCGCCGACGGTTACCGAATCCCCCGGCTTTCATTTTATATGGGCCGGGCAGTTCGCCACGGCGGGTGGTACCCCGACAGACAGCTCAGGCTGTTCGATCGCCGTCGCGGCAAATGGAAACCGCGGCTTATTCACGAATCCGTCGAGATGCGGCCGGAGAGCACGATCGTCGACCTGAGGGGAGATCTGCTGCACTTTAGCGTCGAAAACGCCGCTCATCACCACGCGATGATAGGCGAACGCTATGCTCCGCTGGCCGCCCAACAGATGTTCGCCGACGGCCGCCGGACTTCGGGGTTCGCGCTTGCTTCGGCCGGCCCGGCCGCTTTTCTTCGTTCCTATCTCCTCAAAGCTGGATTTCTGGACGGCCTTGCGGGCTTCGCAATAGCGGGTTTTGCGGCACATCACGCGTTTCTCAAGCACTTGCTGCTCTGGGAAATGCAGTCGAAAAACGGAACCGACGGCGAGTAGCCCGCACAACCCTCACACTCCGCCGAACATCATACCTTTTCAGATCAAATCGTTTCGGTTATATTTGATTTTGGACGGCTTCCAAATTTAGGCGGTATTGGATATGAAGGCTTCTCTTCTGATAATTTCGGCGATAATGATCTCTTCGATCGGCGTTTTTGGTCAAAAGGGCGTTGATCCGCAAACGCAAAAGATCAAGGACGATTCGGCTAAGGCCACATCGCGGAGTACGGATGTTTCACGGTCGTTTGATTGGGGAAAGGGGAAGACGCGTGTTCGCGATCGGCTGCCGAATCCGCATCGGTTCAATTCCCGCCGGGACGTTATGATAGATACTATCGCGAATGTCCTGAAGGAAAAGAAAATACTGATCGACGAGGCATCGTCGCGGCCTGGCGAAGGTATCATCGTCACCCAGCCGTACGTCTTCTCGAAGGGTTCGGTGATCACCCAAAGCGAATTGCGGCGTTACGCTGATATAGAGTTCGCCGATTATGCCTGGTCCAAGGGAAGGTATGTCCTGACCATCGAGGTCCAGCAGCTTGACGGCATACAGAACAATGTATCGGTGATAGCAAAGGTCGAAGGGTTGGCCGGTTCGGCGCTTTCGCCCGAATGGAGGACCGTACCAAGTTCGGGCCAGGCCGAGGAAGAATTTCTCGTAAAGCTGGTCGAGGCCGTGACCGGTGTTTCGCCCGACGATCCCCAGGTGACGAGTAACTAGGCTTAATGAACTACCTCACCCATCGCGTTCGAAGATCGTTCCCGGCCAGGATAATTTCCCTGCTCGTATTCGTTGTTTCGCTCGCCGCCGGGATCTCCGCCCAGACGGAAAGCCGCGACCCATTCGATATGGGGCCGCCGAATGAGAAACAGCAGCCCAAAGCTGTTCGCGAGTTTATCGCAAAGAAGCGGGCCGAAAAGTCGAAAAAAGAGCACGATGAATTGCTGCGGCGGGGTGAAGAGCTGCTTGCATTGACCGGCCAGCTTGAGGAGGCCTTCGAGCGGAACAAACAGTTGACCCGCGACGATCAGGCGAAACTGGATTCGGTCGAAGAACTCGTCGAACGCATTCGAAAAAGCCTTGGCGGCGACGGCGACGGTGCGGACAAGCCGGACGAAGATCAACTAGAAAAGCCGCGACAGCCCGGTACCGAGCACGAGGCCATGACCGATCTTAAGCAGATGGCGGTCAAGTTGGTCGATGAGTTGAAAAAAACTTCCCGCTTTACGATCTCGGTTCTCGCCATTCAAAGTTCGAATAATGTCCTTAAGATCGTCAGATTCCTTCGACTGAAAAAATGATCGGGATCCTTGCGAAACCACACGTCCGGCTTTTGGTATTCTTGATCCTCACTGTTGTCTGTGCGGTCCCCTATGCCGCCGGTCAGGACGGAGATGCCCCGGTCAAGATCGAGTCCACTACCGTCCTGCTCAATGCGACCATCCTCGATGCGAACGGCAGCTTCGTTTCCGGGCTTGAGCGCGAGCAGTTCAGTGTTTTTGAGGACGGCGTTCGTCAATCGATCAGCTATTTCTCGGCGGCCGAGACCCCGTTTGCCGCGGTAATTCTCATCGACAGTTCAGGCAGCATGGCAAGCCGAATGAGCATGGCCCGGTCGGCCGCGATCAATTTCCTTGCGGGGCTTCGCCAGAACGACAATGCGGCGATCTACCAGTTTGCTTCCAAAGTGGAATTGGTCCAGGACTTTTCGCGGAATCGCGATGTCAGTGAACGGCTTTTCGACGTAAAAGCGGATGGCATGACCGCCCTCAATGACGCTATCTTCGAGGCGGCCCGCGAGCTAAAGGCACGAGAGGAAAAACGCAAGGCGATCGTGGTACTGTCCGACGGAGCAGACACGATCAGCGGAAGATCGGCCGACAAGGCCCTAAAAGCGGCGCTCGACGCCGGTGCGCTCATCTACACGATAGATATGTCGTCGCCCGACACGCGCGTGAGGGAGCGGATACAGAATCAGGCCGTTTTGGAGAAATTTGCCGAGAAAAGCGGCGGCCGTTTCGTTGCCACGCCGGGGGGCGCCGTGCTGCGTCAGGCGTTAAAGGATATTGTCGACGAACTTGGCATCCAATATACGCTTGGCTACGAGCCGCTCGATCAGGACAATGACGGCAAATGGAGATCGATCGAACTTCGAGTGGCAAAGCGCGGCCTAACCATTCGTACGAAGAAGGGCTACGCGACACTTAAGTGATGCGGGCCGGAACAATGGTACGATTTTCGGGTGTAGGGAGTACTTGTTAATGCAAATGGCCGGCCCTTAGTGAAAAGGGGCCGGCCACTTCAAAAGTATAGCGCGATAGGTTATCGCTAGAGTCGAATCAACTACTCATCATCATCGTCCGTCAGAACAAAGGTCACGATCATTGTCACCCGATACTCCGTGACTTTGCCGTCAGCGACCTCCAGCTTCTGTTCTTTCACCCACGCTCCGCGAATGTTGCTGATCGTTTTCGACGCACGGTTAATGCCCGAATTTATAGCGTCATCGAATCCTTTTGATGACGACGAAGTGATCTCAATATTTTTAGCTACCGACATAATTATTCCTCCATTTGTTCGAATTATTTTCTCTCACTCAACAGGCCGTGCCGTGCGATTACGGCTCCGGTCCTCATACCTTTCAATGGCGAGCTCCGCCAAACGGTCCAGTACATCCGAAAACGGCACGCCACTACCTGCCCACATTTTCGGGTAGCCGGATGCATCGGTCAACCCGGGCATTGTGTTGATCTCGTTGACCAGCAGGCTGCCCGTATCGCTCCGCAGAAAAAAATCAACCCTTGCCAACCCGGCCCCGTCGATCGCCTTGAATGCGGTTATCGCCATCGCCCGGATCTTTTCCGAGAGTTCCTCGGATACCGGCGCCGGAACGACGAATTCATTGTTCCCGGTGCCTGAGTACTTTTCGTTGAAGTCCAGAAACGCCTTGCTCTTGTTCCTGATAACATACTCGCCGGGCAGGCTTGCCTCGGGCTCGTCGTTTCCAAGCACCGCGCACTCGATCTCGCGCATATTCAAACCTTCCTCAATGATGATTCGTCGATCGTAGAGTGCCGCAAGATCGATAGCGGCCCTTAGGGATGCAGCGTCGGTCGCCTTGGATATGCCGACGGACGATCCCAGATTGGCCGGTTTGACAAAGCACGGATAGCCCAGCGAACTCTCGATGCGCGATGCTAACTTTTCGGGATCACGTTCCCAGTCGCGGCGGAGAAACCACAGATAACGGCACATCGGCAGGCCAGCTTCGTGAAAAAGCGATTTCATCACGACCTTGTCCATTCCGCAGGCCGACGCCAAAACACCACAACCGACATATGGAATTCCGGCAAGCTCCAGCAACCCCTGGATCGTGCCATCCTCGCCAAATGTGCCGTGAAGTATCGGAAAAACCAGGTCAAGCTTTAGCTCTGAAAGGTCGTTGAGATCGGCGTCATACGCGATCAACCCTCCGAAACGCGGATCTCCGAACAGCCCGACGTCATCCTGTCCTCCTATTTCGCTGCCGCCGTCGGCCCGTTCGCGGGCAGCATCGTTCAAAAGCTTTCCTGAACGTTCGGGATTCAGCCACAGCCCGGCCTCCGAGATAGCGATCGGAACGATCTCGTACTTATCCGGATCGAGAGCGCAAATGACGCTTCCGGCCGAGCGGATGGAAATTTCGTGTTCTCCGGAGCGGCCGCCGAAAATGACACCGACTCTTTTTCTCATAGATTGGTCGTTTCCACGGGTCAATATTCGCCAGGATCTTAGAGTATGGTTTTACCGAGTGCCGACAGGATAAGTTCGCATCCAAGCTCGACAGTAATGTTGCTCTGGTCGAGCATTGGGTTTACCTCAACGATCTCGAACGATCTCATTCCGCCGCGCTCTGCAACAACCTCAAGCGCAAGGTGTGCCTCGCGATACGTGGCTCCGCCGCGGACAAGTGTTCCAGAGCCAGGAGCGAAACGCGGATCGATCATATCGACATCAAAGGTGACGGCGTAACCGCCCGTCGCTTTGGAAGCGATATCAATAGCCTTGTTGATGCATTCGAGCATTCCAAACTTGTCAATATCGCTCATCGTGAAGAAGTTGTCCCTGAGCCCAAGCGAGTGAATTCGCGATCTTTCGCCCTCATCAACGTCTCGTGCGCCGACGTGAGCGAAATATTGAGGGTCAAGCTTCGGAGAAAATCCGCCGATCCCGGTTAGCTCCGCATTCCCATGGCCGAGGATCGCGGCAAGAGGCATTCCGTGAATATTCCCGGACGGCGATGTCTCAGGCGTATTGATGTCGGCGTGGGCATCGAACCAGATCAGCCCGAACGATTCGCCTCGTTCCCGAAAATATCGCGATATGCCGGAAACGGAGCCGATCGCGATGGAATGATCGCCGCCGAGAATGATCGGTATCCTTTCGTCCGCAAGCGATGAGAATACACTGTCCGCAATGTTTTCAAATGAGCGAAGCGATTCTTCCAGGTACCGCGGATTCGCGCTTGCCGGTGCTGGGGCCGAAGGACGAATGATCTCGACACTTCCGCGGTCATCGGTATCATAGCCAAGTTCCCGGATCATGTCCGTCAGCCCACGTCCGCGAACGTTCGCCAGCCGCATCGCGTCTGCCCCAAGCTCGCTCCCAGCCTTGCCCGCACCGTAACCAAGCGGGGCGCTGATCAGCGAAACTTTTTTCCCTAGTCCAGGTTTATCCATTTGCTTCATTCAGATCTCGCCGAACCCCGCAACGAAAAGTTGGCGAACGGCCTCAAACGCATCGGCTTCGTCATCTCCTTCGGCAGTGAGCCTAAGCACAGAATTGACCGAAGCGGCAAGCATCAGCAGGTCGAGCATTGACTTTGTGTTCGCCTCGGTAGAAGTTTCCGGCCGCATCAGCGTAAGTCGACTTCCGAAATCGCCGGATAAACGCACCAACTGAGCCGCGGCGCGCGCGTGCAGCCCGAGCGGATTGATGACCCTGACCTCGCCCTCAAGCATCTTTCTTCATCTTCGACGGCTCCAACAACGCGCTCGTGCGGTAGATAGACTGTTTGCCCTGCTCTTCAACTTCCCGCGCAAGTTCGCTAAGGGCTATCTCATCCGAATGCGTTGCAAATTTTACGACCATCGGCAGATTAACTCCCGTCACTATCTCGACCGAGCCTTCCTCGAGGAACATTGCCGATATGTTCGTGGGCGTACCGCCAAACATATCGGTCATCAGGAGAACTCCTTCGCCCTGCGATACCTCGTTTATGGCCCGTTGGATCTCGTCCTTCGCCGCTTCGACGTCATCGTGCCAGCCGATCGAAACCGCGGCGACCTTGTCCAGGTCTCCGATCACAGTTTCCGCCGCCGCCAGCAGTTCCGTTGCCAGGCGTCCGTGCGATACGATCACGCCGCCTACCTTGTGTTTCTTCATACACTAACGGCACAGGAATTTGAAGGGGCGTGCTGCTCCTCCGCGATCTGTGCCGGCCATCCTCCAAACAAACCTATTTTTGCATATCACGATGAGCAACCGAAACCGTGTAGCCAAGCTTTCTGAGGGCATCACGAATGGCGTTCGCCACCATTACGGACCGATGCCGCCCGCCTGTGCAGCCGATGCCGACCGTTAGGTATGATTTTCCCTCCTTCTGATAGAACGGAAGCAGATATCCGATCAGATCGACGAAGCGCCGAATCGTTTCGAGCACATCCGAATGCTGATTCAAATACTTTACGATCTCGGCATTCTCTCCGGTAAGGTCACGCAGCCTTTGTTCAAAATAGGGATTCGGCAAATGCCGCACGTCGAACAAAAGATCAACATCGCGGGGATTGCCGTACTTGTGGCCAAAGCTGACGATCTGGACCTTAAGAGGCGAAGCCTCGGGGAAATGGCTGAATTTCTGAACAAGAAGCCGCCGGAGTGTGTGAACCGTGTGCTCGGACGTGTCGATAATCAGGTCTGCCGTTTCACGGATCGCCTTCATCGCGCGCCTTTCGGAGCGGATCGACGGAAGCAGGCCGCGACCCGTGTCAGCCGGATGCGGACGACGCGTTTCAGAGAAACGCCGCCGAAGCACGTCGTCCGATGCTTCGAAGAAAACCACATACGGCCTGAGGCGCTTCCGGGCAAGCTTCTCGAGTTCGGACGGAAATTTTGAAAGGAAATGGCGCTCGCGAATATTGATGACGAGTGCGGCCTTCTCGATCGGCTTCTGCTCTTCATCGTTCGGCTGCATAAGCCGCGCGAATGTCGAAAGCATCGTAAGCGGAAGATTATCGACGCAAAAATATCCGAGGTCCTCAAAGGCGTTCGTCGCTGAACTCATCCCGGAACCGCTCAGCCCCGTGATGATCACAAAGCTCGGGACCGCGACAGGAGCTTCCGATCGGCCCGCTTTTATCCCGGCTTTCGTTTGTTTCCCCGCCGGTTTGCTGCGAGCGATCTTGTTGGCCATAAACAGTCTCTGCGCCGAGGCCCGTGACAGCCTCATTATTCACCCCGCGAGCAATGCGCGCGGCCTCCACCGCGTATCCTAAAACACTACGGTTCGATCAGCCCGTAGTTTCCATCTTTGCGCCGATAAATAACCGCCACTCGCTGGTGGTCGGCATTTCGAAAAACGAGAAAATTCTCTTCCTGATCGTCGAGAAGCATCTGGGCCTCTTCGACGGTCACTGGCTTTACCTCATATCCGTTCGAGGCAACGACCCTGGCCCCGCGAGGTTCAGGCGAAACACCGTCCCTGTCCGGAGCCACCGAACTTGCTCGCTTTGCCTTGTGCGATCTGTCGATCACTTTCTTTTTAACCTTCAATGCCTGCTTCTCGATCTTGCTCACAGCCTGAGATATCGATTGATACATATCGGATGAAGTAGCGCTTGCGGTCAAAACCTCAATGTGCCAATTTATGATCACCTCAGCGCTGTGCCGCCCACGTTCGACCTCGAGGACCACATGAGCCTTTGTGGCCTTTCCGTCAAATACGTGGGCGATCTTGTCGAGCAGTTCCTCTGCGTGAGCTTTCAGGGCCGGTGTTACTTCGATGTGTCGTCCGGTGTATTCAGTTATCATAAGTTTACCTTTCTGATCTTCCTTTCCCTGCAAATATCCCTCTAGTGTCAGATCACGGTCTTTCTTTCCCGCGAACCGGCGATGTTCATCTGGTCCCGATACTTGGCAACCGTGCGCCGAGATAATTTAACGCCCTCTTTACTGAGTACCTTGGCGATCTGCTCATCGGTCAGCGGCGATTTTGTGTCTTCTTCTTCAACAAGTTTCTTGATCCTGAGCTTCAATATCCGCGTTGAAACTTCTTCGCCGTCCTCGTTCATCATTCCTTCGCTAAAGAACCGGCGAAGCTCGATGACGCCCTGCGGCGTGTGGGCGTATTTCCGATTGACCACGCGCGAAATCGTCGAGAGGTGCATCCCGATGTCTTCGGCGACGTCCTTGAGCATCATCGGCTTGATGTGTTCGACGCCCCTCTCAAGAAACTCGCGTTGCCGGTGAATGATGCACTCAACGACGCGATAGATCGTCTGGCGGCGGTGTTCGATGTTCCGCAGAAGATCGACGGCCGACCGCATTCTATCCTTTATGAAGTCCTTTGTTTCCTTTGAAGTGGTGCTCTGATCGAGCATCTGATGATACGTTGGGCTGATCCGCAGCCTCGGGCTGCCGTCGTCGGTGAAATAGATAACAAACTCGTCATCGATCTTTTCGATGTAAACCTCGGGGGCCACAAAAACGGCATCTTCGCCGGAATATCTCCGGCCCGGATAAGGGTCGAGCGTCTTGATTACCTCGATCTCGGCCGCGAGTTCCTCCAGGCCGCGTCCCGTTTCCTTTGCAAGGTGATTAAGCCGATGCGGCTGCAGGTCTTCCAAATGATCGCGGACAAGCTCAACCGACAGGGTATTCCCCTCTCCGATCGCCTCAAGCTGTACGAGCAGGCATTCCTTCACATCAACCGCGCCGCAGCCGACGGGTTCGAGATTCATCACAACGTGCCGAGCTTTCTCGACCGTCTCAACCGAGCGTCCAAGAAGCCGGGCGATCTCGTCGACCGGAATGGTGAGCCGCCCGTCCGGATCGAGATTGCCGATCACAAAAATGCCGGCCTCTTCAACAGAATCGCTTATCTCCTGAAGATTAAGCTGCCATTCGAGGTGTTCGGCAAGCGTTTCGGTACGCGACAAGAACTGTTCGAAGGTCGGCCCGTCTTCTTTATACTCCAGCTCCTGGGTCTTGTATCCCGGATCAAGGTAATCGCGAAACTCCCTGCCGAAGTCGATCTCCTCGAACGAATCAGAATCATTGTCGGATAGGCTGACTTCCGAGTTTTCCGCATCAGGTGCCGAGACATCGGGAACCGCATCGACGCGATCGTCCGGCGTCTCGATTCGCTCCGCGCGATCGCCCGCCGAAGCGTTTGTCAGATCGGAGGAAGCATCGTATCCGTTCTCGAAGGCCTCGTACTCACCATTCGAATTCTGGTCCAGAATATTGTCCGAGATCTCTTTGACCTCATCTCCCGACTGTACTTCTTCAAGCATCGGGTTTGTCGTCATTTCCTGCTCGATCAGTTCCGACAGCTCCATTGAGGTCATCTGGAGCATCTCGATCCGCTGCCGTAGCTGCGGTGTCAGGATCATTCGCTGCTGAAGATTTGTTGTGAGTCGTAGAGAGGACATTACCTATGTTCGACCATTTATGCACCGGCCCGCCTGACGGTTCGGCACAAGATTTGCTTTGTTGATTATACGAAGTTTTGAATGGAATGAAAACTATATCTGCAAGCGGCACGAAACCGGTCCAAGGAATGCTTCCCGATCGGTCCTGGAGGTTTCGTGGCCTGACGCAAAATTGGCCGCAAGGCGTTGATTCCGATGCGGCCGATCCGCTTTCTTCTTCTTATAATGGGAGCAAATTCACGAACATAGGGCCACTTTCTCACTATTCGGAAGGCATCAGGGCGCGTGCTCCCTTCGCCCAATCGGAGAGAAGCTTGATCTGGTCAGCGTTAAGTGCGGCGTCGCGATGTATCCAAAGATATGACGGCAGCGGCATCTCACCGGATTCGACCATTTCGGAGATCTCTTCAAGCTTGTGCGCTTTCTTCTTTGCCGAATATGTGTTCCATTCGCTGAAGTTCAGTTGGGCGCGGCCGTCTTCTATATGTCCCGCGAGAAACCACGAGAATGGAGATATCTGCGAATACCACGGATAGAGCGTCTTGTTCGAATGACAGTCATTGCACGAACGCGAAAGGACCATCTGCACTTCGGCAGGGACCTGCACCGAATCTTCGATCGGCGCACCGGCCACAAGCGGCGGATTGACGAACGTCGGACGAATAAACTGGGCACTGACAAAAGCTGCCGCCGCGAGCATAACCACGATCTTTATGACCTTCTTTATATTTCGTCCTTTCATCTCAATAATCTTGCTCGGTTTTCCTCTCTCGCCAAACCTGACGATTGGCAATTGTGAATCGAGTGATCGATAATTGGGAATAATACGCTCACCCGATCTCTATCGTAAAGGGCTGGCCGTTGCTATGTTCAATCCCGTCGTGATCGCGATCCCATTTTTCGCCGCTACGATCGCCGCTGAGGCGTGGTGGGCGAACAGGTCCGGCGTTAAAGTGTACGACAGGAAGGACTCATGGAACAATATTCTGATCGGATTCGTCAGTGTCGGCTTCGGGTTTCTTTTTGGCTTATTCATTTCGGTCATTTATGAAACGGCATATCGGTTTGCTCCTTTCAAATTTCCGACCGACGCGTGGTGGTCGTGGGTGATCCTGTTCTTTGTTGACGATCTTGCTTATTATTGGTTTCACCGGATCAGTCACGAGACCCGGCTGTTTTGGAATTTTCACGTCGTTCATCATTCCAGCGAAGAGTACAATCTTAGCGTTGCCGTTCGCCAGAGTTGGTTCAGCGGACTGCTCCACTGGATCTTCTACGCGCCCGTGATGCTGATCGGATTTGCTCCGTGGATGTTCGTCGTTATGCATGGGTTCAATTTGATATATCAGTTCTGGATCCATACAAAATTGATAAATCCTCTGGGCCCGATCGAATGGATCTTCAACACGCCTTCGCACCACCGGGTCCACCATGGCGTGAACGAACAGTACCTTGATAAGAACTATGCGGGTGCGTTGATCATTTGGGATCGCCTGTTCGGATCATTCATCATCGAATCGGAAGAACCGCGCTACGGAATAGTGAAACCCATCAAGAGTTTCAACCCGCTTTGGATCAATACGCATGGCTGGGTAGAAATGTGGCAGGCAATGCGTCAGTCCAAATCGTTCGGCGCGAAATTGCGGTGCATTTTCGGTTCGCCTAATATGGTTGTGGAAGCGGATCGATAAAATTCGCCCAGTAGTCGACCCAAGCTTCGAACAACGACCATCGATCCGGTTTTGTCATTTTAGTTATGCTCAAACGTTTCCTTTTCGCGACCACCCTTATCGTCGGCCTCGCCTTTGCGGTCACGGCGCAGAGCGTCCAGATCACCTCGAAGAAAACCGTTTACACACGCCCGAAGCCGATCGCCGACTTTAAGAAAACATTCACGGTGGCCTATCCGAAAGTGAAGGCTTCAACACCTGCCATGTCGCGCAAGATCGAATCCACCATCAGCTATCGAAAGGTGCTTAACCTCGATGTTAATGAAGAGGTGACGGAATATCAGTGGCTTGAGGAAGCGGGTTACGAGGTAAACTACAATACACGCGGCATTCTTGTTATCACCCTATCAATGTCCGGCGTCGGGGCCTATCCCGACGAGACCTCGCGGACCGTTGTCGTCGATCTGCGAAACGGCGAGAGGATAACTTCGGCCGACGCGTTCGCGAACCTTAATGGACTAGTCGCAATTATTAAAAAGAAGCAGCGAGCGGAGATCGAAGCGGCGATAGCCGAACTAAAGAAAGATTCCGATATTAACGAGAACGATCCCGCACAACTTTTCGCCGACAAAGAATTCACCGCGAAAGACCTTGACGAATTTGCGATCGACGACGACGGCGTTACTTTTATTTATGATTACGGATTCCCGCACGCGATCGAAGCGCTCCAACCGGAAGGGCGCTATAAATTTAATTGGAGCGAGATCGCAAAGTTTGTAAAACTTTCGGGGCCGTTTGCTCAGTTCGTTTCGAAATAATTTTTCTATGCAGAACAGAAAGATCAGAGTGTTGGTTGCAAAGCCTGGCCTTGACGGCCACGACCGCGGCGCGAAAGTTATCGCCCGCGCGCTCCGCGATGCGGGAATGGAAGTGATCTACACCGGCCTGCGCCAAACGCCGGAGATGATCGCGGTCGCCGCTCTCCAGGAAGACGTCGACGCCGTTGGGATATCGATTTTATCAGGGGCACACCGCACCTTGTGTCCACGCATCGTAGATCTTCTCCACGAAAACGGTATGACGGACACACTCGTTCTCGTCGGCGGAATTGTTCCCGAAGAAGACATATCGGCACTTAAAGAAAAAGGCGTGTCGGAAGTTTTTCTACCCGGCACGTCGACCGAAGATATCGTGAAGTTCATCAACGCGAATGTTCGAGCGCAAACATGATCGCTCTCCGTCCGGATCGAGCGCGAAATTCTTCGAGAAACAATTAAAAAAAACTTAAAGAAATTCTTGGAAAATGGTAGTAATCATTTTCGCAATATGTTATTGTGCGCTTACAAGATCAATTTCAGATCTTGACCAAGTTCGATGTCAGACAGAACATTGTGCGAGACACACGAACGAAAATCACACACACACAATCCAAAACGAATGCAGTGGATTCGTTGTGAGCCGATCCGACTCGGAACGCGCTCAAAAGATCAAGGGGTATTAGACCGGAAAGAAATTTCATTTGGAGGAACGATGTCAGCTAAGAAAAATAATATGGAAACAAAAATATCAATGGGTGACGCAACTGCGTCACTCACCAGTGTTGTCGACACTGCCGCGATGGCGGTGAAGAAGGCCGCCGCGAAACCGGCTGCGAAGAAAGCAACCGCGAAAAAGGCCGCCAAGCCGGCGGCCAAGAAGACTGCGGCAAAACCGGCCGCGAAGAAGGCGGCGACGAAGTCGTCCGCTAAACCCGCGGCAAAGAAAGCTGCTGCTAAGAAGCCGACAGCCAAGAAGGTTGCGGCGAAGAAGACGGCTGCGAAACCCGCCGCCAAGAAAACTGCCGCTAAGAAATCGGCAGCGAAGAAGACTGTAGCGAAAAAGAGCGCCGCGAAACCGGCTGCGAAGAAAGCCGCTGCCAAGAAGCCGGCCGCCAAGAAGGCTGCTGGCAAATCGGCATCTGCCAAGTCGTCAGCGAAACCGGCCGCCAAGTCTGCTCCGAAAAAGAAAGCAGCGCCAAAGAAGAAGTAACTCGCAAGCGGCGTCGAAGAAATTCGACGCCGCTTCATTTTCCGCCGGACGACTTTGATCACCGCCGTCCATCCCTGCTCGCCGCGCCGGCAACACGACTCCCTCTCCTTCATCTGCTCCAAAGCCAAACAAGCGATCGCGCGATCCGTATGATGATCGCCCGCGTCGGAACTCATTCCGGAGGTTAACGGAACGGCCGATCAGAACCTGAACTTCCTCGGTCGCGATTTTGCGTCAGAACTCCCATTGAAAATTGACGTTCCGGTTTTGATTCCGCGCCCATCGTGAGCTATGTTCAAAGAAAGGCCGAACATTCGAGCGAAGCGCTCGGTGCAAGTTCATCTGAAAACTGCCGGGGCCGACTTCGGCGCTCCTCGACGCGCATCGACGAAAAGCATGATGCGTTCTTTGGCACACGAAGTGCATCTACATTGATGAATGAGTTCATTGACTGGCCGGGTTTCAAATAAGGGAGACAAAAGATCATGAGATTACCGAGTTTTGTTAGCGTTGCGATATTTGCAGTAGTCGTACTATTTTCATACAACACCTCGAATGCCCAGGTCGTCGATGCCGTCAAGGACGCGGCGTCGGTGACCAAAAAGGCGGTAGTTAAAGGAGCTAAAGAGGTGGCCGACACAACGGGAGATGTTGCCGATGTGACCGGCGATGTTTCTAAGAGTGCGGCAAAGAAGACTGTCAAAACATCCAAAAAGGTTGGCAAGTATTCCATCGACGTAACTGAAGGGGTCAGCGGAGCTGCATACGAAGGCGGAAAGTGGTTTGTCGTGACCACATGGGACGGCACGAAGTGGGTTTCAAAGAAAGTTTGGTACGCAACCAAGAAAGGCGCGGATGCCACAAAGGATTTCGTTGTGGGTGATGGCGAGAAGAAGCCATAACCACTTATTGCCAGAATGAATGGGCGGCCGGCATTCGATTTAAAGATCGATTGTTGACCGTCCTTTCTTTTTGTTTTCTAATTCCTTTATGAAACAGAAAGTTCGCGTAGCGGGCGGCCAGGGATTTTGGGGTGATCTGCTGACGGCACCGGTGGACCAGGTTCGCAAGGGCCCGATCGATTATCTGATGCTCGACTATCTTGCCGAGGTCACGATGTCGATCGTGCAAAAGCAAAAGGCGCGCGACCCGAACGCAGGTTACGCACGAGATTTTGTTACGCTCATGCGGGAGATCCTGCCCGATTGTGTCGAGAAGAACATCAAGGTACTTTCAAATGCCGGCGGTGTTAATGTTGCGGGCTGTGCCGCGGCGATTCGCGATGCTGCGCGTGAACTTGGCTTGCACGGCAAGGTAAGGATCGGCGTTGTGACCGGCGACGACATTCTCGATAAACTTGACGCCTTTCTCGCGCAGGGCGTCGAGATCAACTCAATGGATGACGGCAGGCCGCTCTCTGCGATACGCGATAAAGTTCAATCGGCAAACGTCTATCTTGGCGCCGCTCCGCTCGTCGAAGCGTTGGACAAAGGCGCAAACATAATTGTCGGCGGCAGACTGACCGACACGGGGCTGACACTTGCTCCGCTGATGCACGAGTTCGGCTGGTCGTTCGACGATTGGGACAAGGTGTCCGCCGGCACGATCGCCGGACACATCATCGAGTGCGGCGCGCAGTGCACGGGCGGCAACTGTCAGTACGATTGGCAAAACATCCCCGATATGGCGAACATCGGCTTTCCGATTATCGAGGCCTCGCCCGACGGCACGTTCATCGTTACCAAACACGAAGGCACCGGCGGCCGCGTCAATGTCCAATCCGTCACCGAACAGCTTCTCTACGAAATGGGCGACCCGAAAGCCTACATCACCCCCGACGTCGTTGCAGATTTTTCGTCGATCCGGTTGGAAGATGCCGGCGAAAATAAAGTCCGTGTCTTCGGCATCAAAGGAAGCGCTAAAACCGATTTCTACAAAGTGTCGATCGCCTACACCGGCGGCTGGAAATCCGTCGGCACGCTCGTCTACGCCTGGCCCGACGCTCTCGAAAAAGCGCAAGCCGCCGACAAGATCCTTCGCCAGCGGCTCGATAATTTGGGATTGAAATTCGACACCATCCTTACCGAATTCGTCGGCGTGAACGCGACGCACGGCGAACTCGGAGCGCGGACACTCCTGTCCGCATCGCCGGTTCCTCCGGCGACCGAAGGTTCGAGATCATTCACGTCCGCCGAAGCGTCGAACGTTGCGGACAAGAGTGTCCGCGTCCCGTCCGACATCCCCGAAGTCCAACTCCGCATCGGCGTCCGCGGCCAAAACAAAGCCGACATCGAACGCTTCACAAAAGAGATCGCCCCGCTCATCCTCACCGGCCCGCCCGCCGTCACCGGTTTCGCCGGCGGCCGCCCAAAGGTCGAAGAGATCATGGCCTACTTCCCCGCCCTCATCCCGAAGTCACTTATCGAAACAAAAGTCGATATCGTCGAGGCGTAGAACATGCGATACGATTTTGACTGGGATCCGAAAAAAGCTAAGGCGAATGCTCGCAAACATCAAGTTAGTTTTGAGCGAGCGACAACTATCTTTCGCGACCCACATATTCTTTCCATCACGGACGATGAGCATAGCGAATTTGAAGAAAGATGGATTACAATAGGGCTGGATGAAAATGGCATCTTGCTCGTTCTAGTGCACACGTTCGAGAAAGTACTTACTAGCTCGGCAAGGATTCGAATAATTTCAGCTCGAAAAGCCACAAAGAAAGAGACCAAAAACTATGAAGAAGGAATATGATTTCTCAAAAGGCGTAAGAGGCAAGTTCCACAACCGCGACGGCGAATTCAACCTGCCCATCTATCTCGACCGCGAAGTCGCGGATTTTATCGATAAGTTGTCCGCTGCGAAAAAAGTTGACCGCAGTCAAATCGTCAACAAACTCCTTCGCAAGGATATGGAAATTATCGAGCTATGAGATAAAATATGGCCTGCTTCCCCGCCCTCATCCCAAAATCGCTGATTGAAACAACGTCGATGTCGTTGAGGCGTGAAGATTTCTAAAGTGAGTCTTGCTAATTGCAGATGCTATACATTTGGGCAACCGTCCAAATGGTTCTTGCCGGTTCCTTTGCTTGCAACGACAGTGAATAAGGTCGATTTACGACGACCATGTAACGTACACCGTTTTGCCTGTTTGGTCGCCAGTGATAAACGATTCGACCAGAGGCTTTCCTTGTTTCTTCAAGTTTTATCGCCGCAGGCTGTTTATGTAATAGTTTCGCCAAAGCTTCTGAAGCAACCTTTTCAGGACTGTCGTAACGCCATATGTCCGTGCCATTATCGGCTTTATGTTGTTGGTCAATAAGATTTTTCCAATCTCCGCCGTCGTGAAACTGGTAGCTTCCACAGCCCTCCCTATCTGTATCTGGCTGGTCAACTGAGGATGCGTAATCCAGCCCGTCGATATCGTGTGGTAATACTGAAACAACCTCTTGAATTACGAACAAGCTGCAACAACCCATGTGACCATAGCCGCCCCACTGCGTTGTCTTTCCGTTCCGGTATGGATCCTGCTTGCCGGAGAAAAATGTTCCTCGAAGTATCGCCCTCACAATTCGCCCGTGATCTTCGTGAAGCAAGGTATTCAGCGTCTTAAAATTATCGTTTGCTACCAGCGGCAGTTCCACACCTTCCACTTTTAAGACAGTTGGGCGAGTCGATTTCGGCGTAAAGCCGCAGCAGTACATCGTGGAAGTACTAGCAGTTCCACCGTATTCC
Organism: Pyrinomonadaceae bacterium; assembly: GCA_050250045.1. Classification (GTDB taxonomy): domain Bacteria; phylum Acidobacteriota; class Blastocatellia; order Pyrinomonadales; family Pyrinomonadaceae; genus OLB17. The sequence goes on along the minus strand of JBFWPK010000027.1, from coordinate 1,752 downwards.
ATCCAAATTCCGGAATATCGTTCGCCGCATCCAGCATCGAAAATTGATGAGTCCTCAAATCCATGTGAGACAAAAGCAGCGACTTCAACTGGTTTGCGGTTGAATGTTCCGGGGCTATCCGCTAATTGACAAAGTGACACTTTTTCAAAGCTGGTGTTTGCAACCTTGCTGTTATTTGGTTTATCGCCAGATTGACCTAAACAAAGACTGCATACAAGAATTAATACCAATCCCGATTTCTTCATTTGTCGCCCCTCACTTACCTTTGATGCCAAAAAATAATAGCCGATAGGCTGGCGTTGCAGTTACTTCTCCAAAAATGTAGCGATTCCCTTCTGACAGTCGTCGGTCATCCGCGCCTTTGCGTTTGTTGTGACGCCTTTATCGATAGCGGCGGTAAAATCGTCGCCGTCAATGTCGTAGAGCAGGCGTTTTGTCATCGCGACGGCTGAACGGCTCAACTCTGCGTAAACGGAGGCGTATTCGAGTACGACTGTAAAATTGTCGCCGTCGAAGCTGTCCTGCGTGTAAACACGATTGACGAGGCCGAGAGCGAGGGCCTCTTCGGCTGAGTATTCAAATCCCTGCGTGAGGAGTTCAAAGCTCTTCTTCTCGCCGAGATTTCGCCGCACGATCGCTGCGACCATCGCGGGCACAAAGCCGATCTTTACCTCAGGATAACCGAACCGTGCGTTATTTGTCGCCACAACCAGATCGCACGCCGTCGCGAGGCCGCAGCCGCCCGCGAGTGCCCGGCCGTGCACCGCGGCGATCACAGGAACCTTGACCTCGCGGATCAGCAGAAACAATTCGCCAAGCTGCCGGGCGTCTTCCAGATTCTCCTCATACGAAGCCGTCGCGATCTTTTGAATCGACGACAGGTCCGCTCCAGAACAGAAATCCTTACCTGCACCGCGAAGAACGATCGCAAACACATTTTCATCAGCATCCGCCTCCCGCAGAGCATCCTTCAACGCCGCAATGAGCGAATCGTTCAATGCATTCCGCTTTTCCGGGCGGTTAAGCGTAATGAATCGAATATTGCGTTCTGTAGACGTTAGTATTTCAGACATTAGTTCGAGATGTTACGGTTATTTTGGTCAGCATCTTTGAAAGCTCGATCCGGTCAGTGTCCATCGATTCGAGTTCCTTCAAGGATAGATATTCGGAGAAATGCAATAGATGCAGCCAGTACTCGTTCTCCGAAGCCTTCCTCAGGGCCGCTCCCATTTCCATCGTGAACCGCTGCTTACTTTCTGCGTTGACAGCTTCCATCACATGTTTTCCGACGTGCGTTCCGGAAACGAGCAAGTCCTTGCTGAGCGTGAACTCTCTCTTTTCATCTACAAGATAACGATATAGCTTGACGATTCGCAGTGCGTACGCAAACGATTTCGCGACTATCGGGTTGTCGATATCCTTCATACGGATCAAGGTAAAATGTGCATTGAGCGATTACACATTCTGCATTGTAAATTATACGTTGGTATCGATTGAACGCTTTCTTGAACGTCAATTGATATCCATTGAACGCTTTCATCATGAACGTCAATGTAGAATGTCCAATGTCTAATGAGTAATTGAACATTCCACATTGTAAATTGCATTGGTATCCATTGAACGCTTTGAGCCAGTCAAGTTTTTAGGACAAAAAACTCTCTTTCTCCTTTAGTAGTTTTTTAGTAGCAGCCGTGGCTGTGGGAATGTGGGAAAGCCGCTTTGGGCTTTTCCAAGCGGCTGTGGGAATGTGTG
>JBFWPK010000026.1:0-62458 GCA_050250045.1 Pyrinomonadaceae bacterium | reverse complement strand
GAGTCGAATTGGCTGCAAACATAACGATTCCAATGGTTTCGCGTACTTCGTGTATGGAGAGCTTTTACTGCCGAAGCTGAATATCGAAAAGCTTCTGAAAATTTGCTGTCGTGGCGGCGGCGAGTGTGTTCGGGTCAACACCTATCAGTTCAGCGAGAAATTTGGCCGTGTGAGTAACAAAACAGGGTTCATTTCGTTTTCCGCGAAAGGGCACCGGAGTTAGAAAGGGGCAATCCGTTTCGACCAGCAACCGGTCAAGCGGCACAACGCGGGCCGCTTCACGTAAGTTCTCAGCTTTTTTGAATGTAACGTTGCCCGCAAAGGAGATAAGGAAGCCGATCGCAATCAGATCTTGAGCCATTTTCGGGGTGCCTCCGAAGCAGTGCATCACCCCCGGAACGCGGACACTCTTGTCCGCAGTCGGAACGCGGACACTCTTGTCCGCATGAGCCGGTTCCTCCGGCGAACCAGCCGTTGCAATTTGCGAAGTGTTCGGGCCGAAGCGGCCCTCATTGCGGACAGGAGTGTCCGCGTTCCGACTCGCGCTCCGCCCGAACTCCTCCGTCAATATCTCGACCGTTTCGTCATCAGCGTCGCGGCTGTGCACGATGATCGGAAGGCCCATTTCCCTCGCCGTCCGGATCTGCCTGCGAAAAACCTCTCGCTGTACGTCACGCGGGCTGTGGTCATAGTAATAATCCATCCCGATCTCGCCCCACGCGATCACCTTCTCCGACGACCGCACAAGAGAGATCAAATGCTCCTCAGCCCGGTCGTCATACAGCTTGGCATCATGTGGATGAACGCCAACGCTCGCGAAAACATTCTCGTACCTCTCCGCCACCGCAACCGCCCGCCGGAAATCATCAGTGGCCGGGTCACCCGTCCCGACATTCAGCATCGCCGCCACGCCAGCCTCACGAGCACGCTGGACAACGTCATCCCGGTCCGCATCAAACTGCTCGCCGTCAATATGGCAGTGGGAATCAATGAGGGTCACTTGGCGGGTAACTCGAAGCGGGATTTCTCAGTAAGCCTAATCAAGGTTCGGAGAGCTTCATTTACCGCATCGGAGTCAGGGAAAACCCGGGCAACATCGACATCCAGCTTGATCTGATTCATCAGCCGTCGGCCCTCACCTACCCGACGCACCTTATACTGTGTGAAGTCGTATTCCGGTTTGAGATCGTCATTCATATTCTCCGTGCTCATATTCACGCCGCTCCTTAGGTGTAAGCAACCTTGCGCTTATTATTCTAACCTTGTTCTCCCGCTCGGTGAAAGAAATAACCATTAACCGATGTTGATCTGACTCACCGATCATCAAAAATCGGTTCTCGTCTATCGAATGATCATGGTCGATAAGTTCGATATTGAAATAATCGTTCCAGACGGTCGAGGCTTCTTCAAAACTAACTTCGTGTTTTCTAAGATTCGATTCGGCTTTTTCGGGATCCCAGTCAAATTGCATGTGTTCCTTGTCTCTATAACCGCCACCGCCCGCCGAAAATCATCCGTCCGCGGATCGCCCGCCCCAACATTCAGCATCGCGGGGACGCCGAACAACGTCGTCACGATCCGCATCAAACTGTTCGCCGTCGATATGGCAGTGGGAATCCACAAGAGTTGTTTTGCGGATGCTCACAGCTTGCCGCCAAACGCCACGACGCCCGATTCCTGGCTGTCCTTGTAGCCATCAGCAAGTTCTCTGACCGTAATCTCTTTGAGTTCTATCTTCATATTGTCATGCAAGCCCGGCGCGTGCGGTTTTGCGGTTAGCGTGCTCTGCACGCGTTACACCTTTAGCTACAGGTGGAGCGAAGCGTAACCTGTAGATCGCATATGACCAAAAGCACGAGCGTGTGTAACATGCGGCATTAGTCCCACAGATATTCACGGTCAAATTCGACGCCGTGCCGTACCAACAATTCCGAATACTCTTCCTCAAATGATCGATTTGAATGATGCGTCTTCTGATTCCTGATATACGAACGCACCTTTTCGCCAACCGAAGAACTGACGGTAAAGGCTCCGTAACGACGTTGCCAGGCAAAATCCCGATCGTGCTGTTTCGCCCATTTCGAGGAATACGCTTTCAACTCGCGCATAAATGCCGGAAAGTCGCAAGGCGTGAGTAACACAAGCAGATGAACATGGTCCGGCATACCATTGATCTCTATTGCGATTCCCTTCCAGCCTCGCACGATACCGCCGAGATATCTGTATAGTTCGCTTTCCCACGACGCATCGATGAGCGCCGCTCCGCCTTTCGTGCGAAAAACTATATGGTATAGAAATCGTGTATGTGACATCGTACTCGTGCCGCGTGTTTCACACGCTTCAGCCTTTTTCTTGACGTTTCTACAGGCTGTCGCCTGTAGCTAAAGTTATTTGATGTGCTCCGCACATCCGCTTCGCGGGAGAGCAGAATAGCTACTTTAATCTCGCGCCGATCTCAACATCTTCAAGAAACGACGCCAATGCCGGATTCGGGCCGGAATCGTCCTCAAGCGATGCGGCACAGATCATGCCTTGGGATTCGAGGCCGCGCATTTTGCGGGGTTTAAGGTTGGCGACGACCACGACCTTTCGGCCGATGAGTTTTTCGGGGTCGTAGTATTCGGCCAGGCCGGCGAGGATCTGGCGGGGCTTTTCTTCGCCAAGATCGACCTCAAAACGGAGGAGTTTGTCGGCCTTCGGGATGCGTTCGGCAACTTTTATCTCGCCCACGCGGAGCTCGACTTTCAGAAAATCGTCGATGGTGATGAAGTTGTCATCCGCATCCGGGTTCTCAGAACCGCCTGCGGTAGCGGGTGGTTGTACACCGTCACCTGAACCGCTTGGATCAACCGAGTCGTCCGGCTTCTCTGATAAACCGCCCGCCACCGCAGGCGGTTCTGACTTAATTTCACTCATAACTTTAGCTTTATCAATTCTCGGAAAAATAGCTTTAGGCTCGTCGATCCGGGTTCCCGGGCCCAGTCCGGCCCATTTTAGCGAGGCGGGATCAATGGCGGACACGGGACTTGTCGGGAGTGTGCCCGATTCACTGTCGGGGGCACACTCCCTACCGGTCGTGTTTCTGCCTAAACCGAGCTGTGCGTATATCTTTTCGGCCGAATCGGGCATCACGGGATAGAGCATCACGCTGAGCCAGCGGAGCGTTTCGGCGGAGCGATAAAGAACTGCGTTGAGTGTTTCGGCCTGGGTCTCTTCCTTCGCGAGCACCCACGGTTTGGCGTCGGAGATCATCTTATCGACGCGAGCGATAACACTCCAGAGCGTTTCCAGAGCCTGACTGAACTCAAAATTGTCGAACCGGCGGAGGAACTCGTCGCGGGCGTGTTCGACCACTGACACAAGCTCGCCTCCGTCCGGGTCAATGCCGGCACGACGGGCGTGGATATAGTTCTCTTCGCTGATCTTACCGTCCGGAATCAGGCCGTCGCGGTATTTCGCGATCATCGAAAGCGTGCGGTTCGCAAGGTTTCCGAGGCCGTTTGACAGGTCGGCGGTCGCGCGATCGATCAAATTCTCATATCCAAAACGTCCGTCGTGGCCAAAGACCATTTCGCGGAGAGCGAAATAGCGGACCGCATCGATCTGAAAATGTTGATGTAATACATCAACTTCGATAACGTTACCTAAGGTTTTGCCCATCTTACGGCCGTCTGCATCCAGCCACATTCCGTGGGCAAAAACACCGGCCGGCAGCGGCAGTCCGGCCGCCTGCAAGAATGAGAACCAATAAACAGTATGGAACCGCAGAATGTCTTTGCCGACCAGATGCATCGCGGGCCAGTACTTTTGCACCGCCGTTTCTTCTGCTTGGCCGGCGGCGGCAGGCTCGCCGTAACCAAGTGCCGTGAGGTAATTCGACAACGCGTCGAGCCACACGTACATCACGTGTCCATCATCATCAGGAACAGGAATGCCCCACGAAACCGACGTTTTCTGGCGGCTGATCGAAAGGTCCTGCAGGCCGCGGCGGACAAATGAAAGGACCTCGTTGCGGCGCGCTTCGGGCCGGACGATCTGCGGATCGGCTTCTATCGTTTCGATTAGAAAATCGTCATAATCGGAAAGCCGAAAAAAGTAACTTTCTTCCGAGACCTTGTCCAGGGCCCGCTCGTGGATCAGACAAAACGGGATGTCGGAGCCTTCAGGCGTGAAATACTCATCCTCATTCTTAAATTCGGCACACGGGGCACAGAACCAGCCTTCGTAAAAGCCCTTATAGATCGCGTCGTTCCCTTTCGGCGTTTTGTTTTTCGCTATCTCCCGCCACAGGTGCTGTGCGCCCGCGTAATGAAACGGCTCGGTCGTTCGCATGAAAATGTCGTAACCGCCGTGTGCCGGATCGAGCCCAAATTCGGTGAACATCCGTTTCAACTCGCCTGAGATGTGATCAACCTGCTGTTGCGGCGTTCGCCCTTCACGCTCGGCGGCCCGCTGGATGTTGATCCCGTGCTCGTCGGTTCCGGTCAGGAAATAAACGTCATACCCGCGCTGTTTCTTGTACCGATGAACCGCGTCCGCGACGATGGTCGTGTACAGATGCCCCAGATGCGGCAAGCTGTTCGCGTAGTAAATGGGGGTTGTGATGTAAAAGGTTTCGGCCATTCAAATCGAACAATGCGACCGAACAGTGATTCGGCCGCATGAATGCAAACTTGTATTGTAAGCGATTGGCTCTAGTTCACACCAATGCCGCTCGTGAACAAACGAATTTCATGTTGATCATCGATGGCTTTAGCCTAACGGCCCATCCGCGTCTTATCCGCGGCAGAAAACTCATCGCTATCCTTATACCTCGGCATAGTAGGAGCGTTTGCGAGCTTCATCCCGATGGCCAGGCCGAGTTCAGCGTTTTGGACCATGGCCGACGCGTCCCACCATGGGTGATATTCATCCGATACCTGGTGATAGTACTTCGCGGTATAGTCGCGGAAAAAGGCGAGAGCTTCGCCGGTCAGCGGTTTGACGAAATTATCGCCGTGGCGGAGTGAGATCGCCGGGACGCCGACCTTTGCGAACGGAAAATGGTCAGAGCGGAAAAAGAAGCCCTGTTCTGGACGAGTGTCTCCTTCAAGGGTCAATTTTCGTTCCGCGGCGACTTCATCGACGATCGCGTCCATAGTTGAACGTTCGGAACCGAGAGCGGAAAAATCTGAAGTCTTGCCGAAAAAGTTAACGCCGTCGATGTTTACATTGCCGGAGATCGACGCTAACGGGATCAGCGGATTCGCGGCAAAATACTCGGCACCGAGCAAGCCCTGCTCTTCGGCGGTAGGGAAAAGAAAATAGCTTGACCGTTTTGGGCGTTCCTTTTTCGGCATTTTTGCAAGGGCCTGGGCGATGCCGATAACGGCCGCAACACCCGAAGCGTTGTCGTAGGCCCCGTTATAGATCTTGTCGCCGGCTGCATCGGCCTCGCCGATCCCGAGGTGGTCCCAGTGAGCGGTGTAGATCACGAATTCCTTTTTCAGCTTCGGGCCGCCGCCCTCGACCACCCCGACGACATTCGGCGAATCAAAGGTTCGAAACTCGCTGTTCAGATCGAGCTTTACTTTCAAACCGGTCTTCACAGGCTTGAATCCACGTTTCGCGGCGGCCGAGGTCAGTTCGTCGATGTTAAGGCCGGCCGCATCGAGCATCCGCTTGGCCGCGTCGAATGTCATCCACGATTTCACGTTCAGGAACGGCGTTTTATCGCTCGGTCCGCGAGCTATCTCGTAACGCCAACTGCCGTTCGAGGTGCGAACGACATTCCAACCATAGCCCGCCGATCCCGTCGTGTGGATAAGAATAACGCCCGCCGCTCCACGCCGCGCGGCCTCTTCATATTTGTATGTCCAGCGGCCGTTGTACGTGAGCGCTTTGCCGCCGAAAAGGTTCGGCTCGGCTTCGGTGGCAGGCGGATCGTTGACCAGTATTAGAAGCACTTTGCCGCGGTAATCTTCGGCCGGGCCGCTGTAGTCGTTCCATTTGTAAAGCGGCGAATCGATGCCGTACCCGACAAAGACGAGGTCGGTGTCGATCGATACCTTCGCTGTTTGAGCGCTGGTTGTCGCGACAAACTCGTCGCCGAATTTGAAAGTCTCCATCCCCGCTTTGCCGGAAACCTTTAGTTGGGTGTCGGGATCGGCCTTAACTCCAACCAGCTTTACATTCTGAAAGTAGCTTTTACCGTTGCCTGGCTTGACGCCTGCGGCTTTTAATTCGTCGGCAATGTATTGGGCTGCTCTATTGCCGCCGTTGGTCCCGGGCCCGCGGCCTTCGAAATCGTCCGCAGACAGTCGGATCACCCGTTGTCGGAGCTTCTCGGCATCGAAACGCGACGAGAGGTCCTGGGCCGAGACAGGGCCAATTGCCAGCAGAGTGGCGGCAAGCAAAAGTATCGTTCTTTTCATAGTTAAAGTGGTTTCTAGAAGTCGGCGCACCGACAGTTAAAGTTTCGCTTGAGCATCTAGCCCTTGATCAAACTCATCGCCTCGGCCCGCGTTCGAGGGTCGCTGCGGAATCCACCGAGCACCGCCGACGTTATCGTAATCGCTCCGGGCTTTTTTACGCCGCGCAGGGTCATGCAGGTGTGCTCCGCCTCAACCACGACCATTACGCCGACAGGTTTCACCTCATCATAAAGCGTTTTTGCGATCTGCTGGGTCAACCGTTCCTGCACCTGAAGGCGGCGGGCAAAGATCTCGGCGATCCGTGCGAGTTTTGATAATCCGACAATACGGCCGCCTTTCGGGATATATGCGATGTGACATTTGCCGACGAACGGAGCGAGATGGTGCTCGCAAACGGAGGCGATGGCGATGTCCTTTACCAGCACCATTTCGTCGTGCGAATCGCCGGGCAGCGGGACGATGTGCTCTTTCGGGTCCTGGCGCATGCCTTCGGTCAACTCGGCATAAAAATCGGCCACCCGCTCGGGCGTACGCTGCAGCCCGTCGCGTTCGGGGTCCTCGCCCATGCCCTCGAGCATCATCCGGACGCCCGCGGCGATTTTTTCGCGGTCGAATTTCCTTTTCAGCTTCTTTGCCATTTATGTTTCTTAGGAAACCGCCGAACGAGCAATTCCCTTGTATGCCGCGAGGGCCTCGGCGTGAACCTGTCGGAACGGCATGCCATGTTCCACGGCGGCGGATCTTACCTGCTCATACTCGGGCATCACGTTGACGACCGAGCCGTCGTACACCGCGATCTTTACATCAATTCGTCCGTACATCGTCTCGACCGAATGAATCTCGCGCGGCAGTGAAATGCGTTCGATCGCGGTCGATCTGATCCCAAGAGTCGTGGTTTCGGTGAATAACAGCTCAAGGATCGACGGGCGAATTCCCTCAGAACACAAGATCGAGATCGTTGCTCCGGGCCGGTTTTTCTTCATCTGGACTGGCGTTACCCAGCAATCGAGTGCACCAAGATCGAGAGCCCTTTCGGAAACGAATCCGACGACTTGAGCGGACATATCGTCGATGTTGGTTTCAAGCACGACGAGTTTCTCGGTCGTCAAACCTTTGTGAGCCACGCCAACGGCGAGTTTTTCCGGCTCCGACGTTCCGACCATCAATCGCAAAACATTCGGAAAGTTTTCATATTCGCGGGTGCCGGCACCGTAGCCGGTCCGCTCGATCGTCATTTCGGGCATCGGGCCGTATTCGCTGCATAGCGTCGTGATGATCGCCGCTCCGGTGGGCGTTATCAGCTCGCCCGTGATCTCGGTCGCATAGGCCGGAACACCTTCGAGCAGATTCGCGACCGCAGGCGGCGGGACCGGATATTTGCCGTGCTCCATCGTGACGAAACCGCTGCCAAGATGGATCTTTGAGCAGACGAATCGCTCGATACCGAGGATGTCGAAGCCGATACACGCTCCAACGACATCGACGATCGCGTCTATCGCGCCCACCTCGTGAAAATGCACCTTCTGGATGTCGATCCCATGCACTTTCGCCTCGGCTTCGGCAAGACGCCGGAAAATCGCCTTGGATCTGAACTTTGTGCTGTCGCCGAGGTCCGATTCGTCGATGATCGATTCTATATGATGCAGATGCCGATGCTTTCTTTCGTCGGGAGCCTTCACTTCAAGATGCGTAGCGGCGATGCCGGACCGGTCAACGGTGCCGGCCTCTACGGAAAAATCCGCAACCCGGAGTTTTTTAAGTTCCGCGACAAGCTCGTCACGATCGACGCCGAGCGAGATCAGGCCGCCGAGGATCATGTTTCCGCTGGCACCTGCGAAACAGTCGAAATAGAGGGTTTTCATTCGATAAGCAGTTTATTATTTTTTGCGCCGAAAGGAAAAACTGCCCTAAGGTTACGCGGGTTTTGCTAACGTGGTTTCTTAACGCTTATAATTTCAGTTTTTCTTAGGGTTTATTTTGACAGATGACCATTATCGAAATTCAGAATTTACTGAAACAGACGGTGCGTGACGCCGCGATGGCGAACTTCGACGTCGATCTTGCCAATCCCGTGCTCGAGATACCGCCTAAGACCGAGCTCGGCGACGCCGCATTCCCTGTCGGATTCGAACTCGCCAAATTGATCAAGCAGAAAACCGGCGAGAAGCAAAATCCGCGGGCAATTGCCGAAGAACTTAAGGCGGAGCTTCAACAGCTCGACCCAGTAGTCCGTGTCGAGGTTGCCGGGCCGGGCTATCTAAACGTCTATTACGACCGGGCGCGTTTTCTACAGGAGAATGCGGCCGCCGAAACCTTGCCGAAAGCCGCCGATGCCGAAGCTGTAAAGATCTGTGTCGAGCACACGTCTGTCAACCCGAACAAGGCGGCCCACATCGGGCATGTGCGGAATTCGGTCCTCGGAGATACCTTTCAGCGGATCCTGAAAGCGACGGGAAAAAACGTCGAGGTCCAGAACTATATCGACAACACTGGAGTTCAGGTAGCGGATGTCGTTGTCGGGTTTATTTATCTGGAAGACAAAGGTTTAGATCAGATCAGGGTGCTCGACAAAGAACTCAAGGATCAGGGCAGATCGTTCGATTACTATTGCTGGGACCTTTACGCCAAGGTCGGACAGAAATACCAGACGGACGAAGGTCTGAAGTCGAAAAGGGCCGAGGTGCTGCACCTGATCGAGGAAGGCGGGAACGATACTGCCCTGCTTGCGGACTACGTCGCGACTCGCAACGTCGAATGCATCACAAAGACAATGGAGCGGCTGTCGATCCGATATGACCTGCTCCCGCGCGAATCTGAGATATTGCACCTTCATTTTTGGAACAAGGCGTTCGAGCAGATGAAGGAACGCGGCGTAATCCATTTCGAAACCGAAGGCAAGAACGCCGGATGCTGGGTGATGCCGTTCGAATCGCACGAAGGAACGGACGAACACGAGGCCGACAAGATACTCGTCAGATCGAATGGGACCGTTACCTATACAGGAAAGGACATCGCGTACCAAATGTGGAAACTCGGGCTGCTTGGCCTCGATTTTTACTACAAGCCCTTTCTCAAATATGCCGACGGCAAGGAAGTATGGATCACAACGGCCGACGCTGCGGAGAATATGTCCGAAGCCCCCGTTTTCGGGCACGGAGCTAAGGTCTACAACGTGATCGACACACGCCAATCGTATCCGCAGGAGGTTGTTAAGAAAGGAGTGGCAGCGATCTTCCCCGAGATGGGCGAGGCTGCGAGCGTGCATCTATCGTATGAGATGGTGGCTCTCTCACCGGCTGCCGCGGAGGAACTTGGGTTCGAGATCAGCGAGGCAGACAAAGCTAAACCTTTTATTGAAATGAGCGGCCGTAAAGGCTTGGGCGTAAAGGCGGATGACCTGATCGACCGGCTCGAAGCTAATGCGCTTGTTGAGGTCGAGTCGCGCCACGCGTCTTTACCCTCAGAGGCTAAACTCCATACCGCTCACCAACTTGCGGTCGGTGCCTTAAGGTTCTTTCTACTTAAGTTCGCGCGAAACACGATCATCATCTTCGACTTTAAGGAAGCACTCTCAACTGATGGAGAGACAGGAACTTTCTGCCAATACTCGGCCGTTCGGGCAAACGCAATTTTTCGCAAACTTGCCGAACAACACATTTCTTTAGAGCATTTCCAGACACAACTTCAGAATTCAGATGATGTTAAGGTAATACTTGAAGATATAAAAGGTGACGATATTTGGTCTCTGATCACGCTTGCGGCCCGGCTGGAAGAAACTGTCAGACAAGCGGCGAGCCAAAACGAGCCGGCGATCCTGGCGAAATACACCTTCTCTCTCGCAAAGGCATTCAATCTTTTCTATCACAACCATAAGATCCTGGTGGAGAAAGATCCGGTCAGGCAGGCGGTCCTGGCGGTTGCCGCCGATGCCGCTCGAAGATCGCTGACCGCCGCTCTGGCGACGATGGGGATCGAGGTCCCGGAGAAAATGTGATTGACATATCGAAATCGAATCTGTTACAAAGTTTCAAGATGAAGATCGGAAAGACGCGAAGGTTGGTTTCAGAGTACGGATATTGCCGCTGGCGGTTTTGGTACCGCTCGGCGGAGCCTGTTTTGAGATCGACAACCTGTGCCATTTTCCGTGCCTAAAGACCAGGTTTCCAGATTCCTAAAACGTGCCGCCCTGACAGAAAGTGGGGTGGCATTTTTGTTTTCAACCGATGGATGGATTTGACGAATTTCTTACGCGGACGAAAGGGGCGAACGTCGTGCCGGTTATCGAAACGATGCCGGCGGACCTGCTGACGCCGCTGGCCGTGTATCTGAAACTCGCGGACGCGGACGCGGAATCGTTCCTGCTGGAATCGGTCGAGGGCGGCGAAACGCTGGCTCGATATTCGTTCGTCGGCGTCGATCCGAAGTTCAGCGTATCGGGAAACAACCGCCAGGTACGGCTGCGGGACGCATCGGGGGTGCACGCGATCGACATTCCGATGGTCGAATTTCTTCGCGATCATTTTGGCAAGTACAAGCTGGACGAAAGCGAAGACCTTCCGAGCTTTGCCGGCGGTGCGATCGGGTCGCTGGGATTTTCATGCTCGGCGTGGTTCGAGCCGACTCTGGGGAGATGTATCGAGGAGCAGGAAAGCGAGGCCGAACTCATGTTCTGGCGCACTATCGTCGCTTTTGATCACGCGAAACAGGTGATCAAGATCGTGTCGCTGGTTTTTACGGACGAAGCCGAAGGCGATCCACATCGACTTAGGGAACTTTACCAAACCGCGGCGACAGCGAATAGCGGAATACGGCAGACGCTCGAGTTTGGTATCCTCGAATTGCCGCCAAACGGACTTCGTGCGGATGCGGCCCCGCGAACGTCGAACTTTGAGAAAAGCGAATTCGAAAATGCTGTCCGAACGGTGAAGGAGTACATCGCGGCAGGCGACGCTTATCAGGTCGTCCTTTCGCAGTGTTTTTCGCGGCCGACATCGGCATCGCCGGTCGCTATCTATCGTGCGATGCGTTCATTAAACCCGTCGCCGTATATGTTTTTGATCCGGATGAAGGGCCGTTCGATCATCGGAGCGTCGCCGGAAATGCTCGTTCGTTGCCGCGAACGGCGGTTGGAATACCGCCCGATCGCCGGCACCCGGCCGCGGGGAAAGACGGCGGAAGAAGACGCAAGGCTGGCGGAAGAAATGCGAGCCGACCGCAAGGAAGTGGCGGAGCATTTGATGTTGGTCGACCTCGGCCGAAATGACCTCGGGCGGGTCGCCGAATATGGCAGCGTCAGCGTTTCGGGACTGATGAGCGTAGAAAAATATTCGCACGTGCAGCATCTGGTCACTTACCTATCGGCGAACCTGAAAGACGGTTTAGACCGTTTCGATGCTTTGGCGGCATGCTTCCCTGCGGGCACGGTATCAGGCGCACCGAAGGTCCGGGCGATCGAAATAATCAGCGAACTCGAACCGACACAGCGTGGTATTTATTCCGGAGCGGTGGGATATTTCGATTACTCGGGCAACATGGACACATGCATAGCGATCCGAACGATGGTGCTGGAAAACGGCATCGCAAAGGTCCAGGCCGGCGCGGGCATCGTGGCGGACTCCGACCCGGAGGCAGAGTTTCGCGAAACGGAAAACAAGGCGGCCGCACTACTGAAGGCAATTGAACTAGCCGAAAACCAGATCCGTCTGCGTTAGGTAATTCGCCACACCGGCTTAAGCGGCAGAGCGGCGGAAGAGTCTGGCTGGGGATCTGGCGGAAAGAAAACTAAAGCCCACGAGGGCGGGCGACAGATTACCGGAGAAAGCGCGTGTGTTAGCTGACGTGTTCGGCAAAATAAAATGTCGGTTCTGAACGTAACAATAGAAAACTTTCGCCTCGGTCGTGATATCGAATCCGCGGATGCGGAAGCGGTCCTTGATGCGCTTATAAGAGAACAGAACGAGCCGCTGCTTGCTGAAGTTTTTCTAGCTTGGGACAAGAAGGGCATCGCGGAAGACGAGATCTATTCCATAGCAAAAATAATGCGAGATCGCTGTACGAAAGTTGTCTCAAAGCATGAACGGTTTGTCGATATTGTTGGCACGGGCGGAAGCAAGGCGAAGACTTTTAATGTGTCGACAGCGGCCGCTTTCGTCGTCGCCGGACAGGGCATGCCGGTCGCAAAACACGGAAATAGAGCTGCGACGAGCAATTCAGGAAGCGCCGACGTGCTTTCTGCTCTGGGCGTGGAACCGGCTGTGGATGCCGTGACCGCGGAGCGATGCCTGAACGAGATCGGCATTTGCTTTATGTTCGCTCCGAATTTTCACCGCCTTTCGCCTACGCTCGGCAAAGTACGCCGCGGGCTGGGTTTCCCTACGATCTTCAACTGCGTAGGGCCGTTGTGCAATCCGGCGTCGGCCCCGCACCAGTTGATCGGCGTATGGAGTGAGGAGATGGTTTCGAAAATGGCAAATGCCCTCGCACGGCTTGGGACGCGGCGATCTTGGGTAGTCCATGGCGCCGATGGTCTCGATGAGGTATCGCTGAGCGGGCCGACATTGGTGGCGGAGGTTACAGGCTCATCGATACGCGAGTTCATGATCGGGCCGGAAGATTTTGGTGAAACGCCTCAGCCTTTGGATAGTTTCAAAACAGACTCTTCCGAAGAGAGTGCCGCGATTATAAAAAGGATCTTTGCAGGTGAGCATCGTTTCGACGCAGTCCAAAGCCTGGTCTTGATCAACGCCGCCGCGGCCCTTTGCCTGACCGACCGTGTGGACGACCTGCAAGATGGCATACATTTCGCATTCGACAGCATCAGCAACGGGCACGCGTTCAGGAAACTCCACGATTTGGCGGAGGCTTCGAAAAAATGAAAGGAACATTCCTCGATAAAATTATCGAAGCCAAGCGGATTCGGATCGATAAAGCGAAAGCAGATTCCGATCTCGTCTTGTTGGCGGAGCAAGCCGCTCGGTCGGACGCCGGTCGGTTTCGAAATGCGCTGTCAAACCGCTCGCGCGTTAACATAATTGCCGAATTCAAACGCGCCTCGCCGTCCAAAGGCATCATAAACGACCAGATCGACCCGGAAATAACAGTGCAGAAATATCAAAACGGCGGAGCCGCGGCAATCTCCGTTTTAACCGAAGAAGATTTTTTCAGAGGCTCGTCAGATGATCTGGCAGCAATTCGAAACGCCGTCGCCCTGCCGATACTGCGAAAGGATTTCATCGTCGATGAATTTCAGATATATGAATCGGCCGCCTTCGAAGCCGATGCAATTCTCCTTATCGTAGCAGCATTGAGCGTAGATGAACTTCTGCGATTTCACACCCTGTCATCAACCCTGGGCCTTGACGCGTTGGTCGAAGTTCACGATCTCGACGAACTAAAGATCGCGTCCGACATCGGAGCAACGCTCATCGGCGTAAACAATCGAAACCTCAAAACTTTTGAGGTCACGCTCGACGTATCGCGCGAACTCATCGCCTCCGCGCCGAAAGATGCGATCATGGTTTCTGAAAGCGGCATTAGGACGAAAGAGGATGTCGACGAATTGTCGTCGCTCGGATACTCGGGATTTTTGATCGGCGAAACGTTGATGAAAAGCGACGACGTGATGAGCGAAATGAGAAAGCTGATCGCCTTGAGTTAGACGAAAATGACGAAAGTTAAGATCTGCGGAATAACAAATCTTGAAGACGCCCGGCTTTCCGTTGAGTTTGGTGCCGACATGATCGGCTTCAACTTCTTTGCGGGGAGCAAACGTTTCGTCGATGCGGAATACGCCGAATCGATCGCCGAGCGCCTAGTAACACCAGTTACCAAAGTCGGCGTTTTTGTCAATCAATCGATCGAAGACATTCTCGACGCCGAGGGCATTGTGGAATTGGATGTCATTCAGCTTCACGGAAACGAATCGTCGGACTTTGTTAGTGAACTGCGTACGAAGAGCTTCGCAAAAATAATCAAAGTTTTTCGGGTTGGTCCGAACTTTAGAACCGTAGAAATTGACGATTATGCTGTAGATGCGATCATGCTCGACTCATGCTCGAACACCGAATTTGGCGGAACGGGTGAAACATTCGACTGGAGATTAGCGGCGGAGGTCGCCACAGTCGCTAAAGACTTTTATCTGGCCGGCGGACTGAATTCTGCCAACGTAGCTGAGGCCATTCGGCTTGTGAAGCCTTACGCCGTCGATGTTGCAAGCGGCGTCGAATCTTCGCCTGGAAAAAAAGATCCGAAAAAGGTCGAAGCCTTTATCAAGAACGTAAAAAGCGCATGACGAATTACGAACCAAACGAGCGAGGCTATTGGGGCGAGTACGGCGGAAGGTTTGTGCCAGAAACGCTGGTGGCTCCCCTTGATGAACTGACCGAAGCGTATTTTTCCAATCGTGACGACGCGGCGTTTCGTGCTGAATTTAATTCGTTGCTGAAAGATTTTGTCGGCCGGCCTTCGCCGCTGTATCTTGCTGAACGGCTGACGGAAAAGCTGGGCGGCGCGCGTATATATTTGAAACGCGAGGACCTGAATCATACGGGAGCGCATAAGATAAACAACTGCATCGGGCAAATTCTTCTTGCGCGGCGGATGCGTAAAAAGCGCATCATCGCTGAGACGGGTGCCGGGCAGCACGGCGTTGCGACCGCGACGGTTTGCGCTCGTTTCGGACTGGAGTGTGTCGTTTACATGGGCACCGAAGACATGCGGCGGCAGGAGTTGAACGTTTTTCGAATGCGTCTGCTCGGAGCCGAAGTGCGGGGAGTGGATTCGGGCTCGAGGACACTGAAGGACGCGATCAATGAGGCGTTGCGAGATTGGGTAACGAACGTCGATACTACCTATTACCTGCTCGGCTCGGCTCTTGGCCCGCATCCGTATCCGCTGATAGTCCGCGATTTTCAAAGTGTCATCGGCCGCGAGGCCCGCGAGCAGATTCTGGAGAAAGAAGGCCGGCTCCCTAATCTGCTTATCGCCTGCGTAGGCGGCGGGTCGAACTCGATCGGATTGTTTCATGAGTTTTTGAATGATTCTGGCGTTCGCATGATCGGCGTCGAAGCCGGCGGACGCGGTAACTCGCTGGGCGAACACGCCGCGCGTTTTATGGCCGATGCGGCGGTCGGCATTTTGCAGGGGACGAAAAGTTATCTGCTCCAGGATAAGGCTGGCCAGGTCGCCATGACGCACTCGGTTTCGGCCGGACTTGACTACGCCTCGATCGGGCCGGAGCACGCATTTCTTCACGACCAAGGCCGCGTTGAATATGTTTCCGCTTTGGATGACGAAGCACTAGAAGCCTTCAAAGTTTTATCGGAAACCGAAGGGATAATTCCAGCCTTGGAATCGTCTCATGCGGTGGCGCACATTATTAAGATCGCCCCAGAAATGCCGCGAGAAGCTGTCGTCATAGTGAACGTTTCGGGACGTGGTGATAAGGATGTGAATACTGTGGCCGGGCTGTACAGGCAGAAACACGACCGGTAGGGAGTGTGCCCGAATTTCGGAGGAATGACCGGTTGCATCGTAAGAGCTTTTTCCAGTGGCTAGTTTTTAGTTGATAGTGGTTAATAGTCTTTCGTGAAGCACAAATGGACAGGATCGCCACAACATTTGAACTCTTGAAAGCAGAAGGACAAAAGGGATTTATCCCATTTGTTTCAGCCGGCGATCCCGACCTTGACACGTCCAAGCAGATCGTTCTGATGCTGGCGCAAGCTGGTGCTGACATCATTGAGCTCGGAGCTCCTTTCTCCGACCCAATGGCGGATGGGCCGACGATTCAGGCTTCTTCGCAGCGGGCATTGGAAAACGGAGTAACGCTGAACGATGTGCTGACAATGGTCCGCGGTCTTCGGTCGGAAACCGATGTTCCGCTGGTATTGTTCAGTTATCTCAATCCGCTTTTCCGTTACGGCATCGAGCGGCTGGCGGAAGATGCGGCCTCGGCGGGAGTTGACGGCGTGCTCGTGACCGACGCGGTAGATGACGAAGCGGCGGAAATTGGCCAGCATTTGCGGAGGAATGGGATCGACCTGATCTCGCTTGTCGCCCCGACGACGTCGGACGCACGGCTCGAAAAAATAGCCGCAAATGCGAGCGGATTTGTCTATGCGGTTTCGCGGGCAGGGGTAACCGGAGCTCAAAACGAGACGAGCGGTGCTGCTGAGATACTCGTGAATCGAGCGAGGCGATTTACTGACCTGCCTATCGCGGTCGGCTTTGGAATTTCGACGCCTGAGCAGATCGAGGATGTTTGGCGTTACGCGGACGCTGCGGTCGTTGGATCGGCAATTGTGGCAGAAATTGAGAGCGCGGTTCTAAGCGGGAAAGATCCAGTTGAAAGCGTGCAGCGATTTGCTAAAGGGCTCGTACCGGCATCTTGGTGAGGCACACTCCCTACCGGTCGTGTTTCTGCCTTAGCGGCGGAACCCTGAGCGGTGGCGAGGGTGCCTCCAATTGCAAAAAGTGAGCGCGAAATTTAGAGTTTAAGTTTGCTGTAGATAGAACAGTTATGTTGATCGTAATGAAGCCGGACGCATCGGCGTCTGAAATTGAAAGGGTTGTCGAGATCGTTGAAACGCTTGGTTTTCGCGCCCACGCGATGCCGGGTGAGAACCGGACCGCCATTGGGATAACAGGTAATCGCGGCTCGGTCGATCCCGCGCATTTTGAAAACCTTCCGGGTGTCGCGGACGCCATTCGCGTCACAAAGCCTTATAAGCTGATCTCAAGAGAACTGCGACCCGAAAAATCAGTTATCAAAGTCGGCAATGCTTCGATCGGCGGTCCTGAACTGGCTGTGATCGCAGGACCGTGCGCCGTTGAGACTGTGGATCAGGTATTCGCTGTTGCCGAAGCGGTCGCGAAAAGCGGTGCAAAATTCTTCCGCGGCGGTGCGTTCAAACCACGGACGTCGCCGTACGCCTTTCAAGGCAAGGGCGAAGATGGGCTGAAGATTCTCGCGGACGTACGAGAGCAATTCGGCCTGAACATCGTGACGGAAGCGATGGACGAGCGCGGTGTCGATCTGGTCGAAAAATACGGCGACTGCATCCAGATCGGCGCGCGGAATATGCAGAATTTTTCGCTATTGAAATATGTCGGGAAAACTCGAAAACCGGTGCTGCTAAAACGCGGTTTATCTGCCACCCTTGACGAATTTATGCTCGCTGCCGAGTACGTGATGGCGGAGGGAAATTATGACGTGATCCTCTGCGAACGCGGCATAAGGACCTTTGCCGATCACGCCCGAAACACAATGGATCTGTCCGTCGTGCCTGCCCTTCACCGTTACACGCACCTGCCCGTGATCGTCGATCCGTCGCACGGCACCGGCCACAATTACATGGTCACGCCGCTGGCTCGCGCCGGCGTCGCTGTCGGAGCCGACGGATTGATAATCGAGGTTCATCCGTGCCCGGAAGAAGCTTTATGCGATGGAGCGCAGGCGCTAACTTTGCACCAATACAAGTCGCTTGTTCTGGAGGTTGGTCGGATCCGCGAGGCTGTTTCGGAGAATGAGTTGTCGTTGGCCTAATCTTTGCCGGTCGGATAGAGTCGCTCTCTGAACCAGGCCCCCAGTTCTTCCTCGGAGAGGGTTCCCTCGGCGAGTTTCAGAAACGCCAGATAGGTTTCTTCCTCGGGTGCGTCAAAATCGAATCCGTTCTGATTCAGAAACGTTACAGCGACAACTAAAGCGGTCCTCTTATTGCCGTCGAGAAACGGATGGTTTTTAGCGATGCCGAATGCGTAGCTAGCCGCAAGGGCAGCGAGATCGACATTCTCGCCGTACGCATGCAGGTTCTCCGGACGAGCCAAGGCTGAAAACAACAAACCTTCATCCCGGACGCCCTCGGTTCCTCCGTGTTCCGCGATTTGCCTGTTGTGCATGGCGAAAGCTGAGTTTGGGTCAATCCACTGTATTGCCATCTCTACTCAGCCAATTTACGAAGAACATTCCGATGTTTCCGCATTACGCGCTCGGCTATCTCCATTTGCCGCGCGACGACCGGATCGTATGATTTAAGTTCAATCCCTTCTTTGGTTTCGGTTACAAAGATAGTGTCCCCCTTCGAAACTCTCAATTTCTCAAGGATCTCTCTTGGCAGGATAACGCCAGTGGAATTCCCTATCGTCGTCAATTTAAGCGTAGTCGTCATAACAAATCTCCAAGCCGATTATAACATACGTTATAACGCCTCTCGACAAAAATCCGTGCGTATTCCAGATACACGCACGGACCTTGTGTTTTCGCCGCGGCGCCTTTTGCCTATTTCGCCGGGCGAAGTTTGAGCAGGCTGTAGAGCTGTATGTAAAGGCTCACGATTCCTGCGACCATCAGCAGTGTCAGTGGAAGAAAGCGAAGCATCTCAGGCAGAAGGATCCCGATCGACTGTGCGAACATTGCGCCCAGTACTATCGCGAGGCAGGCTATCGCCGCCCGCCCAAGGACCCAGTTCTCAAATGCGGGCTTCTCACCATTGAAGGGAAGAAAATATGGAAGCACAAGGAACATTATCAATGTCACCGCTGATAACGCCCCATCGATGCCGAACGTAAATCTATGTCCGCAATCAAATGCCAGAAAGAAGAGAACAAAAGTGGTGTCAACCGCAAAATTGGGGTTGTCCGCCCTTTCCGCCGCAGTTTCGTGTGCGTGGATCATCGTTTTCATAAAGTATGAATATTCTTGGAGTGCAGACTGTTCATCCGCACGTTCAGTTCGCAAACACGCAACGGCGGACGAGCCGTCCGCCCTCCCGGTTTAGCGTTTGCCCGTTTTGCTGAATTCCTTGTAAGCAACGCGGAAAAGCTCCGCCAAAGCCTTGGCCGTTTCCGGTGTCAGCTTCTTGTCTGCGCGAAGGTGGGCTTCGACGATCTCGGGCGTTGCCTCATGCGGGTAATAAACGACCGGCGCTACGTCGGCTCCGGCTTGCTTGTTCATCACGCGGTCGATGGGCATATCCAGCCATCCCGTAAGCCGCGCGATGTTGTCCGCGTCCGGTTTGCCGGTCCCGTTTTCGATGCGCGAAAGCGTCGATGCCGAAACATCCGTCACGTTGGCCACGTCGCGCAGGCTCAGGCCCAGTTCTTCCCTTCTCCGTTTGATCGCACGGCCGAGTTCGACAGTGTTCACAAAATTGTCGTTCTTAAACGCCATAGTTTTCCTCCTTAAGCACTGCTGAGAGGCTAAGTCTCACTGGTGCTTTCTACATTCACGGATAAAACATACCATAGAAAAATTTTAATTGCAACACCTCGTTTCAGGCTTGCAACATCGAAAATGTTCTGATACACTGTTGCACAGATGGTACGTTAAGCGGCTTCGGGCTTAAGTCATCGATTTGAAAATATTGGCAGTGAATCAGCGGCAACTGTTGCTGCCGGCATTCAACCATACTGAGTCGCGGACAGCCTGATTCGCGGCGAACAGGAACCGAAAATGTGAGACGCCGCTTCGGAAGTCAGGCTCCGAGGAGAACGAGAAGGCCTCAATACGCGGTTATAAAGACACAAGGAGAATAAACGGAAATGTCACAAGTCAAAAAGAACGAAAGGCTTACGGTGCTTAACGCAGCAACCTCGGACAACGTACTGGACTTTGGTGAGACCCTTCGCGAATTGCGGAAGAATGTCGATCCGAACCTGGTGCGGCAACGCGAAGGACGCCGCGATCGTAGCGGAAATGTCCAAATGGTCGATTATGTGGAGTGGCACACGGTCGCCGACATTCTCGATGAGACCGCTCCGAATTGGGGACACTCGATCAAGGACATGCGGCAGATCGGGGACGTTTTCACGGTAACGGTCGCGATTTCGATCGACGGGGTGACTCGTGAAGGCATCGGTACCGGAAGTGCCCACAGTGATATGGGCATAAAAAAGGCCGAGCACGACGCTCTCAAGCGGGCGGCCGTAAAGTTCGGAATCGCGCGTGAACTGTACAAGAAAGCGTTTGCCGCCGTCGAGAACGAATGGAATGGAACAGCAGGGGCCGAAGTCCCGGCCTTCCCGGCCGAACCGGTCGCCGCTAGTCTTACGGACCTTGTTACTGCCAAGCAGCTCGCGATGATCCGGGCGATCAGCCGCGAGGCGGATGTCGACGCAGAGGAAGAATGTAAGCAGCTTTTGAACTGCGGCACGTCTGAGCTGTCAAAGAAGGCGGCCTCTTCATTTATCGATCATCTGCTGAGAATCCAAAAGTACGCGAATGCGGCTCCGCCGCCGCTGCGTCGTGCAGGTTAGTTTCCAACCAAAGTTTTGAGTTGCGAGCTCCCGCTTCGGGACCATCCGCTTCCCGTTAAAAGCGGCCCGAAAAATAAATCTCGCAGCTCAAAACCCCCTCCATCCCGTTCACAAACCGCAAAGCGGCAGCGACAGGCCTCGCGGGTCCACGAGATTGCGGAGACCGCCCGCTGCCCGTCAAGGTTCCGACGTTTTGTGCTATTCTGTTGAAAATTCAAAGGAATTGACTGAGATGAGTGTAAACACCGACCTCGCTAGATTCGTGGGCACGTGGAGCGGCACGAACAACCTATATTTGTCGTGGCTGGACGATCCGCTTAGGCAATCGGAGTCCATTCTGCGCGTCTCACTAAAGGCGAACGGACAATTTATTGCGTTCGAATACACGTGGGCCTACGAGGGCGAGCCCCAAGAAGGCATTATTCTTCTCGGCGGCGACAATAAGTCGGATGCGGTCCAAACGGTCTGGACCGATTCGTGGCACAGCAGCCACACATTCATGCTTTCGGACGGGCAGTCAAAATCTGACGGCTCGGTTTCGGTAAAGGGATTTTACAAGGTCGAGGGTCATCCCGATTGGGGATGGAGGACTGACATAATTCCCGCGGACGAAAAGTTTCGCATCGTTATGTACAATGTTTCCCCCGACGGCGTGGAAGAATTGGCGGTAGAAACGGATTATTCAAGGGTTTGATCTCCGTCGTTCGCCGCCGGTTCCAGGGATCTGGGAGGGCGAAAAATGGTGAGGGCGAGTTTGGCAATGATGCTCATGGCATTGGCCTTTTGCCCTGCCCTTGCGCAAGGGGCCGACGAACGAGATAAGCTCATTCGGTCGATCGACGAGATATCCCGGGCCTACGCAGAACGCGAAGCAGGAACATTCCGACGACTCTACATCGAAAACTACGCCAACATCCGCGGCAAGCCGACCTACAATTTGCGCGAGCAACTGATCGCTATGCTCGAAGCGGATTCAATACTGCTCAGAGCCGGCCGAAAACTCGACTATGAAACTATCCGGTACGACAACGAACCGCCGCAAATAACGATCTATGGCCGAACTGCGATCGTCAACGTCGCCAAGAACCATTCGTGGCAGTACCGCGGCCAGAAATGTCGGACGCGCACGCAAGCAACAGAGCTTTGGATCAAACAGGACGAGGAATGGAAGATCGCGGCCGGGCATACAACTATGTTCCAGTGCGACCCGAAACCGTTCCATCCGCTCCATTCCGCCGTTGCCGCGATCCATTCGAGGACAAAGCCTCCGGTCAATCGCGACCGCGAATCTGAACGGCAGGTGCGCGAGCTGATCCGCAAGCTTGTCGCCGGCCGAGCGTCGCTTGAACAGCCGTTCGAATCGATCCTCGCCCCGCACGTGGCGGAAGGCTTCGTTTCAACTGACCTGTCGGGTAATATTTCGCAGGACCGAAGCATCCTCGCGACGATACAGATGCCGCTTCCCGGCCGCGCTCTTGGATTTCGACACCACGAAGACGCCGTGTTGATCTACGGTGATGCTGCGCTCTATACGTTTCGCGTCCGCGACCCTGACGGAACTTCCACCGATGGCCCTCGGCAGACAACCATCTTTTTTGCAAGAGTGGAAGGTCGTTGGGTTATAGCCGCGGCGCATACAAGCGGCGAATCATCCGACTGATCGATCGATCAGCAGAATGGTGATGGATGGGCATTCACGGCTATCCGAAGACCCCTGAAACAAACGATCAGATTACGGTTTTCCGCGTCCCGGTAAACGACAGCGAATCTGGTATTATCGCAGCCGAGATAGTACCCGCGATCGTTCCGTTATCGAGTGCTCCGCTAATGATGAACTCGACGTTCTGGCCCTGGATCTCGGTGTTCGCGGTGGCGGAAAAGCTGTCGCCGCGAACGGAGCCGCCCGTGATCTCGCCGTTTCCAAGCATGGTTTCAAGCGTGCCTGTCAACGAATTTCCCGATTGTTCCACAGTCAGCGTGATCGGCACGTTCTGGCCCTGAAAATCGAGGTCCAGCGTCCAAACGCCGCTGAAATCGGCCGCATCTTCACCTGCACCAAGTTGGCCCGCATCCTTCTTTTGCCCTTCCGCATCGAAGATCTCGACATTGTCACTATACGCAGCGGCTTGTTCAAGTATCTCGCCGGCATCGCCGACGATGACGATCGACATTTGGTCCGGGGTGATATATTTCTCGGCAACTCGTCGAACGTCATCGGCAGTGATCGCTCTGACATTTTCACGGTAGGTATTCAGGTAATCCTCCGGGAGGCCGTATAGTTCCTGCGTCACGATCAGGCCGGTAAGCCCTTCCTGAGTCTCGGCGCGGATCGGGAAAACTCCGGTCAAAAAATTCTTCGCGTCCTCAAGTTCGGCCAACCCTACATCTTCATCACGAATGCGATTCAACTCGAAGAAAAACTCCTTGAGAGAGTCGCCGGTAACGGCCGTACGGACTTCAGCCGTTGCCTCAAGGTCACCGGCCTCTTTACGCGTGTCGAGCCTGGTGTATGCCCCGTAGGTATAGCCCTTTTCCTCGCGCAAATTCATAAAAACGCGGGAAGAAGCTCCGGCACCCAGGACCTGATTCATAACCAGCACTGCGAAATAATCCGGATCGTCGCGTCGAATAGCCAGATTCGCAAGCACAATGTTGGACTGGGCTGATCCCGGACGGTCGACGATGGTCAGCTTGCGATCATCAAGTGGTTTCAAGGCCGGCACAGGTCGCCGGACGGCCTCGCCGGCGGCCCATTCACCGAAATGGGAGCGTATATCCCGCATCAACTGATCTTCCTCCACATCGCCAACAATGATGATGACCGCGTTGTTCGGAACGAACCGGCTTCGATGAAGATCCGCAAGCTCTCCGGCGGTGATCTTCTCGACATCCGCGGCCGTCGGCGACACCCGCGAGTATGGATGCCCTCCATAGATAATCCGGGCCGTTTGTTCACCCGCCAGGTAACTCGGCTGCGAGCGCTGAAACTTCAGGTGTTCGATGGTATTCCTCCGATACAGGTCCAGTTCCTGTTCGGGGAACGTCGGCTTGAAAACGATCTCGGCTAATAACCCGAGGATCTCCGAATTGTACAGGGCGAGGGTAGACGCCGAGATAAGCGTAAAATCGTCGGAAGAACTAGCGGAAATGCTGGCTCCAAGACGCTCGATCTTTTCGGCGAGGGCTCGGCTTGTATAGTTCTCGGTCCCTTCGGTAAGCATTGCCGCGAGTGCGGACGTAAGGCCGATCGAATCGCTCGGGTCGTCGGCATCGCCACTGAGAAACGCAAGGCGGCAGTTTACCAGCGGCAGCCGCGAGTCTTCGATGATGACGACGCGCAGGCCATTCTCCAGCGTGGTTCTGACTGGGCGCGGCACGTTAAAAGGGATCGGTGCGAGCGGTTTCGGGGCAACTTTCATGCTTGCTTGTGCCATATATCGTCTTTTACGGAATTTTTGCGGCGGATGTTAGGAAAGCCCGCGATCAGGGGTTATCCTTTCCCCGCTGGAACTACGTCCAGTAACGACCGGTTCTCCGAATTCAGGTACTTGGCCGTCGCCATCCGTATCTGTTCCGGCGTTACCGCCATCAGCGTCTCAAGTTCGGAATTGACAAGTTCCGGATCGCCGTCGTAAAGTGCAAACTCCGCTATCGCCTGCGCGCGGCCCTGTGAGGACTGACGGAGGCGTACCGCGTCGTTAATAAGCTGATTGTGCAGTTTCTGCATCTCATCCGCCGTTGGACCGTGGGCCGCTATCTGACGTATCTCGGTCATGATCGTGTCGCGGATCCTGCTCAAGTCCTTCTCGGGTTTAGGGATCGCCCCAACGTAGATGCTTGACGGGCCGCGCCGTTCATCCGTAAATCCGAAAAGTTGGATCACGCTTTCCTCGCCTTTCACAAGCTGCTGGTAAAGCCGCGAACTTTCGCCATCGTAAAGCAGTTTCCCCGCCAGATATAGCGCGTTGTACTCCGCCGAGCGGCGTTGCGGTATCTTCCAGCCGATCAGGAATGCCGGAAACGGCGCGAGTTTATCCTCCCACTCCCGATAGTTATCGGCTACCTCCTGCGGCTCATCTACATTTATCGAAGGCGGCCGCGGCTGGGAAGGAATGTCCCCGAAGTACGTCTCGATCAACTCTCTCGCAGTATCCGGATCGACCGCACCTGAAAGTACAAGCACGGCGTTGTTCGGCGCATAGTAGGTTCGGAAAAACTCCTGAACATCCTCAACCGTGGCGTCATCGAGGTCCTCCATCGAACCGATGGTGGAATGAGCGTTCGCGAAATTTTTATAGATCATTTCGGCGATCAGGTCGAAGATCTGCCCGTAGGGCTGGTTATCGTACCTCAGGCGCTTCTCTTCCTTCACCGCTTCGCGCTGGTTGTCGAGATTTTCCTGGGTCACGGCAAGCGATCGCATCCGATCTGATTCAAGCCACAGCGCCAGCGGAAGTTCGCTTGCCGGGAGAGTCTCGAAATAATTTGTCCGCTCGCTCGAAGTGGTGCCGTTCATCGTGCCGCCGGCCTTCATAATGAATTGAAAATGCTCGGCCTTCCCGACGTTCTCCGAGCCCTGGAACATCATATGCTCAAAAAGATGGGCGAATCCGGTGCGGCCCTCGCGCTCGTTTCGCGAGCCGACATCGTAATAGACCGCGATGGCGACGACCGGAACCGCGTGGTCCGGATTCAGGACGACCCTGAGCCCGTTGTCCAGGGTGTATTGCTCGATCGGAAGAGGAGAAAGGTTGAATTTTTCAGACATACCGGACGTTACGACGAGTGGCCAAAAGGCCTTTATTTCTTATATTTATCAAAGCATTTTGCCTTAGAAAATGCAAAAAGCTCGTGGTTCTTTTGGGAAGCTCAGGCCATCGGCTGAATCTCCCGATCCTGATTCTCGCTCGCGATGGCGTATAGTGCGGACTTGACCTGGAACGGGGTCATTTCGGGATGTTTCTCGAGCAGCAAGGCGATCACGCCGACGATATGCGGGCACGCGAAACTATTTCCGGTAAGGGTTCGGTAACCCTTGTCCAGCCAGGTGGTGCGGATGTTTACGCCCGGTGCCGTGAGTTCGATGACCTCACCAAAATGGAAGCCGAAATTGAGCGGATCGGCCTCGTCATTCTTGATAACCGAGATGAGAGACGAGGAAAAGACCGAGGGGAAACTGGGATACGGAAGGTTGTTGGCCGCTGCAACTACGATGCAGCCCGCCTGATAGGCCCGGTCGAGCAGGTCGTGAAGCGGCGAAAAGAACTGCGGCTTGGTCGTGCCAAGACTGAGATTGATGACCCGATAGCGCTGCTTTATACAGTATTCAAGGCCGGCGAGGAACGACTGGCCGTCGCCAAGCCCGGCAGAGCCGAGCACCTTTATGCTGTACAGTTCCGCGGCGGGAGCGATCCTTGCGATGATGCCGGCGCAGGCCGTGCCGTGGCCGGCCGAATCGCCGCTTGTCGATGGATCGAAGACGATCCGTTTATTATCAAGCCTGGCCTCGAGGGATGCGGCAACCATGCCCTCTAAATCGGGGTGTTCGGTGTCGATGCCGCTGTCAACAATTGCCACACTCACGCCGCGGCCGGTTGCCGTGCGCCAGTCGTCGGCCAGGTCGAGGTACTTTCCCGCCCGCTCGAACGTATCCAATTCCAGTTCCGAAACCATCGTCATAGAGGAACTTTCACAATGTAAGGAAGCTGCTTTCGCTTTTGCCTTCAGCGTAGCGAACGATCGACTCAAGGACATCCCTGCACAATACGCGTTCCGCCTCGCCGCGTGCGGAGATCTCGCGAACCAGGACGGCGAGTTCCATCATCTCGCGATGCTCCGGGGACTCGCGCAGGCCATGAAGCCATTCACGAACTACCGCGATGTCTCCAGACGGATCGGCCTCGAGCATCTTATTTCCGAGGTCCCGCAGCAGTTTGGCTGCCTCATAAGCACTCACCAGCGATGCGATCGGCTCGGCAAAAGCGGCGGCACGATCCATCTCGGCCGGTGTGAACGGCTCAAATGGAGGCTGGCCGCGGCGATTGATGTACTCCAGCACGCCTATCACCTCGCCGTTGTGGCTGAGCGGCGTGGCCAGGATCAACTGGGTCGAATACCCGGTACGTTTGTCGACCTCCGAATAGAACGACGTCTCTTCGCCCACATCCGATACCGCCATCGGCTGGCCCGATGAAAGGACAAACCCGGCGATCCCTTTTCCCGCAGGCACCTTGATGTTGATCAGTTGTTCGGCCACCTTCCCGATCGCGGAAAGGAACCTGAGGTCGCCCTGATCGCCGTCACGAACCAGCACCGAAGCCTCGTCGGAATTGAGTTCGGCAGCCGACATCTCCAGCAGTTTTGCGAGGGATCGTGTAAGCGGTTCAGTCAGTATATTTGCGATGTCTATCGTCTCAACCAGCCGTTTGAGCCTCTCCGGAAGATCGTGTGCGCCCGATTCGATCATTTACTGATTTTCACTCAATTTCCAACGAATATCAACCGGCGTCCACCTGCTGGAAAGGCCTTGCCGCGCCGTGAGGAAAAAACCGTGCAGGCGTGGAGATCGGCCTGGGTCCAGGATCAAAAATTCCATTTGAAATAGCTGGAAATGACACCTGATTCCGTCTTTACAGACAGCAAACAACTAGCTGGATCACAGTTGCTGACGGCCGGAGCTATCGGCCGCTAACACACTATGAAGTTCAAAAAGGCCATTTGCCTTGCGGGATTAGCGTGTATTTTTTCGACCCAAACGGGCGTCGCTCAGCGGGATACCAGATTCTCGCAGCTTCCGCCTTCTTCCGACCCGTTCACACTGGCGCAGGGCAGATCATTCTCGGCGTCGGGCAGAGATCGGGCCGGTTCCGGCAATTCTCGCAAACGGACGATCACTTCCGATGTTGAGGAAGCTCTCAAGCTGGTCATTCGAAATCACGTTACCGGAAAACGTCTTGATCGGGGAGCCTTGGCCGGATCGGCCATCACGGGAATGCTCCATACCCTCGACCCTCATTCGAACTATTACGATCCAGATGAATTCCAGCAGCTATTGGGCGAGCATGAGAGCGAGTATACGGGAACGGGATCCTCGATCGCGGGTTTCGAACGAGACGGGAAGCTGGACACCTATATTGTTTCCACATTTTCAGGGTCGCCGTCTGCGGCCGCCGGGCTTCGGTTCGGCGACCGGATACTCGCCGTTGACGGCCGCCGGGTTTCCGGCGAAACGCCTGACCTTGTCCGTGACCTGATGCGGGGCCCGCGTGGGACCATCGTGCGGTTGACGATCGAGCGGGCCGACGGCCGCACGGTCGAGACCGTCGAAATGAAACGAGAACGCGTCCACGAACCAGCCGTGCCCAAGGGATTCCTGCTGCACGGGTCGGTAGGCTATATCGACCTTACGAATGGGTTCAGTAATGTCACGTTCCGCGAGTTCCAGATCGCGCTGGACGATCTGAAAAGGCAAGGGCTCAGGTCGCTCGTGCTCGACCTTCGCGGAAACGGAGGCGGAATCCTCGACCAGGCGATCAAGGTTGCGGAGAAATTCCTACCCGCCGGCACTACTGTGCTAACACAAAGGGGACGAGGCCCCGCAGACACTCGTACATGGAAAGCCGCGAAGGGAGCCCACGAATCAATGCCGCTGGTGCTGATCGTTGACGAGGACAGCGCCTCCGCATCGGAGGTCCTCGCGGGTGCTTTGCAGGACAACGACCGGGCCCTGGTCGTTGGAAGCAAAACCTTTGGTAAAGGATTGGTACAGAGCGTTCTGAACCTGCCGGAAGGAGCCGGGCTGACCCTGACAGCCGCCCGATACTATACACCGGCCGGCCGCTCGATCCAGCGGGATTACGCGGCCACTGGTTTGTACGACTACTTCCATCACAGAACAGCGGCGGAGATCGACAAGCCGGTCTATGCGGCCCGGACCATCACAAACCGTGTAATGTATGGCGGTGATGGGATAACGCCCGATGAACTGGCCGATCAGGACCGTCATACACCCGGCCGATCGGCCCTATTGGACGCGATCTTCCATTTTTCACGGGACCTGGCCGGCGGAAGGCTGGCAATGAACGCCCCAACAACCCTGACGCCGGTTCAGCACCTCCGCCAACGGATCGTTCTCAACGGATCGATCGTGGACGAGCAGCTCGTAACGGATTTCCGTCGCTTCATTGGTGGAAATGAAGCTCCGCCGTCCATTCAAGCAGCGTCCACGAGCGAAAAGGCCTTCAGCCGAAGAATGCTCGAGTACTACTTATCGCTTGCCGCTTTCGGTACCGATCTTGCACGGAAAGTCCGGATCGAATCCGATCCCGTCGTCCAAAAGGCCGTTGACGCACTTCCCCGCTCGGCCGAACTCGCCGCCGAGGCTCAGCGGGCCCGTAACTCGTCTGCCCGGAAGAAAAAAAGCTCGCCGAGTCTCATTCTCAACGAGCAAAGTAGAAACAGGAGGAATTAGAAAGGCCCATCCGCCGCAGCTTTCGGAACTCCGGCAACATCTCTTTCTGACTCAAACAAACGGATGCCGCAACTTATACCCCGGTTGCCTTCGCGCCAAAGAAAATCTCCGCATCCCGAAGAATGCGGAGAATTGGACAGTCAGTATTTCTCAAGCTCAGAAATTGAACTTGCCGGATATCTGGATCCTTCGCGAAAAACTGGTTACGGACGTCCTGATCCGTCCAAAAACGGAAGAGTTCGCAGTCGCGGTGGGAAGTCCAAACGAAGCATTGTTCGTAAGGTTCCTGGCATCGACACGGAGATCAAAGCTAAACCGCTCGGTGAACCTGAACTTCTTCGAAAGCGACGCATCGGTCTGGAACGTTCGCGGAGCGATGAAGTAGTTTCGGCCAGTGTTACCAAGTTCGCCCGGCGCGGGTTGACTAAATCTTGCTTCCGCCTCTTCGCTGAACCAATACCAGGTGCCGTTCCGTTCAACCAATCCGCCCAGGTCACGCGGACAGTCATCGCAGTTGGCGAACGCCTGGTTGACGTTGCTCACAGTATTCAACCCCGAATACACTGTAAACGGCCTGCCGGAACCCCAGAAAAACGTCCCCGCAAGCTGCCAGCCGCCGATAACCCAATCCAGAGCTCGCGGAATATCGGAACCAAATGCCCTGCCGCGCCCGAAGGGCAGTTCAACCAAATAGGTTGCCTGCAGCACATGGCGCCGATCGAAGTCCGACCACGAGTAATTTAGATAACGATCGTTGATATCGAATGGTGTACTCGAAGCCGACTGATTGTTATTTCGCGAGACTGTCGAAAACGTCGGGTCGAACGAACGTGTGTCCTTTGATTCAGAAAGGGTGTAGGCCACCTGATATGCAATACCATTGGCCATTCTTCGGCGCAGAATGAACTCGAGCCCGTTGTAGCGGGACAGGTCATTGCTGTCCAGTACATTCAGCGAACCGGTAAACTGCGGAAATCGCTGGAAGAAGAACGGATTGTTGATCGTCGACGCTATCAACTGATTACCGCCCGATGTCCTCTGCGAGACGACCAATGCCGCGTTTGCAACACTACCGCCGGTGTTGGATTGGGAGAGCGTTGTCGCGATTGCCCCGATACCGGTGAACGTCGCGGTTCCGGACGAATCGGCCGGATTGCCCGTGAAAAGCAGATTGATCAAGCACTGGTTCGTACTACCGCCCCGAACTGCATTAAATGCCTCGAGAAAATTCTCGGGACATCGCGGGTCGCTCGCAAATATGTCGACCTGATTCGAATCATACCCGCCAAAAAGGTGGACGCCACGGCGACCGATATAATTGACTTCCAGCACCGTGTTTGAGAACACCTCGCGCTGGATGCCGGCGAACCATTGGTGGACCTCAGGGTAAACGGTGTCAGGATCAACCAGTGTAATTCCGCCCGTTGAGAACGCCGGTGGTTGCCTAAAGTCAGCCGGCGTTGCGACTGGATAAAGGCTCGGGAGCCCATTTCTCAGAAGAAGATTCTGAAGCGCGATTCCAGATGCCGAAGCAGAAAATGTGTTTCCGGGTGCACTCTGGAAAATGCTGTTAGCAAAAACCTGTGACGGAAACCGGTCATAGGACATCCGGTAGTTGGCCCGGATCGACGTCTTACCGTTACCAGAAGGATCCCATGCAAAACCGAGGGAGGGTGAAAAATTGTCGAAATCGTTCTCGAATAGATTGCCCTCTTCCCACGCTAGCGTATTTGTTGGAGCCGCTCCGATCGTAAATGGCTGGTTCGGCCGGAGGATGGGCAGGTCTTGTGAACTAGGACTCAGTTTTACTTCGTAACGTACGCCCAGGTCGAAAACGAGATTGGGGCTAAACCGCCATGTGTCCTGCACGTAAAAATCGTACTCCGGATAGTACGCTCGCCAGTTCCAACGCGTGCCCGCTGGAGCAAACGTCCCGGGATTGGTCGGATCGACAACGAAGCCCTGGCTGTAGCTGCCGATACGGCCGAGGAAGTTGTTGATCGCGTCTCTAAGGTTGTTCCGATCCGACGAGTTAATTCCCGACGCCCCCGTCGCTGGAAGGTTAAAACCGGTGAAGTCGCTCGAACCCGAACTGAAGAAAACAAGCGGCTCGATCTGCCCGCCCGCCGACGAGCGATCGTCAAACTGGCGGCCAAATCGAAAGTTAAGTCCTGCCTTGATCGTGTGCGGTGAGAGATCGAGCGTGATGTTGTCCACGAACTGAAACGTCCGGGCCTCACGCGCGTTGTAAGCAAAATTCGTAAACGCATCGGTGACATCGTTCAGGACGAACGGCACGCGAGGGTCCGGTGTTTCCGTCGCAAAGCTGAACGCGAATGCGCTGTAACCGAAAATGAACTCATTCGCAAATCGTCCGGTTGGCGACCAGCGGTGATTTATCGCCAAATTCTTTGGTGATCGGAGCGTGTTGACGAGATTCGGATAACCCGGAAACGGAGGCAAACCACCGTTCACGCTGTCACCAATGGTGTCCTGTTGAC
Source organism: Pyrinomonadaceae bacterium (assembly GCA_050250045.1). Lineage (GTDB taxonomy): Bacteria > Acidobacteriota > Blastocatellia > Pyrinomonadales > Pyrinomonadaceae > OLB17. Next base: position 30,821 of record JBFWPK010000026.1, on the reverse strand, counting down.
CCTGGGCGTACCTGGCGTAAAGATGATTCTCATCATTAAGCTTTACATCAAACCTCATTACAAAGTCGTACTGCTTTTCGGTCTGACCGGCATTGAAGTTATACCCCGCGATATTTAAGCCGTCACCGCTGGAAAAATCATTCGGCCGAGGATAGTTATTCAGCATCCCGACGATGAATGGATCCAGCGTAAGCCCACCGGGTAGATTCGCGTTTATGTCGTGGGTCGCGACGCATAAGGTAGTGATCATCCCGCCGCAGGCCGGATAAAGCGGGCTGCCGTCCGCGTTGACCGAGGCCGTCGAGGAACCCGCGGGAGCATTTCTCTGCCCAACGATATAACGAAATCGACCCGCGAGAGCGTCTGCCGTGTACACGGTCTGTTCCTGAAGCCGTGTCTCGATGGCGCTCAGCTTCTGTAGGTTGACGAAGAACCAGGCCCTGTCACGAAGGGGCTTGAACAGCGGCGTGCCCTCGCCGAAGCCGGGGTTCACTATCGGGCCGCCAACGCTGAACCCGTAAATGTGCTGAACGAACTGTCCACGTTCGATCCCCAGCAGATTGTTCTCGAACTCGTTCGCGTTAAAGTCCGGTGTCTGATAGTACTCGAAAATATTGCCGTGGAACTCGTTCGTTCCCGACCGGGTGATCATCGTTACCTGAGCACCGCTGCTGCGGCCAAGCTCGGCGGTAAAGTTGCTCGAAACAAACTGAAACTCCTGGATCGAGTCCGGGTTGGGCCTAAGCGGCGTAAAGTTTGAGCCGCCGGCGGTCGATTCATTGATGTCGATCCCGTCCAGCGTGAAGTTAAACGCTCGGTCACGCGAACCGTGAACATGGTTGCCGCCGCCGGTGTTCGCACCCGAGACAAAACCCGGCTGGAAATTCAAAAGGTCAAGCGGGTTGCGGCCACGAAGTCCTACGATCGGCAGGCTTTCGACCTCCTGCTGCGTTATCGTGCTGCCGACGTTGCCGGAGGTACTCGTCTGCACAAGCTCAGCCGAACCCTCAACCGTAACGGTGGCGGAAACATCGCCGATCTCAAGTGCGGCATTGATAGTCGCCGGCTGATTGACAAGTACAGCGTTATTCGTCGATAGAAAGCGTTTGAACCCGTCCTTCTCGACCGCGACCGAATACGTCCCCGGTTGGATCAAGTCAAAGACGTATCTGCCTTCCGTGGTTGACACAGTCGTGAGACTGCTGCGTGTGCCCTCGTTCGTCAGCGTCACCGTCGCCCCACCGATTGACGCTCCGGACGAATCCGTTACCGTGCCTGTGACACGCGTTGTCGTGCCCTGGGCGGATACGGACTGACCGAACGACATCAGAAACGCCAGAACCACCAACACGATCGTAATAGGTTTGATTCCCATTTCAGTCCTCCATTTCTTTTGAAAATATAACGATCTCTGATGAGAACAAGATGAGCCAGAAAGAATGATTATGTACGATAGCACACCTTCGCCAAAAGAAAAAGTGATTCCCAGTGACCTCTTATTTCCAGAAGGTATACCGCTTAGGCAATCTCAAGTTCTCAGCTGGCAAAGACCCCGAGCGCGCCGCATCCGCGACGCGGCTGCAGGCCAAAAGTAAAGCTCGCCCGAATAATATCTTCGGGCGAGCCTTGGACGATCGAGTTCGGTCTATCGTTCTAGAACAGGAACCTGAACCCAAATCTAACCGCCCGGGGCGACTGGAAGAGCTGCGGCATGCCGTAGCGCTGGTCGAGCCGGTTTGTCGGATCTGCATTGAAACGGTCGAGGATCGGCTGAAGTAGGGCTCCCGATGTATAGCCGTTTGCATACAACTGGGCACGTTCACCCGGCGTGTTCGACGGGAACATTGCCGCGTCGTTTGGCCGGCTGGTCGAGGTGTTCATCGTGGGATAAACGCCCGTCACCGTGTCCTGGTCCCATAGGTTGATGAAGTTCAGATCGGCGGCGATCATGTAACGGCCGTCCGCTCCGAACTTGAAGCGATGGGTCACATTGAAGTCCGTCTGAGTGAACGTCGGGCTCCGGCCAAGATCACCGCGGTGGTAGAAGATCTGCGGCGTAACGCTTGACTGCCCGTAGATCGAGGTCGTCATCGGTGCTCCTGAAGCGATCGTCTGAAACGCGGCAAATTCGGTCGTGTTCGACTTGCTTCCCATCCAATTAAAGATATAAGCACCGTAAATGTTGAAAACATGCGGCCTATCCGTCGGCAACGGACCGTTGTCCGGCTCACCCTCAGCGGTGAACCCGATGAACGGCAGGTCGAACGCCCGGCTAACACCCGGCGAAAGACGGCCATTGACCAGATGCGGTTCATCCGAACTGCTTAGGCCGGAATAATTGCCATGCAGACGGCTGAACGTGTAGTTCGCATTGAAATACCAGTTCGCGGAAAGGCGTTTCTCAAGGACCACTTCGAATCCGTCGTAACGCCGCTTCGGCCGCGTTGACCTTTCGTAGCCAAGGTCCTGAAGAGTTTGCAGATGGAGACCGGTTCCCGGGTTTCCGATGATATAGGCCTCGCTGCCTGCCGAGTTAACGATACCGGCGTCCTCAACAGCTTCGTCCACGTTCTTGTAGGTGTAGCGCGTCCGAATTACATAGTCGCGCCCAAGCTGCCGCTCCAAACCGAACGTAAGCTCAGTTTGCTGAAAGGGGTTCAGGTTCGGATCGACAGCGCCATTTTCATACGGCGAGGCTCCGGGCTCGTTTGCGTTGACACGCAGATTTCTCTGGCATCGGCTGCGAGCGCCCGCGGTGATAAAACCGGTCGACGGACAAACACTCGGCCCGGTGAATCCACCCAGCACGTTCACGATATTGAAGTCCGATGCGGTGTCACCCGGGAAGATCTCGAAGTAATCCTCAAGGAAGATATCGCCGCCGAAGAGGCCGCGCGGGAGAGCGAACTTCACACGATCGTAGAACTTGCCGTAGCTACCAAAGATCTTCGTTTTGCCGTCGCCAAACGGATCGTAAGCAAAACCGAGCCGGGGTGCGATCTTATCGCCCCAGCCAAAGTCGACGCCGCTCGGGATCCCGTTGAACGTAGGCAGATTCTCCTTCTCAAAACGGATGCCGAGATTCAACGAAAGGCGACTCATCGGCTGCCATTTGTCCTGAATGAAGATACCCTGACTCAGGTTGCTGCCCTGGCCGTTCGTTCCGGTACGCCGGAACGAGGCAGATCCGATCGCACCCGGTGTATCGACAACCCCGGGCTGTGTACTCGATATCGGAGTACCGACAAAGAACCGCAGTTGGCCGATCGCGTTATTCCCGGATTGTACGTCATTCAGGATCGTATAGCGTTGATATCCGCCCTTCAATTCGTGGCGGCCGCCGCCCTCGAAGATATATGCTCCCGAGAACTCGTAGGTTTCACGGATCGAGATATCCTTAACGGTCAACGAATTCGCACCCGTAGTGGAACATGGGAACGGATCTGGGTTGTTCGCCGGCGTTCGGTTGCACGAGGCGATGTTGACAACCTGCGGAACAAAATAGTTGCCGAGCTTTTCGTTAAGAAAGCCGCGGCTATATCGCCCGTCGATGACGATACTGCTGGTCGGCGTGTATACGCCCGAGAATGTCACCACGTTCGAATTCTGGCGGCCGCCCTGTTTCGGCCTGAACTCGGTTTCCGACAAGGACCCAATGCTTCCGCCAAAGTTCGTTACCGGTATTCCGCTGTTATTGAAAACATAGGATGAGGAGGAAACATTCGAGAACGATGAGCCTGGAAGGCTGCCTTCCTGGATCACCGGGTTCCACAGGAATGTGCCGGAGAGCCGGACATTGTCCAGCGGATTCCCATCCACTCGGGCAAACGCATATTCGTACCGCGTTTTCCGCGTGTACTCATGTGACGTCAGCAGAGTCCGCGTTGCGGCAGGCTGGTTCGTGAAATACTGAGTGTTTACTTCCGTATTAAATACCTGCGGCGAGTAGCTGCCAAAAAACCAAACGCGGTCTTTGAGGATCGGGCCGCCCAGATTCGCGGTCGGGAAAAAATCTGTTCCACCTGACTTCGGCGGCTGAAAATATTCGGGGTTCTGCGTAAAGAACGAAGACGCGGCACTCGTCCCGCCTAACAGCCTCCGCGGGTTCCCGTTAAAGCGAGGTACGGCGAACTGAAGGCCGAACTCCCCGTGAAACTCGTTGCTGCCGCCGCGGGTAACAACGCTGACAACGCCGCCCGTTGCTCCGCCATACTCCGCATTGAAACCGCTTGACTTGACCTGTACTTCCTGCACCAACTGAGTAGGAATATCGAATGTGTCGTTCAGAGTACCCGTGCGATAGTTCGTCACTTCCTGGCCGTCGATCACGAAAACATTCTCGCCACCCGACGCTCCATCGACCGAAAAACCGCCGGTCCGGCTCTCGGGCCGGGTTCCGGGAACCGACTTCAGGATGCTGGTAAATCCGGTTCCTTTCGGAAGCAGCTCGATCTTCTGAGCGCTTATCGCAGTTTGGATGGCGCTGTTCGTGGTATCCACCGGCGGGGCATCCGAGACGGTTACGTCCACCGTGTTCACCTCGCCGCCAGGGTTGACGCTGATGCTCAGCTGCGTGTTCTGTCCGATCGCAACCGCGACGTTCTCGTATCGGGCGGAACCGAAACCGCCGGTCGGTTCGGTCACCAGGTCATAATTGCCCGGGGGGATCTGGAGAACGCGGAAAAATCCTTCCTCATTCGTCGTTACCGTGCGCTTGAACCCGAATCCAATGCCGGTAGTGGTAGTGCCCGTTGTAACCGTCCGAGCGCTGGTGATGGTTATTGTCACGCTCGGAACAAGGGCCCCAGCCGGGTCCCTAACCGTGCCTTCGATCCCGCCCGTCGTCTCCTGGGCGGCAGCGGAAACACAAAGCAGCAGACCTAGCAGAAGACCTAGCGTCGTGTAACCGGTCAAATTTCTAACTTTCATTTCTTGCTCCTCTAACAGATTTAGGGTATTTGTACTGCGTCAGCCGAGGGCCAGAGGATTGCCGAGAGCGACTGAAACCGAAGAACCTCCTTGGAAACTTCGCGGCAACTAAGGCAAGTTGCATACCACGAGCGGGAGATCTCCCAGGTCACGATTTTGTCCGTGTTTAGAGATCGTCTCAACACTCGATATTTTCAGCAGAGAACGATAATCAGAGCTGATGAAATTGCAGGGATCTACACGAAATTCTGATGCAGGCAGGTGCAAATCGCACCGGAATCAATACAAAAACTTGAATTTAATGGCTGGAAAAATGGATTATTTGGAGTATTCGAGGATCATACCGCTGGCTCCGACAGCCCAGCCATATCGTTTTACGATATAGAGGCCGTAGATGCTCTTCGTGGTCCCGCTTTCGACGCGTGTCCAGGTACGCCCCTTGTCGGACGAGCGAAGGATAACGCCTTTGTGGCCGGCGATCCAGCCATTTTTGTCGTCTGCAAAATCAACCCTCATGAAGGTATTGGTGAACGGCGTCCGGACGGCCTGCCAGTCGGCGCCGCCATTTTCAGTTCGCAGGATCGTGCCGTCCTCGCCAACCACATAGCCCTCGTCATCATCGCGAAAGTCGACGTTGTAGAGCGCCTTTGTTGTCCCGGACCTCTGGACGCGCCATGTGTCGCCGCCGTCGGTCGTCGCAAGGATCAGGCCGTTGTCGCCAACGATCCAGCCGTGTGAACTGCCGTTGAAGTCAAGGTGAAACAGCTCTCGCTTCGATGGAACTATCAGCCGCCGCCAACTATCGCCGCCGTCCGTCGTCCGCATCACGAGCGAATCGATGACGTTACCCTCTCGATTAAGCACGGAACCTATCGCCAGACCGCGACGCTTATCGGCGAATCGGACGCTTAACAGGACAGGCGTGTTATTGCGAAAATCGGCCGGCCGAAAAAAGGCTGCCTCATGCCAGGTTTCGCCACCATCTCTCGTGACGAACACTTTTCGCCCGGCAACCAGATACCCGTTCTTGTCGTTGCGAAAGTATATCTCGTTGATGTTCTCGGTCGTATTCAGCGGATACTTTTGCCACGTCCGGCCGCCGTCGGAGGTGGACGCAAGGTAACCCTTGTCGCCCGCTATAAATCCCTTGGACGCCGATGGAAAATAGATGGCGATCAGATCACCGTTTCCCAGTGGCGAAAGCGGCTTCCAATGCTGCGCCAGGCCAACCGAAGCAAGAACACATTGTATGAACAAGGCGAAGAACGCAAATCTAAACAACAGCAAGGCAAATCTCCACAGCCATTAAGGCGATTGATATACTCCATAGAATAACGCTTTCCGATCAATAAATCATCTTCGGTGCGAACGGGTTCATTTTGTGACTCGGTACACCTTGCCCTTCCACACTACGACGACCTCTTCACCAAGCGACAGGAATCGTGCTAATGAGGGATCCTTTGAGATCAGATCGAAGTATGGATCGCTTCCAAAAATGAACTTGGCCTCCGCGAGCTCGGACGGTTCCTTGAATTCTGAATCGGTCCAGACCCCGTTCGATAGGTAGAACGTCTTCGACCCCATCCTTCTGACGACACCTGCCTGGTCCGCCTTCTCGTCGAATTCGCCGACCGAGACAGAATCCTTCAGCTCCCTTGCCTTTTTGCTCATCGCCACCGCACTTGCGCCGTCTATCGCAAACAGTCCGGGTGCCGCCTTCGCGGACGGAGCATTGGAATCGCGGCGACGCCAGAAATTGTCGACGAACTGTGCCCGCTCGCTGCCGTCGGTGGCAAGATATGAGGTGTAGGGCGTCACGATTCCATATCGTGTGCCGAGGTCAACTATCTCATCGCGAAGTTCCTTGTTCTCACCGTTTGCTCGGATCTGTTCAACCAGCCATCCTACACGGCGGGTTGCCCAAAGACGCGGAAGAAAATCATTCGCCTCGGCGCGAAGCGGAAAGTCGAGGCCGTTAAACGCAAACGATCGTGCTTCGCCTCCGGCCCGGCCTTTCAAATGGATCACCAGATCGTTTACGTCCTCGGCATTTTTGTAACGGCCGATCATCGTCAGCTGGGTTCCCTTGAATAGATCGCCGGCCCGCCTCGGATACACAAGGTCGGTCTGCAGGCCGCCGAGGCCGAGGTCGATGTCGGTCAGAACCGGCGAGTTCACCTTTGCGAAAAAATTGGAGACCTTAATCTCGATGTCTTCTTTCGGCTCGATGTAGTCGGCAACACCGGAATTCTCCGCCGCGAGCATATCGAGCAGCCGGGTATTGACGTCGTAGCCGACACCGAAGGTAAAAAGCCGCAATCCGGCTACTTTGATCTCAGAGGCGTTCTTGATGATCCGGTCGGCATTATTTTCACCCACAGTGGGAAGGCCATCGGTCATAAATACCATCAGCTTTGTTCGGTCGGACGTGTCGAACTGACGCAATCCGGCGCGAAGCGCATCGTTTATGTTAGTGCCGCCGGTAGGCTTCAGGCTTTGAACGAACTCCTCGCCGCGTTTCTTACCGGCTGCATTCGCGTCGATCAGGCCGGTCTCCATCGGGCGTTCTTCGCCGGCAAACCCGATCACGTTAAAGCGGTCGCCGTCTCGCAGTGTCCGAATACCGAAAAGCAGGGCCGCACGGGCCTTGTCCATCTTTCCCGCGTCCGCCATCGAACCGCTGGTGTCGATCACAAAGACGACGTCCTTGTTCGCGATCTCCTGTTCGGACACATCGTCGCTCGGCGAGAGCATCAGCATGAAATAGCCATCCTTTCCCGGCTCGCGATAGGTGATCAGCGACATCCCGAAATCGCTGTTAGAGAGCCCGTAGAATAATTGGAGGTCGTTGTCATTGTCCCGAGTTTCAAATGAAACGCTTGCGGTACGTTCGGAGGTTTTGTTGACGTCGATCGAATGCGACGGCGAATAAATGTTTCGCAGTGCCTGCTTACCCTCGATCGTGATCTTTCCGGAAACTGTGCCGAACTGCTGCGGCGGAACACTCGTTCGCTGTTCGATATGCCGCGGCGGCCGACGCCACAAATTTCGGCCCGTTCCGAGCGGGTAACGATAGCTAACCGTCCCGGATTCCGCTTTGAGCGCCTGTGTATATGTGATCTCAAGCTTCTTGTCGGAGTTTGGCGGTATCGGAAAGATCGAGGCCTGAAACAGGTCCTTCCCCGCATATTCGAGCAGGCCCGGATCACGCTGCCGGCGAACGATCTCGTCATAGATCCGCCGTGCCTCTTCGCGCGAACGGACCTCGCCGACGAGTTTCTTGCCATTCTCCCAGATCGCAAATTCCACTATCGACGCTGTTTCGGGAATCGGAAAAAAGTATGTCCCCTCAAGCGTGTACGGCGTGTCATTCCTAAAAACCTGCTCAACATGGGTCGTGGCTATCTGGCCGACTATTTTCGTATCCAGTTGAATAGATTTGACGGGAAGAGCGTTTGGAAGCGGCACCGGCCTCGGTATTGGTCGGGGCCGGCACGGCCGAATGTCGCAGACGATCGGCACAATAACCCCTTGGGCCCGTGTCGGTATAGATAGAAATAAGCCGGTAAACGCGGAACAGGCCGCAAGAGCAAGCAAGCTGAACTTCATAGGTATCTCCCAATTTTGATCGGCGTTCGGAGAGAGCTTTTCGCCTGATGTGACACCTGAAGAACGCGTGGCGTTGCTTTAACTTGCAATGAATTTGCAACAAAAATCGTTTGACACGGTTTGATACAATGACTGCAGCCCGCGCTTATTGGAGGTATCGATGAACACTCTCAGCCGTTCGGCCATCGCCGTTTTGGCTCTCCTTTTACCGCTTTCCTCCGCCGCCCAGGAGAAAAAAGTCGAGCCCAATGCTCCGGTTGGCCTCTGCAATACTGAATTCGCCAAGTTTCTGGTGGACCAACAGGTTGCCGAAAGCCGGTCCGTCACCGAAACCGATAAGCGTATCCGGATACTGACGCGATCCGCCGATTTTATCTGGAAGCTCAACCAGCCGGTTGCGCGAGAGTATTTCACGGAAGCCTTCAAGGTGGCCACCGACAGGTTCAACGAGAAGGGTTTCGAGAAAAAGGACGACAAGGGGCTTATGATCCAGGTGCCCGATTACCGGTTCGAGGTGATCAGGGCGATCGCCGGCAAAGACGGTGCCTGGGCGAAGCGTCTGACCGACCAGCTTTTGAAAGAGTATGAAAAGGCGGCGGCGGAAAGAAAGCCGGGCGACAGGAACCGTGAGATAAACGCAACGCTTTCCATAGCCCAGGAGAGCGTGAAGTCGAACCCTGAGCTGAGCTGGTACCTTTTTAGGCGAATAATGCGTGAGCCGCTGGATTTCTATTGGTATTGGGTACCCTTTCGCGTGGCCGGCACAGACCGGCAGTTTGCAGACCAGCTTTACCGCGAGTTGCTCACCACATACGCGAACGAAACACCGCGAAGGCTGCTTTTTCTCTCGGCCTACCCGTTCGGCAATGAGCGGATCTTCGGCCTGGACAAATACCAGTTTGGCGCTTCTGTCCCGACGGAATTTGAGCCGAACGTCGCGCTTCAGCGCCAGTTTATCGACGTGTTTCTCCGCCGCATCCATAGCTACACGACCGACCCGGCAAATCTGAACCGAGCGCCTGATCAGTATCGCCACCCAGAGCCGCTGTATATGATCACCGCTCTTCAGGAGATCGAGCCGATAGTGGTCCAGCGTTTTCCCGACCTCATTCAAAGGCTCTCGGCCGCGCGGGCCGAAGCTACCGCCATGATGAATGACGAAATGCGGAAGGACCTGTCCGACAAGGAAGAGAGAAACGAACGTTGGGGAAAAAGTTTCGAGGATCGGCTCAAAGAGATCGAGAAGGCGGACCAGGAAGGCAAGCTAACCGATTCGATGATCTTAAGCCTGGTGACCTGGGGCGTAAAGACCGAGGAGCAGTTCAAACAGATCGAGCCTTGGCTGGACAAGATCAAGGACGAACCAGCACGGAACGAGACCACCAATTACTTTTGGTTTCTCAGGTCAAAGCTCGCTATCAAGGAGAACCGGCTCAAAGACGCGGAGAAGTTCGCCGCAAAAGTGCCCGAGCTGGAGCACCGGGCCATATTGCTGTTCGAGATCGTCGAAATAAAGCTTAAGGACCTGAATGAATCGGCGTCCGCGTATCAGGAACTTAGCGACATCGCCCGCGTTGCCGGACAGGTGCCCGACTCTCCCGCGAAGGCCAGAGTGCTTCTGGGATTGGCCAATCTTTACGAAAAATTCAATCACATTTTCGCTCTCGCCGAATTGAGCGATGCCGTCAAGGTTGTGAACCGTTTGGAAAATGCGGACATGCTGTCGACCTCGCTCCATCGCAAGATCATCGTAAAGGACCATTCGTTCTTCGCGATGTTCTCAATGCCCGGTTACGACCTTGAAGGCACCTTCAGAAACATTAGCAAGAACGACTTCGACATGGCCCTGTCGAACGCAAGGGCGCTTGAAGATAAGTTCTACCGGACGCTTTCGGTTATCGCCGTCGCTCAAAACTGCATCGATCGGCCAAAACCAAAACCGGCCGCAAAAGCGACCGGCCCGGCAAACTAAATCTAGAATGGCTATCAGGGGTTTTCAGCCAGGGTTTCATCGATCTCCTTATCGATCCTTACCCGAAGCTTTTCGACGAGTTGTTCGGACCGCTGCAGGTTTTGCTCGAGAACCGCCTTGGCCTTTTGGATCTCGTTCATTATATTCGTCAGGCTCGCCTTCTCAACCTCAAGCTGCTTTTTCTTCATTTCACGAAGGTCCTCAGGCCGCAGCGTTCCGGCAAATGCTACCTCGCGGTTGATCGCTTCAGGCCGCAGGTTTACCTCGATCATGTCCAGTTTCGCACGAATGGTGGTTTCTTTTTCCATCATGTCGAAGAGCTGTTTCCGAAGTGAGTCAGAACGCTGCTCGGCCCGATTCAGAATGTCAAGGTTCAGGAGCAGCCGCTTTTGTTTTTCATCCGGATCGGCCTTTTTTGGCGATTCTATCGCGGCAAGGCGCTTTTTGATCTCATCGAGCGCTTTAGCGGAGTCGTCACCGTCCGAGGTCGGAAGTTCGGGCCGTTTCTGTTCGGTCGGAACTAGCTGGATAGATTCATCCTGAAAGTCCGAGGCCCGGCTGACCACCTGTGCGTCACCGGCCGGCGCCTGTGCGGCGGGCTCGGTGGCGGCCGGGTTCCGCTTACGCCTCGTTCCCTGCCCGTTTGTGTCCGGTACCACGATCAACACGCAAAAAGCCGCAGCGGTTAACAAGGCCGGCCACTTAACAATCCCGATTCGATTCGTAAATTTCATGACTTTTTCGGCTCCTTATCCGCGATAAAATCGCCGCGGAAAAGCTCTATGGCGTTCTTTGTCAGCCCGATGCCCGGAATAGCATCAAGCCCCGAATTAATTATCCCGCCTACCACGCCTTTTTTCTTGATGTCGTGGCCAACCAAAAATACAACTACCGCCGCTCCACCAAACGGCAGCATCTTGGCCCCACGTTTAACCAACTGCCAGCCGCCGGCATGCAGAACCTTTCGCTTAAGACTGTGTGTATTCTTTTGTGCCATCCCCAGTAAGACTATACTTGCTTTATTAGGATGACCACAAGATACTTTTCATTTGCACGCTTTATACACCATAAAGTTCCATTTGCTTGCGCGTTATGTCCCTAAAGGCTGAGGCGATCTCAAAACGATCGGGAAACACATGGGATCTCCGTGACGTGTCCTTTGAGGCGGCGGCCGGAGAGGTCTTTGGCATATTCGGCACGCGAGACTCGGGATTGGCTGCCTTAACACGGCTTTTGGACGGATCTGACACCCCAAACGGCGGCCGATTGCTCCTCGATTCTACGGAACTCTTAAAAAATCCCGCACCAGAAGGCCGGATCAGTCGCCTCGGCGGCGAGCCGAAACGCCGACTATTTGGACTGCTGCCTTCCGGCGGCCAACAAATACCCGACGTCCGATCGATCATCGACGCCGCCTCGGGCTCAACCGCCAGCGTCGTTCTCGCTGACACGGATCTTCTGTCCAAACTTGCCCCGGAGGAGAAGCAAGCTGTATTCGAAGGACTGCGCAATGCCGCGCTGAATCACGATATATGCGTTCTGCTCACAACGAACAACTTCGCCGATATTCTTTCGGCGTGCGACCGAGCGGCGGTCCTCGTCGGCGGTGAGTTGGCCCAGATCGGCACACCCGAAGAACTGTACGCCAGCCCCGAGTCGTTGGAGGTCGCTCGTTCCGTCGGCCGATGCAATATATTTGAGGCAAGACGGATCTCATCGAGCAAAGCGGATGTTCCGGAGTTTCAACTGATCACCGGCGGACATCGGTTGATCGCCGGCCGCACGGAAAAGGCCAAACTGGGGGCGCTCAACCGCAACGTGAAACTCGCCGTTCGTCCCGAGCATGTTTCGATCTCGTTCGGTGCATCGTTCCCCGAGGATAACCTGCTGAAAGCTGTTGTCACTGAAGTACGGTTCCTCGGTCCTAATACGCTCGTGCGTTTGGATGCCGAAGGTACGGCCATGGACGCGCTGGTGATGCGGCTGGTCGGGCTAAATCCCGGCGAGGAATGCATGATCGGAATGCCGCCGGAGCGCATAATGATCTTCGCCTAAGGGATCAGTTCGGAACACAGATCGAATACATTACCAGCTCCTCCATCCGGCCGGTTTCCGATCTGTCGAATACTCTCGATCGGCTAGATCGTAGGCACCAGAATGAGCTGTACCCGCCGATTCTTCGCCCGATTCGCGTTTGTCGTATTAGGTGCGATGGGAATTGCCGCCGCAAATCCTTTCGCTTCGATGCGCGACTCCTCGATACCGAACGTGTTCAGTCTGGAACCGATCGCCAGCGACCGCTGTTGGGTCAAGGCAGTCAACTCTTCGGGAGTGCCCCGACTGTCCGTGTGTGATTCTATTATCACTCGATACGCGGGGTTCTCGCTCAGAAGCTGCGCAATGGCCGTTAGTTTTGTGTCCGATGTCGGCGCAAACGATGTAGATCTGATCGACGCCCAGAACCGCTCGGGCAGTGTGAGGACGATCCCGCGGTCATTCTTCGCGACCGTGCCGTATTTGCGAAGGGCATCCATCAAAGCCGGCTCGGCGGCTGAAAGAGCGTTCGCCCGGGCTTCCTGCTGCTGTTTCTCCTCCGAAGCACGACGAGCATTCTCGATCTTCTCAAGCTGCGACTTTGCATTGTCCGCTTCGACCCGCGTACGTCCGAGTTCTTCACGCAGCTTTCCGTTTTCGGCCCGCAGCTGCTTGATTGTTTCTGAATAGTTCTGTCCGTCTCGCTCTGCCAACTCGCGGTTTCGCGTCTCGGCTGCAAGCTGCTCCTTCAGGTTCGCTATCTCGCCCAACGCCTCTTGATACTGATCTTCCGCAGCACGTATCTCGGCATCGACCCGTGATTTCTCGTCACGCTTTTCCCGGGCACGTTTTCGCAGGACAGCCGTCGATTCCGCCTTGACGGCGGCGCTGATCGACTGGCGAGCGGTGATATCGACCACCTCCTCATCGCGGCCCGCTTTCCACGCATCTTCCGCGTTTGTCAAAAGCGATGACGCTTCCTGTAGCTCAACGGCCGCGTCACGTTCGGCCCCCGCAAATTTCGCGAGCGCAAGGGCCTGACGCGCCTGCAGGATCGTCGAAGGCGTCTTGGAATAGTCGATCTCGGCGATCTCCGGCGTACGCGAGTCGCGGAAAAAATCGCTGGAATTGCCAAAATATTGTATCGAGGGTGTTGTGGCGATCACCTTGCCGCTGTTTGTATAAGGACTTAGGTTTTCGAGCATTATCTCCTGGCTCGGCTGCGAGACCAGAAAGTGCGGCTCAGCGGTTATGATCAGCGCAAAAGTCTGCAGTTTAGTCGTAACGCTGATCTTAGAATCGAATTCGAAGAATCCGCGCCGCTTGATCTCGCCCAGATTGTCCACCTGTCCCTCTGGAGATATCGCCCACAGCACGTAGGTCGCGTAGCCCGCGCCGAGCTCGAATGGGCGCGGCATCTTGGAAACACTAAGATCGATCTCACTGCCGTTGCGGCTCGTCCGCTTGATCTTCGCCTCGCCTTTCATACGAGGGAACCTCGTAGTTCCACGAAACTGGACGTAAACCGTCTCGTCCAGCGGATACGTGATCGCGGTCGTGCGCCTGGCCACGTCAACCTGGGCGGCGACTGATCCAGTTCCCGAAAGCAGAAAAACGAATGCGACTATGCTGATAAGTGCTTTTGAATTGGTCATTATTACGGTCTCCGAAAAGGCGTGCTCTAAAAAAGATGCCATATTATCGGACGGCGTTGCAAACCAAACGACTTGGACATGATGCGTTAAACTCTAGTATATTCGTCTTTTCGGACCCGAAATGAACGAATTCAAACGGCTTCTTTACTATGTCCGCCCTCATTGGCCGACGTTTCTGCTCGCCGTTATTGCGATGGTGCTGGTGGCGGTTTTCGAGACCGCGACCGGAGCCTTGCTGGTTCCGATATTTAACCAGTTCACTCAACTTCCCGGCCCGCCGTCGTCCACCCTTTACGATCTTCAGAACTATATTCCGCAGAATGACTGGTACAGCGCGTGGATCGCCATTGCTTCGATGCTTTTGGCCTTTACGGTACTCAAAGGCATCGCGGAATTCTTCTCGTCGTACTTGATGACAAAGATCGGCCAGGCGGCGGTGCTGGATCTGAGAAAGCAACTTTACGATCATATACTCGCCCAATCGACATCATTCTTCGAAAAGCATCGGACCAACTTCCTCGTTTCCCGGCTAGTGGTCAATTGCGCCGCGATCGAACTTGCTGTTTCATCGAACCTTCGCGATGTGCTTCGCGAGAGCTTTATGCTCGTCTTCTTTCTGGGAGCAGCATTCTATTTCAACTGGCGGCTGATGCTTGGGGCCATCGTGATCGCTCCGATAATCGGTGTCCTTACGACAAAGTTCAGCAAGGGACTTCGCCGTCTGGCGGAAGAATCCTTTGAAGGGAACAAACTCCTGTCGGACACCGCTCAGGAAACGCTTACGAATCAAACGATCGTCAAGGCCTACTCGGCCGAAGCGCGCGAACGTTCGCGATTCGCACGCGTTGCCGCGATGATCGCCAAGGCCAACCGACGGTCCGGCCGACTTGCCGCAAGTTCGCCTCCGACGATCGAGATAATCGGCATGGTCGCGATCTTGATCCTGCTTTACTTCGGCCTGCGCTCTATCAACAGCGGCCAGATGGATGCGGCCCAGTTTTTTGGCTTTCTGTATTTCCTGTTTCGCAGTTACGACCCGCTGAGGCGAATCTCTCGCCAGCATAACGAAATATCGAAAGCATTCGCCGCGGCGAAGGATGTCTGGAGTATTCTGGACGAAAACGAGGTCCTGCCGGAAAAGGCCGACGCTGCGACGCTGCATGGATTGTCCGAGTCGATCGAGTTGCAGAGCGTTTCGTTCAACTACGAAAATGACGCCGCAAAGACGATCGTCGATGACGTAAACCTGACAATACCTAAAGGTTCGATGATCGCCCTTGTAGGCGAAAGCGGCGGCGGGAAATCTTCATTGATAAAGCTTGTCCAAAGACTCTACGATCCAACGGGCGGCCGAATTTTGTGGGACGCCATCGACCTTCGCGATGTCCGTTTGAGCAGCCTGAGAAAACAGATCGCGCTTGTGACACAGGAAACCGTGCTTTTTAATGAGTCGATCCGTTACAACATCTCGTACGGAAACCCCGATGCCGCGGATGTCGATATCAAAGAGGCAGCGCGCGTTGCATTTGCGGATGAGTTCATTAACGAATTGCCGCAAGAATACGATACCATCGTCGGCGAACGCGGCATTTTTCTCTCGGGCGGCCAGCGCCAGCGGCTGGCCATCGCACGGGCAGTGTTGGTAAACGCCCCCGTCCTGATACTTGATGAAGCGACGTCCGCCCTCGACGCGGAATCCGAGCGGCTTGTGCAGAAAGCACTCGCTAACCTGATGCTGAATAAGACCTCGATCGTCATCGCTCATCGGCTGTCAACCGTCAGAAGGGCCGATATGATCGTAGTGATGGAGCGCGGGCGGATCATTCAAACGGGCACGCATGCGGAATTGATATCCGAGGGCGGAAAATATAAACGGCTTTATGAGCTGCAATTTGCGGAGGAAGAAGAAGTGTCAGAACCGGGAGCGGTAGCGACGGGCCTCCTCTAGGTTCTGAATCCACGCGGGCAATTGCTGCTCGTAGTTTGGGCGGGCGGCCGCTCTCGGTTCTGAGAGACGCCGGGTCCCTGCTCGAGAAGAGCCCGGTCGCTATCGCTCGCGGTTCTGACGAGAATACTGTTATGAGATCAATGACCGGCTACGGCCGCGGTTCAGCATCAGGCGATGCATTTTCGGTTACCGTTGAACTGAAAACAGTCAACAATCGGTTCCTCGACGTTGCCCTTAAACTTGGCCCTGATCTGCAGGCGATGGAAAGCGTGATCAAGCGAACGATCACCGAACGCCTGTCGCGCGGGCGTGTCGACGTCAACATTCAGTTCGATCGCTCTGCCGAGATCCGCTACGAACTCAATAGGCCAATGATCACGGGCTTCTTATCGGCGATGAAGGAGATGCAGGATGAGTTCGGCCTGTCTGGTGAGCCTGATCTGAACGTGGTCGCCCGCCTTCCAAATGTCCTGACACCGAAAAAAGATGAGATCGATCCGGGCTTCATCGCCGGCGTCGAATCCGCCCTCGTTACCGCGTTGGACGACCTCGAACAAATGCGCGAGAAGGAAGGTTCGATGCTGAAAGCCGAACTTCAGACCCGTCTGAAAGAGATCGAAAGCCGTCTGCCCGCGATCATTGCGGAGTCGGCTTCCGTCGGCGTGGAATATCAGCAGCGGCTGTCCAAGCGAGTTGCGGATATGCTTGCAAAAAGCGACACTCAGATCGAACTCGACCAAGCCCGGCTCGCCCAGGAGATCGCCTATATCGCTGATCGGGCTGACATTTCCGAAGAGATCGCCCGGTTAACAACTCATATCGAACATTTTCGCCAGATAATGAGTGACGAGAAAGAGGTTGGCAAACGACTCGACTTTCTGACTCAGGAACTGAATCGCGAGGCCAACACGATCACGTCGAAGACCAACAATATGACCGTTAAAGAGAACGCGCTGCAGATCAAGAGCGAGATAGAAAAGATCCGGGAACAGGTTCAGAATGTTGAATAGGCAGAAACACGACCGGTAGGGAGTGTGCCCCATTGAATAGGCAGAAACACGACCGGTAGGGAGTGTGCCCCATTGAATAGGCAGAAACACGACCGGTAGGGAGTGTGCCCCTTGACCATATTGAAGCACGACCAGTAGTCACGCGATGAAAGGAAACCTCATAATCATCACTTCCCCGTCCGGCGGCGGCAAAGGAACGCTCATTGCCGAGCTGATGAAGCGCGGTGTCGGCATCGGCTACTCGGTCTCATATACGACGCGGCCAATGAGAGTGAATGAGGTCGAGGGGAAAGACTATTCGTTCATCAGCGTCGAAGAATTCGAGCGGCGAATATCGAACGACGAATTTTTAGAGTACGCGACAGTCCATGGGAATTATTACGGCACGTCGCGCGCGCGGGTCGAATCATTGGTCGATGAAGGTGTCGATGTCATTCTTGAGATCGACGTTCAGGGTGCCGCCGACGTTCTCAAAAAACTCCCCGAAGCCGTCAGCATCTTCATCCTCCCGCCGTCGTTTCAGGAACTCGAACAGCGGCTCCGCTCGCGAAAGACCGAGGATCGCGAGCAGCTTGAAACGCGCCTTCGCAATTCCTTTGAAGAGGTCCGGCGCTATAACGAATTCGAGTTTGTAGTGATCAATGACAATATCGCTGACGCCGTCCGGCGGCTCGAATCGGTGATACTGGGCGAACGTCAGCGGAGAACTCGACAAACGGTGCATATTCGTGATATTCTAAATAATTTCGAGGCATCGAAGGACGTTCTAAGCGACGAATAGAGAGGCAATCCCAAAACACGTATGGCAGCTGAAAAGAAGAAAGAGATAACCGAAGAACTCGATCAGGAAGAAGAAACCATTATCGACCCGCCCGCGATCGACTCAAAATATCGAATGATCATCCTCGCCGCGCAGCGAAGCAAACAACTTCAACGCGGGGCGAATTCTCGTACCGACATCGACATTCGCAAAAGCAAACCCACACGAGTTGCAATGAAAGAATTGGCCGAGAAGAAGGTCAACTTCGAGATACTCGAAAATACGAAATAAGGTGCAGGCAGGGCCGCTCGAATTGGGCGGCCCTTTTTGCCAGTTACATTCCCTTATAATCCGGTCCGCCGCCGCCTTCAGGTGTGACCCAGTTGATTATCTGGTATGGGTCGGCAATATCGCAGGTCTTGCAGTGAACGCAGTTTGAGAAGTTTACCTTCAGTTCCTGTCGGTTCCGCTTTTCATTGAACTCCATCTCATATACCGCCGCGGGGCAAAAACGCTGGCACGGATTAGCATATTCTTCGGCACAGCGTGTCGCGCAGATCTCGGTGTCGAGAACATGCAAATGCGATGGCTGATCCTCATCATGCGCGACGCCGGCGTGATAAACGTCGGTGATCTTGTCGAATATAGTCTCCTTGTCGAATTTCAAGTCCGAGTATCGCGTCGGATCGGTATGGCCATGCCGGTCGTTTATGTGCTGCATCCGCTCGTATCCGGGGACAGGATGTTCCTTCGGCATAAAGCCCCATGCAAGTCCCCCGGTAATGAACTGAAGGCCCGTATTCACGAGCGCCGACCATCGCCCTCGTTGAAACGCCGCGTGAAAATTTCGAACCGGATGAAGTTCGTCGTAGATCCAACTCAGCGAAACCTTTTCGTGATAGCTCTTAAGAGTCTTCGACGAAAAATCTTCGTGCGATAACGCCAAAATGATCGTCTCGGCCGCGAGCATTCCGCTTTTCATCGCCGTATGGATGCCCTTTATCCGCTGTCCGTTCAGGAACGAACCGCTGTCGCCGACGATCAGAACGCCGTCAGCGTACAGCCTGGGCATTGTGTAGTAACCGCCGGTATTGATCGACTTCGCTCCGTACTTGAGCATCTTGCCGCCCTTTAGTATCGCGGCGATCTTGGGGTGCATCTTGAATTTCTGAAATTCGGAATGAGGATCGATCGTCGGGTCCATGTAATCCAGGCCGGTCACATAGCCGATGCTGATCACGTTGTTTTTCATCCCGTAGATCCATCCGCCACCGTATGTATCAGTATCAGACGGGAACCCGAGCGTATGCACGACACGCCCCTCCGGAAAATTTCCCGCGGGCACTTCCCAAAGCTCCTTAACCCCAAGCGAGTATGCCTGTTCTTCCTTACCCTCTTTTAGGCCCAACCTCGCCGTTAACTGCTTCGCCAACGATCCGCGCGAGCCTTCGCCGAGTACCGTCACCTTCGCCAGCAACTCGACCCCAGGCTCGAAATTCCCTTTTGGCTTTCCGTCCTTGTCGATTCCCTTATCTCCCGTGCGAATCCCGATCACGCGATCGTTGTCGTCATACAACACCTCGGCCGCGGGAAATTCGGGAAAGATGTTGATCCCCGCTTCTTCGCATTTGCCGGCCAGCCATTCACACATCTTGCTTAGGGAAATGATGTACTTCCCCTTGTTCTTCAAAGGCGGCGGAGTGATCGGGGCCTCGATCGCCTTTTCCTTGGTCATATACCAGGCGGCGTCCTCGGTAACGACCGTATCCACCGGACAGCCCTGCTCAAGAAAATCCGGCATCAACTCGCGGATCGCTATCGGGTCCATCACCGCACCTGACAAAATATGCGCGCCGACGTACGGCCCCTTCTCGACGATCCCGATCTCGATGTCTCCAACCTTCTTGCCGACCAGCGCCCCGCGTTCGACCAGTCTATCGTGCTCGGCAATGCTGTTTTTCAAATGCAATGCAGCCGCCAAATTGGCCGGCCCCGCCCCGACAAACACCACGTCCATCTCGATCTGTTCGCGTTCGATCATATTTTACCTACGTGTAAATAATGAATGACTATTCAGAAAGCAGAATTATAACAAAGGTTGGACGTTAATCTCGAATCGTGATTCTTTGAACTAAGAAGTTTCAATACCAAACTGATTGAGATACCCTACGAAATCCTTCGAGAGGTTTTTGTTTCGATTGAAACCGCGTTCAGTAATCAGGTCGAGTAATTGACGGGCTTCAGTGAGTTCACGTGCCGAGGCCGCGTTTAGCAGGTTCTGAAGATCGATTATGTCCTTAATGCGACTTTTGGAATTGGCAGAAAGGACCTTCAAGGCTATTAAGGCGGATCGTGAAGCTACTCGAAGTGCAAGACCGGGAAAAACTTCGATTAGACTCGAACTTTCAACCACCTCCGGTTCGATTCCACTGGACGCAAAAAGCATGTCAACAAAAACTTCCCGTTCGCCCGCGGAGATCATCCTGACAGTAGCCAAGCGTCCAGACACCTCGCTTTCCAGAAGTACTTCGGCTCGGTACCCCAAACCGATCAGATCTCGAACTATTGATTCGGCCTCCGAATCGTGATTCACGATTACAGCCAGATCCAAATCGTTTGTGGTTCGCACAACTGATCGGAACGATACCGCGATCCCGCCCACAACGGCGTATTTCACGCCCATTTTCTTTAGGTGTGCCGCAACAGTCCTGGTGTGTTCCTCAAGATGTCGGATAGGCCGGATGTTTTATTGGAATCGCGAAAGATCACCGACGCGACCGACGCCATCGCCGAACTCCGCCCCGGGGCGGTCTTTGAGCCACTTGCCGATCTCAACCTCTATCTGCTCAGGCGTAATACTCGGGTTCTTTTCTTTGAGCCTAAAAACAAAGGCTCGCTCTGCTAGTCGCTGAAGTTCCGCGATCATTTCGAATGTTGCGATACCGCTTTTCACATGTCCTATTCTACCACAAAATGGAAGTCATTCGTGCACTAAGGTACTGTTGAGATGAGGCGAAAACGACCTAGTTAGATGCGTCGCGTTCGAATACTTTCTTAGAGTTGGAGCCTCGCAGCAATCTCTTTCCAAATTGAGTCGGGAATAATGCCTTGGCGCCGCCAACGCTTGAGATCAGCGATACCGTCATAGGCAGAACTCAGCGCAATTCTAAGCACCATTCTCACAGGCGAATCGTCCTTCAAGCCGGCTAAGAGGGCTTCTTCAATCGCGGACGGTATTATCAAAGTATTCCCGCCACAGAACTCCGCGCTGTGGAGAAGATGTTCTACTTCTTGCGCGTCGGTCTTGGTTGCGCACTGAATGAGATACCTTTCGAAGAGAGCTTCCCGACCGCCATAAAGACAATAAAGTCGCACAGTCATTGCCTTAATGTGATTCGCGGTCCTTGCATCCGCAGAATCGAATATCACTCGGGCTCGATTCTTCCTGCCGTGGCCGACGACGACCGCCTGGTCATCAATCGTAAGTATGTAAACGTAGAAATTGTTAGGGGTGATATCGGCGACCGTGCTAGGCCGTTCGATACGCTTTGGGAAAAGCTGCTCTAGTTCGTCGGCAAACGTCATACAGCTGTCATCTCGAACCTATTCTACCGAGCGGCCAGTTTTTCACGAGTGGAGGTTTGCCACCATCCAACTGGCTGGTGTGACTTTCCGGTCGCTTACGCGGCCTGGCCTGACTCGAACTGCTTCTTCAAACTCTCGGTGTAGGGTGCTCGCGCAACGCCTTTTTCGGTAATTATCGCCGTCACCAACTCATTCGGCGTTACATCGAACGCATAGTTCGACACGCCCACGCCTTCGGGGGCGAGTTGGTTGTCTTTCACGTGAGTTACCTCGATGCGGTCGCGTTCTTCGATCGGGATGTCATCGCCGGTTGGGCAGTTCAGATCGACGGTTGAAAGCGGTGCGGCGACGTAGAACGGAATGCCATGACGTTGCGCGAGGACGGCGACCATATACGTTCCGATCTTGTTTGCGACGTCGCCGTTCGCCGCTATGCGGTCGCTGCCGACGACCACCGCGTTGACACCGCCCTTTTTCATTATGTGGCCGCTCATGTTGTCGGTGATAAGCGTGACGGGGATGTCATCTTCCATCAGCTCCCAGGCGGTAAGTCGGGCCCCCTGCAAATATGGTCGGGTTTCGTCGGCGATTACCGAAACAGATTTGCCCTGATCGACCGCACCACGAATAACGCCGAGGGCCGTACCCCAAACACCGCCTGTAGCTAAAGCCCCGGCGTTGCAATGCGTGAGAACGGTCGAGTTGTCATTCAGTAACTCTCCACCAAATTGGGCGATCAGCCGCTGCGATTCGATGTCCTCGTCCTGGATCGCTTTCGCTTCTTTCGACAATACCTGTTTTATTTCGCTGACCGACTTCCCTTCCGCCTTCGCCAGCTGAAACGTCCGCTTCATCCGGTCGAGCGCCCAGAACAGATTCACAGCAGTTGGACGGGTTTTCGCCAGCACATCCGAAACATATTCGAGCTCCTCCTGCAGGTCGTCCACATTGGTCCCGACAAAAAGCTTCGCACCGAGTGCAACGCCGTAGGCCGCCGAAACGCCGATCGCGGGAGCTCCGCGAACGACCATGTCCTTGATGCCGGCGGCGACCTCGTCGTAAGTTCTAAGCGTCAGCCATTTCTCCTCGGTAGGCAGCAGCCGCTGGTCCAGCATCAGCACACCTTCATCCGACCATTTAACAGGAATAATATTTAGTTTCATCTTGAGATCGCGCGACAGGCTGGCAGCCTGTTCTACTGGAATCTTACGGAATTCACATCCACCGAACAAATAACCTGAAACTTTTTACCGCCATTTTCGCGTTTAGGTCAGTATGTTTGATCTGGAAAACGGACTCGACCATCTTCATTCGTCGGTGACATCACGTTGGTATTCTCGATTGTTCACGGTATTTGTACGCTGCCTTCTCGCGATCGGGTTTATCCCGCCGAGCATACCCAAGATAATGCATCGGCCGTTTACGATCCTTCCCGACACAAATCCGGTCGGAGCCTATTTTCATGCGCTTTACAATACCGGCTTCTACTACGAATTCCTTGGCTGGTCGCAGATGACAGCTGCTTTGCTTCTCTTGATACCGCGCACGTCGCACATCGGTGCGTTTCTTTTCTTGCCGATCATTGCGAATATCGCGGTTCTGACTTGCTCCGTCGGATTCGCAGGGACATGGCTCGTTACGATCCTTATGGCTTTGGCGGCCCTATGGCTGACGGCCTGGGAGTACGACAGGTTCAAGCCGTTGATCTTTCGCGACCGGGTCAGCCGGGCCAGGGGATCGCTTTTACAATTCGTTTGGATGCCCTTACTTTTCGCAGTGGGCGGTGGAGCGATCGGTTTTCTCTGGTGGCTCATTCGGCTTGGGAATTTTTCTAACTATGCCTATGTTGGCGGCATGCTCGCGCTCGGCGGCCTGATCTTCGGCGCCGTTGTTGCTCTGCACTACCGTTTTATGCCGGTTGGCCGGCTTAGTGGTCAGCGCGAGATACTGTAAGATTTTCGAATGATCGAATCGTTTCTTGACGGCCGTCTCATCGTAAAGGTTGGCGATATCACAATGGAAGAAGTCGATGCCGTCGTCAATGCCGCAAACTCGACGCTCCTGGGCGGCGGCGGAGTCGATGGAGCTATCCATCGCCGCGGCGGGCCGGCGATTCTCGAAGAGTGCCGAAAGATCCGCCAAACCGAGTACCCCGACGGCCTCCCAACAGGAAAGGCGGTCATCACAACCGGTGGTAATCTTCCCGCCCGACACGTTATCCATACGGTCGGCCCGATATACGGGCAAAACAACGGACGTGACGCGGAACTGCTGGCCCATTGCTATCGAAACTCGATTCGGCTCGCAACAGAAAAAGGCCTTTCGACTATCGCATTTCCATCGATCTCCACCGGCGCGTTCTATTATCCTAAACATCAGGCCGCCCCGGTCGTCGTCGATGCCGTGCGTTCTGAGTTGGAAGCCCCACCCGCGATCACCGTCATCCTCGTGTTCCATAACACTCGCGATCTGGCCATTTTCCTCAAGCACTCCCGCCTGAAATAGTCGTGGGTTGTCCGCACCTATTTGATACGGCCCGCCAATTCGTTCTATAGTTTCTAAATGCTTTGCTCGAGTTCCCGGGCTGGCTGACCACTGAGTTTATGAAGGAGTTTGAATCGACCGACTTGAGCGATGAGCACTCGCCGGCGCCCGCGCCGGCACATTGCGAGTTCAAGGAGCATTTCTCTTCTAAAAAGCGGCTGGCGGAACCGCTTAATGCCCTTAACGACCTCTCATTCAATTTTTTTTGGTCCTGGCAGCCTGAAGGGATCGAGATCTTTCGCGAGATCGATTCGGCCCTTTGGGACAAATGCGAACAGAATCCGAGGCTGCTTCTAAATTCGGTCGGCGAACTACGCCTGCTGCAAAAGTCGACGGACACGGCGTATGTTGACCGCCTTAAAGCGTTTACGGCGAAGCTTGAGGCTTATCTCGAGGCGGTACCGAACCGTCACGGCCGGATCACTCGCGAAAACCCCGTTGCCTATTTCTGCGCCGAATACGGCGTTCATAATTCGCTCCCGACCTATTCCGGCGGACTCGGGATCCTCGCCGGCGACCACCTTAAATCGGCAAGCGATCTGAATGTACCGCTCGTTGCCATCGGCCTCCTCTACCGGTACGGCTACTTTCGACAGTCGATCTCTCACACGGGTTGGCAGGAAGAGGCTTACCAGGATGTGTTCGATTCGGAACTTGCCTTGACCCCGGTAACCGACGAAAACGGCGAACGCATCTACGCGGGTGTCCACATTCGTGGACGCGAGGTGCTCGCACAGGCCTGGCTCGCCCGGGTTGGACGGATCTCGCTATATCTGCTGGATACGAACGTCGAGCAGAACGCCGATGTCGACAGGCTTATCACCGGGCACCTATACGGCGGCGATTCTGAAACACGGATCGTCCAGGAAAAAGTACTTGGCATTGGAGGCGTGCGGCTGTTGAGAAAACTCGGTATCTCTCCGTCCGTTTACCATCTTAACGAAGGACACTCGGCGTTTCTGACGCTTGAACTCGCCCGCGAGTACCTGGCCGCAAACCCCGACGCAAATTTCGAGGATTCGGCGGCCGCCGTCCGCCAGCAATGTGTTTTCACCACGCACACGCCTGTTTCCGCCGGCAATGACATCTTTTCTACCGGCCAGCTTGCGGGATGTTTTGACGCCGACTTTATTTCGGCCCTAAAACTGACTGAATCGGAACTCTTCGCGCTTGGACGCACCGACCCGGATGACCCCGTCGACTCGTTCGGCATGACGCCGCTGGCGATCCGGATGTGCCGCTCGGCCAACGGTGTCAGCGAAAAGCACGGCGAAGTTTCGCGCGGTCTTTGGAAGGCAATGTTCGCGGACGATATTGACACAGCTGACGTGCCGATCACCCATGTCACCAACGGAGTTCACGCCCCGACATGGATCGCACCGCTCTATCAGACACTCTATCGACGGTCGATCGGTGAAGACTGGAGTGCGACGCTCCGCGACCCGAAAGCCTGGGCTTACGCGATCGACAACCTAAGCGACCACGATGTTTGGGCGACGCACCTCACGCTCAAGCGGATACTTATTGCCTATCTTCGCCAGCGGACCCAGCGGGCCGAAACCGGGAAACAGGAAACGATCAACGAACATCCCGACACGCGAAAGCTGTTCTCGCCGGACGTGCTGACGATCGGTTTTGCCCGCCGCGTTGCGGCATACAAACGCTGGAATTTGCTGCTCACCGATCTCGACCGGCTCCTGCGTCTGGTTGATGATCCCGAGCGTCCCGTCCAATTCGTATTCGCAGGAAAGGCCCATCCGCAGGACCGCACGGCCAAGCAGATACTGCAGGAACTGATGAGCATCAATCACGATTCCAACTGGCAGCGGCGTGCGGTATTTATCGAGGATTACGATCAGGAAGTCGCTCGCTATCTGGTCCAGGGCGTTGATGTGTGGATGAACGTTCCGCGACGTCCGCACGAAGCCAGCGGGACCAGCGGAATGAAAGCAGCCATGAACGGTGCATTGAATTTCTCCGTTCTCGACGGCTGGTGGATCGAGGGGTATAGCGGGCAGAACGGATTCAAGATAGGGGAACTCGCTGCCGATACCGACGACGAAGCAGCAGATGCCGCGGATGCCGAATCGCTTTACACGGTTCTCGAGAACGAGATCATTCCCGCTTTTTATCGTCTCGACGAACGCGGGCTCCCGGCAAACTGGATCGCCCGGATGAAAAATGCGCTTTCGACGCTAACGCCGCAGTTCTCTAGTGATAGAATGCTTTCGGAGTATCTCAACACGATCTACGACCCGGAGAATTGATATGGCCTATACCGAATTCAGGACCGACGTTCTTAAACCCGTCGAGATATATAAGGAAGCCTGGGAGTTGATCAAGGGCCAGTATTGGATGGTTTTTGCCGTTGTCCTCGTGGGCATGATCATCGGAAGTGCCATTCCGGTCGTGCTCATCGGCCCGATGGTGTGCGGGATTTACCTCGTGCTGTTCGGCTTGTCATCGGGCGAGCCGGTCGATTTTGGACGGCTGTTCAAGGGTTTCGATTATTTTATGCCGAGCCTGGGGCTTGCCGTTATCATCACTGTCCCGACATTCGTTTTGATCTTTTCGGTATACATACCTATGTTCCTGATGGCCATGGCCGGGCCGAGGATGAGCGAATCCGAGATGATCGCCGCGATCGCGGGCATCGTCGCTGTTGAGATCGTTATCGCGATCGTCATGGTGTGCATCCACACGCTGCTTCTCTTTTCGTTTCCGCTCATCGTCGACAAAAAGATGGGAACCGTGGATTCGATCAAGACCAGCGCTCGAGCGGTGTGGCACAATCTGAGCGGCGTCGTTGGCCTGTTCGTCGTCGGATTCGTTGTTTGCCTTGTGGGTTATCTGGCCCTTTGCGTCGGGATCTACCTCGCGATTCCCCTGGTAATTGCGGCGAACATGGTCGCCTATCGCAAGGTCTTTCCGGCGTCGCCGGCCTTTTCAGCCTAGCCGATCTATGCCCGCAAAAGTCAGCCCCCTTCTTTCATCCGAAACCCTCGACGGGTTGTTCGAACACTCGCACAGGGCCCCGGTCCTGCTTTTCAAGCACAGCAGCAGTTGCGGGATAAGCGCCCATATTTTTGAGGAGCTAAAGGCCGTAGAAACCGAGATCCACGTTGTCGTCGTGCAGAGCCAGCGAGAGATATCGAACGCTATCGAACGGCGAACGGGCCATCGCCACCAATCGCCTCAGGCTTTTGTGATCCGCGACGGAAAGGCAGTTTATCACGCATCGCACTATGGCATTGATCCAGCGGCGATAGTTGAACATCTGGAGAGTTTCGAATGATCGAACCGGTCAGGATAATCGAAGAAAACGACCGCGAGGTCACGATCGAATGGTCGGACAACACGGAAACCCGCTACAACGCTGTCCAACTTCGCCGGGCTTGCCCATGCGCCGGGTGCATCGATGAGTGGACGGGCAAAAAGACCCTCGATGACACTGCCGTCGCCGACGATCTCGGGTTCAAACATACCTCCATCGTCGGCCGGTATGCCCTAAACTTTCACTTCACCGACGGCCACGAGACGGGCATTTTCAGTTTTGCCTATCTGCGAGAACTCACCTAACGCAATCGCCATGCACCGCAGAGGCCAGCCGATGCGTAAGCCCGCACGGAGTAAGGGCGATATCCCGAACTTACGAATTACTGCTGAGCCCCGGGTGGGGCAGGGACGTATCCGGAGCTACCGATTTCGCCCTTACTCCGTGCGGGCTTATGCATACAGGCCTGCGGACTACCGCCTCGCTCGGCGAAAAGGTTAAAATAGGCCTATGCACGAACGCGATATATTCGATGAGCGGCAGGAGGTAAAAAAAGCGACTTTCTCATGTCCATTCTGCCGCGAGAGAAACGAGTACGACATTCGCTGGATGACCCGGCGAAAGAAAAAGCAGCCGCCGCGACACCTGAACGAGGACGACCGAGCCCGCTTTGCCAAATCGCGCGATTATATGGTCCGCATCGACGATCAGCTGATGTGCCGCAATATGCGCTGCCGCAAGCGGTTCGAGGTACCGACGTCACAATCCGTCGTTTTCATCTAACTACAGGTAATCGATTGCCTACGGCGGTACATCAGTTTGAATCAACGACCCCGAGTCCTTTGTGTCATCAGCTTTGCTCTCTTTGTGGTAAGACTCTTCTAAACACAAAGGACACAAAGTTTAAAGACACAAAGGGCGCCCAGCCATCGGATCCTACCTATCCGCAATACTAAAACTGATGCACCGCTGAGCCTTATAGCTCCCCGGCCACGAGCGGTGCGATGTGATATCCTCAAACATACAGGTATTTCAAGGAGGGTAGACAATGCGGGAAAAAGAGATCGACAGCAAATCACCGACCAACGACGAGATAAGAAAGGTCATGGACGACGAGATCGCCGCCGCTCCACAGGCACCCGGCGAACTCGCAGAACGGCTCGCGGAGCATCACGCCGCGTCACCGGCCGATTCGGGCGGCGACATCGAGGCGGATTGGGAAGAGGTCAACTCGACCGGTGCCGAAGCGGTTTTCGGCCACAACCCAACGCCCGACCAATCGGACGCCGAGGCCAACGCCCACGCAATGGGAATCGATTTTCAGGATAAGGAACCGCTGGATATCCTGGAAAAGCTCGAGCGACGCGACCGGGAGAGATACGAGCTTGACGAGGACTCAAAGGCAAGGGACGATTCGATCTGAATCGCCTGGCGCGTCAAATAATAAAAGAGGCCACCGTAAATCCGGCAGCCTCTTATTCCAACCTTCAGAACACTAGATCAATAGATACTAAAACTGTATTCGAACGTCTGCGTCACCGAAACCGGAACGCCATTGACCTTTTTCGGCTGGAACTTTATTTGCCTTGCGGCCGCGATCGCCCGCTCTGAAAGTCCGTGCGGCAAGCCTCGAACCACCGTCACATTTCCGATCTGTCCGGACGCAAGCAGCGTAACCTTTACCAGAACACTGCCCTGTACATTGTTGGTCCGGGCCGCATCCGTATAGGTCGCACGCGGTTTTGACGTGATCTTCATCGGCGACGTTACGCCGACCGGCGGCGGAGGCTCACCGCCGTCGCCATCACCCGTGCCGTCGCCGTTGCCATTGCCATTCCCGCTTCCTGACCCCGAACCAGAACCGCTGCCCATGCCAGTGCCCCGTCCACTGCCGACGCCGCGGCCGTCACCCGTGCCCATTCCGCCGCCGCTGCCGGGACCGCTTGAGATTTTGCCAAATCGCGAGTTGGGATCGCCCCAAACATCGTAATTCTTCGGCGTCTTGAGCGTGCCTTCCGTTTGTGGGGGAGGCGTCTTAAGCTCAAAATTATCGCTCCGGTAAACATTCGGATCGGGCGGGCGAGTCGGCGTACGCGACTGGTCCGGCAGATCGCCCTGATTCACCGGGTCCGGCTCGTCCTTTCCACCACCGCCGCCACCGCCGCCGTCGTCCTTGTTCTTTTTCTCTTCGGGCTCTTCCACCGGCATCGGCACATCATCGAGAAGCATTGCCAACGACCGCTCGTCCCCAATGGCCGCGACGCCCAATTCCTTTCCAAAAAGCGAAACAAGAAAACCAACGGTGACCAGTGAAAGCATCAAGACCGACGCTCCCAACAGGAGCATATTTCTCTGCGTTCCGTTCTTTTCCTGAATAACGGTTACGTAATAGCCGCCATCGTCTTCCTTTGTATAAGTGCTTGGTTCGTAATTGTGGAAGCCCGTGCCGCTGTAAGCCTCGGTCGCCGGAACGGCCGCGGCCGCCCAAACAGGTTCGCGTTCCGGTTCGTCATTCTCATCCGTCGTGTCGGCATTATCGATCACATCGGCATTCGCCACCTCGATCGGCGTTTCATCGACCCGCTCCGTGTAAACCGATGGGGCACTGTCGCTGTCAACATACGACCGAACCTCGTCAGGTATCTCAAGGACCGTATCCGCACCCGACATTGAGATCGTATCCGCCGCACCGCCTTCGTCGACAACCGGCGGAACATCCACGATCGCCTCGTCTTCGACACTCTTGACCGCATTCATCTCAAATGCCTCGAGGGGCGCCGCGCAGTTGGGACAATACCCAAACTTTTCGGCAAAGCCCTCGTCACATGAATTGCAATACTTCACTATTTTTCCCATGTTTACGGCCTCGCTTATTCTCTGCCGGCGACCCCGGCAACACGAACATCCAGTAATTATAACCTTTTTTTCGTGAATCTTGACAATTTCTCGAAAAATCCCCGCAAACCTTGCGGCCGCCTTGCTCAATTCAGATAGATGCCCCCGCAGATATACACGATGCCTGTCAATGCCAAATTTTTTCTTTGCCCAAGCCCGCACGAAGTAAGGGCGATATACCCAACCACCATATCGCTCTTAATCCTTGCAAAAGCCCGCACGAAGTAAGGGCGATATACCCAACCACCATATCGCTCTTAATCCTTGCAAAAGCCCGCACGAACTAAGGGCGATATATCCAACCACCATATCGCTCTTAATCCTTGCAAAAGCCCGCACGAAGATACTGTGTTGAGAATCAAGTGCGAAAGGCCAGGTTTTGGTCAAGGGGCGGTTATTTTTCAGGATCCCGAAAGCGATATGGAGCAGCTTTCTCATTGCGGCGCAGACCACTTGCATAGGGGCCTTACCGTTCTGACACAAACGACTGGCGAAGGTTTTGATGATCTCGTTGTGCTTGATGGCGGAGATGGCCGGAAAGTACAAAATTTATCTTGCATTGTGGTTTCATATATGCAACAATGTGCCGCCGCGGTTTAGCCCGGT
>JBFWPK010000025.1:0-60000 GCA_050250045.1 Pyrinomonadaceae bacterium | reverse complement strand
AAGAGGAGTGGTTAGTCGTAAGGCGAAGCTGCGAATCGAAGCCCCAGTGAATGGCGGCCGTAACTATAACGGTCCTAAGGTTAACGTGAAAGCTAGCCTTAGTAAAACTGAACTATATGCGGGAAACTCCTCTACAGCCGTTCGGTACTCGCTCAGATCTTTTTGAGCAGTAAAAATCCGACGGACATGGGGACAATCCGCAGGGAAGGCTTGGATGCTGTATCCAGGAACCCTCAGAGACTTTACGTTCAGAACGAACCGATGAAACTTGATGCACAATGGATTACAGGCTTCGTGGACGGAGAAGGTTGTTTCTACGTTGGGGTTAATCCTCACCGGGAAATGACCGCTGGACACCAGGTTTTACCTGAGTTCACCGTCGTACAGCACGAACGCGATATAAAGCTTCTGCACGCTTTGAAGGCATTCTTCAATTGTGGTGTCGTGAGAGTTAATCACGGCGACCGCATGGCGTACAGGGTTCGGGGCAAAGATCATTTGCTTCAATATATCGTTCCATTTTTCGTCGAGCACCCGCTGAAATCCAGCAAACGATTAGACTTTGAAAAGTTCCGATCGATCTTGCTGATGATGGAAGCAGGCGTTCATCTGACCGAGCAAGGGGTCGAAGAGATTCGGCTTATTGCATCGCAGATGAATCGAGGTAAGTTAAGATAAAGTCCGGCCCTACGGGAAACCGTATGGGATGAACCGAGCGAAATTCCTTGTCGGGTAAGTTCCGACCTGCACGAATGGCGTAACGATCTGGAAGCTGTCTTAACGAGGGACACAGCGAACTTGTAGTACCGGTGAAGATGCCGGTTTCCCGCATCTAGACGGAAAGACCCCGTGCACCTTGACTACAACTTGATAGTGATTTCGGGCAAGTAATGCGCAGCATAGGTGGGAGGCTTTGATGTCAGGCTTTTGGGCTTGGCGGAGCCATCGGTGAGATACCACCCTTTGCTTGTTTGGAATCTAACCTCGACCCGTAATCCGGGCCAGGGACATTATCAGGCGGGTAGTTTGACTGGGGCGGTCGCCTCCTAAAGAGTAACGGAGGCGCTCGAAGGTTGGCTCAGGCTGTTTGGAAATCAGCCGCAGAGTGTAAACGCATAAGCCAGCTTAACTGCGAGACATACACGTCGAGCAGGTACGAAAGTAGGAGTTAGTGATCCGGCGGTCGCTTATGGAAGTGCCGTCGCTCAACGGATAAAAGGTACGCCGGGGATAACAGGCTGATCCTGCCCAAGAGTTCACATCGACGGCAGGGTTTGGCACCTCGATGTCGGCTCATCACATCCTGGGGCTGAAGAAGGTCCCAAGGGTTCGGCTGTTCGCCGATTAAAGTGGTACGTGAGCTGGGTTCAGAACGTCGCGAGACAGTTCGGTCCCTATCTGGTGTGGGCGCAGCAATATTGAAGGAATCTGACCTTAGTACGAGAGGACCGGGTTGGGTCCACCTCTAGTGTACGAGTTATCGCGCCAGCGGTAGCGCTCGGTAGCTATGTGGAGCATGGATAAACGCTGAATGCATCTAAGCGTGAAGCCAGACCTAAGATAAGTATTGCCAGTGAGGCTCGTGGAAGACCACCACGTTGATAGGCTGGAGATGTAAGTGCAGCAATGTACTTAGTTGACCAGTACTAATTGCCCCAAGGCTTGACCATAAAATTTGTTGACAAGCAATTTGGTCCAAGCACCTTGTGGAAATGTTACATGTATTCAGTTTGTGCGGAAGCCCGCACGAAGTAAGGGCGATATACGCAGCATATTGATATCGCCCTTACTCCGTGCGGGCCTCTGCACCACCAGTTTTCCGGTGATTGTATCGGCAGGGTCACACCCGTTCCCATCCCGAACACGGAAGTTAAGCCTGCTTGAGCCGATGATACTGCATGTTTCACGTGTGGGAAAGTAGGTAGTCGCCGGATTTAATTCAACAGAAAGCCCGTTCAGCAATGAGCGGGCTTTTTCGGCTCCAGGTTTTTTACTTTCAAAAGTTCATTCGTTTCATCAGATCAATAAAACGCGGCTTATTTCGGAGATTGTTCCACTTCGGTTCGACTTTGAGAAATGTCATGTTCGGATCGTGGTGTTCGTATCCTATTTCCAACCATGCCATCGCTCTGTCGGATTCGTCCAAGGCGTTGTAAATTAAGGCGATGCTATACGACGGAGTGCGTCGCACCGGCGAGAACTTCAATAATTCTTCAAGCACGGCCCGAGCTTCCGCCGTATTCCCAGATTTTGCCATTGCGTAGGCGCCGAACGGCAAAAGATTGTCGCCGGTGATCTGCTTTTCCTTGTTTGATGCTGCCACGGCCTCTGCGTACATCCCTTTCTCGATATATGCACTTGCTGCCCATATATGAGGCATCCAGAAATTCGGTTCGAGTTCGGACGTTTTCCGTAATCGATCCAGTGCATCATCTGTGCGTCCGGCATGGAGCAGATAAAGTCCTTCGAGAGCGCTTTGGCTCAGATCCACTGGGTTAAGCTCGCGGGAGCGTTTCGCTTCCGCAAGCGCCTCGGCATGTCGTCCCATGCTTGAAAGGACCATAGCGTAGTGACCACGAAATTCCGAATTGCCGGGATCAATCTCAATGGCCCTGCGACATTCTATATCAGCTAGCTGCCAATTCCAGTCGTACCAATGAGCGCCCATGCAGCGCGTGAGATGAGCTTCGCCGAGCGTATCGTCAAGTTCGAGGGCCCTTCGTTCCGCAGCCCTCGATCTAGCGACAGTGTCGGGAATTGTCATATCGCCGCCGAGGCCAAGTACGCCATAGGCCCGCGAAAGCCCTGTATATGCGAGAGCGTAATCCGGATCAATCTCGATCGCCTTCACGAAGAATGGAATGCTTGCCTTCAGGTCCGGCGGCGTACCTTTGGCGATGTGGTAACGCCCTTTCATATAAAGCTGATATGCTTCGATATTTTCTGTCGGATTCCTTTTTCCGCCGAGCCTGATCTTCAAAGCCGTCGCAACCTTTTCCGAGATAGAATCTTGCACGATGAAAATATCAGCGGATCGTTCATCAAATTGTTCTGCCCACATCTGCTTGCCGTCGGCAGTGCGAAGCAGCTTGGCTGAAACTCTTATCCGGTCGCCCCAGGTTTGAATCGTTCCGTCCAGCACCGATTCGACGCCGAGTTCGCGGCCGGCCGACAGAGAATCCTGTTCTACCGAGTTGAATCGACGGATCGCGCTCAGCGGGCGGACAACAACTTCCTCGCCGCCGCTTAACTTTGCGATCAGGGCATCAGCCATACCCAGTTCCAATGCTTCGTTGCGGTTCTCGATGACAAGCGGCTTGAATGGCAGGATGGCGATGGTCTTGATCGGTGTGTCGGCAGGTGTGACACTGCCGCGCGAGAGATAAAATCCTAATGTGCCGAGACCGAGGACCGTAACAACCGCAAGCGCCGTCAGCCAGTAGGCTTTTGTCGATCGGGCTTCACTCTTGGCCGGCGAATGCCCGATTTCGGTCCCGTTTTTACGTTTAGTGCCGTAGTCTGAACCAGCTAATTCTGCTCCGTTTGAGCCACCCGTGTCCGCCGACAATGTTTCGCGGACTTCGGGAACAAATCGATAGCCGTGTCCGGCAACCGTAACGATGAAGCGCTGTTCGCCAGGCTTTTCGCCGAAAACGCGACGCAGGATCGAGATGTTTTGATTGAGATTGTTTTCCTCAACGATCGAATCAGTCCAGATCTGGCGCATCAGCTCGTCCTTTTCAATAACCTTCCCGCCATTCCGCACGAGATAGAGAAGCGTGTCAAAAACTTTGGGCGTAAGCTGAATCTCTTCGCCGTCGCCTTTTGTTAATAGACGTTTGGCCGCGTCAACACGAAATTCGTTGAATGCGTAAGTTTCTGTTTCGGGCTCATTCATTAGCGACTTTCACAAGATTCACAAAACTTTCAGGACGTTTCTAAAGATTTTCAGAAGTCCGCTTTGTGATTATGGCACGCATCAGCCGCAAACAATTAGGAATCTTTCGGCTGAAATAAGAATAAAGAGAGAAAGAGGAAAAATGAAAAAAAGAATATTGAGAATAGTCGGCGGCCTTTCACTGACGGTTCTGACACTCGCGGTGTTTTCCCAAGTTTGGGTACGGGTACAGGCAGATGGCGGCCGAGGCTTGGTCGGCTCATGGGATGTGACAGTCACTCCTCGAGATTGTGCAACCGGGAATCCAGCCCCGTTTCCTCCACGCTTTTCTGCGGTGCAAACCTATAATCTAGGCGGAACAATGCTGGCAGCCAACCAGGATGCCTCCGGCTTACCGCTTACCCGCGTCGGTGGTCAAGGTGTGTGGGCACGTTCCTGGGGACGTGAGTACTCCACGGCCTGGCGTGTCCTCAACGTCAATCCTGACGGCAGCCTCGCAGGAAAGGATGTCATACGGGATGTGATCCACCTCGGCTGGGGTGGCGATACCTATACCTCGACCGGGACGCTCGAGATTTATAACCCAGCTGGCATTCTAGTTTTTACAGCTTGCGCGACGACAAGCGCAACGCGATTTCAATGAGGGAAATCCAGGCGGGTTATGCTCTGGTCAACCGTTCCTATCTCGAACACGGAAGTTAAGCCTGCTTGAGCCGATGATACTGCATGTTTCAAGTGTGGGAGCGGTAGGTAGTCGCCGGATTTAATTCAACGAAAAGCCCGTTCAGAAATGAGCGGGCTTTTTCATTTGCAGAGGGATTTCTATTC
Organism: Pyrinomonadaceae bacterium; assembly: GCA_050250045.1. Classification (GTDB taxonomy): domain Bacteria; phylum Acidobacteriota; class Blastocatellia; order Pyrinomonadales; family Pyrinomonadaceae; genus OLB17. The sequence continues at coordinate 55,274 of JBFWPK010000025.1, read as the reverse complement.
GCTCAATCAGATTCTTGATATGGACCGAGTAAAGGACGGTCTCGCGTCTTCAGTTCAAAGTACGAGATCGAGATTCGTGATCGACGAACTTACCATGATCGTCGTCGAAACCGTTCCGTAGCGCTTGCTTCTAACTGTTACCGTGTAAGTTCCGGCGGAAACATTCTGGAATCGAAAGTAACCGAACGGATTAGTAAGGGTATGGCGCGTGTTACCAGCACCATCGGTCAGCGTTACTCTAGCTTTGCGAACCGCAAGTCCCGCAGATGTTGTGACCCGGCCGGCCAGATCGAAGACCGCTGGCGACGCCGAAAACTCAAACGCACCGATGTCCACAATTCCAACTCGACTATATCCACGCTGGTCGAAACCCAGGGTTTGATTCCCGTCGCCGCAGCCGTTCTCTGTCAGGACACAGTTATTCCCTGCGTCGATGGCCGGCGAATCCGCAAGCAATGCGTGCGTCCGCGTAGGGCCACCGTTACTGGCCAAAAGCCCAAGCATCGGTGACCCGCCGATGATGTTGTTGCCGAGATCAGTTGACGAGCCCACGATCATCTCTGGCCCAATGGATGTCGGATTACCCGCTACGATACTATTCCTGACGAAGAGCTGGCCTCCGTCAAACGCACCAATACCTGCGAAATTCTCGGCAGAATTCATTGTGACTGTTGTATTTGTGATCTTTACGACCCATTCATCGAAGAAGATGCCGCCCCCGTACGAGGCCTGGTTCCCGCTGATCGTCGAATTTTCTATGACCGCGTTGAAGTTGATGGCATGATCCGAACTTTTCAATCCTGGATAGAAGTACGTGAGGGCAATCCCGCCTCCATAGAAACCGGTATTGTTTGCGATGGTAGAATCGCGGATTGCTACGAAGCCGCCATACGAGAGAATGCCCGGCGAAGAATTCCCGCTGATCTCGGATCTGAAGATCTCAAGCGCTCCATAGTTTTCGGTTGCAAATCCATTCCCGCTGATCTTTGAATATATGACGTTCGTCTGTCCCAAGTTGAGGAGCGCGCAAACATTTTCTCGCAGGACCGAAGTTAAAAGGGTAAGTACGCGAGTGGTCTCAGTTGTGATAGCGCATTCGTATGACCCCGCAATTGAATCCTCTAAAGTCACCCCGTCGAGCGTCAGCGCTGATCCGCCGACAGCGTAGATGATCGTACCTGCATTGTTTCCAGAAATGATCAGACCTCCGGGGCCGGACGCGTTCGAAATATTCAGATCTCCGTTGCCTGCTACATCGAGCCGACCCGACGTCAACACGATCGTGCAGACGCCATTCGGGCAGCCGGAGATGTTGAAAATAATGGCATCGTCGGCTGCGGTCGCGTTCGCATCCAAAACAGCCTGTCGCAAACTGCCCGGCCCGTTGTCGTTTGTATTTGTAACCGTGTACGTCGCTGCGTTTAGGCAAAGCGACGACAGTGAAAACAATACCGCGGTAAGAAAGATGTGTTTGATCTTCATTGCTGCCTCCATACGCCTTGATCCAGTGTGGGTGCCAAAAAAACGGCGGAGATGCCGGATAGTTTTACGAGGCCGGCATTTCATTTGAAATGCTTTCTTGGGGAATAAAGCATCTTTAAATGAACCGCTTGACCGATCTCCGCCGTTCCCTGGTTAAGGTTCCGGTACCCGCACGGCGGTTATAGTCGAACAACCGACGGCTATCTGGACGCCGTCCAGGGTGTATGACCGCGAGTCGCCCGTCGACGACCAGCTGAGTGAGTCGTCGTCAAGCACGGCGTCGTGCGTTACGATCTGATAGATGCTGATCCCACCTGCTGAATTAACGGGATAGGCTTTGATGCGAAAGCGATAGTGATTACCGCTGACGTGCTTCCAAACACCCAGTTGTTCACGGCCTCGCCCCCCTGAACCGGTGCCCGATGAGAGCCCCGATAACGTCCCGCCCCGGTCAAAATTGTACGAGGACTGAAATGTCGTGATCGGAGCTCCCGTCGCACAAACTCGCGGCGTTACGACCACATCCCAGGCTCCCGCAAACCGCTTGCCGTCGTCCGACTGCCCGAACGCGGCAACGGTGAGCAAAAGCATTCCGAATAACTTTCCAATAAGTTCTCTCATCGTGGCCTCCTTCCTTTAATCGATCACCATTCGCGAGCCGGTGGCGGTCGAACAACCAGATCCGGTCAGAATCCCGTCCATCGTGAAGGTCTCCGAGGTGCCCTCGGATGACCAGTTGAGGGCGCGACGGTCTAGTTCGAGGTCTTGCGTGACTATCTGATAGCCGATCGCCACCGCATCTGGGTTATAGAGGTAGGCCTTGAACCGGAACCGGTAGCTGTTCCGCGCCACGTGTGTCCATACGCCTCGCTCAGATGTCCTTACCGTTGGCGGTTGTCCGGATGTGATGCCCGAGAACGTGCCGCCCCGATTGAAGCTTCCGACTGACTGGAATGATGTGATCGGAGCTCCGGTAGCGCAGACTCGAATGGTTACGACGGTATCCCAAGTGCCGGTCAGCCGGCCCCCAAAAGCCGTTTGCGCAGGCGTTGTGGTGATGCCTGCAAACAAAAGAATCGCAGATAAACCTCCCAAAATACTTCTCATCGTGTCCTCCGTTTGTGAAAGAATTTCACGCAAAAAACTTGTGTTGTTTTTGTGTGATGTGTGACATAATCGGTCGATCGCCAGACTGAAGTAGTTAATTCGGTGTGAATCTTTGTGAATCGTTGTGAATGCACCGCCAAGTCGTTGAAAACAATACTGTGTACGAGATTGATGGTTACCGTCTCGATGTCGCAAAGCGCCTCGTTTCCGGTGCGGACGGCAAGCCGGTTTCCTTAAAGCCAAAGGCATTTGAAACGCTTTTGTATCTTGTGGAGCATCCGGGGAGAGTGATCGATCGTGACGAGATCATGGCCGCGGTCTGGCCGGAGACGATCGTTGAAGAAAACAATCTTACCCAGCACATCTCGTCCCTGCGGCGATCGCTCGGCGAAGGCAAGAATGATCACCGTTATATTGTCACTGTTCCGGGACGCGGCTATGAGTTCACCGCCAATGTAACGCAGACGAACATCAGTGACGGGCAGTCCAGCGGTTATCATGCCGCCTCGCCCCTTCTGGCGTCGCGAAAGTGGCTCGCAGGCCTTGGGGCGAGTGTCATAGTTTTGCTTCTGTTGTCCGGCTTTTTCTACAACCGCGAACCATCGACTTCGGCAAATGGCCGGATCAGATCGATCGCCGTGCTTCCGTTCCGGCCGTTAGGCGACGAGGATCGGAACCCGTCATTTGAGATGGGTATGACGGATGAATTGATCACGAGATTGGGCGGTTCGGAAGGGCTAACGGTTCGGTCGTATCAAGCTGTTAAAAAATTCACTTCCGGCGACGCGGACCCGATCGAGGCCGGCCGGGATCTTGGGGTTGAAGCAGTGTTGAACGGAAGCACCCAAATCTCTGAGGACCGAGTGCGCGTTTCCGTGACGCTGACCAGCATAGCGGACTCGCGACAGCTATGGCATGAGTCGTTCAACTGGGAACGCGAGCATATCTTTGATGTACAGGAAGAGATTGCCAAACGGATCGCGAACGCACTGAGGATAGAGCTTGGCGAAAATGCGGCGAAGCGTTACACAGGTAGTTCTGAGGCTTACCAACTTTATCTCAAGGGGCGGTTCCACATGCTCAGGCTTGCACCTGACGAAATAAGACTTGGAATTGCTTGTATGCAGCAGGCTGTGGCGATCGATCCGAATTACGCGCGTGCCTATACGGGAATTGCGAGAGGATATATGTCCTTGGTGCTCTCCAACGAATTGCCTCCGGGGGAGATGGGCGAACTGGCGCTAGCGGCGGCGGAGAAAGCCGTACAGATCGATCCCCGGCTTGCCGAGGCACACGCCACGCTCGGAGCGCTCAATTACTGGTTCAAACACGATTGGATCGCTTCGGAAGCGGCTTACCGGACGGCCCTGGATCTCGATCCAGATCTGGTTTTCGCACACGTCTATTACGCAAGTCTTTTAAGTAACCTTGGCCGAACCGAGGAAGCGCTGGAACACGCCGAAAAGGCGCGAGAGATCGATCCGTATTCCGCGTATGTGACGTCTATCCAGGGAACGGTCCAAGTACATGCAGGAAGGCCGGAAGAAGCACTAAAGAAGTATAGTGAGGCTTCGAGAATCGACCCGAGTCTTTGGCTTCCACACAGTAAAGCTGCTATGGCCTTGATCGATCTGCATCGGTACGACGAGGCCGTTGCGACGGCTCGAAAGGCTTTTGAACTGAATCGCTCGCAGACGAACTCGCTTGCTTTAGAAAGTTATGCACTTGCAAAACTCGGTCGGCGCGATGAGGCGAGAAAGATACTTGATGACCTCTTGAGACGCTCTCGGCAAGGCTATGTTCCCGAGTACCATATCGCGGTTGCGTATGCAGGACTCGATGGGCGCGAGAATGCTCTAATTTGGCTTGAGAAGGGTTATATTGAAAGAGATCCCAGAATGCTCTGGCTTGAGTCGGAATACTTTTGGAATGACATGCGATCCGAACCGCGATTCATTGAATTGGTGGAAAGAATGAACTTCCCAACTCGCAAGAGATTCAAACGAGAGATTGAAGGTCAATAGACTAAGCAAACGGTGAAAACCAATGCCCCCCATTCCGAACACGGAAGTTAAGCCTGCTTGAGCCGATGATACTGCATCTTTCACGTGTGGGAGCGGTAGGTAGTCGCCGGATTTAATTCAACAGAAAGCCCGTTCAGAAATGAGCGGGCTTTTTGCAATCTCGGATCAGAGAAGGACGTGAGCGGGTCTCTTTGGCCGGAGTGGATTCGTGCCGTGGGCCGGCGGAACCAGGCGTCCCATTTACTCTTTCTGGGTGCTCATCCGTTCGATCAGGCGGTGATAGCGAGGATCGTTACGGACGGAGTCGAGGCGAGGTTCGACCTGAATGTAGGCTATCCACAGTTCGCGACGCTCGTACGATCTTTCCAGATATTCAAAGGCCCTATCCTTGTCCTCGATCTGGGCGTAGAAACACGCGGCAAAAAAATCTGACAGGCCGGTTTTATCAAACCTTTTGGCTTCCTCTTGCACAACTCCACGCCAGCCTGATGTTTGATAAGCGGTCCGGAAAGCCGCGACCGTTTCCTCGTCAGTTTTGGCTAGTGTATGAAATTTTGTTAGCCGCTCGAACAGATCCGAGTGGTTCGCTTGCAGCGTCAATCCACCGGCGAGACCCCAAAAGTAGGCGACGGCGCCATTAGGGTTCATTTCGGCAATTCTTTCCAATTGGGGGACCGCTTCGTCGTTGCGTCGGGCATAAGTTAAACCCGCCGTATAGGCCACTTGATTTAGGAACGACGTCGGGTGATAGTCGATCGCGGTCCGAAGTTCGGCTATCATCTCATCAAAACGTCCGCGGCTCATCAGGAATCGGGCGTTAATGTTGTGCGCCATCCAGGAACTGGGCTCTAACTCGATCGCTCGGTTGCATGCAGCTTCGGCGCCAGCGAAGTCATACTCGTAATACATCTTGTTCTCGCACAATGCGCTATACGCCTCCGAGAGATTCGGGTTCAACTCCAACGATCTGTTTATCGCCTCGATCGATCTTTGATACTGAGCGTGAATATTGCCGTCGATATTCAGATTGGCGGCATATCGATGCGCATGGGCTTTGGCCGCCCACGCTTCGGCAAAGTTTGGGTCAAGCAGGACAGCATGCTCCAAAACCTCGATCGCTTTCTGGGCATCCAGGGCTGTTCTTTTGTCATAGAAATACATTCCTTGCAGATAGAGCCGATACGCCTCCTCATTTGTCGTCCCGCGCTTCGCGGGGGTACTGCCCGCGGAAACCAAAAACCGGGCGCGGAGTAAATTTCCAATATCGCCCGCGATCGCGTCCTGCATCTTGAAAACGTCGTCCGAGTCGTTGTCGCTTTTGTAAGTTTCTTCGATCTGTCCGCTGGCGACATTAAAGAGCTGCGCCGTCACGCGCATGCGTCCGTCCGCCAACTGATAATTTGACGCGAGAACATAATCAACCTGCTGCTCGCGTCCTGCCGAAAGCGGGTCTTGCTCAATGTCCGTGTATTTACGCGTCGCGCTCAAAGGCCGGACGATAAATCCTTTCATTGAACCAAGCCCATGGATCAGGGCCTCGGCAAAACCGGTTTCGTAGATCTCGTCGCGACTCGAGGCGTTGACCGGTTTGAACGGCAAGACAGCGATCGATTTGAGTGGTTCGAGGCTGGTTGAAGCAGGACGGCTCGCGTAAAACCACCAGCCGAAACCGACTGCGAAGACGAGCAAGATGGCGGCAGCGGCGAATCCGCGTTTATGACTTTTCAGCTGCTGCGAAAAGCTCGATTGCGTTTCGGCGGTTCTAAGGGTTGCGTCGCCGGCGGTAACGTGCGGAATCCCGATCGCGGCCGCGTCCGGAGCAGCTGAAAGCGCCAGTGGTTCGCCCGCTTTCAATTTTTCCAGCAGATCCTTTAAATCCGTGAGAACGTCTTTCATTGTTTGATAACGTTCATCTTTGTTCTTACGCAGCATTCTAGAAACGATGCGCTGCAATTCGTCCGGCACGTTGGCGGCAAATCGGAGAAGCGGCTGCGGTTCGACGTTTATTAAATTCGCAAAGGTTTCCGACATCGAATCTCCGGCAAACGGCGCTCTGCCGGTTATCATTTCGTAGATCAAAACGCCAAGACTAAAAATGTCGGTGCGCTCGTCGACCTTTTCACCTTTTGCTTGCTCGGTCGACATATAATTGACCGTCCCCAGGATCATTCCCTTTGCGGTGCTGTTTTGTTTGACGGTCGATCGTTCCAAACCTATGAAAGACCTACCCTTCCGCTCGACGAGTTTTGCCAAACCGAAATCCAGGATCTTTACATAACCGTCGGGGCGGATCATTATATTTTCTGGCTTGACGTCGCGGTGAACAAGATGCACCTCGTGCGCCGTGCAGAGCGCACTAGCGATCTGGATCGAAACATCCAAAACGTCCGACAATTTCAAGGCCTTTTCGTTGAAGATCTCGCGCAGAGTTTTTCCCTTGACGTATTCGCTAACGATGTAGTGTGCTTTGTCGGATTCGCCGATCTCATGAATGACCAAAATGTTTGGATGATCTAATGCGGACGCGGCTTTTGCCTCCCGAACGAAACGAATGAGATTTGATTCGTCGCGGCTGAATCGTTCATTCAGAATCTTGATGGCTACTTGGCGGTCGAGTTTTTGGTCGCGTGCGAGATATACTTTGCCCATTCCGCCTTCACCGATCTGCCCGACAATTTCATAGTGGTCTAGCTTGTGGCCTCTTTCGAGCCGGTTTGTTTCGGCTTCGATCACCTCCGCAACTTTTGCAACCGCGGGCGTCTCCATAAAACCGCCGGCATCGTCGTGCGAAGACAAAAGCGATTCGACTTCCGCGAGCAGAGTTTTATCCGCCCCGCATGCCTCGTTGACAAATTTGCGGCGTTCTTCGGGCTTTTGGAGCAGTGCCGAATCGAAAATTTCCCGCACTTTTTGCCACTGCATACTCGCCACCTGTTTAGGTATTCAGGTTTCTCGTTCCGGATCGGGAAGAACGGCTTCGTTACCTGACACGAGAAACCTGAGGCCAAAAAGTTCTCTCTACCGAGTCAATTCGCGGTGAAGCCAAGCCTTTGCCATCGCCCAGTCGCGTTTTACGGTCGATTCCGATACGTCTAAGACATCGGCTGTCTCCGGCACATCCAGGCCGCTGAAAAACCGGAGTTCGACGACTTTAGCAAGATGCTCGTCCTTTTGGGCGAGGCGGTCAAGTGCCGCGTCCAGATCGAGCAGGTCAAAGTCCGTATTGCTTACCGCGACCGTCAATGCGCTTTCGAGCGGCAGGTCATCACGCTGGCCGCCGCGCCTGACCCGATGACGCGCCCTCGCGTAGTCGATCAGAATTCGGCGCATCATCGTCGCGGCAATTCCAAAGAAATGAGCGCCGCTCTGCCATTCGACATTCTCTTGTTTGATCAGCTTTAGATAGGTCTCGTGAACAAGCGCGGTCGTCTGCATCGTATGCCCTGCGCGTTCGTTTCGCAGGTAACGATGTGCTCTGCTGCGCAGTTCATCGTAAACCAGATCGAGTAGAGCGTTGGCCGATTCATCCCCGGGCGTCTGACCCCAAGCCCGTAATTTGTCCGTTATCCCATCGCGTGGAAGCATTGTATAACGTACCGCCCTTGATACCTCGGGCCCTCATATTGTTTACAAAAGGTATACACAATGCAGCAAACAGAGTCAATACTTTTCAGAAATTCTGACCTCTCATCTCAGGAACTGTCGCGCTAGTAAGTATAAGCTCAATTTCGGATAAAAAGGAGGTAACAAAGTGACCAAAGAACGAACCCTAAAATACAGTCTGACCATAGCGATCGCACTGATCGCCCTGACAAATGTGTGGGCGCAGGATATCGGGAGGCCCGACGCCAATGTTCTCGGTGAGGAGGACGTAATTTTGCAGTGGAATCGGGTTCTGCAGCAAACTATCAGCACACCCGGACAGCACCCGCCCAGGATCTTCCCAGTCCGCAGTTTTGCGATGATGCACGCGGCCATGTTCGATGCGGTCAATTCGATCGACGGTCGCTACACGCCTTATATCGCGGCCATTCGATCCTACGGTCGCCGGGCTTCAGAAAAGGCCGCTGCGGCTCAGGCGGCCCGCGATGTTCTAGTGGCTCTTTACCCGACGCGACAAGCCGTTTTTGACGCCGAATTGGCGGACTCCCTACAAGGGGTCTCGGTGGTGGGGTCGTACTACGGTACCCTGATCGGGAGAGCCGCCGCCGAAAATCTGCTGGCGGTTCGCGCCAACGATGGCTGGAATCTTCCGTTCCCGCCATTTACGCTTCCCGCAACGCCCGGGAATTGGCAGCCGATCCCGCCTAGCACTGGGGCCGCTTTTACGCAGGTCCCGGCTGTACTTCCATTCGCGCTGGACTCGGCCTATCAATTTACGTCAAATCCGCCGCCTTCGCTCACGAGTGATGAATATGCCCGCGACCTCAATGAGGTCAAGGAAATTGGCTCGGCAACAAGCGCGACGCGGACGGCCGACCAAACCAAGGTGGCACAACTCTGGGCAAATGTTAATACGCCGACGACGGTCTGGTACGTATGGAACAACGTGGCCCGGACCGTCGCCATCCAGCGCGGAAACTCGACGGCGGAAAACGCCCGACTATTTGCCCTGCTGAATATTGCGCACCACGATGCACTCCAAACAACAATGACCAGCAAGTTCGTGTATGGAATGTGGCGGCCGACGACGGCGATCCGCCGCGCTGACGAGGATGGCAACCCGGACACCTCGCCCGATGTTAATTGGACCTCGCTGCTCGGAGTTCCGCCTTATCCGACTTACTCCGGCAACCATGCAACGATCGGCACCTCAAACGCAACCATCCTCGCGTTGTTCTTCGGACGCGACGACATTCGTTTTCAACATACTTGGGAAGGCGCGGGCGGTGCGACACGCTCGTATCCAGGTTTCAACGCGATGGCTGACGAGGAAGAACGCAGCCGAGTCTACGGCGGGCTCCACTTCACATTCGACCAGCACGCCGGCCAGTCCGCCGGACGCAACGTCGCGAATTTTGTCTTCCTGAACCTCATGCGCCCCCGGGGACACAACTGATCGATCGAGTTCTTCCACTTCTCAAACAGATGGGGCGGATCACGCTTGTCCCAATCCCAGAAGGCTCGGACCGAAGGAGGTTCGGGCCTTTTCAACCCGGTGGAACAAACGTTTGGGATGAATCCCGCACACACGCTCCGTGACTGTCGTGTTCTTGCGGCCAAAGAGGCACACTCCCTACCGGTCGTGTTTCTGCCTTTTGGACTATAATCTTCCAAGAGTATGAGAGAACAGCTATTGGAACTGGAGAGGACTGCGCGGCGGCTGGAGCCGTCGGCGGAGGAGCGGCGCGGAGTGCGGCGGGAGGTTGTCGATTATTCGGAGGATTTTCTCGACAATATCGAGTCGATAAAGACGTACGTCACGGACGCGGGGAAGGGCGAGGGTCTGCTTGATTCGCCGATCTCGGAAGACGGGATCGGGATCGACGCGGCGATCGAGCTGATCAAGAATAACGTCGATAAGCCGGGGCTGAATCCTGCGTCGGGCGGGCATCTCGGGTATATTCCGGGCGGCGGGATCTATTATTCGGCGTTGGGCGATTATCTTGCGGACATCTTTAACCGCTATGCCGGAGTTTTTTACGCGAGTCCCGGTGCGGTGCGGATGGAGAATATGCTCATCCGGTGGATGTGCGATCTTGTCGGCTATCCGGCGGGAGCGGCGGGGAACCTGACGACGAGCGGGAGCCTTGCGAATATGATCGCGATCGTCGTGGCCCGCGACGGGCGGAACATTCGATCGGCCGACATTCCGCGGTCGGTGATCTATCTGTCAAAGCAGACGCATCATTCAGTCGATAAGGCGATAAGGGTCGCCGGATTGGGCGAGTGCGTCATTCGATACATCGACCTGGACGAAAGGTTTCGAATGATCCCGCGGGATCTTACGGAAAAGATCGCGAACGACCGGGCGGACGGGCTGAATCCATTCCTCGTGGTCGCATCGGCAGGGACGACCGACGTTGGAGCGATCGATCCGCTGCAGGAGATCGGGGCGATCGCAAGGGAAGCGGGATGTTGGTATCACATCGACGCCGCCTATGGCGGGTTTTTTGTCCTTACAGAAGAAGGGAAGGCGAAACTTCTCGGTCTCGATCTGGCCGATTCGCTGATCATCGATCCGCACAAAGGCCTTTTCCTGCCTTACGGACTCGGCGCTGTATTGGTCAGAAATGCCGATGATCTTAAGCGCTCCTACAGTTTCAACGCCCACTATATGCAGGATGCCTTTACCGCACCTGATGAGCTTTCACCCGCCGAACTTTCGCCCGAGTTGACAAAGCATTTTCGCGGCCTTCGCCTTTGGCTGCCGTTGAAGCTGCACGGGCTGGCACCATTCCGCGCGTGTTTGGAAGAAAAGCTGCTGCTCGCGAAATACTTCTACGCCGAGGTGCAGAAGATCGGATTTGAGAGCGATCTCGAGCCCGAACTTTCGGTCGTAACTTGCCGGTACGTTCCGAAGCAAGGGAATGCGGACGAATTCAACCGGCAGCTTCTCAAACGCGTGATCGACGACGGGCGCATCTTTCTGTCCTCGACGATGCTGAACGGCAAGTTCACATTGCGGTTTGCGTGTCTTGCGTTTCGGACGCACGTGAAGACGGTCGATGTCCTGCTGGAGATACTTGGACGCGAGGTCGACGGGAAATAAACCGATGCCGGAAATGGGGCCGTTTGACAAGCTGCGGGTCAGGATAGTAATGTACAATTGAAAACGACTTTCAATTTCATAACAATGATGAACTTTCGAATAGCGGCTGCCATAATTTGTTTTACGTTTGCTTCCTCGTTTGGGATCATCGCCCAAGACGACCACGCAGGGCATCACCCTGAACCTGTTGCGAGGCCAGCTAACGCCGGCAAAATTACCGGCGTTCTTTTGCTGGCGCACGGCGGAAAGGAAACCTGGAATGAGGAAGTCAGGAAGATCGCGGCCGCCGTAAACAAGACAACGCCGGTCGAGGTCGCGTTTGGCATGGCGACCAAGCGCAATATTCAGAATGCAGCCGATAATCTCGTCCGGCGAGGAGCGGCTGAGATCGTCGCGGTGCCTTTGTTCGTTTCGTCGCACAGTTCGGTGATCACCTCGACGGAATATTTGCTTGGATTGAGAAAGGACGCTCCGGCGGCTCTTGCGATCTTTGCGAAGATGGACCACGGCCACGGCGGGCATGATCAACACACGTCCGAGGACACAAAGCTCGACCCGACGACCCCGATCAACTCAGCCGTGCCGATCCGGATGACACCCGCGTTGAATCGCCACTATTTGGTTGCCGAGATATTGTCGTCGCGGGCAGCCGCGATCAGCCGGGAGCCGTTGAAGGAAGTTGTCGTGATCGTTGCGCACGGCCCGGTGTCCGATCAGGAGAATTCGAAGTGGCTGGCAGATATGGAAGTACTGGCCAAACAGATGGCCGATAAGCACGAGTTCAAGCGAATCGAGTACTTAACCGTGCGTGACGATGCCCCCGAAGCGATCCGGTCAAGCGCGACCGGCGACCTGCGGCGCATTGCTGAAAAAGCCGTAGCCGAGGGAAACAGCGTGTTGATAGTTCCGCTTCTGCTTTCATACGGAGGCATTGAGGAGGGTGTAAAAAAGCGACTGGAAGGCATCCCGTACAGGATCACCGGCCAGGGGCTCCTGCCGGATGAACGATTGGCCCAGTGGGTTATCGAATCGATCGGCGAAGCTGGGAACGGCGTAAAACCCCGTCATTAAGTGCACGGTTGCCCGTGAACGATGCTCCGGCGCAACTACTAAGGCATTTCTTGTATTGAGGGTGGGTAAAGCCTCCGCTTATAGCGGCGGGGCGGCGATCAAACGATAGCCAGATTTGAAACGTCTGGGCCTCCGGCAATATGACGAAATCGCACTGAAGGTGCGGAAAACAGCGAACTACCCGCACCCTCACTTCGGCCGATCAAATTCCTCGCCGATTCAGACCTCGGACAAACGCTTGATACGAGAGACTACGGTGCCGTCGTCTTTGCGAGTTGGGCCCGGAAATCTTTGAAGTCGGCCCAGACACGATTCTTTGTGGCTTGGGAGACATCGGAGACGATCGGCGTTTCGATATCTTCTTCAGAAAAGACGTGCACCTGCATCTGGCGGCAGCGGCCGGGAGCGAAGGCGTCGTAAGGGTAGGAGTAGACGCCGGCGTAGGTGTAGCGTTTGCGGTCTTTGTAGTAATTCTGCAGCTCGCGGACGATCTCGGTCTTGTTGCGGATGAGCGGGACGATCTCATTTCCGTCGCACATCAGCTTCATCTGGTAGAAATCGGCCTTGTACTTTTGGTCAAGCGGCGTGGAGAACCCGATAGTACCCTGAGCGAGAATGCTTAGAGCCATCGAGGCCCCGCTGGCGCCGGTTTCGGGCAGGGCGAGGATCTGGACGACGGGGCGGAGTTCGCCGGCGTACTCACTCCAGTATCGAAGGTCCTTGAACGCATCCGCCATGTCGACGCCTTTTTCCTTGTTTCGCTTCTGGCGATTTGTGAGCGACTCAACGCGGTCCTTTTCCATCACGTAAAATTTGTAGACAGGCGTCATGTATTTGATCTGATAATTTTTGACGTCTGAAACGTATTGGTCGAGCGGATACTTCTTCTCCCTGAACGCGGCTTTGATAGTTTCGACCGGGAAAACGCCGTCGGGCATATTCGGCATAAGCTGGGCCGACGGCAAACCTTTGGTTGCGGCGACGGCCTTAGCTTTTTGGATCAGCTCGAATGCTTCGTCGATCGCGACGATGCCTGACAGGCCCGATTCTTCGGCGGTGGTCTCATTGCCGGCAAACATGGCCGAGCTTCGGTCCTTTACCTTGAACGTCGTGATCCCGACAACCTGCCCAAGCGAATTGAATAGTGGAGCTCCGCTGTTGCCGGAGTTGAAAGTAATGTCGGTGATGATCGCCCGGTCCTCGACCTTGCTGGCGATGCCTGACGAAAGGACCTTGCCATGATCAAGAGGGCTGCCGATCGTGAAAACCCGCTCGCCCTCGACGACCGGCGGATCGATTGAACTTCGCGCGGCCAGTTTCAGGATGCGGCTCTGTGGAAACGCGGACAAGTTGATCTGCAGCACCGCCAGGTCGCGTTCTTCATCCACGGCCAACACCCGGGCTTTGACCGCAGTGCGTTTATCGAACCGAACGCGGATCTCATTCGATTGGTCGATCACGTGCTGATTCGTCAGGACAAGTCCCGACTCGTCGATAATAAACCCCGTTCCCGGCCCGAGTTCTCCCTGAACCGTAACAACCCCACCACGCAGTGTCCTGAACATCTCGCCGCCGCGGCTGACGTCGCGGGCATCGGTGGGTTTAGATACCTTGGCGTTGTCACTGCTTAGCTCCAGCGTGACAGGTTTTCCTCGCTCGACCGAGAGTGTCTGCTCCCAAATGAAACTCCGGCCCTGAAACGAGAGCGGGCTTTCGGATCGGACGACATACTGGCCAGGCACAAGGGACGTATGTGCCTCGCCATCCGCAGAGGTTGAGAGCTTTGATCCAGATGCGGTCAGATCGTCCATGCGTGTGACGATAAGGGAAAACTTGGGAACGTTCCTCAGATTCAGGCTGTCGTCGACAACCGTCACCTTGATCACCACGGTCTCGCGGATTTGGCCCCAGGCGGACAAGGAAAACACCGCCGACAATGCCAATAGAAGGACAAATTTCGTCTTCTGCATAATGTTTTTAGGTTGTTCTAAGTAGAGCGGGGCTGAAGTTCGGGGCATCCAACCTCGCGAGATGGGCTGTGAGGTAGTATAAACAATATTTAACACTCTGAGCAACAGGATTTTGATGTTGATACGGAGGGCCGAAAGGTCTGTTGCAACGAAATTCCGTGTGCGATAATCCTAAAGGGCCTAACGATCGGCCGTAAGAAATGCCTGTGGATTTTGAAAAGCTCTTTAATTCGCTGTCGTACGCAGCCGTTTTTTGCGGCTTTTTGGCGATGTGGGTTTCGGGGACGTTCGGGGTTGCGGGGACGGTACTATTTGGCTGCGTGATGGCCGCGGCGTGGTTCCTGGAAGGCTCACGATGGCAGATATCGGAGCGGCTCGGAACCGTTTTGATCGTGGCCGCTTTGCCGCTCTATTACGTTTTATGGCGGCGCGGGTTCTTTCATTTCGCCGACAGCGGGACAGCGGTTGCCGGAATTCTGGGTCGGTTGATCCTGTCGCTCTCGGCGATAAAAATGCTTCAACGGAAATCCGACCGCGACTGGATCTTTCTCTATCTAATGGCCTTTTTCGAAGTGCTGCTCGCGGCCGGCTTAAGTATAAGCGCACTTTATCTGCTCTCGTTCGTGGTTTACATCTTTGTGATGGCCTGCACGATCATCGTATTCGAGATCAGAAAGACCAACCGGGCGACCGCTGAAAAGGTAAATGGCGACGGGGCCTCGCCGGAACTGCCTGCCCTGCGGCTGCCGTTTGCGGCATCGGGGTTGATCTTTTTTATCGTACTCGTCGCAGTGCCGATGTTCTTCGTTCTTCCGCGAGTTGGCGGAGCGGGAATCGGTGGAAGTCAGGGCGGTGTTTCAACTTCATCGGGATTTTCCGATACGGTCCGCTTGGGCGGGATCGGGAGCATTCAGCAGAACGATGAGATCGTGATGCGAGTTCGGCTGGATGCAAATGCCGATACACGCGGGATGAAGTGGCGCGGCCTTGCGCTCGATACCTTTGACAATAAGGCCTGGAGCCGGACGCGAGCGAACATCAAGGAGCCCCGAGTGCCGAGCGAGCGGGACCTGATCCAGATCGATTACGCATCGGGGCGCGAGGGGTTGACCGCGCAAACGATCTATCTTGAACCGCTTAGCACGCCGCTTTTGTTCGCACTCCCGCGAATGATAGGGGTGCAGGGAAACTTTCCTGTTCTCTTTAAGGACAGGCACGACTCGGTGTCGTTCAACCGCGTGGGCGAGCGTATAAGCTACAAGGTCCTGTCGGACCGGACGCTGCCGCCAGTTGCGGAACTCAGGGCAGACCGGGAGAAATATCCGGACAGCGTCGGGAACTACTTGCAGCTTCCCGATGAGCTGGATCCGCGTGTGACCGAGCTGGCGGCGCGGGTGACGGCGCCTTCGCGCAACCGTTATGATGCGGCGAAAGCGGTGGAGTCGTACCTTCAAAACAATTTCGGTTACACGCTTGAGATGAAAGCCTCGGGCGATCAGCCGCTTGCCGATTTTCTGTTCAATGTTCGTGAGGGACACTGCGAGTATTTTGCGACGGCGATGGCGGTGATGCTGCGAACGCAGGGAATCGCGACGCGCATAGTGAACGGTTTTTCCGGTGGTGAGTATAACGAAACTGCCGACGTATGGCTGGTGAGGCAAAAGAATGCACACTCATGGGTCGAGGTCTATTTTCCCGGCGAGAACATTTGGGTGCCGTTCGACCCGACGCCGTTCTCGGGCCAGATCGCGGGCGGTGCCTCGACCGGGATCACGGCGACCGTCGGGAAGTATCTCGAGGCACTTGAGACTTTCTGGATCCAGTATTTTGTCGCTTATGACAACCAGGAACAACGTTCGCTGTTCACTTCCGTAAAGCGAGGCTTTGCCGATTATCAGGCCAAGACCTCTGGCTGGATGGAGCGCGCCGGCGATTCGTTGTCCGAGTGGTGGAGCGAGGTCCGCGGGGATGAAGGGATCCAAACAAGCCTTGCCGCGCTGACGCGAGGCGCGATCATTCTTGTTGCCGTTCTGATTGTGGTGCTGCTGATTGTTGGGCTGTACCGAAAAGTAGTAAAATTGAAAGTTTGGGCCTCGTTGTGGAACCGAATCCGTGGACGGCGGGCCGATTCGGTAGTCGAGTTCTACGAGCGAATGCAGGCGGTGCTCGCCGAGAAAGGCTTCGTGAGGGAACCGCATCAGACTCCGCTCGAGTTTGCGTACGCGGTGGGGATGCCCGAGGCGGTGATGATCACGCAGCAATATAATGAAGTCCGGTATGGGTCCCGACAGCTTTCGGGTGAAGATAAGAACCGAATCGAGATGTGGCTCAGCGATGTCAGGTTGAGGGATTGAATGAGGAGCTCAAGGAACGATGAATGCGATCGATGGTGTTCGAGAAACTGAAATAGCAATCGCGCAGCTTACAAAGGCGGCTAAACGCCAGCTTCTGAAACGACTATCGAGGAGTTTTGCCGATGAGCCATCGTCGGTGGAGAAGAACCCGAAGGTGATGGGCGGTGCGGCGTGTATTCGCGGAACGAGGATACCTGTTTGGCTTCTCGAACAAGCGCGGTCGCAGGGAGTTACCGAGGTCGAGCTTCTGCAGAATTATCCAGGACTTACTGCCGAAGATCTTGTGAACGCATGGGATTACGTTCGCGCGAACGGGGACGAGATCCGCGCGGCGATCGAAAACAACGAGCGAGAGAATTGATGAGGTTTTATGCGGACGAGAACTTCCCGCTTGCGTCCGTAGTGCATCTTCGGGAACTCGGGCACGATGTTCTGACAGTTTATGAGGATGGTCGGGCAAACAATGCGTTCTTTGATGGCGACTTTTCCCGGCCAGGCCGAACGGATAGATAAAGGCCCTTCCGAACATGATGACATTGGAGGCAAGCTCTTGCGGGTTTACAGGCCATCCGGAAAATAAAATGAAGAAAGTTGGATTTGTCAGCCTCGGGTGTCCGAAGAATCTTGTTGATTCTGAGGTGATGATGGGCACGCTGGAGCAGGCTGGCTGGGAAATTACGAGCAACGCCGACGAGGCCGAGACGGTTGTCGTGAACACGTGCGGGTTTATCGAGTCGGCCAAGCAGGAATCGATCGACGCGATACTCGAGGCCACGAGTTTGAAGGCCGAGGGCAAGGCCAAGCGCGTCGTTGTTGCCGGCTGTTTGGTTGAGCGCTATCGCGACGACCTGATGAAGGAGCTGCCGGAGGTCGATGCGTTTATCGGGACGAACGAGGTCACGCGGATCCTTGAGGCGACGGACGCGACGAAGAAGTTTCGCGAGCTTCCGCTGCTGCCGATCGGGAATAAGACAGCGACATATCTCTACGACTTCGACACGCCGCGTCATCGCGCCACCGAGTCTCACACAGCTTTTATAAAGATCGCGGAAGGCTGCGACCGTCCGTGCGCGTTTTGCTCGATACCGTCGATGCGGGGGTCGTTCCGCTCGCGGCGGTTCGGGTCGATAATTGAAGAGGCGCGGAGCCTTGCGAAGCAGGGCGTGAAGGAGGTTGTGCTGATCGCTCAGGATTCGTCGCGGTACGGCGAGGATCTCGGCGAAGTCGATGCTCTCGCGGCCTTGATCCGGGCGCTGGGTGAGATCGACGAACTTGAATGGGTCCGGGTGATGTACGCCTATCCGACGCACATCTCTGATGCATTTCTCGCCGCCATCGCCGAAACGCCGAAGGCGGTCAAGTATCTGGATATGCCGCTCCAGCACGCATCGCGGAACGTGTTGAAACTAATGAAACGCGGCGGCAACCGCGAATCTTTGGAGAAATTGATCCGACGGGTGCGTGATAAAGTTCCGGGGATAACGATTCGGACAACTTTCATCACCGGCTTTCCGGGCGAGACCGAGGAAGATTTCGAGGAATTGATGACGTTTGTCCGCAACTGCCGCTTCGACAATGTCGGCGTGTTCACTTACTCCGATGAAGAGGGAACGCCCGCGTTCGATCTCCCGGACAAGGTCGATCCAAAGATCGCGAAGCAGCGTCGAAATCGTCTGATGAAGGAGCAGGCAAAGATCAGCAAGGGCCTGAACAAGGCAAAGGTCGGCAAGACGTACAAAGTGATCTTCGAAGGCCTCGCACAAGAGTCCGATCTTTTATTCCAGGGCCGTCTCGAGGGCCAGGCACAGGAGATCGACGGACATATTCTCATCAACGATATTCCGGAAGCCCTCGATCCAAAGGTCGGTACGATATATGACGTCCGGATAACCCAGGCGCTTGAGTACGACCTGATCGGCAGGATCATCTAAATTTATTCGCAAGGTTAGATCTCGGGCCGGGTCATTCCGTACCGCTCGTCAAGATACGGCGGCGTAGCATTTACGGCAAAATTTGGGTAGCAGTGGACGTTGAAGAGAGAGGCCTCAAAGTCCGCGAGATCATAGATCAGGCCGCCACAGCTATGGTCGCGCATCCGAGCGTCGATGAAATGGGCAAGTTGATGCACGATAACCGCGGACTTGCACCGCGGGCCGAGGGGAGGGAAGTGGCTTGTGAAGGAGATCGACTTGTGCGTATAGGCGTAGGCCGCCACGGTAAGGCCGGAGCCGAAATAGCCGCGCGTATTTTGCGACGCGGTTTCGTCATCCGCCGATCGAAAGATCGAGGCGCTGGCAGCGAGAGAACGACGCATTGTCTGGAAATTCTGTTCGACGAGCTCGATCGCACCTTTCTCCGTCAGCTTCTCATCTCGCCGATCCGTGTGGAAATGCCGACGAAGCGTATCAAGGGCTAGATTGATGCGAACATCGGCAGGTGATTCAGGCTCAAACGAACGGAGGGCCGTCCTGAGCATCATTAGGCCATAGTCGATCCAGAACAGGGCAAGGGGTTTTGCCTCTTCAGCGGCGATGCGCGGACGATCATCCACCGGCTCGACGGGTTCCGGCGGGACAAGGCGTTCGGTTACGGCCTCATTGGGCTCCGACGATTCTGGTCCTGCGTCGGGATTGTTGGGATTCAGCTCATTCATTCGCGAGTAGGGTCAAATTTCGAAAGCCAAGTATCGCTTGAACATTCTACCCTTTTCTGTGCGGGCTGGCATCTTTCGCGGCACAGTGTTCTGAATTTTGGGGTTCAGTTATCACTCCGCATTTCCGGTTGAAAGCCGCCAGCGACCGGTCGAAAGCGCTCCACATACGGATCATCGATGCGTAATCCAGTACAATGCCGTCATCGTAGCGGTCAATCGATTCAGTTTTTCGGATAGATGTGTTCATAAGCCCCTCCGTCTCGTCATCGGAACGTTTTGACAGCGTTCTTGAGACAGAGACGCGAGCGGGGTAACAATTTGCGTTAAAGATAATTCAAACTTCTGCCTTCTCTTTTCCCGGAGGAATGTCGGGGCCGATTCGCCGCTCGACATAGGTCAGGCCTGAAAGCACAACCCACGCGAGGGCAGCCGTGATCGCCCCGAGCCCGATGCGGCCCAGGCCGACAGCGACACCGACAGCCGCGGTCATAAAGAGCCCGGCAGCGGTGGTGAGGCCGCGTATTTGCGATTTGTCGGTTTGCTTGAGGATCGTGCCGGTACCGATAAATCCGACGCCTGTCGTGATCCCTTGTATAACACGCGACAGCGCATCTGACTGCATATCGTACGAAATACATGCGAGAACAAACGACGCCGTGCCCATCGATACGAGAATATGGGTACGCATTCCCGCTGCTTTGCCGACCCGTTCCCGCTGGATGCCGACGATCCCACCGAGGACAAGCGCGGCCAAAAGACGCACGATCATACGAATGGTTTCGTCCGCGTTGCTAAGCCCGGCGGTGAGTTCACTCCAAACAATGTCCATTCCCGTATTCTCGCACGGGAGACTATCGTTTTGGGGAAGTTTTTCGTCAAGCAGGGAAATTGGTGTGACGACGATGATGCTTTGAGGAAGGATCCCGCGTCGATCGAAACAATTCTCACCGCGTAACGTATAATCGATATCAGATCCATACTCGCCGCATTCGTGCGGGCTGGTTAGACTTGAGTCCACCGACAATTACAAAAATGAAAAGATCAACCATGATGCTAAGAACTGTCATTGCGCTCGTGGCGCTGCAGGCGCTGCTGCTTCCGGGTTTTGTTCTCGGCCAGACTGCCGCAAGGCCGGTCAGCGATGTATACGCCGCCATTCGTAAAGAAGCTAACGAGAACTCGAAAATACTCAATACGATGCACTATTTCACGGACCTTTACGGCCCGCGGCTTACCGGTTCGCCGAACTATGTGAATGCCGCAAAATGGGGCGTTGAGGAAATGAAATCGTGGGGGTTTGATAATGCTTATCTCGAGCCGTTTGATTTTGGCCATCCGGGCTGGGTGAGCGAGCGGGCAACGGGCTTGATGCTGTCGCCGGTTGCGGATACGCTTACCTTCGAGACGCTTGCCTGGACGCCATCGACAAAGGGTGTCGTTACGGCGGATGCTGTGCACATTGTTGTGCCGACCGTCCCCTCGGAGGCAAACCCGCGGATCCGGCTAATGCCGACGCAGCAAGAGCTGACAGCGTTTTTTAACACGATCAGATCGAGCGTGAGCGGCAAGATCGTACTCGTCGGGGAGCCGACCTTTATCGATCAATCAAGGGACCCGGCCCCGAAGCATATTTCCGACGAAGATCTGAAGAAGCGGTTCGATCCGAACACCCCGCCGCAGGAGTTCCGTTTCAGAAACCGGACACCGCCAACGCCGAGGCCCGGAGCCTTGACCGGCGGCGAGGTCGGCGAACAGCTCGACAAGTTCCTTGTGGACAACAATGTTCTGGTTCGGATCAACGAATCGCAGCTCGACCGCGGTGCGGTCCGGGCCTTTAACAACCGGACATTCGATGTCGCCAAGGTGGTTCCAACGGTTGTGATGCGAAACGAGGATTTTGGCCGGATCGTACGCCTGCTGGCGCACAAAACTCCGGTGAAACTTGAGTTCAATTTGCAAAGCCGAACGATTCCCGAGGGCACGACGAGCTACAACATGATCGGCGAGATCTACGGCTCGGATAAGAAGGACGAGGTGATCATGCTTGGCGGCCACCTGGATTCGTGGCATTCGGCTACCGGAGCGACGGACAATGCCATCGGCTGTGCGACGATGATGGAAGCCGCCCGGATACTCAAGGCCATTGGTGTGAAGCCGCGGCGAACGATCAGGGTCGCCTGCTGGGGCGGTGAAGAGCAGGGACTGATCGGTTCGCAGGCATACGTCAAAAAGCATTTCGGTACTGCCGAGGCCCCTACGGCCGAATACTCGAAGTTCGGCGGATATTTTAATATCGACAGCGGTACCGGGCGAGCCCGCGGCCTGTCGGTTTTTGGCCCGCCTGAGACGGCAACAGTACTTCGCGAGGCACTTGCTCCGTTCTCGGACCTCGGCTTTGCCGGCGTGATCAGCACGAAGAGCCGCGGCCTGGGCGGGACGGACAGCACGTCATTCAACGCGGCAGGCCTGCCGGGCATCGGAGCATCTCAGGACCCGATCGAGTACTTCGGTGTTACGTGGCACACGAATGTCGATACATATGAGCGCATCATCGAGGCTGATGTGAAGGCCTCGGCGATAATTTTTGCCGCCGGCGTTTACACACTCGCGATGCGCGACCAACTGCTGCCGAGGTTCACTCCGGCGAATATGCCGAAACCGCCGAACGCGAATTGATCATTCTAATAACGGGTTGGTTTCGGCATGCCATACGATGTGAGAAAAGGCGCACGGTTGACCGATGTTAGAAGATTGCTGACAATTTCGGCTCTCGCTTGATGAAGGCGAGAGCTTCTTGAACTAGGTCGCTGACCGTCAGGTCTCACACACAGAAGAGTAAGAGTTTTGCCGCAGATCAACCCGGGATAGACGCCGATCATATCAATTTCATTCCGGCCGATCCGCACCCGTACCGCCTTTTATCGGCCTCGTCCGGTGGGGAAACCGCTCCGGTGTCCCACCTGTCCCAACACTGTCCCACGCTTCGGTGGGACACCGTAAAGCATTGCAACAGCTGGGTTTGTGGTCATAAAATCGCTCTGTCCCACGATCTGTAGAAAAAAACGCGCCACATTGTGCCACAGCCGCGCGATCGTTCGAATTATCAAATATCCATTGGCGCAAGAACGCCGCCTGTTGGATTATTGCAGGTGTTGCATAAAGTGTCAAGAGTTTTATGTATGCAACACGCGGCGATCTGGTGGTGTTCGGATCTGCGGCTAACATTTTGAATTGGAGGATGTCTGAAAAGTCGGTCGATCGGCTCCGTAGGAGCCAAATGGCTATAGACCAAAGACGTAGTTCTTTTGGTCCAAGCTCCGTTAGGAGCGGCATAAGTCTAATAGATACACGAGATGCCGCTCCTACGGAGCTTGATTGCCTTTTTGCATTGTATTCTATAGACATGCCACTCATAACGGAGTTAGCAGCACGATTGTACCTTTTTCAGACAGCTTCCAATTCATCAAGCCCCTACAATGCATAAAGAGCCCCAATCACTAGCTGAAGCTAGCGGCAATTCATAAAGCCTGTTCGTCGCTTCCCGCAAGCCCGGATGATAGAAAGATGTCGCGGGACGGGCAGAGATGTGCGAGGACGCATTGGCGGCATTTGGGCTTGCGCGCGATACAGGTTTGCCGGCCGTGAAAGATCATCCAGTGCGGGAACATGATCCAGTGCTTCTTTGGGACGATCTCGATCAGGCCGGCCTCGATCTTGCGGGCATCCTTCTCCTCGGTCAATCCGAGCCTGTGTGACAACCGGGCGACGTGAGTGTCGACCACAACTCCCGAAGCGATCCCGAACGCATTCCCCAGCACGACGTTCGCTGTCTTTCGCGCTACGCCGGGCAGCGTCAGCAGATCTTCCATCGTCTGCGGGACCGTGCCGCCGAAATCCTCGATGATCCTCACGCACGCGCCCTTGATATTCTTTGCCTTGTTGCGAAAGAAGCCGGTCGAGTGGATGTCCTTCTCGAGTTCGGCTTGCGAAACCTCGACGAAATCCTTTGGGCTGCGGTATTTTCTGAATAGGTGGGCCGTAACAATATTGACGCGCTCGTCGGTGCATTGGGCTGAGAGGATCGTTGCGATCAAGAGTTCGAAAGGAGTGGAATGGTTCAGTGCACAATGAGCATCGGGGTAAGCCTTTTTCAGGAGCCTTATGATCGCGGCGGTGCGCTGCTTCTTATCTGAGATCATGCGAAGTAGGCTAAAAAACACAGCCTGAAAATGCAAATCCGGCTCGGTTTCGGTAAAATCTACATTTTGGCGAACCAACCAACGCGATCTTTCTTATGGTCTCAGCAGCTAAGCAGATGAAGGTCCCACTTTTGGATCTCAAGGAACAAAATGAAAGGCTTCGGCCCGAAATAGAGGCCGCGCTCGGGCGTGTGCTCGACACTAACGCCTTCATCCTCGGCGGCGAAGTGGCAGAACTCGAAAGGGAATTGGCAGAATACTGCGGTGTTACACACGCCATCGGCTGCGCTTCGGGGAGTGATGCCCTGCTGCTGGCGATGATGGCACTCGGCGTGTCGACCGGTGATGAGGTGATAACGACGCCGTACAGCTTTTTCGCTACGGTGAGCGCCATAACGCGGCTCGGCGCACGACCCGTTTTTGTAGACATTGAGCCCGATAGCTTTAACCTCGATGTTGACATGTTACCGTCTGTACTAACCGAACGGACGAAGGCCGTACAGCCTGTACACCTTTTTGGGCAGTGCGCAGAGATGGGCCGTCTCAGAGATATCTGCGAACCCGCGGGTGTGCCGATAGTTGAGGATGCCGCCCAGGCGATCGGGGCCGAATTTAACGACAGTCGTGCGGGCTCGATCGGCGAGGTAGGATGTTTTTCGTTCTATCCTTCGAAAAACCTCGGCGGCATGGGCGACGGCGGGTTCTTGACGACAAGCGACGATGGTATTGCCGAGCGGCTCCGAGCCCTGCGGGTCCACGGATCGAGTGAACGCTATTATCATAAATGGGTCGGACTAAATTCAAGGCTTGACGGGTTTCAGGGCGCGGTCCTGCGGGTAAAACTGCCGCACCTCGATACATGGTCCGAGCAGCGACAGGCTAACGCAGCACGGTATCGCAGCCTCTTTTCCGAGACGGGCCTGGAGGGCCGTGTCATTTTACCGATCGAGCGGCCAGATCGGCGACACATTTACAACCAGTTCGTGATCCGAACGCCTGGCCATCGCGACGCTCTGCGGGAATACCTGGCCGAAAAAGGGATCGGGACTGACATTTATTATCCGGTTCCGCTCCACCTGCAGGAATGCTTTGCCTATCTTGGCTATCACCAGGGCGACTTCCCGGAGGCCGAGCGGGCATCGCGCGAGACTCTTGCCCTGCCGATCTACCCGGAGCTGAAACCGGAACAGCAGGAATACGTGGTCGAGCAGATACATGAATATTTTGGACACTGAGGCGTAACATTGGCCAATGTCATTTACACAATCAACGCAAAAAGCGCGGCCGGCCGGTTCGTGATCCTGGGTGCGATCGCCGCGGCGCTTGTCTTTGCATGGTTTGGAGTGCGATGGCAGGTCGCCAATATGCTCGGCGAACTGACGCCGCCTTCGCAGGAGGACGCTCTCAGGGTCGCAGAGGCGGCAGTGTCCCTTTCGCCGCGAGATCCTTTGCCGAGGTGGCTGCTTGCGTCGGCATTGCGCGAAGATTTCAGCCGCGAGAACCTGGAAGCATCGCTCCACGGTTTTGAAGCTACGGTCCGCCGCTCGCCGAACGATTATCGGTGGTGGATCGAACTTGGCCGTGCCTACGAACAGGCCGAGCGGCCGGAGGATGCGGAAAAGGCCTTTAGACGGGCAATTGACCTTGCTCCGACGTACACGTTTCCGCAATGGCAGATGGGGAACTTCCTGCTGCGGCAAAACCGGGCGGACGAGGCATTTGAATTTCTCACGCGAACGACAGAGAAAAGCATTGTCTATCGCGAGCAGGTCTTTGCTCTTGCGTGGGACTATTTTGACAAAGACCCGGCCCGGGTTGAGCAATTGGCGGCCGACACACCGAGCGTACGCGTGACATTGGCACGGTTCTATGCCGAGCGCGGAGCGGCTTCTGATGCCCTTCGTGTATGGAACAGTATTGCGGAAGAGGAACGGTCGAGGCATCCCGAGATCCTGAAGGCGATGACGCAGGAGCTCTATACCAAGCGGCATTTTCGCGAGACGCTTGAGTTGGCGCGGCAGTCCGGGATCGATCCCGATGCCCAGGTGGAGGCCATTTCCAATGCAGGTTTCGAAAACTTCCTGGGTGACCCTGAAAGTACGATGTTTGGCTGGAGGATCAATCGAAGCGACAGCAAGCTTGAGATCCTGGCCGACTCGAGTTTCAGTATCGACGGGAAACGGAGCCTTAAACTCAATTTTAAGTCCTACGCACGGCCGGAACTGAACAATGTTACACAACTTGCGGCCGTCCAGCCGCGTGGACGTTACAGGCTGACGTTCATGCTGCGGACCGAGAATCTTCGCACGGGAGGTTTGCCGCTGATCGAGATAGTCGATGCGAAACACGACGTTCCGATCGCCAGGGGCCAGCCCTTTCCTCTGGGTTCGAGCGACTGGCAGGAGATGTCGATCGAGTTTGTCGTACCCGAGGATTCCGATGGCGTAACCATCCGGACCGTCCGCCAGAATTGCGGCGAACTGTGTCCGATTTCCGGGGTTATTTGGTACGACGCGTTCAAGCTGCAACGGTTGCCGGATGTGCCGCAGCCCGCGGGATAAAGACGAAGTTTCTTTCCAAAGCGAAGTGAAGGCAAGGGTGCCGGGCGTTCTCTGCGGGCCCCGCAACACGGCTTCAAAGTGTTAGGATTTATGACCTGGGCAAACCGAATAGCGTTTGGGTTGATGATCGCGGTGATCGTAGTCACGGTCGCGGCATATGGGGCCGTGCATCAGCCGATCCTGGCCCTATTTTATGTCATGATCGCCGTGATGCTCGTACTTTGGGCTGTGGACGGATTTCGCTCAGGTGTGATCAGGGCAAGCCTTTCAAAATTGCAGATACCGCTTTATGCCGCGGCGTTGTACGGCCTGATTCAAACCATACCATTCGGCACGGTCGGCGAGGTGGGCGGCCTTGCGGACATTCCCCGAACGATCTCGCTCGACCCCTACGCCACGCAGATGTCCGCGCTCCATTTTTTTGCGCTTGGCCTGTTCTTCTCGTTATCGCTGACCCTTGTCGACTCGGCCGACCGGATCCGGAAGCTGGCGATCGTTATCGCCGTTTTTGGGTTCGGCTATGCCTTTTTTGCGATTCTCCAATCGGTCCTTAGTCCAGGCAAGATCTACGGCATTTACGAGGCTCGATTTGCCGTTCCCTTTGGATCGTTCGTCAACCGCCATAACTTCGCGGCATATATGGAAATGACGATCGGCGTACCGCTTGGAATGCTCTTTGCCGGGGCAGTGGCGCGGGATAAGAGGCTGCTTTATATCACATGCATCGGGCTGATGGGTGTGGCCCTGGTCATGAGCGGATCGCGCGGCGGGCTGGTTGCATTTCTGGCAGAGGTCATCTTTCTCGTAATTCTGACGACCGGAGCGCAAAGCCGTCGAGGGCTTATCTTGAAGGTTGGTTTTGCAGCGGTTTTAATAGCCGGGATCGTTATCGGTTCGATCTTTGTTGGCGGTGAAAGTTCATTGACGCGTATCGCGGAAACCGCCGCTTCGGGCGATATTACAACGAATCGCAGCCATATATGGGCTGTAACTACCAGTGTGATAGTACAGGGAATGCCGCTCGGGGCCGGCTTCGGAGCCCTAGGCGTCGCATACACCCCGCATGACACTTACAGCGGCCTTGCGAGGGTCGAGCAATCGCACAACGACTATTTGCAAGTTGCGGCCGATGCAGGTTTGGTGGGCATGGTCATAGGCATCTTCTTTCTTTTCTGGCTGTTTAAGCAAGCCTTTGCCAGTGCGAATGTCGAGAATACTTATCGTCGCGGCGTTGCGATAGGGGCGATCGCGGGATGTTTTGCGGTACTGGTCCACAGCATCTTCGATTTTGTTCTTCACGTTACGGCGGTATCGGTAATGTTCATTGTTCTAATGACACTGATCGTCGTTTGCCGAGAGCGTTATGACGACGATATTGAACTACCCGAATGGCAGAGAATCAAATCTCGCCCGGCCAGGCGATCGGGCCCCGCGTCGTTTCCCGACAACCGGCGACAGCGGACTGGCATTGTCTAGCGTTGTGTGATCGAAGGACGAGGATTCACGCCTCTGCGTCCACCTTGGCGGGCCGGTGCCGTAACAGATTCAATAGGTACCATCCGACACCGTGGAAAACATAGGCTCCCGAGAGGATCAGGAGGACATACCTTGAATAGAGCCAAATCAACATCCCAACCGCGGCGATGATGAGGAGGAGATACAGATTCTTCCGGCCCGTATCCACCGTTTTCATGCTTGAATAGCGGAGCGTGCTGACCATCAGAACCGCCAGGAACCCGACCAGCAGCATCATCAGCGGTGCATAGAAACGGCTGCCCGTTTCGGCGTATGCGTTCAGCGGCAGCGGCGCGAAATGGACGATCGATGCCATAAGGCCGGCCGCCGGCGGGATCGGCAGGCCGACAAAATTCTTTTTGTCGAGTTTTGGCGTACCTTCGATGAGCACGCGCGGGCGGGTTGATTGAAGATTGAACCGTGCGAGACGGAACGCGCCGCACATCAGGTACATGAAGAGCAGGAAGAGTCCGAACGCGTACTGCCCGCTGCTTTCCGGATAAACAGCCGCAAATCCCCAACTATAGATAAGCGTTATTGGGGCGATCCCAAAGGTGAGTACGTCTGCAAGTGAATCGAACTGGACCCCGATCTCGGTTGCGGTGCGCGTCATTCGGGCAACGCGGCCGTCAAGCGTGTCGAAGAGGATGGCGAGGCCGATAGCGATCGCGGCATAGTCAAAGTAGCTTGCGGCCGCGGCAGGGTCAACGGCCACTATCTGAAATCCGCGGATAGAATATATCACCGCCAGAAATCCCATCCCGACGTTCGCCGCGGTGAACGCGGTCGGGATGGCGTAGAGCCCTTTTTTCAGGCCCTTATGGGCAGGCTTGTTCTCGACAGGGTCCATGATGGGCTTCGTTTAGTCTTCGCCGGCCACTGGGTTCTCCCCTAGATCAACTTCATAACGCGCAAGGACCGTTTCACCTCCGACGACTCGGTCACCGATCCTTACAGCGATCTCAGCGGAAGCCGGGAGAAGGACATCCGTCCGCGAACTGAACTTGATGAGCCCAAACCGCTCTCCTCGTTCCAAGTGGTCGCCGGGTTTGCTCCAGCAAACGATGCGGCGGGCAACGATCCCAGCGATCTGGGTACAGACAACCGTCAGGTGCTCGTTCTCAATAGTAAGCGAATTTCTCTCGTTAACGAAACTGGCGTCATTGTTGGTTGCCGGCCCTTTTCGGCCCGCGGTGTATTCGATCTTTGATATTGTTCCCTCGATCGGGGCCCGGTTGATGTGCACGTCCAAAGGGGAAAGGAAGACGCTGACCGTTTTACCGAGCTCGGTTTCGTCGATACGGGTCACGCGGCCGTCGGCCGCAGAAACGACAACGCCCCTATCGTTTGGCGGCGTCCGGTGCGGATCACGGAAGAAAAACGCCATGAAGCCCGCCAGCAAGACGAGGGCTCCCGCCACGGTCCAGATGCCAAAATAGGCAAAGATCATAGCCGCTACCATTGGCGTGATGACGAAAGGGAATCCTTCTTTAACCATAAAGGCGTTCGCGCCGTCCTGACTTACATCCTATCCGAGCCTCATCGTCCGTTTCTGCGGTTCAACAATTCTGGGAAACAGCCTGACCATGAAGGAGAGAATACAAGAAAGCGAAGAGGCGAAAATCCCAAGTGCTTCCTCTTGCATAGTTTAGGATGCCTATCGGGAGTTTACTTGATTCACCTCGATTTTGAAAAACAAAAAAGAGCCCGGCGTCGCTTAGCGCCGGGCTTAAGGAGGATTGTGCGAAGATGTTCTAACTGCGCACCGGGTTGTCCTTGGCGTAGCTGTATGCACACCACGCTGAGATCAAATGGACCACCCAGCCGAGAAGCCCCGCGGATCCGATCCACGAAACACCTGTCAAAACCAGCCAAATAATACCGATGAGTATTCTGCCGTTGTAAATCTGACCAACACCCGGAACCAAGAGACTCAAAATTCCGGCAACCATAGGTTCACGCATTGTTCTAATCTACCTCCGCAAGTTAATAACGAAATCGAAGCGGGTTTGTTGCAAAAACTTTTCAGTCACTCCGGGCCGTCACCGGTGGGCGTTGGTTGAACATTGGGGCGGAGACAAGGCTTCGTAACCGAGGAACTTTCTCTATCCGCCCATTAGTTCATGCACGGCAAAGTGAATGGCGAAGAAGAGGGCCACGCCGGCGAAGACCGACAAGGAGACGGCTGGGCGTTTGCCGCCGTGATGATTCACTTCGGGGATGAGATCGCTGGCGGCCACATAAAGAGTAACGCCGCTGGCTACCGGAAGGGCATAGGCGACCGAGAATCCAAGGCTGGTCCCGATGAAGTAAAAGGCGAGGATGCCGATCATCGTCGTCGCCCCGATCAAAAGGGTTGCGATAAGGACCTCTCGACTCCCCTTGCCAGCGGCGATCATCATCGATCCGATAGTGAAGCCCTCAGGAAACTTATGCAGGAAGACCGCAACGAAAACCAGAAGGCCTATCCGCACATCCAGTTGGGATGCGGCGGCTATCGACACGCCGTCAAAGAATGTATGGATCAACAGGCCGCCGACGCCGGTGTATGCGGAACGTGTCGAAATTACATCATCCGAATGAATCTCCTCGCCGAGGTGGAAGTGTGGAGCGATCGTGTGCTCAAAAAACTGGGTGAGGAGATAGCCTCCAAGGAGAAGCAGCATTGGGACATACAGATTCCCGTCAGATCGGGGATATTCCTTTTGCCAGAGAAGTACCGTTTTCGGAACGATCTCAAGAAAGGTTACGGCGAGCATGAATCCTGCCCCAAGAGCCAGCAAATACCTGAGCATTTGCCGATAGTCGCGGGGGATCTTCGACGGAAACAGAATCATTCCGCCGAGCACATTGGCTGCGGCGGCAATAAGCCCGAAAATGGCGAGCTTTACGAAATCTGGGTCCATATCCTGTGCAAGCACTAGACTTTACCGCAGTCCGCCACGAAAGCGAAGTCGGCCAGTCGGATGTTCGGGGTGCGAGAGGACCGGCAACAGTTTAAGCAACAGTTTTATCCAGATGCTTAAATTTGTTCTTGACAAGGAGTGGCCAATGGTCATAATATCTTCCTGACACTGAAAAACGCTTCACAAACGGGAATGGAGCGAATTAACAGAGTAGTTGTTTAAGGGGATTAAGCACTTCCCGCACCAATCAAAGCAATAAGCAAAGGATAGTCGAAGTTCACCCTTTGGTGTTCGCGGTCTATTTGGCGTCAAATCCAGAAAAGACGGCAAGAACGGCATAATGTCGGACGGTAGAAGTGTGTTTAAGATCAGCCGTGTTCTTTGAGAATGATAGATAGTACTGGCGAAAGTATTCACCGCACTGTACTTGCAAGTGAAACAGTGAGGATGCTGAACATTCGCGATAATGCGATATATGGGGACGTGACCCTCGGGATGGGTGGACACACTGAGGCGATCCTGCAGGCAAACGAAACAGTGCGTGTGATCGGGATCGATCAGGACGAAGCGGCACTCGGAATTGCGGGCGAGCGACTTAAGCCGTTCGGCGAACGAGCGATCCTTGTCCGATCCAATTTTTCGCAGCTCCGGCCGGTGCTTGAAAGCCTTGAGATCGACACGTTGAACGGGATCGTCGCCGATCTGGGCGTTTCGTCACTGCAGCTTGACAGCGAAGAACGTGGATTTAGTTTTCGGTACGACGCCCCGCTCGATATGCGAATGGATGCGTCAGCCGCGACACCTACAGCGGCGGAACTGCTCGAATCGCTGAGCGAGGTAGAGATCGCCGACATCGTGTATAGATACGGTGAAGAACGGTTTTCGCGGCGGATCGCCCGGCGGATCGTTGAAAGACGGGAAGCCGGCACGCCGGTAAAAACGACCAAGGATCTGGCCGGACTGGTCGAACGATCGGTCAAGCGAAATCCAAAGGACAAGATCCACCCCGCAACGCGAACATTTCAAGCATTGCGGATAGCCGTCAACGGTGAGCTCGAGATACTCGAGCGGTTTTTGAAAGACGGCGTTGATAGTTTGAAAACAGACGGAAGATTTGCGGTGATCTCGTTTCACTCACTCGAGGATCGAATTGTTAAGCAGACCTTCCAACGGCTCGCGGGCAAATGCTTCTGCCCGCCGCGAATGCCTCAATGCATTTGCGGGGCCGTGAAAAAGATCGAGATCGTCACGCGGAAGCCGATAACGCCCGGCGATGACGAGATAGAGCAAAATCCAAGATCCCGAAGCGCGAAGCTGAGGGTGGCACGACGGATAGCTGACCAATAAAACCCCATAGGAAGCTTCATATGAAAAACACTACCCCTCGCAGAACCCGCACCACGAGCCTCCGCAACAGAGGTATCGGGAACCTACCGTTGAGCTATCTGGTCGTCATTGCTATCTGCGGCTGCATTATCGCCGCTGGGTTTCTACTCGCCGCCCGACAACACTTCGTGTCGATGGATCTTGGAATGAAAAATTCGAAGCTGCGGAAACAGATCGAGGATCTTGAGGCCGAGCACCGCCGGTTGATACTCGCTCGCGAGACGGCCCTTTCCCCGCGAGAGATAACAAAAACAGCCCGCAGCCTCGGCTTTATCGATACGCTTGACCAGGGCCTCACTGTCGCGGTCCCGGCCGTAAGCAGCGGCACTCCTTCGGCGAATACCGCTGTGGCGGTAGTAAAAACGCCCACGAAGCCAGCGACATCGCCGATCCTGACCAAAACGGCATTTCATCGGCCAGCCGAGTCGTTGGCGAAGTCGGATGCAAAGAAGCCTGCGTCGAAAAAGCCCTCGGGAAGAGGATAATTTCTGCTGACCTCACAAGCCCCCACCTTCACGGCAGTTAAACTAAGAGGTAGAACTACGCACGATGGCACGACGAGCACGACCGAGAAAAAAAACTGCAAACTCAAGCCAGACGGCCTTTACCCGCTTCATGCTGATAGTCGCGTTCCTCGTGCTGTGGATGGGCGGGATCAGCGTAAGACTCGTCCATTTGCAGGTCAATCAGCACGAATGGCTTAGCGACCGCGCCGCTGGGCAGCGGTTGGATGTTAAAAAAACGAAGCAGCCGCGCGGTTCGATATTCGATCGGAACGGCCGGGCGCTCGCGATGAGCGTACGCGTTAAAATGCTCTTTGCCGACCCGGTTGAAATGGAAGACACGCGGGCCGCCGCAAAGCGGATCGCAGTCGCGATCGGTGTGAAGGAAAAAGACCTGGCCGAACAGCTTGCTTCTGCAAAAGAGGCCGAACGCCGTTTTGTCCCATTGGCCAAGGGGCTGGACGAGGAAGCGGTACAAAAGATCAACAGGGCTCTGGATGATCCCACGATAAGCAAGGCCGACGCTCCAAATTCCAACGGGCTCCATTACCGCGAAGACCAGCGTCGAAACTATCCGTACGGTTCGACCGCCGCTCATATTATTGGCTTCAGCAACGCCGCCGGTGTTGGCCAGGCTGGGATCGAGCAGTCGCAAAATGATGTGCTTTACGGCGCAGTTATCAAGAAGGTACAGGAAAGGGACCGGCTTGGCCGCATTTACGATGAAAGGATCTCTGAACAGGAGTCGCCGAAGGATGTCGTTTTGACGATCAGCATGCCGATCCAGTTCATGGTAGAGCAGGCACTCGAACGTGCAGTGAAAAGGACGCAGGCCAAAGGCGGAATGTCGGTGGTGATCGACAATCGAACCGGCGAGATCCTTGCGCTCGCAAACTATCCTACGTACGACCCCAACAAACTCAACGAGATCACGGCCGAGAATTTGTCGAATGCCGCAGTTCAGCAGGTCTATTCGCCGGGGTCTGTTTTTAAGCTGATCACGTACAGCTCCGCGCTCGAGAAAGACCTTATCGAACCGGAATCGATGATCGACAGCGGCAACGGAACGATCGACGTTGCGGGACACACGTTCACCGACTCACACGGGATCGGCCGCGTGACCATCAAGAAAGCGTTCGCGCATTCGAGCAATGTTTGCGCCATCAAGACAGCAATGCGCGTCGGGAAAGAGGACTTCTACGCCAGCGTCCAAAAGTTCGGTTTTGGCAGCCGCACGGGCGTGGATCTTCCTGCCGAAACGGCGGGTATCGTTCGCAAGCCAGCGAGTTGGAACGGCGACTCATTGGCGTCAATGTCGATCGGCTACGAAATAGGCGTGACCGCTTTGCAAATGGCCACCGCATTTGCGACGATAGCTAACAACGGCGTACGCGTCCAACCCCACATAATCAAGGAAATTCGTCAATCGGATGAACAGCCAGTTTCGATCACGCAGCCTGAGAAAACGCAGGTCGTGAGCCCTGAAACCGCGCGCGACATGACTGCGATGATGCGGGAAGTTCTGATCGACGGGACCGGAAAACGGGCAAGGCTCGATGGGTACACAGCAGCGGGAAAGACGGGGACGGCATGGAAGTTCGATGAGAAGTTGAAGAAGGTGAACTCGGCCAAGTACATGTCGTCGTTCATTGGATTCGCCCCGGCCGATGACCCGGCGGTAACGATCGCTGTCGTGATGGACGAACCAAAGGTCGGCGGCCGCGATGGCGGCCACGCTGCTGGCCCGGCCTTTCGAGAGATCGCACAGCAGGTACTCCCGGAACTAGGCGTCAAGCCTGAGGGAATCCTCGAGGCGCAAACCGACGTCGAACAGGACATCAGCGAGATCCCGAGCGGCCCATCGGCGGAAAGCGTCGATGCTTTGCGTCAGGAACATCCGGCGGAAAGTAAGAAATTGGACAAGGAGTCTGATCGAGAAAGGGTTGTTGCCGCCAAGCCCGAGAAGACTGCGATCAAACCAAAAACGGAAGAACGCGACAAACGCGTTGAGCCGAAGAAGCAACCCGACCGAAGAGAAACGTCTGCCGTGAAGCCGCCCGGCAAGAGCAAGCCGGCGACAAAGAAGAAGCCTTGAAACTGAAGACCGCATTGGAGCATATGAAAGCTGCGGCATCGCAACTGAATCCCGCCCTGCACGACGTTGAGATCGGTTCTATCGTGATCGATTCACGCGAAGTGCGGGCGGGCGATGTCTTTTTCGCTCTTTCGCAGCCGGAATATGCGAAAAACGGTTTTAACGGCGACTTTGAGGATGCGACAAAGTTTGTTGCCCAATCGTTCGAGAACGGGGCGGTTGCGTGTGTCGTCCGGCATGATCGTTTTGAGGAGTATCGTTCGGAACTTGAGAAGTACGGCGACCGGCTGGTTTTTGTAGACGACTCGATCAAAGCGCTGCAAAATCTTGCTCACGGAGTTTATCTGGCCTGGAACAAACCGGTCGTCGCGATCACGGGGAGTGCGGGGAAGACGACCGCGAAAGAGCTGACAGCCCACGTGCTGGAAGCGTCCGGCCGCAAGATCCTGCGGAACATCAAGAATTACAACAACGGCTTGGGCCTTCCGTTGACCGTGCTGAATTTGGCCAAGGATGATTCTTATGATACGGCGGTTCTCGAAATGGGAATGTCAACGCCGATGAACGAGATCCAGCGGCTGTGCAGTATTACGCCGCCTGACGTAGCCGTGGTGTTGAACGTTTTGCCCGTGCATGTTGAGCACCTCGGTTCGATCGAGAACGTAGCGAAAGCGAAGGCGGAGATCGTTGAAGGGATGAAGGAAAGCGGCACCGCGGTCTTGAACGCGGACGACCCGCGAGTGATCGCAATGCGCGATTTGGCCGAAGGTGAAGTGCTTACTTTTGGCATTGGGGCACAAGCCGATGTTCGGGCCGAGAACATCGCATTTCCTCGTTTCGGCGAAACCAGGTTCGACCTGGTCACGCGAGATGGCAAAGCTGCCGTTAAGTTTCCGTTAAACGGGAAACACAATATATTAAACGCCCTCGCGGCGTCCGCGGTCGGATCTTCCTTTGGCATGAATGTTGAGGGGATCGCGTTTGCCCTAGAGTCGGCGGCCCCGCCTCCGCAGCGTGGCGAGGTGCTGCATTTTGCGAGCGGCTTTACGGTTGTGAATGATTCGTACAACTCGAATCCGGCGGCACTGCTTTCGATGATCGGAACACTGGTTGCCGGCGGTGCTTCGGCGAAACGCAAGATCGTTATTGCGGGCGAGATGCTCGAATTAGGTAAGGATGAAAAGGATATTCACCGAAAACTTGGTGAAAAGATTGCGGGCATGGGCATCGATAAATTGATCGGTGTGCGCGGGCTCGCGGGCGAACTTGTCGCAGGCGCCAGGCATGCCGGCCTGGCCGACGCCGAGTTCGCCAAAGATTCGGATGCCGCGTCGGACCTTTTGCTCGACCAGGTCAGGGAAGACGACCTGATCCTGGTAAAAGGCTCGCGCGGCGTCCGAACCGAAAGGGTCATTGAAAGACTGTTGGAAAAGTTTAAGCTGGAGGATAATGAATCTGCGGCACCCGGGCGGAAACGCGAACCTTAGGGAGCGTGCCTCAGACGGCCGTGGTGGGCACGCTCGTTAACACTCGCGCTTCAGCCCGTATAACAGAGATTCGTAAATGCTCTACTACTTCCTTTACCAGTGGATATTCCGCGAATACGGCCAAACGGGCGAATCGCTGTTCTTTAGAGGCCTGAATGTTTTCCAATATGTGACGTTTCGCACCGCGATGGCCACGGTGACGGCGTTGCTGATCTCGCTATTGTTTGGCGGGAAGGTTATCAGAAAGATCCGATCTTTGAATGTTGGACAGGAAATAAGGGAGGAACTTTCCGCCGAGCATCAGGCAAAGAAAGGAACGCCGACGATGGGCGGCATTCTGATCCTTGGATCCGTTTTTATATCGACGGTCTTTTGGGCACGGCTCGACAGCATTTTTCTGTGGCTTGCACTTGGAGCGACTACGATGTTCGGGGTGATCGGGTTTGCGGACGATTACATAAAGATCGTCAAGAAACGCAGCCTTGGCCTGACCGGAAAACAAAAGCTCGCGGGACAGTTGATCACGGCCGTTGCGGTTTGGTCGGTTCTGTACTTTTTCACGAATTACAGCTGGAATCTGAGCATCCCTTTTTTCAAGGCGACGGCCGAGCCAACCGGCGTGACGTATTTGTTCCCAGGCCTTTATTTGATCTTTATCATTTTTGTGCTGCTCGGTTCGTCGAACGCGGTGAACCTGACGGACGGGATGGACGGCCTTGCGACGAGCATAACATTCGTTGCGATGTCGGCGCTGACGGCGCTGACCTATGTCGCAAGCGATCGTCGCTGGGCGGAGTACCTGGACATCACGCACAATCCGGCCTCCGCGGAGTTGACGATATTTTGCGGAGCGATGGTTGGTGCGAGTCTCGGCTTTCTCTGGTACAACGCTCCGCCGGCGGAAGTCTTTATGGGCGACGTCGGATCGCTGGCGATCGGTGGGGCTATCGGCACCGTTGCTATTTTGACAAAGCAGGAGTTTCTGCTCCCGTTCATCGGTGGGATCTTCATTATCGAGGCCGCGTCGGTGATGCTCCAGGTTGGGTTCTTCAAGTTCACGAAACGCAGCAGCGGTGTCGGAAAGCGAATTTTTCTGCAAGCTCCGCTCCACCATCATTTTCAACTGGCAGGTTGGAAGGAGCCAAAGATAGTGTTTCGATTTTTGATCGTGGCAATTTTGTTTGCATTGCTGAGTTTGTCGACGTTGAAATTGCGGTAGTGAAGGTTTTGGGAGCTGTCCACCAACAAAGATTCACTATCCACTGAAAATGGACCTGATGGAAATTGTTCGTTCAAAGGTTTCAGTTAATGGTTGGTAGGGAAAGGTGGATAGTTTGCGGACCATGGAGATCTCCGGGCGAAAAACACTTGTACTGGGCGCGGGCCGATCCGGGACCGCCGCCGCAAGTTTTCTGGCCGAGCGCGGTGCCGTCGTGGCACTTCACGATAGAAAAGAAGTTGAAATGTGGCCCGAGGCCGCCCGTTCTTTGAAAGAAAGTCATAACGTCGGGCTGATCTCCGGGCAGATACCTTCGTGGCTTCTGGACCAGATCGATCTCGTGATTATTTCGCCGGGTGTGCCGACGAATACGATCCCGGCACGTTACGTTGATCGAAAGGATGGGCTTGTGATCGGCGAGGTTGAGCTGGCGTATCAATTCATGAAAGGCCGCATCGTCGGGATCACCGGCTCGAACGGAAAAACGACGACAACCACGCTGGTCGGCGAGTTGTTGAAGAACGCGGGAATCACGACACAGGTCGGCGGCAATATCGGGACGCCGCTGCTGAGTCTGGCGGAGAGTTCGGCGGATGATACATGGACGGCCGTCGAGCTTTCGAGCTTTCAGCTTGAGACAATAAAGGATTTTCACGCGAACGTCGCGATCTGTTTGAATGTTACGCCGAACCATCTCGACCGTTACGATTCGTTCACGGATTACGCGGCTGCGAAGCATCGCATTTTTCTCAATCAGACGGCGGACGATGTTGCGGTACTGAATGCGGACGACGAGATTACGGCGTCGTGGGCATCGGGTTTGAAGGCGAACGTCGTGATGTTCAGCGTCAGGAGGGAACTGGATAACGGCTTGTTCCTACGCGGCCGCGATCTTGTATCGCGGAACGCCGGCAAGGAAAAGGTCCTGGCGACACGGGACGAGATCGTCCTGCGCGGCCTGCACAACGTGGAAAATGTTCTCGCCGCCTTTGCCGCCGGGCTCGCATGCGGAGCGGATCCTGACTCGATGCGGGAGACGGTCGCGGGTTTCAAGGGCGTCGAACACCGGATCGAGTACGTCGATTCCATAAACGGCGTCGCTTTCTACAACGATTCGAAGGCAACCTCGGTCGATGCGACGATCAAAGCTCTGGAGGCAATGAGCGAGGGTGCAGGAAAAACCGTTTTGATCCTTGGCGGGCGTGGGAAGAATGCTCCTTACACTCCGCTGGTCCCCTTGATCGAAAGATCGGTACGCGGAATAGTTGTGATCGGCGAGGACGCGGACAATATTGAGTCACAGCTTCGCGGGACGTGCGAGATCGTGCGGGGATCGACGCTCGAGGATGCAGTCGAATTGGGATCGGGGATGGCGGTGAGCGGCGACGTTGTTTTGCTTGCACCCGCTTGTGCAAGTTTTGATATGTTCGGGAGTTACGAGGAAAGGGGAAGGGTTTTTAAGAACGCAGTTGCCTCGATGTCGAGCCATGCGGGCATGAAGTCTACGAGTAGATGAGTTTTCACATTCCGATCTCCTTTTCGTCTTATTCCTCTTTGTAGAGAGAACCACAGAAGAAGAGGAAGAAGCGGAAGAAGACGGGAAGGGATAAACGAAGAGTGGTTTGGGCGACTGTTTAGTAACGTGGAATGGCGGCACAATTCAACAAACTAAAAACGGACTGGTTTCTCTTTGCTATCGTGGCGGGCCTGGCATTGTTTGGCGCGGCTATGGTTTACAGCGCGTCGGCAATGATCGCCCTGCGCGAATCGCAGAGCCAGTTTACCTACTTTTATAAGCAGATCGCCTTTACGTTTGCCGGCCTGGCCGGGATGTTCATCGTTAGCCGGATCGATTACCGGCGTTATCAGGCGCCCTGGTTCGTGTATGGATGCATGGCCGTTACCGTTGTCTGCCTGATCGCGGTTTTTGCGTTCCCGTCGATAAACGGCGCCCGCCGCTGGATCAGGTTCGCCGGGTTTTCGTTCCAGCCGTCCGAGATGGCGAAACTGGTTCTCCCCTTGTTCCTTGCTTATTTTTTGACGAAGAACGAGAAAACGATCGGTGACCTGAAAGCTACGGTAATACCGTGTGTTGCCGCGATGTGCCTTTTGTCGGGGCTTGTTTTCATTGAGCCGGATCTCGGCACGGTCATTGTCCTTTGTGCCGTTTTTTCGGCGGTCTACTTTACTGCCGGAGCGAGGCTGACCCATATTGCCGCCGTTGGGGCGCTTATGGTGATCGGGGCGATCGGTGCGGTACTCTTCGCTCCATGGCGGGTGCAGAGGCTGATGGCGTTTCTCGATCCGTTCAGCCATTCGGACGATGCCGGGTACCAGGTGGTCCAGTCGTTGATGGCGATCGGGTCCGGCGGGATCGTGGGCGAAGGTTTTGCCCAGGGCCAGGCCAAGCTTTTCTATCTTCCGTATCCGTATTCCGATTTCATTTTTTCTGTCGTCGGCGAAGAGTTTGGGCTCATCGGCACGCTCGCGATCGTGTTAGCATTCGGCCTTTTGCTCTGGCGCGGGACGCGGGCCGCGGTGAAGGCCCCGGATCGCTTTGGCAATCTTCTTGGGATCGGGATAATCACGGGAATTGTCGTTCAGGCGCTGTTCAATATCAGCGTCGTTATCTCGATCGTGCCCGCCAAGGGCATCCCGCTCCCGTTCATTTCTTACGGCGGAACCTCGGTGGTGATGACAATGCTGGCGGTCGGCGTTTTGCTGAACATTTCGCAGAGCGCCGGTCGCAAAGCAACCTGAGCGGCCGAGATGCGGAGTCGGGAAGAAGGGAATAAGCGAGTGGCCGCTACACGAGATGGCGAAGTTGGAGCATAAGGTTGTGCATCCCTTCGGTAACAAACATGAAGGTTCTGATAGCCGCCGGAGGAACCGGTGGACACATTTTTCCCGGGATCGCCGTTGCAAAGGAGATAATGCGGCGGAACAACGATTCAGAGGTGCTTTTCGTTGGCACCGCTCGCGGCTTGGAAAAGCGGATCGTTCCGGAGAATGGGTTTCAGCTTTCTTTGATAAAAAGCGCCGGACTGAAAAATGTGGGCTTGGTAGGCAAGTTGAAAGGTCTCGGCGTGCTCCCGGTAAGTTTTATCGAAGCCGCTCGACTGCTGCGTGAGTTTCGGCCCGATGTCGTTGTAGGCGCGGGAGGTTACGTATCGGGCCCGGTACTGCTCACCGCGAGTTTGCTGCGGATTCCGACATTGGTGATGGACTCGAATGCACTGCCGGGTTTTACGAACCGCAAGCTCGCGAGATTTATTGACAAGGCGGCGCTGACATTTGAGGAAGCCTTGCCGTATTTTGGCTCCAAGGGAGTTGTTACGGGCAACCCGGTCCGCAAGGAGTTCTTCGCCGTGCCGCCCAAGGAGCGCAATGCGAGGACAAGCATTCTCGTTTTCGGCGGTTCACAGGGGGCACGCGCGATCAACAACGCGATGATGAGCGCTCTACCGCTGCTTGAAAATCGGGCTGACAAACTGCGGATCGTTCATCAGACCGGAGAAGCAGACTTTGACAAAACGCGCGAGATGTACCGCAGGTCGCGGATCGAGGATCACGATGTGCGGCCGTTCATTTCGGATATGTTCGTCGAATTTGGCAATGCCGACATAGTGATCTGCCGCGCTGGAGCGACGAGTTGTGCGGAGCTCGCGGCCGCCGGGAAGGCGTCGATAATGGTCCCGCTGCCGACCGCCGCGGATGATCATCAGCGAAAAAATGCCGAAGCGTTTGAAAGAGCCGGTGCTTCGAAGATGCTTGTGCAAGCCGACTTGAACGGTGAAACTCTTTCGAAGGCGATCATTGAGTTGATCGAATCGCCTGAAACATTGAGTTTAATGGAAGACGCCGCGCGAAAACTTGGGAAGTCCGATGCGGCGGAGGCAACGGTGGATCTGCTTGAACGGATCGCTGTGAAACAATAATGCCCCGGGACCACGGATTCTGATTCCTCTTCTTCGGTGGTTTCCTAAAACCAGACCACAGAAAAAGAGGAATAGGAGGAAAAGAAGGAAAAGAAGGAAGAGAAAAAGAAGGAAGAGGAAGAGGAGAGGAAGGAAGACGAAGAGGAAGAGAGAAGGGAAGAAGGAAACGAAGCGGGAATGTTCAGACACGTAAAAAGGATCCACTTTATCGGTATCGGCGGGATCGGCATGAGCGGTATCGCGGAGGTACTGTGCAGTCTTGGCTTTGTGGTTTCGGGGTCCGATGTCAAAAAGTCGAAAAACACCGACAGGCTCGAGTCTATTTTCGGCGTCCGCGTCGCGGAAGGGCATCGGGAAGAGAATGTCGGATCGGCGGAAGTTGTGGTCTACTCGTCGGCCGTTAAGGAAGACAATCCCGAGGTAATGGAAGCCAAGCGGCTAGGCATTCCGGTGATCCCGCGGGCTGAGATGCTGGCGGAACTGATGGTCTTGAAACCGTATGCCGTCGCGATCTCGGGAACTCACGGGAAAACGACCACCACCTCGATGGTAGCGACGATCCTGAATCATGCGGGATTTGATCCGACCGCGGTTGTTGGCGGAGTCGTGGACACGCTTGGCTCGAATGCAAAACTGGGCAGTTCCGAATGGTTCGTGACCGAGGCCGACGAAAGCGACCGTTCGTTCCTGATGCTTTACCCGACCATCGCGGTCGTTACGAACATCGACAAGGAGCACATGGAGTCGTACAAGGGCATGGACGATGTGGTCCAGTGCTTCACCGATTTCGTCAACAAGGTGCCGTTCTTCGGCGCCGCGATCATCTGTCTGGACGACCCGAATGTGCAGCTGATCATCCCGCGGATCAAACGCCGCCGCGTTACTTACGGGATGTCGGCCCAGGCCGATATTTCGGCGCACAATATTCGGTACAACGACTCGTTCGGGTCGGCTTTTTCGGTATGGAAGGGCGATGAGGTGCTTGGCGAGATCGAGTTGCCGGTGCCCGGAAAACACAATGTTTACAATGCCCTCGCGGCAACGGCGGTGGCCCTGGAACTGGATGTTCCGTTCCCGAAGATCGCTGATGCGTTCGCCACGTTCAAGAATGCGAACCGCCGATTTCAGTTCAAGGGTGAGGCCCGCGGGATCACGGTTGTTGATGACTACGCTCATCACCCGACCGAGATCCTTGCGACGCTCGCCGCAGCCAAGAACAGTGCCGCGGGCCGCCGGACGGTCGCCATTTTTCAGCCGCATCGTTACTCGCGGACGCAGGAGTTGATGGACGAGTTCGCGCTGGCATTCAATAACGCCGATGTCCTGTATGTTCTTGATATCTATGCGGCAAGCGAACAGCCGATCCCGGGAATTACAGCCGAGGTACTCACTGACAACATCAAGCGATTCGGCCATAAGAACGCAAACTATATCGGAGATATCGATGCGGTCGCCGATGCTGTCGTGCCGATGCTCCAATCAGGCGACCTCGTCATCACTCTCGGTGCTGGCAGCGTCACGCGGCTGTCGGACGAGATCATCGAGAAACTTCAAATGTCAGGTTCGGAATTAACGGCACACAGCGAATAAGGGCGTAAGAGTATATGACAGCAAAATTACGGCGTAGATCAAGCATTGACCGAACACCTCGCTCAGGGGCGAAACGGAAGAACTCTCGAAAGGGTTCGGCCGGGCCAAGCCGGCTTGGGAGTTTTTTCCTCCCTCTCTTTTTGAGCGTTTGCCTTCTGGTCTGCCTTAGCGTTCTCGGCTATCTGGGATTGCAGAGCGTAACCGCGTCGAAGTTCTTCGATGTCAGATCGGTATACGTTAGCGGAGTCGGGCGTGCATCGAGCGAAGATATCGAACGGATCGCGGCAAATGCGGCCGAAAAAAGCGGCGTATGGAACGCGGATCTTGACGGGATCAAAGCGAAAGTAGAGAAACTCCCTTTTGTTAAGTCGGCCTCGATCTCGCGAGTGCTGCCGGACGGGCTGAGCGTTCACGTTGTCGAACATATTCCGATAGCGATAGTTAAACTGTCCGGCGGGAATATGCTGGTCGATGGTGAAAGCAACATTTTGGCAAAGGCCAACGAGCAGGAGCCAGCTTTGCCCATAGCGATAACGGGTTGGGATGAGGCAAAGACCGAGAAGGCGGCAAAGGAAAACCTCGAACGCGTTAAGCTGTATCAGAAAATGCTCGATGAGTGGCGTGGGGTCGGATTGGTCTCGCGGGTGCGGAGTGTCGATCTCGCCGACCTTCGCGATCCGAAGGCGATCACCGAGGATGCCGGCAATGTGATCACGATCAGTGTCGGGCGCGATTCATTTGCGCAGCATTTAAAGAACGGCGTCGCTGCGATCGCGGGCAAGAGCGATATGTTCGACGGGGTGAGCCTTGTCGGATCGAATATGATCCTGTCATCAAGAAAGAAAGCGGAAGAGGTTCCGCATTAAGAACGTATGAACAACGACATTCACGCCATCGGCCTGGATATCGGGACAAGCAAAGTACGCTGCGTCATCGGCGAACCCGGCGACGGCGGCGTGATGAATATTGTCGGCCATGGCGAGGCCGATTCGCGAGGGCTTCGACGCGGGATCGTTACCGCGACCGATGCGGTCTCTGAATCCGTGACAAAAGCGGTCCGGGAGGCCGAGCGTGTGAGCGGGCTTGAGGTCGGGTCGGCGGTCCTGAATCTTTCCGGTGAACATTTCCGCGGCGAGAATAAAAGCGGTGTTGTCGCCGTTGCGGGAGCAGGGCGTGAGATAACCGACGAGGATGTTGAGCGGGCGATCGAATCGGCCTCGGCGATGCAGCTTCCCGCCGGATGGGAGATCATCAATCGCCTGCCTCAGGAATTCATCATTGACGGCCAGGACGGGATCATGGAGCCCGTCGGGATGACCGGGGCCCGGCTGGAGTCACTCGTCCATATTGTCATAGGGCCGAGCGCCGGGCGTCAGAATGTGAACAAAGCGGTTCGTCAGGCGGGGCTTGAGGTTGAGCGGATGATGCTGGAGCCGCTGGCTGCAGCAGAAAGTACTCTGACCGATGATGACAAGGAGTATGGCTGTGCTTTGGTAAACATCGGGTCCGAGATCACGAGCTTGATGATCTTTGGCCGCGGGGCCGTGCAGCACACGGCGGTTTTCCCCTTTGGAGGGCTCCATTTTACCAAGGACATCGCAGTCGGATTGCGGGTTTCGA
Organism: Pyrinomonadaceae bacterium; assembly: GCA_050250045.1. GTDB lineage: Bacteria > Acidobacteriota > Blastocatellia > Pyrinomonadales > Pyrinomonadaceae > OLB17. The sequence continues at coordinate 10,882 of JBFWPK010000025.1, read as the reverse complement.
TCCAGGAGGCGAACAAGATCAAGCAGATGTATGGCTGCGTTGCGTCCTTCCTGCTCGACGACGATTCACGGCTCGAGAACATTGAGATCGTTCCCGTTGGGCGCACAGAAACGCGCGGGCTGACACGAGAGATCCTTTGCGACATCATGCAGCCGCGAGCCATCGAACTGCTTCAGCACATCGCGCGCGAAACTGCCCAGATGCAGGCCCAGATTTCGAGCGGGGTTATTTTGACCGGCGGCGGGTCGAATGCTCTTGGAATGGTCGAGATCGCCGAACAGGTGTTTGACGCGCCCACGCGGCTTGGGGTTCCGGACCCGGACCATTTCGTGGGGCTGGCTCAACAAGTTCGCGGTCCCGAATGGGCAGTAGCGAGCGGACTTGCCCTTTCGTCAATGCGGTCGCAGGTTCGCGAGCAGAGCCGCAACGGACGAAAGTCTTCAAAGGTAGCCGAGTGGTTTGAAAATTTTCGAGATAAGTTCAGATAGCTGGCGTTACAGGTTGAAATTGACCACAAATAATTGTATGCTGTTCTCCCGTCAGCACAATATCTTGTTGGATCAATCAAATAGTTCGGAGTACTGCGTGCAGTACGATTTTTCGCATTTTACTTTGAACAGGAACTTAAGAATATGACTACGGACGGTCTTCAAATGCACACAGGCGGATTAAAAATGTTCTTGGACGAGCCACCGATCACGGGGGCGAAGATCAAGGTGGTCGGCGTTGGCGGCGGCGGTGGAAATGCTGTGAACAGGATGATCGAGGCCGGGATTCAAGGCGTCGAATTCATCGTCGCGAACACTGACCTTCAGGCGTTGAATGCGTCGTCGGCGCCGATGAAGATTCAACTTGGCGGCAAATCGACACGGGGACTCGGGGCGGGATCGAACCCTGAGGTCGGCCGTGCCGCGGCGTTGGAAGACCACGAAAAACTCCTCGATGTTTTGGAAGGTGCCGATATGGTCTTTGTGACGGCGGGCCTCGGCGGTGGTACCGGAACGGGAGCGGCCCCGGTTGTGGCTTCGCTGGCCATCGAGCTTGGTGCGCTGACGGTCGCTGTGGTAACGAAACCCTTCACGGTCGAAGGCAAGAAACGCATGGCGCAGGCCGAGCAGGGGCTGGCCGAGCTTCGCGGTTGTGTCGACACGATCATCACCATCCCAAACTCAAAGCTTCGCGAGGTCGAACAGGGCATCACAATGATGAATGCTTTTCGGCGAGCCGACGATGTGCTGCTGCAGGCCGTCCAGGGGATCACGGAACTGATCGTAACGCCGGGGATAATCAATCTCGACTTTGCGGACGTCAAGACCGTGATGCGCGGGCAGGGAGTCGCTCTGATGGGCATCGGCTCTGCAGATGGCCCTGAGGCCCCGTCGAAGGCAATGAGGGCGGCGCTCGATTATAAGCTTCTCGAAGAGAACTCGATCACCGGCGCCAAAGCGGCCTTGATCAATCTGACTGGCGGCGAAGACATGCCTTTGGCCGAGATCGAGGACGCTATCCGAATGATCGAGGAAGAGGCCGACGACAATGCCGACATTATTTGGGGGAACGTCGTTAAAGAGGGCATGGGCGACGAGATCAAGGTTACCGTGATCGCGACCGGTTTCGACAGCCACGTCCAATCGATAATGCCGGCGCCGCGATCGGTCGAAGCGGTGAATGCCGTGAGCGCCGGGGCCGGGATTGCGGCTGCTCCGGTGAGGAAAGAAGAGGATCTCGATGTTCCGACGTTTATCAGGCGCCAAGCTGATTAGGCCGGGCCGGTATCGTTTAGAAAACAGTTGCCGTTTGCTTGAAACTGCTGATTCGCCCGGCCGGCCGCAATGCCGCCGGGCATCTTTTTGAACGGACAAGCCGCGGCGGGCATATCCGTCTTTTACCGCGTGGCCGATTCGCCAGATTCGAAGTCAAAGATTCGGGTGTTCCCCCGCCTCTAAACTTGTGGCAAGCGAGAATATAAAACCGATCATCGGGATAACGATCGGCGATGCTGCCGGTATCGGGCCGGAGGTATCGCTGAAGGCGGCCGCGGATGCGTCCGTGAGCCGCGAGTGTCGGCCCGTTTTGATCGGCAGCCTTGCTCACTTGCGGGAAGCTGCGCGGGTGCTGAAGATTCCTATCTCAGTTGTTCCTCACGTGCCCGAATCCGCTGTCCCTGAAAATGTGGTAGAGGTGATCGATGCGGGATCCCTTCCCCACGAGACCCCGACGGGGATCGATCATGCCGTTACGGGAAAGGCATCGGCGGAGTGGATAAAAGAAGCCGTTCGGCTTTGCACTGCTGGGGCCATTTCTGCGATCGCAACCGCTCCGATAAGCAAGAAAGCGATCGCACTCGGCGGGTACAATTTCCCGGGGCATACCGAGTTTCTTGCCGAGCTAACTTCGACGGAAAGGTTCGCAATGAGCTTTTTTGCCGAAAGCCTGCGGGTGGTATTGCTCTCGACTCATGTCCCGCTGAGCACCGCCATCGATATGGTGACGAAGGATCGGCTGATAGACACGATACGGTTTACCCAACGCCATTTGTCGGAGTTGCTAAATAGGGACATACGGTTGGCGGTTGCCGGGCTTAACCCTCACGCTTCGGAAAACGGGATGTTTGGCGACGAAGAATCGCGCGAGATCGTGCCTGCGGTTGAGATCTGCAGGGATGAATTTGGGATTGACGTTTCCGGCCCTTATTCGCCCGACACGATCTTTCTGCGTGGATATCGAGGCGAATTTGACGCGATCGTCGCGTGTTACCACGACCAGGCCACAATTGCCGTCAAAGCTCTCTCGTTCGGTTCGTCTGTAAATGTGACGCTCGGGCTTCCGATCATACGAACGTCGGTCGATCATGGAACGGCATTCGATATCGCCGGAAAAGGAATCGCGGATGCCTCAAGCATGAAAGCCGCGATCAGGCTTGCCGCCGACCTGGTTTTGATCAGAGACGCAAACCGCAGGTGAGGCCGGAGCGACGCCCGATTACATTTTGACTTTGGGCTGGAATCGGCCGAAAATGGATGAATATTACTATGAACCGTGTTTCTGTAAATCATCTGATCGAAGGCCTGCGTGAGATCCGGGACGAATCCTTCGTTTGCGACAATGTTTACGATTACCTGAGCCGGAATCCGGTTGATATGGATACGCTCCAGAAGTACATTTTCTGGAGTCCGTCGTTTTACACGCGGAACCTGATCTATAAGGATGAGCGCTTCGAGATGATGGCAGTGTGCTGGGAACCGGGGCAGTTTTCTCGGGTCCACAATCATGACGGCCAACGATGTTGGATGACCGTTCCGGAAGGTCGGCTGAAGGGACAGAACTTTGCCGTCGACGAGATAGACGAGGCCTCAGGTCATTGCAAACTTCGGGAAACCGATGCGTTCGAGTTGTCGGAATGCCTTGCCGCCAAGGTCGAACTTGAGGAACCGATCCATCAGGTCCTCAACCTTCCCGAGTACGACGAACGGGCCATCAGCCTTCACATCTACTCCAAGCCGTACGACCGCTGCCTGTCGTATTGCCGCGATACGAACACATATAAAGAAGTGCAGCTCTATTACACCAGCATTGACGGCAAACTTTGCGACGGCGTGCGGCTCTAGCCGGGCCGTCCTTCGCTAGACGGAAGGGAGCGTGAAGGTTCTATTTTCGTTTCCATCGCACGCCGTCCTTCGTATCCTCTAGTATGATTCCTTTTTCCGCCAACAAATCACGGATCTCGTCCGAGCGAGCAAAGTCGCGATTTCGCCGGGCTTCCTGACGCTCTTCAACAAGTGCCTCGATCTCAGCATCGAGATCGCCGGATTCCTCCGGGCCGAATATACCCAGCACCGAATCGAACTTGGCGATAGCATCCAGCACTGCATCGCGATCTTCGGCTTTGAGTCCTTGCCCGCTCATGATCGTGTTAACTTCACGCACCATATCATGGATCGCGGCGAGTGCGGCGGCGGTGTTGAAATCGTCGTCCATCGCGGCCTCGAATTTTTCAAGAGCCATCGAGGCAGAAACACGACCGGTAGGGAGTGTGTCCCCGTTGTCAATCGGGGAAGAGACACCCTCGCTACCGCTTGGGTTTCTGCCTTCTTTTACGAGTGCCCGGAAATTCCTTAACCGCTCGACAGTCGATTCCGCGCCTTGTAATCCCTCAAAGGTGAAATTCAATTGCTTTCGCGTCGGTACCGATAACAGCAAATATCGGATCGCCAACGCCGAATAACCTTGCTCACGAAGGTCGCGGAAGGTGAAGAAGTTGCCCTTCGATTTCGACATTGTCACATCGTCGATCTTGAGAAATTCGCTGTGTATCCAATATTTGGAGAACAGCTTTCCGGTCGCGCCTTCGCTTTGGGCGATCTCGTTCTCGTGATGGGGAAACTGGAGGTCCTGGCCGCCGGCGTGGATGTCGAGCGTCTCGCCAAGGTATTTCATCGACATCGCGGAGCACTCGATATGCCACCCCGGCCGGCCTCGGCCGAACGGAGCGTCCCAGCCGGGTTCTTCGGTTTCGCCTACCAGTTTCCAGAGGGCAAAGTCGCGGGCGTCCTCCTTCTCGTATTTGTCGGTATCGATCCGCTCGCTGCCGCCGGTGATGTTGCCCGAGAAATTGATCTTCGAAAGCTTTCCGTAGTCGGGAAACGCGGTGATCCGGTAGTAGATCGAACCGTCCGACTCGTATGCGTGACCGTTCTCGATCAATTTGGCGATGATGTCGATCATCTCCGGAATATGATGGGTCGCGCGCGGAGTGACTTCGGGCCGTTCATTGCCGAGTGCGTCGAAATCTTCCCAGAAATACTGAATAAACGGCGCCGTAAACTCATCGATGCTGATATTTCTTGCCGCCGATTCATTAATGATCCGGTCGTCAATGTCTGTCAGGTTAAAGACGTGCATCACCTCGTATCCCTTAAACTTCAGGTAACGGCGCAAAATGTCCCCGAAAACAAACGTCCGAAAATTCCCTATATGAGCAAAATTCCAAACCGTAGGCCCGCAAATGTACATCCGCACTTTGCCTTCTTCTTGTGGATGAAACTCTTCCTGCTGCCGGGTTAATGTATTGAAAAATCTAAGCATAGATACCTGATCGAATTATCGAAGTTGATATGATAACCCAAAGACAAGGGAAACCGGGCACTCAGTTTGCATTCAGAGAAGGGTCGTTCGACCAAACGTCAAGCCGACGATGGAAAAGGGAAGTGCGCGGACAAACCAATAATTGACGGCACGGGTTACTTTTCGGTTGTAAGATCCAACATCCAGATGTCCGATTCAGAAGTCGCGGCGGCGTAATAGAGGAGAGTTCCATCGCGGCTGATGAACGGGCTACCTATACTGACGAGCGGATTTGAGAACAAGCGACGGACGTTACCGGTTTGGATGTCAGCGATGAAAACATCGCTTCGAGCCGAATAGACCAAATGTCGACTGTCTGGAAGCCAGCTAGGCACACGGTTCACATTTGGCACAACGATCTTATACTCTCCCGATTCGAGCGAAAAATAGCCAATATGCCGGATCGATCCCTTTGCGAGCACCCCGGCAAGCTTCTTGCCGTCCGGCGACCAGTCCCATGCGACCATACGCTCGGCAACATCTGAACTGGGAAGCCGATTCGCCATTTCCGGCTTAGCCGGGGCCGCTGTGTCGTGGAGGCTGGTGGAATTGTCGTAATATATCGACAGTTTCGTTCCGTCAGGCGACCAGGCCGGAAACCCTGGTGGATTCTCAGTAGCCGTGAGATGCGAGAACTGGGTCAAGCCCGTGCCATCCGCATTGCAGGTCCAAATCTGGCCCCCGCCTTCGCGGTCTGAAGTAAATGCGAGCCTCTTCCCATCGGGTGACCATCGGACATAACGGTCGAAGGGTTCGTCATTCGTTATATCGCGCCAATCCTTGCCGTCGCGGCTGACGGTAACCAGGTCATCCTGCGTCTTCCGGATCAGGCGCATGACAAATTTCGATCCGTCGGGCGAAAGCTCGGGGCGCGAAACCTGTCGGTCGCCTTCGGTGATCCAGAACGGTTCTCCGAGCGTTCTCATCGTCTCAATGTCCATCTCGACCCCCTGGATATTTGCCCGGTTATCGGTCTGAACATACACCATTCGATTGCCATCGCGAGAGAAAGAGAGGTGGCGGCTATACGTGGAGGGCGTTCCGACTCGCTCCGGTTCTCCAAGGACATTGCCGCTTACTTCATCGATCGGGACTCGCCAGACATTCATATCCCCTAGGCGGCTGCTAATAAAGTAGAGGAACTTGCCGTCCGGCGACCAGACCGGATTCCAATTGGAGACTGCAAAATCTTTTGCGACGACCACGGGTTCGCCGCCACCGGCGGGGACCGTCGCTATATCACGTCGGCCATAAGTGCCGGTGTAGAACCAATAGGCGATCCGGTGCCCGTGTGGCGACCAAGCGGGGAAGGTTGCCTCTGCGTCGACAAGTCTGCGTTTAGTGCCAGTCTGAACGTCGATTATATCGAGGGAATGAGGAATGCTGGCCGGCCGGACATTCGGTTCGTCGCGGCCAAAGGTGCTTACAACGATCTGTTTGCTGTCGGGCGACCACGATGGGTGATAGCCGTCGTCGGCAATTCGACGAACATTCTCGCCCGAAATCTCCATGACATAAACGCCTCGTGGCTCGCGATTGGAACGAAACGCGATCAGATGACCATCGGGGGCGAATGCCGGCTGCGTATCGTCGGCGTCAGAGCCAGCCGTAAGATTGATCCGCCTTTTACCGCCAACACGCTGAATGAAAATGTCTAAAGAGCCATTTTCTTCAGCAGCATAGACAAGATCCTTGCCGTCGGGCGAAAGGCTGGGGAAGTATTCGGTGCCGGGTTGATTCGTTAGCTGGACACTCGTCGCCTCGGTCCAGGCGGGCCCCGATTCGGAGCGCCCGGAGATCAACATCACGAAGTAGGCAAGTGTCGCTACGGAAGCGATCAACAGGGCAGCAGCCGCGGCGTGAACGTACCAGGGGCGGCGTGAAATCGCCCTGACGAAGGTGCTTGAGTTGGCCGGATGCGTAGATGACGTCGAAAGGGAATCAACGTCGCGTTTGATCCGTTTCAGATCTGCCCGCAGTTCTGCCGCACCCTGGTACCCCATTGCAGGATCTTTTTCGAGGAGCTTTGCCAGAACCGCGTCGAGTTCGGCCGGTATATCGACGTTGAGCGAACTGCACGGCGGAACAACCCTCGAAAGTATCGCCTGAAAAGTTTCCTGTTTGGTTGGTCCCTTAAACGGATTCTTGCCCGTGAGGAACTCATAAAGAACGACACCGCAGCTCCAAAGATCGGTCCGATGATCGAGTTTTTCATCACTGATCTGTGCCGGCGACATATACGCGGGAGTTCCTATGATCACTCCTCTGGCAGTGGCCGCAAGGTCGCGAACGGCATGATCTCCCGGTTCGGTTAGCTTTGCGAGACCGAAGTCGAGGATCTTCGCATATCCGTCCTTACGGATCATTATGTTCTCAGGCTTAATATCGCGGTGAATAATGCCCGCGTTGTGTGCCGCACCGAGGGCATCACATATTTGGATGGAATTAAGAAGGATATTTCTGACCTTGAACTTATCGCCCATCAGCTCACGCAGCGTCCGGCCCTCGACGAACTCGGTCGCGATGTAGTTTACGCCTTGGAAATTTCCGACATCGTAAATTGTTACGATGCCCGGATGATTGAGCGATGAGACAGCGCGTGCTTCGAGCTCAAACCTCCTGACCCGCTCGTCGTTCGAGCCGAATTCAGGCGGCAAGATCTTTAGCGCGACCTTGCGTTTCAGTTTTTCGTCGAAGGCGAGGTAAACTTCGCCCATTCCGCCTGCTCCCAACAGTTTTTCGATCTTGTAGGTCGCGACCGTTTTGTTTAGAAGAGCGTAAGTTAGGAACTCATTGTCGCCTTCGGCAGCCGCTTTCGCGGCAAAACGCATCGCGGATTGATCCAGGAAATTACCGTCGGTTGTTCGCTGGGCGTCAAGCAGCTCCAAAACGGCCTTACGCAGATCGTCGTCCTCGCCGGACCGATCGGCCACAAACTGCGCTCGCGCGTTTTCGGGCAGATCGAGTGCTGCGTCAACGAGCTCGTCGATCTGTTTCCATCTTGCAGCTTCCATTGGAAATTCGGCCTCGATCGATCCCCAACCGGGTGTGGAAAACCAATTTATCACAGGCCTTCCAGAAAGAGAATTCCGGTGCTTAGGTTATCGATCAACCAACTCGAAGCATTGGACTTATCCCGGCATTGGCGGCGGAAGTCGCCCGATGCTCGTGCGCTTTTTGGTGCACTCGGCTAGTCTGGTATGCGGTGATGCTCTTATGTCCCGGCTAGGTTTGGTTGAGCTGCAGATGCAGCCAGGCCTTTGCCTTTTTCCATTCGCGGAGGATAGTTATTTCCGCGACCCCCATAACCTCCGCAATCTCGTTCGTCTTAAGCCCGCCGAAAAATTTCAATTCGACGATCCTCGCTTTTCGTTCGTCGAATGTTGCGAGTTCGGTCAGGGCTTCGTCCAGGGCCACAAGCTCCGGATCCTTACCGCCCGAGACGGCTTCCGCTTCATCGATCGATACCAAGTAGACGGGAGCTTCCTGATTGCCCGGACGTTTTCGCGCGAAGTCGACGAGGACCCGACGCATCAACTGCGCCGAAACGCCGAAGAAATGAGCACGATTCTCAAATTTTGCGTTCTTCCAGTCGATCAATCGAACGTAAGCCTCGTTTACGAGTGCGGTTGTTTGCAAGGTGTGGTCTTCCCGTTCCCGACGCATATGACGTCGGGCGATGCGGTGGAGTTCGGCGTAGATGATGGGAGTTAATTCCTCGAGGGCCCCGGCGTCGCCATCGCTCCATGCCTTCAGCAGCTGAGTTACTTCCTGGGTTGAAGTTGACGACATTGCACTCGAACGGAAAGGAGACCGTCACAAATTTACCACAAATGCAGGCAGCAAAAAAATTGCGCCCGAATGATAGTTTTCGGGCGATTCGACCGCATTAGGTTGTGACTCGCATGAAAATGCATCGAATCGGCTATTGATCGCGGGCGGATGGGCCCGACTAATAAGGGAGAAATACTATGTCGACAGTTAAACATGATCCGGAGTATATCGCTTGGGTAAAGCGTTCGCTGAACCGGCTGGTTTTTGCGGGACTCAAAACAGATGGGAGCGTCAACGGCTACTACCGTGCGTGGGTGAAAGAATTTCAGTATCGGACCGGATGTCCGACAGGGGACGGCCGCGTCGACAGAATGACGCAGGATTATATCATCGCAATTAATAATGTAGACACGAACAAATCATCGCGGCTTTACATCCGGTGGGTGCAGGAGGCGCTTCAGCTTTCGGGATTCGGGAACGGATTTGCCGCCGACGGGGTGATGACCGCCGCAACAAAAACGGCAATCCGTACATTTCAAACGACACTCAAGCACAAGCATGTAGACGGTGTGGTTGGTCCGAAAACCGAACGCGACCTGATCAAGAGGGCCCCCGGCTTGACCGTACCCGGTTTTTATCCCGGTGGCCCGAAACCGCCCATCGATCCGGTCAAAGAGCGCGAGGACGATTGGCTCAAGAACAACCTGGACTCACGGTCGATAGACCAGATGCTGGAATCCCTGATCGAGCTGTATATTAACGAGATCGAGACAGAACCATTCACGATCATCGATGCCACAGAACGTCAGGTGACGCTGAAAATGCTCAGGAAATTCCGGGGAAATGTGGCGTCATTTAGCGGTACCTCGCGGTTCATGTATCTGCCGGAGCAAGCGGCACGGAGCTATGCGATCGGAAAATATATCGGCGACACGGTTTCGAAACATACGATCAACGCCCTTTGGGAACTGCGTCACGGCGTGGGTTATTACACGACGAAGGGCGGTGCGAATGCCCGTTACACGTTGTTCAAACGCGACATGAATGCGATGTATCTGAAGATCGATAACGGCATTCGCGAGATCTGGTTCCAAATCGGCACGGCGTCGGGAGTTCTGGAGGGAACGTACGCTTCACTTGCGGATTGGTATGAAACCAAACACGCCGACAGCAGCAGCATAATCTCATGCTTCCCGCCTCCGTCAGGTGGTTTGTTCTAGGACAGGCTGACAAAAAACCTGCGACATTCCGGCTGGGTTGTCGCAGGTTATTTTCATTGACCCCAATCTCGACCCTCAGGCATCGAACGACGCACCGACAAGATCGCCCGGAACAAAACGGGCACGAGCATCGTCCGAAAAAAGGTACTCACGCGTGTAAAAACGCAGTGGATACTCCTTGTCATAAAGTTCGGCCACCTCGTTCGCTTTGTCGACGAGTGAAGCACCGTTCTTCCTCGCGTTGAAGTTTCCAACGGTCCTCATCCAAAACACGGTAAGTGTTTCGTGATACGGCATATCTTTTGTCAGGTCGACGTTGAATCCATTCCTCAATAAATTGAAAATACCGTCCCGCATTTTTGTCGTTGCGGTCTCTAGGTCGTGGCGCGTTAAGTAGTACAGAGCAACCACGAGATGTTCGGCGTGCCGCCAGCTGTCACGGGATATCGTCGCGGTCTCAAATGAGCGTACAAGTTCTAACACTTCGCTTTCATATTTATATTTGCGTTTCATCTTTCTCTCCAAATAAAAAAAGACAGAACGAAACCGGCCCTTATGGCCCGAATCATTCTGTCTCAGAATCGAGCCGAAATTATAACCGACCTTCTATATAAACTTCAAATCGATCTTTCGGTTCTGTAGTTAGCACATCATATGTCCTACGAGAATAGCAGGTGAGATGTCCGCTTTCGGCGGTTGAGGGTAAATGGCTATAGAAAGGAGTCATGAGAAATTACCCGGAGATCGCGATGGAGAAGGCGATG
>JBFWPK010000024.1:0-71959 GCA_050250045.1 Pyrinomonadaceae bacterium | reverse complement strand
CTCCGATCACCTTGTCGCACACGTCAACCATCGTCTAAATAACCGCCCCCGCAAGACTTTAGGCTACAGAACACCAACCGAGGTCTTGTTTAACCAAAATGTTGCACTTATCACTTGAATCTAAGGAACAGATCACGGTCCGCGGTGCCAGGCAGCACAATCTGAAGAATATCGATGTCGATATCCCGCGCGATAAGTTAACGGTCATCACGGGGCTGTCAGGTTCGGGCAAATCTTCGCTTGCGTTCGACACGATCTACGCCGAAGGGCAGCGACGCTATGTCGAATCGCTGTCGGCCTATGCGCGGCAATTCCTGGATCAGCTTGAAAAGCCGGATGTCGATTCGATCGAAGGACTTTCGCCGGCCATTTCGATAGAGCAAAAGACGGTTTCCCGTTCACCCCGTTCGACTGTCGGAACCGTAACAGAGATCTACGATTATCTTCGCTTGCTTTTCTCATCTATCGGCCAGCCGCACTGCCATCAATGCGGAGAGCCGATCACGCGCCAGTCGGTTGAGCAGATCGTCGGCGGGATCACAGACCTGCCCGAGGGTGAACGCGTTATGATACTCGCCCCGATCGTTCGCGGGCGGAAAGGCGAGTTCAAAAAGGACCTTGAAAAGCTGCACAAAGACGGTTTCCTGCGTGCCCGGATCGACGGTGAAATGCGGCAGCTCGACGAGGAGATAAACCTCGATAAACGGCGAAACCATACGATCGACGTTGTCGTGGACCGGCTGCTGATCAAGCAGGGTGTCGTCGAACGGATAACGGAAAGCGTAAAGACTGCCTTGCGTCTCTCCGACGGGGCGGTGCTGGTTTCGGTTGTCGATGGCGAGGAGAAGCTTTTTTCAGAGCGGATGGCGTGCGTGAATTGCGGCGTCAATATCGCGGTGCTTGAGCCGCGGTCGTTCTCGTTCAACTCGGCCTACGGGGCATGTAAACGCTGCAAAGGCATCGGCACCGTGATGGAGATCGACGCGAACAAGATCGCGCCGGACCAAAGCATGCCGGCCGGGAAGATCACCTTTCTCGGCGACGCCGACAACGCCGGTTCGAAATTTCTTCACAGCGCCCTGCTCGCGATCATCGACAAGTTCACGGGCGGCGACACGCTCGAGCCGCCGAAACGCCGAGGAAAGGCAGAAACACGACCGGTCGGGAGTGTGCCCTCGGAGAAATTGCTGGCCACGCCATTCTACGAGTTACCCGAAGAGATCAAGAAGGCGTTTTTCCACGGCACCAAAAAGCGGCTGACATTTATTCATGGCACATACAGATCGGAGCGGACCTGGCCCGGGGCCTTGCGGACGATGCGCGACCGGATGGAAAACCCGCCGTCAGAAAAGGTTCGAACTGCTCTGGAAGAATTGATCGCACCAGTCACATGCCCCGAATGCAATGGCTCGCGGCTGCAGCACGAAAGCCTTGCGGTGAAGATCAATGGGCTCGGGATCGCGGATTATACAGCGATGCCGATCGGCGAGCTTGTTGAGAAAATAGACGAGGTGAAACTCACTAGCCGCGAAGAAAAGATAGCGGGCCTTGTATTGAAAGAAATAAGGGAGCGGAGCCGTTTTCTGGATGCGGTCGGGCTTGGATATCTGTCGTTGGACCGGGCGTCTGGTACATTGTCGGGCGGCGAAGGGCAGCGGATCCGTCTTGCAACTCAGATCGGGTCGCAGCTTCGCGGCGTCCTGTATGTTCTCGACGAGCCGAGCATTGGCCTGCATCCGCGTGATAATCGAAAACTGCTCGAAACGCTTCAGCAGCTTCGCGATCTCGGCAATACGGTGCTGGTGGTCGAGCACGACGAAGAGACGATCGAACACGCCGATCACGTTATCGATCTCGGCCCGCTCGCCGGCACGCACGGCGGGGAAGTGATCGCTACCGGATCGCCAAAGGCTATCGAGAAAGATCCGGGGTCGCTGACCGGGCAGTATATGTCCGGCCGGCTGAAGATCGAAGTTCCCGACGTGCGTCGTTTGCCGAACGGCCAGCGAGTGAAGGTAAAAGGAGCAAGGGCCCACAATCTTCGCAACATCGACGTCGAGTTTCCGATAGGTGTATTTACGGTAGTGACCGGTGTTTCCGGCTCAGGGAAATCAACGCTGGTTGAGGAAATACTCTATCCGGCACTTTATCGCCACGTTTACAGATCGACGATCGAGCCGCTTGCGCATGACAAGGTAGAAGGCCTCGATTTTGTGGATAAGGTGATCGAGATCGACCAGTCACCGATCGGCCGCACGCCGCGGTCGAACCCGGCAACTTATACAGGATTGTTCACGCCGCTGCGAGAACTCTACGCAATGCTGCCGGAATCGCGTGTTCGCGGCTATAAGGCCGGACGATTCTCGTTCAACGTAAAAGGCGGCCGCTGCGAGGCCTGCGAGGGCGACGGCCTGAAGCGTTTCGAGATGAACTTCCTGCCGGATGTTTACGTGACCTGCGACGTGTGCCGCGGCAAGCGTTATAACCGCGAAACGCTGGCGGTTAAATATAAAGGCCTGTCGATCGCGGATATGCTTGCAACCACGATCGAAGACGCGTTTCCCCTGCTTGAGAATATTCCGGCGATAAAGCAAAAGCTGCAAACTTTGTTAGATGTCGGTCTCGGCTACGTCCAGATCGGACAGTCATCCACAACCCTGAGCGGCGGCGAGGCACAGCGGATAAAACTGGCGAAGGAACTCTCAAAACGCGCGACCGGAAAGACGATCTATATACTTGACGAGCCAACCACCGGCCTGCACTTCGCTGACGTTCACAAGCTGCTCGAAGTCCTCCAACGGCTGGTCGACACCGGCAACACCGTGATCGTCATCGAACACAACCTCGACGTAATAAAATCCGCCGACTACATCATCGACCTCGGCCCCGAAGGCGGCTCCGGCGGCGGCCGAGTCGTTGCGACCGGCACGCCGGAGGAAGTGGCTCGCGTCAAAAAATCTTATACCGGTCAAGCGTTAAAGAATGTAATTATGTAGCTCTGGAATGTGATAAGATGCTCTGGTTATGACAAACATTGAGATTGAGAAGCGGATCCAAGTGCTAGAGGCGGAAGTTGCCGTCTTAAAGGACAAGGTTGCGAAAGTGCAAAATCTCGATGAACCATGGTATAAGCAAATACCGAAGTTCGGGGGTAATCCTGCCTACGAAGAAGCAACCAAACTCGCCCGTGAATATCGCAAAGAGCAGAAGAAGATAGAGGCTGATAAGTGATCATTCTCGACACTGATTGTCTGACTTTGCTCGAACGCCAAACAGGCATTCCCTATCGCCGGTTGCAAGCAAAGTTGGACGAATTTCCGGCTGACGATATAACAACAACGATAATTACTTTTGAAGAGCAAATGCGTGGCTGGATGTCGTATCTTGCCAGAATGCGTTCGATAGAAGAGCAGCCTCAAACAATATTTCGACTACTTCAAGACGCTTACGATAATCGATTTTGATAAACCCGCAGCAAAAATATTCGAGAAACTTAGGTCAGAAAAAGTTCGCATCGGGACGATGGATCTGAAGATCGCATCCATCGCGATCGCTCAAAACGCGATCCTCGTTTCACGAAACTTAAAAGATTTTGAGGACATTCCGAATCTTGTCGTAAACGACTGGACACGCGGGCCCTAAATTTGAATGGCCTCGACCATTTCTCGGACTGCCTTATTCAGCCCCACAAAAACCGATCGCGAAATAATATTGTGGCCGACGTTGAACTCGGTAATTTCGGGAATCGCGGCGAGAGCGGCGACGTTGTGGTATGTGATGCCGTGGCCGGCGGCGACTTTGAGGCCGAGTGAGTTGGCGTGGGTTGCTGCGGCGGCGATGCGTGAGACTTCGATCTCGGCTTGAGGAGTGATCACAGCTTCGGGGAGTCCGGCCGCTGCCGGTGCCGACAAAGTGAGCTTGGCCGGCGCATCGGTGTCTCGGAACCCAGTCGCTGCCGCTCCCGGATCTGACAAGATCGCGTCGGGCTCGACGAGCGTTAGCTCGGCGTATTCGGCGGTGCAAAGTTCTACTTGTTGAGCTCCGGCACGCTTTGCGGCGTCGATCTGGGCCTCGACGGGATCGATGAAGATGCTGACGAAGATCCCGGCAGCCTTCAGCTTTTCTACAGCGGACCTCACAGTCTCAAAATTTCCGATAACATCCAGGCCGCCTTCGGTAGTGACCTCATTCGGGCTTTCCGGGACAAGCGACACGGCGTCCGGTTTTGTCCTAAGTGCGATCGCTACCATCTCATCCGTCGCGGTCATTTCGACGTTCAGGTACGTCGTGACCATGTCCCGCAGCAGTTCGATATCATGGTCCTGAATATGCCTACGGTCACCGCGAAGATGCACGGTAATGCCGTCCGCTCCGGCCCGTTCGCAAACGACCGCAGCCGCGATGATCGACGGCTCGATCGTTTTGCGCGCCTCGCGGATCGTCGCGACGTGGTCGATGTTTACGTTGAGCTTTGTGGTCATCTTTCGTAATGCCATCGGCACGCGATTATGATCAACTGATCGCCATTGACCTTATACACGAGTCGATGTTCATCGTTGATCCGCCTTGACCAATAACCGCGAAACTCGCCTTTTAATGGTTCCGGTTTGCCGATTCCAGTAAACGGGTCTCTAGCGGTTTCAATGATCAGTCGTTGAATGCGTTTGAAAAGATTCTCATTAGAGGCTGCCCAGTCGTTGTATTGGCTGAATGCATCCGCATGAAATGTGATTGTCCTCACCGAAATTGCTCCTGGTCAGGAGTGATCAAGTTCCGCCCCGCTTCGACATCAGCGATCGCTCGAAGAAGAGCTTCGCGATTTGATGACGATGAGGACAAATACTCTGTTTCGTCACGCTCAAATACGACTAATTCGATTTCCTTGTGCATGAATTGGGCCTTGATGCTTTCCAATATTTTGACATCGAGATCGTCCGCATTTAATTGATATATCGTTTGCATGATAATGCGATTATAGCCCAGTTTTCGTCAATTCATAGGCTCTATTCTTGGCATTCTTCCTAATCTGTCTAACCTCGTCGAACATCCGTACGCTGTCGCGGATGACGCTTACCTTGCTGCGTTCATCGTTGTTCCACCGGACCGGGATCTCTTTCAGCCGGAGGCCGTGAAGTTGGGCGACATAGAGAAATTCCACGTCAAATCCGAAGCGGTCGATCCTCATCACATCGAGCAGCGGGCGAAACTTTGAGATATTAAAGGCCTTAAATCCGCACTGCGTGTCCCAAAACGGCATTCCGGTCATCAGACGGACGACCAGATTGAAAACCTTGCCGCCTTGTTCCCTACGCCACGGCTGGTGAGTTCCGATAAGGCTGCGGTCGAGGGCCCGCGAGCCAAAGGTCACATCATATTCGCCCGCGACGATCGGATCGATCAACTTGTGCATTTCCTCGATCGGTGTCGAAAGGTCTGCATCACTAAAGAGCGCGATATCCGACGAGGCGGTGAGAAGCCCGGTTTTTACGGCGAACCCTTTCCCCCGATTGGATTCGTACCGAATTGCCCGCGCGGCAGCGTTCGGAAACTCCGAGAAAGCCTCTTTCGCAACCTCGGTGGTCCGGTCACCCGACCCATCGTCGACAACGATCAGCTCTGCATCGACCCGCTTATCGCCGACATACGTCAGTATTTTCCGGACCGAAACGCCGAGTCGTTCCTCTTCTTCGAACGCAGGTACAACAATGGTTATCTGGTGCTTCATCGGCAAAAGCAAGATGTTAAGTTCTTGTATACAAAAAGTAAATCAGTCAGCGGCCCTCCAACCGCTATCACACGGGCAACTTCTCATGTGGTATATTCGTATAAGGCTTAAGTGTTTGTGCGAATGGAAAAGAAGTTGTGGATCGGTGCGGCAGTCTTGGTGGTCCTTGGGGCCGTTGCCGGAGGCCTGTTCGGCCGGCTGGCAAAGACATCCGCGAGCGGTGAAATGTCTCCCGGACGGATCGTTTCCGATTATAGGGAAGCACTCGAGGTGATCGAGAAGAATTATGCCGGCAAGATCGATCACGAAAAGATCTCGGATACGTCCATTCAAAGTACACTCTGGACACTTGACCCGCATTCCGGGTTCTTTACGCGCGACGAATTCAGGAAACTCTACGAGGAACAGGCGTCGAAGTTTTACGGGATAGGTGTTTCTATCCTCCAGCATCGTGACGGAGTTTACGTCCAGTCCGTCGTCCCGGGAACACCTGCGGAAAAGGCCGGGCTGCGATATGGTGACCGCTTTTTGGAGGTTGATGGCAAGAACGCGACGGAATGGACGAGCGCCGAGGTTGCGACAAACGTCCGCGGCGAACGCGGAACTCCGGTCAAGCTCAAGATCGAACGGGCCGCCGCACCGCAGCCGATCGACTTTACGATAGTCCGCGGCGGAGTTCCGCTGCCGTCAATTCGTAATTACTTTATGCTGCCGGACGGCGTCGGCTACATTGGATTGGTTGGAGGATTTCAGGAAACCACTGCCGACGAGCTGGACGAGGCTATTGCCGCGCTCGAAAAGCAGGGAATGAAAAGCCTCGTGCTCGACTTGAGGAATAACCCTGGCGGCCTTCTGCCGCAGGCGGTTGAGGTAGTGGGCCGATTCGTTCCGGGCGGACGCACGGTGGTCTCGGTCAAGGGGCGTTCGCGATACGCAACGTCTGAGGAACTGCGAACGTCAGGTAGTGAGTTTCATAATTTTCCGCTGACCGTGATCATTAACGGCGGCTCCGCCTCGGCGTCCGAGATAGTTGCGGGTGCTATCCAGGATTACGGCCGCGGCATGATAGTCGGGACTGACAGCTTCGGCAAGGGGCTTGTTCAACGCGTATTCCCGCTGCCTTACGGTACTGGGCTTACGTTGACCACGGCCAGATACTACACACCGTTCGGACGCTCGCTGCAGCGCGACTATTCCAACGGCTCGATCTACGAATATTACACGCACTCTGACGCCGCCGAGGTCGACACGAAACCGAAACCCGCGGGCGAGCCGGTGACAACCCCGGACGGCCGCGTTCTTTACGGCGGCCGCGGCATCGAGCCCGATGTGGTAGTTAAACCGCCGGAAAACGGCACTCTGCGATTCCGGGTCAACGAGGCGGCATTCTTCTTTGTCCGTCAGCTTGTGGCGGGAAAGATAGCGGGGTTCGAGAGCTATAGAGTTGAGAAGCAGGATCAACGCCTGAGTTTTCCGCCCGGCAGTATTCAGGTGAATGACAAGCTTTTCGAGGCGTTCAGGCAGTATGCTTTGGGGATGAAGGATTCGGGGCTGACCGCGGCGAATCTTAGCGGCCTTGCCGATCACGCGCGGACGCGAATCCGCGAAGAGCTTGCGACCGCGATGCATTCGAATGAGGCGGGTGCCCAGGTCTTGCTTGAAGTGGACCCCCAGGTTTTGAAGGCGATCGAGACAATGGACCAGTCCAGACAACTCGCCGCTCGGACCAAGGATCGGGAATAGGCCTCCACCGCACCGCTGGCGGAGAAAAGTGACGGACTCATGTCGGGTTCGTCTTTGTTTTTTCCGCAGCGGGCCCCAGCGTATCCGCCTCACCCCTGTGGGGCCGGGAAAGGGATGCGCAACGGCGGTTCTGAATTTAGAGGATTTCCTTTAGAATGGACAGTAGCGTTGTATGTATAAGCAGATAGGCATTTTAACGGGCGGCGGCGACGCTCCGGGACTAAATGCGGTTATTCGGGCGGCCGTAAGAACGGCTGTCGGCGAATATGGAATGAATGTCGTCGGGATCGAGGACAGTTTCGAGGGGATTCTCGGTGAAACGCATACCGTAAAGCTGACTCGCCAGAACGTCAGCGGCATCCTGCCTCGAGGCGGTACAATACTCGGCACGCGAAACCGCGGCAGTTTTGTCAAAATGGTTGACGGAAAGCCCGTCTTCCCCGAGATGCCTATCGGCGAAGCGTTGGCCAATCTCGATATTCTCGGGATCGAAGCACTTATTGTCCTTGGCGGCGAAGGTACGCTGGCGATTGCCGAGCAGTTTCACAAGCGCGGTTTTCCGATCATCGGCGTGCCAAAAACAATAGATAACGATCTGGCGGCGACCGAGCTTACATTCGGATTTATGACTGCGATCGATATCGCGACCGAGGCGCTTGACCGATTGCATACGACGGCAGCTTCCCACGACCGCGTGATGGTCCTCGAAGTGATGGGCCGGAACACCGGATGGATCGCCTTGCATGCGGGACTCGCGGGCAGCGCCGATGTGATACTGATACCGGAGATCCCGTTTTCGTTCGAGGCAGTCGTTCATAAAGTGCTTGCTCGAGAGCGGGTCGGTTCGCGGTTCACGAATATCGTTGTTGCGGAGGGTGCGAAAGAAGTTGGAAAATCCGAAATATATTCGGATGAAAAGGAACTCCGGTTGGGCGGAGTTGGTGAGTTCGTCCGCCGCCGCGTCGAGGAGATGACAGGGAAGGAATCGCGATGCGTCGTGCTCGGCCACTTGCAGCGAGGCGGCAGCCCAAATGCCTTTGATCGGATGCTCGGCACTAATTTTGGGGCCTGTGCCGTACGGGCGCTCGCCAGCGGCGAAACCGGGAAGATGGTCGCCCTGCAGGCTGGCACGATCATCACGGTACCTCTCTCGGAAGCCTGCGCAAACATCAAGACGGTCCCGGTGGATGGCCAGCTCGTGCGCACCGGCCGCGACATCGGCATCTCGTTTGCGGCTCCAAAAGAGGTCCGGCCGGACGATTAGGCGACGATCCAGCGTGTATTATAGTTGAATCCTTTGATCAGGTTATGGAAACGGTAAGAAAGAAATTAAAGGAAGAGCTTGATTTGCTCGAGGAAGAGCTGCACTTCAAGCTTCCAAAAGACATCCAGCATGCGAGGGAGTTTGGCGACCTGCGCGAGAATGCCGAGTATAAGGCGGCGAAGGAACGTCAGACAATGGTCCAGGCCCGCATCAGCCAGCTTCAGCAGCGGCTCATCGAGGTCGATTCGATCGATATTTCAAAAATACCGACCGACCGCATCGCATACGGCTCGAAGGTAGTTCTCTTTGACCTCGAAAGGGAAGAAAAGATCACCTACAAGTTAGTAACCTCGGAGGAGAGCGATCCAGATAACGGCATGATCTCGACCGTCTCCCCGATCGGCCAGGCCGTGCTGGGAAAGCAGGAAGGCGATGAGGTCAAGGTAAAAACACCGACTGGCTGGCGTAATTTTGAGATCACCAGACTAAAAACGATTCATGAAAATCAAGATGATTAATTTGTGAAAGCTTGGACTTGAAACATCACAATGCTCGATTTGCATAATTCACAGACCGTAAGGCCTTTTCCGACCGAGCGCCAAAAACTGTATAGTCGGCTTAAAGCGAAACTCGAAACCTCGCCGAATTTAAACCGGCAAGGTGTCAGTTTTCAGGCCAGCAAGACTTCGCCGATCTATCGTTGGGTTAAATATAAGGAAGGTTTTTCAGCTGATCTCGTCAAGTATTTCCTTTCGGAATATTCGAACGAGCCCGGAAGATTACTTGATCCCTTTGCAGGTTCGGGAACGACCCTTTTCGCGGGACAGGAGCTTGGATGGGAGGCCTACGGCATCGAGTTGCTGCCAGTGGGCACCTTTATCATGAAAGCCCGAGAATCCATATCGAGTTTGGACGCGGGACAGCTGGCGAATTTCGTCGGCTCGATTCCCAGAGGCCTTGAATCCGTTAAGGTGTGGGAACGGAGAATACAACATATTTCGATTACGAAGGATGCTTTTCCTGAGGAGACAGAGGATCAACTTAATCGGTATCTTTCATTCTGCGACACGGTCGGGTCTGAACCGCTTCGAACAACGTTACGACTCGCCGGCCTTGCCGTACTTGAGGAGATTAGCTACACGAGAAAGGACGGCCAGTATTTAAGGTGGGACCATCGGTCCAATAGGACACTTTCAGGCAAATTGTTTGATAAGGGCAAGATACATTCATTCGAAGAGGCAATCACCAGCAAATTAAACCAAATTGTCGAAGATCTGTCGGATACTAAGGCTCCCTTTTTGTTTGAAGAATTAGTTCCCAAGCCAACAACGGCAAGAGCGATCAATATTGTTCAGGGTTCATGTCTAAAGGAGCTTTCGAGCTTTCCCACAGGATTCTTCGATTTTGTGCTAACATCGCCACCTTATTGTAATCGCTACGATTACACCCGTACTTACGCTCTCGAACTGGTCTATCTGGGACTAAACAACGACGATGTTCGACGCCTTCGCCAAACAATGCTCTCGTGTACGGTTGAAAACAAAGACAAGATTGAGTCCTTACGACAAAGCTACAATACAATCGATAAGGCCGGTGTGTTTGAGCACGTCCTTCGAGTATATGACTCTTGCGAGGCCATGGACGAAGTCAATACCACTTTGTTAGCTTTGAACGCACAAGAGAAGCTCAACAATAGCAATATTCCGAGAATGGTTAAGAACTATTTTCTCGAACTTTGTTTCGTGATCTACGAACTCGCTAGGGTAACTCGGAGTGGCGGATATTGTGTGATGGTAAACGACAACGTTCGATACGGGGGCGAAGAAATCCCTGTAGATCTAATTCTTTCTGAATTCTCCGAAAAGTTTGGATTTGAAATCGAAAAGATTTTTGTCTTACCTCGAGGGAAGGGAAACAGCAGCCAGCAAATGGGGGCGTACGGACGCACCGAAGTACGCAAGTGCGTTTACGTATGGCGCAGAAGATAAACAATCGTTTGGGAAAACTTACCGTTGATGACCTCTTGACGTCGCGGGAGGAAACGCGAACGGGTTTTATCGCGATGGCTCTTGAGAAGAACCTGATGGCGTCGCAATATGTTGAGGAAGCAAAAGCCTTAAAGGTTTTTGCGAGTCAAGCGGCAAATCCTCGCGAGCTGCTAACAATGAAGGGCGTTAGACTAGGACTTCTCGCGGCGTCGGGCCTTTCAAATAAATCATTGGCGTGGTTGAGGGACGAAGACAAGGACAAAGCGATTCTTGGTTTGATCGAAACCTTCTTGGAACCCGCGGGATCGAATTTCGCGGATGAACTCGTATATCGATATTTACTAACCAAGGGCGATGCCCTCGGTGGCAGCGCGAGAAATCTAGCTGGGGCTCTCGGTGACAGGAAATTTCTAAGATTTCTAATATCCGTGCTTTCACTCGCCGGTATCGAATACTCATGGAAAGAACGTAAGACAAGGAAATGGATTGCAGGTCCGGCCGAGGAAACCAATGTTGAACAACTTATGAACGCCGTTCACTGGCACGCAGACGGAAAAGACAGACTTCTGCTAAATAACATTAAAGTACCATTGATCAATAAGAACGTTGACCTTGTGCTGCTTGACGCAAAACCTGCGGAGTGGCAAGACACTGATCGTTCTCTGTTAATTCAAAACTCGAGATATGTCGCTCTTGGAGAATTAAAAGGCGGAATCGATCCTGCGGGCGCGGATGAACATTGGAAAACTGCCGATACCGCCCTGACACGCTCGCGCACACACTTCCAGAGTCAACGATTGATTCCACCTACATTTTTTATTGGTGCGGCAATCGAACGGAGCATGGCTGTCGAAATCGTGGGACAGCTTGAGAAGGGGATTCTAAGTCGGGCGGCTAATTTAACGAAAGATGAGCAACTTGTTTTAGTTTGCGAATGGCTAGTGCACCTATAGGTGCCAGGGTAATTATTACTGAGTAGGCTTGAAGGCATGGTAGCTGATTAAGGATCGAAAATGTTGGGTGAAAGTATCGGACGAGGGGCGATGCGGATCATCAATGCGATGGTGCGCGGGCTTGCGTCTGCGGGCGTTCATCCGAACATTCTCACCGGCATAGGTGTTACGATAAACGTGGGCTGCGGCGTGTTGTTTGGGCTCGGCGAGTTTTTCTGGGCAGGTATCGTACTTATCGTCGCGAATCTGTTTGATATGCTCGACGGAAACGTTGCCCGACTCACGGGGAATGTGACGAAGTTCGGCGGCTTCCTCGACTCAACTTTGGACCGTTTGTCGGACATGGTCGTTTTCCTGGGGATAATGATCTTTTATGCCGGCAACTCGCCGCAGCATTCGCTCCTGAATGTTGCGCTTGCGGGCGTAGGGATGATGGCTTCGGTAATGGTCAGCTACACTACGGCGAGGTCCGAAGGTCTCGGCGTAAAAGCGAATGTAGGATTCTTGCAGCGGCCCGAACGGGTCGTCCTGCTCATTATCGGGGCGCTTTCGACATGGGATTGGAACTCCGGTTTTTTCCTGTTCAACCGGATGCCGCAGGTCCTCTGGATACTTGCGGTTGGGTCAGTCTGGACGTTAGTGCACAGGATGTATTTTATTTGGGGCGAATTCAATCGATTGGAAGGAGCGGCGGCGGACGGTGATTGAATGGGCCTACGGCTTCGTTGAGACACTTACGCTCGGACGTGTTCTGTTCGGTGTGGGCCTGTTTGTAGTTTCACTGCTCATCAGCGCTTTGGTTGTCGCAGTGGTGATCGTTAAGATCCCGGCAAATTATTTCAGCTCGCATTACCAACGGGATTTTTTGCCGAACAGCTCATGGTTCACGCGCTGGGGTGTCGTGATAGCGAAGAATGTGGTGGGTGCCTTACTGGTCCTCGCGGGCCTCGTTATGTTGATCGGGCCGGGACAGGGCATACTTACCATTTTGATAGGGCTTATAATGCTGGATATCCCGGGAAAACGGCCGCTCGAGGCTCGGATCATAAAACGGCCAACGATCCTTGCGGCGGCAAACGGTCTGCGGGCCCGTTTTAACAAGGGGCCGCTGATCCTTGATTGATTATGGGCTTGTTTGATTTTCTTAGACGAAAGCGCACCGACCCATTCGCGGGCCGTCGAGAGGAACTGCTTCGGAACGGGCGGATCACGGACGGGATCATCATCGATACTGAGACCAAGCCGAATGGCGACGAGGTCGTTTTCTACTTCTATTCGCTGAACGGTGTCGATTTTGAGTCATCCGAACTTCTCAGCGAGGAGCAAAAGAGCGACCCCCTCAAATTTGCGCCCGGTGCAAAGGTAGGAGTTCGATACGACCCGAAGAATCAGGGAAATTCAACGCTGGCCTAAGTGTCAGGACCGGCGGCGGTAGCCGCTGGTTTACGTGTCACCTACAATAAGCCGGGCGATATTCAACCAGCGGCTACCAGCGCCGCTCCTAACTTTAATGTTCAATAAGATCCTGATCGCAAATCGCGGAGAGATTGCCTGTCGCGTGATCCGCGCCTGCCGCGAGATGCGAATTGGCACGGTTGCCGTCTTTTCGGAAGCTGACGGCGATTCGCTGCATGTTCGGATGGCTGATGAGGCTTACGCCATCGGGCCGGCACCATCGACAGAGAGCTATTTACGCGGCGACAAGATCATCGAGACGGCCATTCGATCCGGTGCCCAGGCTATTCATCCGGGATACGGGTTTCTATCCGAGAACGCCGAGTTCGTTCGCACCGCAACCGCACGAGGCCTTGTTTTCATTGGCCCATCGCCGGAAGCAATGGAAGCGATGGGCGGCAAGATGTCGGCTCGAAAGATCGCGATCGGTGCCGGGGTCCCGGTAGTGCCCGGTACGACCGATCCGCTCAAGGGGCTTGACGAGGCCCGAGCGACCGCGGAGGACATAGGATATCCGATCATGCTCAAAGCCTCGGCTGGAGGCGGCGGGAAGGGAATGCGGCTGGTCGCGTCCGAGAGTGAGCTTAGATCGGCGCTTGACGCGGCCCAGTCCGAGGCCCGTTCGAGTTTTGGCGACGATGCGGTTTATATTGAAAAAGCGATCGTCAGGCCGCGACACATCGAGATACAGGTCTTTTCGGATTCGCACGGCAGCCACGTACACCTTGGCGAACGCGAATGCTCCATACAACGGCGACATCAGAAGGTGATCGAGGAATGTCCGTCGCCGATAGGTTCGGCGGAACTCCGCGAAAAGATGGGGGCGTGTGCCGTTCAGGTCGCACGGGCGGTCAATTACATCGGCGCGGGAACGGTGGAATTCCTGGTTTCCGACGTCGACCACTCATTCTACTTCCTTGAAATGAACACGCGGCTTCAGGTGGAGCATCCAGTGACCGAGCTTGTGACGGGCATCGATCTTGTCCGGGAACAGATTCGCGTCGCTTCGGGCGAGCCTCTATCCTTCAACCAATTGGATGTCACGATGAACGGCCACGCGATCGAGTGCCGCGTTTATGCGGAAGACCCTGAGAAGGGTTTCCTGCCCTCGCCTGGCCGCATCACGCGGCTGCGAGTTCCCCAGGGGCCCGGCGTTCGAGATGACGGCGGGGTTTATGAAGGGGCGGAAGTTTCGATCTACTACGACCCGATGATCTCCAAGTTTGCGGCTTACGGAAAGGACCGGCCTGAGGCGATCGACCGCATGCGTCGGGCGCTTGCTGAATACAAGGTTGGAGGAATTCAGACGACGCTGCCTTTCTTTCGCGAGGTAATGGAAGATGACGAGTTCGCCGCGGGCAGGATCGATACGGGTTTCATCTCTGGGTGGGCCGAGCGCCGAACTCGTGCGAAGGCCTCGCGTGAGCGGTCCGACCTCGCGATAATAGCAGCGGCAATAGCTTCGTCCCAACATGCCGAGCAGATCCCTGCGGAAAGGGGGAGTCGCCGTGATCCCGGTAAATGGGCAAAGGCCGGACGCCTCGCACGACTCGGCCTGTAATTCGAATCGTCACCGTTCTAATGCTGCCCGTCCGCGGCTAACCTCCAATCGTCGGCAAAGTGCGGAGCCAAAATAAATCGGAGGCCGCCCAGGACAGGCCGCCTCCGAAGTCCTCGCACTGGCAAAGAAACTTCACCAGTCTGCTTTTTAGCTCCACCTAGAAGATCATGGTGGGCTGCTTGCCCGGCTTCTTGTCAGGGAATCTTCCGATGAAGGCAAGGCCCGTAACATTGTCCGTAAGATTCAGTGCTACAGGTTCGTCAACAAATCGGTAGCCCTTGTGACCGGCCGAAACGATGTAGAAGGTATTCACGGCAAGGCCGCTTACAACAAAACTACCGGTGTTGTCCGAACGGACAGTTTTCACCTCGCCAGTGTTCGCGTTGAGGACCGTCACCCTGGCGTTCGCGATAGGCATGCCGGAAAGGGTTCGGACCTCACCCGAGATCGAGGCATCCGCCGCTGTCGGGGCCGCCTTTATGCGGGCGATCGTCGGATCGAGGATACCAGCGTTCTGGAACTGCAGGAAGCTATCCTCCGGTGGAGTATCGATACCAAAGATCGTTGTGTTGGTCCAATCGATAGCATCCGACTTCACCGTGCCGGTGATCTGCGTTCCACGGGCAAGGGTCTGATTCCATAGGATCTGTCCGTCCGGATGCGGCTGTCCGCCCGGGCCCGTCAGATTGATCGTCATCCGGACCTTTACCTGGACACGACCGCCGACCGGAAGGAAGGCCCCGTCTTCAAGCATGTCGGACGTCTCATCGTCGCCAAGACCGTCATAGTCGGGATTACGTTCGGCGATCGCACCGCCGCTCGTGATGGTGACGATGTTCGATCCCGGCACCAGCGTCAGGTTGCCCGTCAGTTCTCCGTTGATCGCGCTTACCTCATCGCGGATCTGGAAGTTCGATACGGCGACCTCACTGTTGTTGATGTAGTCGATGGTCCACTCAAGCGTGTCACCCGCGATCAGCGGCGGGCCGCCATTACGAACATTGAAGCGGCGAACCGATTTGTAACCGTTGACAACCGCCTGCTGCAGGCCGCATGAGGTCGGACGCGTGACCGGTACGAAGATCGCGTTAAGGATCATCCTTTCACCGTTGAGCCTTTCGATCGCCGATGCTCCTGTGTTCGTGCGGCTGTAATCGTGGCCGCCAAGTTCGAACACCGTGCTTCCGGCGACGCCGTTTCCGCCGAGTTCGGACACCGTGGCGACGAATTTCTGGGAATGGTTTCCACTGTTGCGAACGGACACGCGATTGCTATTGGCCGCTGCGCCGCCCGATGCGTATCCATATTCAGTGATCGCGCCGTCCTGGTTTGCCAGGATGCCGATGAACTGGTTGAATGGCATTGCCCCGTCAGGGTAGATCAGCGTCGTGTTGACCGCGTTTCCCGTCGGAAAGTCTTGTGATCCCGTTCCGAATATCGAGTATCCCTCGTTGCTCGTCTGGAAGTGGCCGTTGGAATTGTTCTCGAACGTATTGATCGAAGCGCACTGCAGAAGCAGGTTGCCGCCGCTCAAGACGAACTGCTTGTAAAGATCAACAAAGCCCGACGAGACCGAGTGGGCCTGTGTTGCAATGGTGTAGCACGAGTTCGCGTTGATAATATCGTCGGTAACAGCCGAATAGTCGGGAATTCCGGCTCGGTCAAATAGTTCCGGATGAACGTCCTCGCCGTAGTTTCCGCCGTCAGGGCCGACCGCGATCTTCGGCTTGTGGGTCAGCGTATAGCGAACATCCGCCGTTGTCGGAGCATTCGTCTTATAGACGACCACGTCCGGCCCGCCGCCGTTGAAAGTGTTGATAAGGTTCCGAAGTTCCGGTGTGTCGTATTCTGCCGAAATAATGAACGGACCGCCGGAAAAGTCTGCCGTGACAGGTCCCGGATCGCCCGTCGGACCGCCCGAAATACGGGTCACGTTGGCTGAAAAGTCCACATCGTCCTTTGCCTTGCCGGGCTTGATCGCCCATTTCACCGGAATATTGTTCTGGAGAAACAGGTTCGCAAGGCCGTAAGCACGAAGGTTAAACGTCGACTTGTTGTTATTACCCTGATGATAGTTGTCCATCGGGATAATCAATGCTCCGGCGGCGATATTCTCTGGCGGAGGCGCTGGGTTCGGGGGCGCCTGTGCCGAAACGCCCAAGGCAAGCAAGCAAAGCACGAAAATTCCTGCAAGTGCCTTGCCGGCCAGGTTTCGCACTGATCTATTCTCAAAGTGGGTCTTCATACGTGTAATAACTCCTCTCTCAATCTCAAAACGAAAAACGGCAAACATTAACTCCAATAGGATAGTCTTCTCCAGTTCGCCCAACTCACTGCCGCGGCGGGCAGGGCAAACAACGGCCTTAGCAGAACCGGTGTTCTTCATGCACCGAATGGTTTACGGCCGTTAAAGTACCGGCGGTGGTACGACCCGCCGCACGGTATTCAAAAAATAATTGCTTAGCCGAACTTTTAACATAAATTTCACGGGAAAGTAAATACCTTTCCAACCTCTCAAGGTCGCGGCCATCGTATGTCTTGCCTGGAACGGCTCGGTGTGAACGCGTTATCACCCATTCCCCTTGAACAGAGAAGTGTCTGATGTTCGAATTCGAGCCGCTTTTGCTTGACGGACCGTTTTCCTTTTTTTGCAACATATACTGAATCAAAGCCCCGTTCCAAAAAATGTACAAATTTTACATAGATGTTTTCGAAAGGGTACAAGATCGATCTCGATGTTGGTCCGCTGCGGCCGGAACGCGAATATAAAAAAGCGGTCATCCGGGTGAGACCGGACAACCGCTTTTCTCTAGGACGGGTTTAGTCCCCCTAAACCATCCTTCCTAAGGCCTCATAGCCGCGGGGTGGCCGGCCTCCTGCCTTTGGTATTCGAAATGTGGCCCAAACTGCCCGTAAAGGTCAGTCCGGTCACGTCCGAGGTTAGGGTCAATACTCGCGGTTCAGTCGGGAAGCGATATCGCTTGTGCCGAACGGTTACGAGATATAAACCGCCTGCCTCAAGTTCTTCGATCCGGAAGAACCCAAAAGCGTTCGTGCGTATCGAAGTGGACTCGCCGGTCGCGGCGTTGACAACCATTACAAGGGCGTTCGCAATGCCCGCTCCCCCTTCGGTGGCGACCGTGCCTTCGATCGAAACGTCAGCAGCGGTTGGTTCGGCCGGGATCTCGACCCTTGTCGGATTGATGGTCGCTCCATTCTGGATCTGGTCCACACTCGCGGGATCGGGTGGGTCCTCGGTGAATATCGATACGTTCGTGGCATCGATCGCGTCCGATCTTGTACTCGGGCTGGCGGCGATCGTATCGCTCCGAGCGGTCGTTTGATTGTACAGCGTGTACGGCCTGGGAGCCCCAAGATCTATGACCGTCTTCACCGTCAATTGGATGCGGCCGCCAGGCGGGAGAAACGCTCCCGGAAGCAGCATGTCCGACGAAGCGTCGTTGCCTACACCGTCGTATGCAGGATTTCGCTGCGCCGTTGCTCCGCCATACACGTTGACGACAATATTGGAGTCAGGGACATAATTCAGGAATCCATTGATCTCGCCGACAATGTCACGCACCTGGAAATTGTCCTGGTTGGCGATACTATTGTTAATGTAGTCGATGGTCCAGATAAGCGTGTCACCTGCTATGATCGGAGGTCCGCCGTCCCGAACATTGAAGCGCCTTACAGCCTTATAGCCGATCACGTTTCCGGGATCTTGGGTGCACACTATTTTGGAAGGTACAAAAACCGCATTCAACTGCATTCGCTGGCCATTCAGCATCGCCAATTGGCTGTCAGTTTCCGCCGGAACGTTCTGAGTGCCGTCGGGCCGATTATAATTGTGTCCGCCGAACTCAAAAACGACACCGCCTACAGTGTTTGGCCCATTCACCTGTGATACGGTCGCGACCAATACATCCGAATTCGCTCCTGTGTTTTGGACCGAGATAAGGTTGCCGTTTGCGGGTCCGGCCCCGGGGGCATACGAATACTCGGTCACCAAGCCGTCCTGATCGGCGAGGAGGCCAATAAACTGGTTAAAGGGCATCGCCCCATCGGGAAACGCGAATGCGTTGCTATTGATCTCAGTCGCGGGGTTGCCGGTCGACGAGTTGCTCGTAAACAGGTCGTAACCCGCTCCCGTCGTCTGAAAGTGTCCGTTCGGGTGGTTCTCAAATGTCCCGATCGACGCGCATTGCAGGATCAGGTTGCCGCCGCCCTCAACGAAACTCCGATAGTCATTAACAAAGTCGTCGTTTTCCTGGTGCCCCTGCGTCGCGAGAGTGAAGCAAGCTCCCTGCTGGTCGATGTCTTCCACGCCGGTCGTATAGTTAGGTATGCCCGCCCGGTCAAAAAGGCCTTGGTAAACATTGCCGCCAAATCCGCCGCCATCCGGGCCGATCGCGATCTTCGGTATGTGCGTTAGCGTATATCGCACATCCGCGCTTGTGTCCGCGTTCGTCTTGTATACAGTGACCGGCGTCCCGGCACCATTGAACGCTGTGATAAGGCTCCTTAAGGCTGGGGTATCGAATTCCTGAGCGACAATGAACGGGCCGCCAGCAAAATCAAGCGAAGCCGGGCCCGGAACGCCCTGCGTTCCCTCGATCCGCGTCACATTCGCTGAGAAATCGACATCATCCTTTGATTTGCCCGGCTTGATGGCCCATTTTACCGGGATGTCGTTCTGGAGGAACAAATTCGCCAGGCCATATGCTCGGAGGTTAAAAAACGTACCCGACGCATTGCCTTGGTTAACATTGTCCATCGGGATGATCAGAGCTCCGGCGGGTATGTTCTCCGGCGGCGGTACGGGACCCGGCGGCGGCGCCTGGGCCGGGAGGCTCGTCGCAAGCAGCGCACAAGCCATTGTCAAAACCAGAATACGTATTAGTCCTTTCTTTGCTCGTTTAACATCAACGTGGGTCTTCATAATCCTCTGCTCCTGTAAAAAGATCAAAAGCGAAAAAACGGCATCTCCTTCTCATTTCAGACATGGGTTGTCGTCTATCACCAGGCCATTCTGCCGTCAAAGCAGGCCTTGGCGTCACGCCGATCCGGTAAGCCCTCGGGCTTCCATGCAGCTAAAGGCGCATACACTCGTGCATTGCGGAGGGGCCGCGATCCACTAACGTAAATATTGCTTAACCAAGCTTTTAACATAAACAATGTACAAAAGTAAACCTTTTTTTGCCTTTCCATGCGTTGCCCTGGGCCTGGTGATCAGCCCCAGCGCGGCCTATTTGTGCCACTGTTTGTATAATATCGACGTGATCTATCCAATATTTTGCGGTTGGCCCGATCTTTCGCGGGGCAATGCCCTACTTCCGAAAGTGGCCGGATCGTTCGCAAAACGAGAAAAAAGCCTGTCCGCACGAGGCGAACAGGCTTTTTTGGTGACCCTTCTAGCAGGCGGCTGATCCAAGCCGCCTACCGAACATTGTGCTATCTAGGGATGCCGACGAATGCCACCGACGTGAGGTTGTCATTAAGCGAGAATGCGAAAGGGCTGTTCTCGAAGACATACCGTTTGTTCTGGATGGACGCGGTATAAAAGTCGCCCACTTCCACCTCGTCGAAACGGAAATAGCCGAACGCGTTCGTGATCGCCAGCCGGGTCTGGCCGTCCGAGGCCCGTCGAAGCGTTACGCGGACGTTCCTCAATCCCCGCCCGTCGGCATCGGTTACACTACCGCTCACGATCGCGTCGGCGGCGGTAGGTGCGGTAGGTGCGGTGAAAAGCATCAGATTCGGCGATCCGTCACTCGTCGTTGACATTGCGCCGCCGGTCGCATCGTCAACGAGCGCCGAGGCAGCCTCGCCCGGGCTCGCATTCGGATGGTCCTCAAGATAGAGTGCGACGGTCCCCGTCACATGCGGCGCCGCCATGGACGTTCCGCTGGCGCTGAATGATGCATAATCATTCCACGCCCATGCCGACAGTATGCTTACGCCCGGTGCGAACAGATCCACGCAGCTTCCATAGTTAGAGAAGCTTGCCCGCTGATCAGTTTGGTCGGAGGCTCCGACCGTGATCGCTGCTGGCAGTCGTGCCGGTGATGTATTGCACGCGTCCGCTGATGAATTGCCCGCTGCGGCAACGTAGGTGACGCCGGAATCGATCGATCCCTGAACGGCGAAATCCAACAGAGGCGATGCGTTCGACCCCATACTCATATTCGCAACCGCCGGCGAAACGTGGTTGGCGGTTACCCAGTCGATGCCCTCGACCGCGGTCGAAACCGTACCGATACCGTTACAACCGAGAACGCGGACGCCGTGAATACTTACGTTCTTTGCAATACCATAATTGATACCGCCGATCGTCGCGGCAACGTGCGTGCCGTGTCCGTGACAATCGTTGCCGTTCTGGCCGTCGTACATCGAATCGTAATCGGCGGTTGCCCGGCCGGCAAACTCAGAGTGGCTGACGCGAACACCCGTGTCAATAACGTAAACATTCACGCCGTTTCCGGTCTTGTCGTAGTTGTACGAAGTATTGAGCGGAATGTTGCGCTGGTCAACACGGTCAAGGCCCCAGGGTGCGTCCGGCTGAGTGGTTGTATTAACGGAGATGTACGAATCCTCTTCAATGAAAAGGACGCTCGGGTCATTGCTCATTGCCTCCGCGGCCTTCGGGGTCATTTCTGCGGAAAAGCCCTGAAGTGCGTGGCTGAATACTTTGTCTACCGATCCGCCGAATCGTGAAACGAGGCGACCGGCCGACTTATCGGAAGTCTCCAGGCTTGCGCGAAGTGCGACTGGGTTCAGTGCTACGATGTAGCGGTTCGGGATCGGGCGTTCGGCTTTTCTCAGCTTCGATCTGTGCCCCTGGATCGTGGAAGGCGTAAGGAAGGCAGCGGCTACTCCGACGGCAAGGGCCGTCAAAAGGATCCATGATTTTTTCATTTTGTCTCCGGAAAAGGGTCGTGAAGTCTATCGTGCGTGGGCCCTAATTGTGGAGGTGGAGGCGACTCGTGAGGTCGGACAGTTTCAACTGTATAACATGTTACAACAACGGTCAAGTTATTTTTCTCCGTGTGACCGGAAATTCACCAGACGTCAGTCAGAATGACCGATTTGGCGTTTCAGCATCGAAATCGAGTAGACTATTGCTCTGTGCTTTTAGTGGCCCCGGAGGACAAATGGAAGGATTGCTGAAGGAATTTGTTGGGAAAAAGATCGACGTGAATTGTGGGCCAAATGCCGCATTTCGCGGTGAGGTAGTAAGTGTTGAGACAGGCCTCTTGAAGTTGGTGAACGAGGATGGCCTGCAGGTCTTCGTTTCGATCGACAAGATTGCGGCGGTCTCCGAATGCAACGATCCAGCCTCGCGGCCAGGATTCATTATCTAGGCCGAGCCGCGAAGGCGCAAAATCAATCGGACACGGGAATCCACCCTGAAGCGTAACTCCCGTCTTATTCCTGCTGGGCGATAAAATTCAACTCCGTTAAATTGTCCGTCAACATAACGACCCGTTGATTTTCCACGAACGAATATCTCTTATGACGGACATTTAGCACATACATTTCACCAGTTTCAACACCGGGGATCGAGTAGTAGCCGAACGGATTCGTCATTGTGAGGCGGGCTTCGCCGGTGGCACCGTTGATCATAACTATTTGAGCCTTTGCGATCCCGATGCCGAACGCATTGACCACCCGGCCGCTGATCGACGCATCGGCCGCGGTCGTGCCGGTCTCTTCGCCAAAACAGAACGTTAGGTGGCTGATCCCGCGGTTATCACCTGTGGCGAGATTCGTATCACTGTTGGCGAATGGCTTGTACGGATAAACATACGACGTGTTCCCGACCTTAACGACAACGGCGGTTATGGGTAGCTGCGAACTCCAACTGGACACAAGCCCGGGGTTTGAGGAAGAGGCTACCGTAACGGACTTTGCCGGGTTCTGGGGCCCGACGACGATCCTCTCAAACGGCGCTGGGTTGTTGGTGAACGGAAACGTGCCATTAGGATCCGCAAAATTCAATTTCAACTCATCATCAGTAATGATGTGCGAAAATCGAATATCACCGACACCTCCCTCGTGAAGGTCATTCAAGTCCGAGCATTTAATGTTCTCGCCATCAAAAACGACAACGGGAACGCTGGCGTTTTCACCTTGGTTGCCTTTTTGCGATTTTATGGTTTGGCCGAGCGCGACCGAACCCAATCCGGCAACGACAAGAACCACCAACACCGGCCGGTAGACGGCGTGCGGGAAGTATAACAGTACATTTCTCATAACTAACTCCTGTGGTCCAGGGCGCCAAATGCCGATACACCTCTTTCGTATGAACGAGGAGAGACGTCTAAAGGTGAATCTATTCCACAAGAATATCACATCCCGCGTCAGAGTTCTGTACAAATTTGACCAAGCTGGGCCTGGAACTGGTCGGATTTCTTTTTCGGGCGGAAAAAGGCCCAACGAACCGAAAGTTCATTGGGCCTTTGCGCACGGGTCGTGTCAAATTTATTCAATAACTGGTGCGGTCGCAATGGGCAACCGCCTGAATCCGACGATCCGCTTTTCCCAGTATCCCTTAAATTTTGAGTATGTGATTCCTTTGCTCGATGATGCGTGATAGAAGCCGTTCTCGTCGGCGACGATGCCCATATGGCCGAGGCGGTTGAAGAAGACCAGCGTACCGAACTTGTAGCGTTCGTCGCCGTCCACCGGCGTGCTCGCGGCCCAGAGCGACCGCGCACTCGTGCGGGCGAATTCGATGCCGGCATCGCGAAAAACGCTCCAGACAAACCCCGAACAATCATAACGGTTGGGGCCGCTGGAGCCATATAGGTAAGGAATACCGAGTCGCGACTGGATGCCGCGCATGATCATCGACGAAGCGCCAAGGCTGTAGACAGTGCGCCCAGCGGCGAACATGCCCATCGCGGGACTGGACGAACTCGTTTTCTTTACGAGAGATTCGGTCTTTGCTGGAGCGGGGAGGTTAATGTCGCTGACCAGGGCTGGGCGAACCGGGCGGCTGCTGGGTTGACTCGAGATCAGAGGCTGTTTTTGTGGGTCAGAGGGAACTTGGGGCTGGTTGAGCGGTTGACTTGATATCGTCTTTGCAACTCGCGGGCGATCCTGGCCTTTGGCTTGTTCGGATGCGCACAATGCGAATGCGGCAGCTATTAGCGATAAGGCGAGGGCCTTTTTCGAATCTTTCAAAACTTTTCTCCTCGTGCCAATACCGAAACGGCAAAGGCGGCGAAGGCATTGTACGGCCTTCCGTTAAAACAAAATGGCTTTGCGGCGGAAGCTGTTAGGCTCCCGAATCAACAAACGCCTGAAAATTTCTTCTTCTTTAAGTGCTGGCTAACGGATTTTCCGGTGAGTTCGGAAAGGTCGATCGACCAAGTTTTGGTGTTTGACGATCGTTTAGCCAAGAACAAGGCTAGCATTTCGACGATGGTGTTGGCAAGGGATAGGAGCAATTTTCAGATTGCGGGCCTCCTTCGAGTTGAAAGAGGCCCGCCGCCACCTACCTTCCGAGCTATTCGGTTGTCCTGTCCGTATGCCAGAGAATAGGTCCAATCCGCAGATCGTTCCAGAAAAGGAATTCCGGCCAGAATCGTTGATCGTCCGCTCAGGCCGAGAACGATGTGCCGCAGCCGCAGCCGCCGGTGGCGTTCGGATTCTCAAAGGTGAATCCCGATCCCATCATATTCGTCGTGTGGTCGATCGTAATGCCGTTCAGATACTGGGCAGAGAACATATCGACGAAAAGTTTCACGCCGCCTTCGTCGAGTATAAAATCGCCCTGCCGCGATTCTTCTTCGATGTTGAGGCTGTATTGGAAGCCCGAACACCCGCCCGGCACAACGCGCACGCGAAGCCCGGCCGTTTCCGGCAGATCATCTTCACCGGCAAAAAATTTCTTGATCTCTTCGATCGCGTTTGGCGTAACGGTCATCTCAACCGATGGTGCTGCAACTGCTGACATATTGAAAATTGCTCCTGATCAAAAATTAAGACCCGCCCCGGCGAATCTTTACGTTAATGTAAATATTAGACGAATTCCGCCGAAAATACAATCGCCACGTCATCTGAACCAGACTATTGAACAAACAAGAGCGACGACGTTCAGCGCTCCAAGTGCGACGGCCAGCAAAATCCGATTTCGCAGATATCCTGACCGCTCAGCGTCACGATAGCGTGCAAATACATCGGAATCGGCTATCGTAGCGGTCGGATTCCGATAGCGGCGAAGCCGAAGCAACGCATATGCCGCGAAAAATGTCGACCAGAACGGCACAGCGAGCAAGTATGTCTGGACCTTGCCCGAAAGATCGATAGCGAGTCCCGCCCACTCCGCCACAGCATCCGGTGTAAAGAAGCCGACGACCCATGAGACCACATTGATCGCAAGCCCGACGCAAATCGTCAGGACGTAGCTCCGGCGCGAGTGGTCGTTATCCGTGAATTCGGAAAGACTTCGACCGGCGTCTTCCTTAAGGCGTTCAAACATGCACGATCAAGCCCTCGACATGATCACGAGTTCCGGCTTCATCGCCTCGATCGACACCTGGCGGGCCATTTCCTCGGCGACCTTGCGGAAGGCGGCCGCTTGTGGCGAATCGGGTGATGAGACAACGACGGGGACGCCGGCGTCACCGCCTTCGCGGACCTCCATCCCGAGCGGGACCTCACCGAGCAGGTTCAGGCCGTACTCATCGGCGAGTTTCTGCCCCCCGCCTTTGCCAAAGATCTCATAGCGGTTGCCGGTGTCCGGTGCGATAAAGTACGACATATTCTCGACCACGCCCAGCACTGGCACGTGGACCTGCTCAAACATCTTGACCGAACGCCGAACGTCTGACAGCGAAACTTCCTGCGGAGTTGTGACAACGACGGCTCCCTGCACGGGCACAAGCTGGGCCAGCGAGAGCTGTACATCACCGGTTCCGGGCGGCATATCGACTATCAGATAATCAAGTTCGCCCCAATTCACATCGGTCAAAAACTGCCGCACCACGCCATGGAGCATCGGCCCGCGAAGCACCATCGGTTTGTCTCGCGGCACAAGCACGGCCATCGAGATCATCCTGACACCGTGGGCCTGCAAAGGGACAAGCTGGCCGTTAAACACCGGCGGCTGATCAAAGCCTGTACCGAGCATCAGCGGCACATTCGGCCCGTAAACGTCGGCGTCCATCAGCCCGACCTTTGCACCGTTTTGGGCAAGCGCGACGGCAAGGTTCACCGCCACGGTCGATTTGCCGACGCCGCCTTTGCCTGATGAGACGGCGATGATGTTCTTTACGCCGGGGATCGCGACATTGTTTGCAACACCGCGTCCCTGCGGCACCTCGGCATCCATCGTGACCTTAACATTCGTCACGCCTTCAAGGCCGCTTACGATTTCGGCCGCCTCCGCCTCCATCTGCTCCTTTACGGGGCACGCGGGTGTGGTCAGCACGATCCGAAACGAAACATCGCCGCTATCGATCTTTACGTCGCGGACGAATCCGAGCGTTACGATGTCTTTGCGGAGGTCGGGATCAATGATCTGCCGCAGCGAATTTAATACGAGTTCTTCTGTTAATTGGCTCATTCTCTTGTCAGGACCGGCAACAGTAGCGGCCGGCTCCGGCTTTTCGTGTCAGAACCGGAAGCGGTAGCGACCGGCCTCCATAACGCTGCAAAAACCAATTGTATCAAATTCGACCGGCCTTCGCCGTACGGGCGAGGTTGTTTATCCCCGATAGAACGAATAACGTATAAGAATAACGTGTCAATGAAAGAGAATGATCTCAAAATATACGAACAGTTACGGTCAGAGCGCTCGGGTTTTATCGAATTGCCGCGCGGATTGTTTGCCGTTTGGGGAAAGGAATCCGTCCAATTTCTCGACGGGCTGATCACCAACGATGTGAAAACCCTCGAAGATCGGGCCGAGATGCTCGCCGCGTTCCCAAATGCCCAGGGCCGTTTGCTGGCGCTCGTCCGCGTGTTGCGGCAAGGCGAACGCTTCCTGATCGAGACCGAAGAGGCAACCCGCGAAAGGCTTTTTCAGAATCTTTTCCGCTTCACTTTTGCCGGCGACTTTTTTGTCGAGGACCTATCGGAGCAATATCAATACTTCGAGATCTGGAGTGCCCAGTCAGAACCGCCTGCGTCAGCGGGTGGGTTCTCTTTCTCAACCGGCCGCTCATTTGCTCAATTCATCCCGACAGCGGCCGCCGCCGACTTTCGCGATGATCTGCTGAAAAGCGGATCGCTCGAAATTTCAGAAGAGCTCTACGAAACCCTTCGCATCGAATCCGGCATTCCGAAATACGGCGTCGATATGGACGAGACAACGATCGTCCCGGAACTCGGTCTCGAAGGAATGATCTCATACAGCAAGGGCTGCTACATCGGCCAGGAGATCATCGCCCGGATCCACTTTCGCGGCCACGTGGCCAAGCAGTTGACAGGCCTCTTGTCAGAACCGGACGCGGTAGCGACCGGCCTCCTGCCGGGGGCCGAGCTAACAACAGTCGATGGCAAGAATGCCGGGAGAATTACATCGGTTACAGGCTCTCCTAAGCTAGAAAAACTAGCCGCTCTGGCTTATGTTCGGTATGAACATCTGGCAGCCGGGACCCAGCTTAGTGCCGGTGATGAGATGGTAACTGTTAGTCAGTTGCCTTTTTGATCTGATGACGACTTAGGAATTTATCCACGAGAGACACGAAAGAAGAAACAAAGACTCTTTTTTGATCCGTTTCGTGTATTTTGTGGATGATCTTGGGAATTTGTCCACGAAACACACGAACGAAGAAAAAAGAAAATTATGGACGACCGCCGTGATCCGAATAATCCTTCAGAAATGATCCTTGCCGAAGAAACCTACTCAGTGGTCGGGGGCGGCGATGGAAGTTTATTACAAGTTAGGTTCCGGTTTTCTTGAACCCGTTTATCAGCGTGCCCTTGCAATCGAATTTGGCCTTCGAAAGCTTCCATTCGTTCCGCAGCAGAGATTTAGTATCGAATACAAGGGCTATTTGTTAGACAAAGAATACGTATCGGATTTTGTATGCTTCGGGAAAATAATCGTTGAGATAAAGGCCCTAAATCAGTTATCTCCGGTCGATTGGTCGCAGGTGCTGAACTATCTGAAAGTAAGCAGAATGCGCGTGGGGCTGCTGTTTAATTTCGGGAGTCACGGCAGGTTAGAATGGAAGAAACTGATTATCTGATCCAGAGGGCGTTTCTTTGTTTTCTTGTTTTCTTATTTCGTGGATAAGTCTTCTTTTGTCTAAAGAAAGACGAGGATCCACGAAAAAAGAAAAGAAGAAAAAAGAGAAGAAAAGCAAGAAAGTGAGGAAAATGGACGAGTTAGAGATTGAACTGGAGAACGCGAAGCTGGCTTATACGATAATAGAGTCGTTGCTGGCCGGACATGCGGCATTGAGCGATCTGCTCGTCGTTATGGCGCATGCGTTGGATGAGGACATGACGAAGGGACTGACCATGACGAACGAGTGGCACGCGTATTTGGAGTCGAAGCGGACTTTAGAGAACACCCGGAAGCAGATTGAAATCTTCACTGATTACCTCAAGCGCCTGGATCAATAGACTATGAAGCACGTACTTATTTTTGTTGCGGCCTCGCTTATCGTTAGCGGACTGTTTTCCTTTTTGCTGCGATGGGAGCGTCAGGACGCATTTGCATATCAGCAGGAAATGCTTGAGATGTGTTTGAACCACAACAGCGGGTCAAACGTGAAGGATTTGTGTTCGCATATTGCTTACACAGAAATTGCTAACATTTCGAGAGAATATTCCGCGAATTTGTATCTGGCATTGTTTATCGCCATGGTGTTTGGTCTGAGTTTTTCACAGGCGGTTCGCACGAATAAGGAGCTTAGAGAACTGAGAAAGCGTTTGGATGCTTGACCTGATAATAATC
The DNA here is from genome assembly GCA_050250045.1 of Pyrinomonadaceae bacterium. Lineage (GTDB taxonomy): Bacteria > Acidobacteriota > Blastocatellia > Pyrinomonadales > Pyrinomonadaceae > OLB17. Next base: position 43,352 of record JBFWPK010000024.1, on the reverse strand, counting down.
GGAGCGGGCCCGGCTGGGATCGCGGCGGCGTATGAGGCGAAGAAGGCGGGCCTCGATTATGTTGTGCTTGAAAAGGGGTTGATCGGCAACACGATCTATGACTATCCCGTCGGGCTGACGGTCTTTTCGACAACGAATGAGCTTGAGTTTGTCGAAGGCGATCTCAAACCAGCCCGAGAAAAGCCGACGCGTGAGGAGCTGCTTTCATACTATGTGCGGTTCGTTTTGGATAACGAGCTGAATGTACGGACGGAGGAAGTAGTGCTGGAAGTGCGGACTGCGGAATGCGAAGTGCGTAATACCGCCACCTTTTCCGTCTTTACGAATCGAGACAAGTATGAAACGCGAACTATTCTCTTCGCCATCGGAGCGATGGACTATCCGCGAAAACTGAACGTGCCGGGCGAAAACCTGCCGAAGGTCCACGACCATTTTCGCGAAACCTATCCGTGGGTGAAAAAGCGCGCCCTTATCGTGGGCGGAGGGAACTCGGCGGGCGAGGCGGCGTTGTTTTTGGCCCAGGAAGGGGCCGAGACGACACTGGCGATCTTTCGCGAGGATTGGGAAAACAATGACCCGAAACAGGGCTGCATTAAATATTGGGTAAAGCAGCCGCTTGAAGAGGAGTTGAACGAGCACTGCCTGAAGCTTTTCTTCCTGGGCAAGGTGATCGAGATCAGAGAAAGGGAAGTTGAGCTTGAGAGCGAGAACGGCGAACGCGTCGTCATCGCGAACGATGTTGTCTTTGTGCTGATCGGCTCAGACGCCGACCTGACGATGCTAAAAAGTCTCGGTGTCGAAACCGAACCGGGCAAAGGCGGAGAAGTTCCCGTTTATGATCCGGAGACGTTTGAAACCAATGTGCCCGGCGTTTACGTCGCGGGACATTTCACGCACCAGCGGCATATCAAGGGAGCGATCGATGCTGCGAAAATGCTTGTTCCGAAACTTGCCGAGAAAGTGAACGGGGCAAGGGTTTCTGCGTGACGGTCTACGTCAAAATTCCTCAAGGAACCACGTACAAAACGACAGCTATGTAGTGAATGATACTGCCGGCCATTACGAAGACGTGAAAGATCGCGTGGTGGTGGCGGATACTCTTCATCGGGAAGAATACTACGCCGATCGTATATGCGACGCCGCCGGCAATTGCCAGTGCTACCGGCATTGTGCCAAGGAGTTCGAAGATCGGCTGGACAGCGAAAACGCCAAGCCAGCCCATGATCACGTAAGACGTGACGGTGAGGACCGGAAATCTGTTGCCGAACACGAGTTTGAGTGCGATTCCCGTGAGTGCAAAAACCCAAATGCCCGCAAGCAGGACGCGGGCGAAAGGAGCTTCCCATATTGCCAGGCCAAAAGGAGTATACGAACCTGCGATCAACAGATAAATGCAGCAGTGATCGACAAGCTGGAGAGAGGTTTTCAGTTTCTGCGAGGTCGTACTGTGATAGATCGTTGAGGCCGAATAGAGGATCACCAACGACAGACCATAGATAACGCAGCCGATAATATCGGACGGCCCGCCGCGAAATGCAGCGAGAACGATGAGGACGAGAAACCCGACGACGCTCAGGACGAGCCCAAATCCGTGCGTTAGCGTGTTCGCAACCTCTTCGACCGGTAATTCATTGAGCCTCTTTCGTATCATCGCAACCGCAGGCGTTTGCCTGGTGACAGAATACACCCTATCCGAGTCGTTCGGAAGGAAAATCCTTTGAGGAGGGTGTTCTGGTTCAACTATCAGCTTCCAGAGATGTCAAAAAACCCTGCATTCGTTTACGGTAGTCCCGTAGGGACGGCCCTGTCTGTAGCAAGAAGCCGGATACCAGAGTTGCAAGCGCCGCTAGGAGCGGCATGTTAACAGGCCGCCCGCAAAAAGCGGCTTTATCGAACCGCGTGTCTGATATTCTACGATCATGCGGCTCCTAACGGAGCGAATCGGTTTCTCAAGGCTCTCTTCCAGTTATCAGCCTTCAGCCCTGGGCCATTCCAAGGTTTCAAAATTCCGAATCGGCAGTAGCCCGTTCGCGGCGGGCAACACCTGAGTCATAGGCGGCGTTTTCAACGCGAGCGGCCACGGCTTCCCCGACGCGGCGGTCGAAGACTGAGGGAATGATGTAATCAGGATGCAGTTCGTCCTCGCCGATGATGTCCGCTATGGCCTCAGCGGCGGCGAGTTTCATCGCTTCGTTGATGCGCGACGCCCGGCAGTTCAGAGCACCGCGGAAGATGCCCGGAAAGCAAAGTACGTTATTGATCTGGTTCGGATAATCCGAGCGGCCCGTGGCCATTACCGCAACCAGCCCCGCGGCATCCTCGGGCATTATCTCGGGGATCGGATTTGCCATCGCAAAGATTATCGGATCAGCCGCCATGTTCTTAAGGTCCGTCTCATCGATCACCGCCGGGGCTGACAGGCCGAAGAAAACATCGGCGTTCTTGATAACGTCATGAATGCCGCCTTGCTCTTTATTCGGATTGGTATTTCGCGCGTACCAGTCCTTGACCCAGTTCATATTCTCGGTTCGGCCTTCGAAGAGCGCACCTGTCTGGTCGCAGCCGATGATGTTCTTCACACCGGCGGCCATCACGATCTTCGAACACGCGACCCCGGCCGCCCCGACTCCGTTCACGACAACCTTGATGTCCTCCATCCGCTTGCCGACGATCTTTAGAGCGTTTATCAACGCCGCCAGGACCACGACAGCCGTACCGTGCTGGTCGTCGTGAAACACCGGGATATCGAGTTCTTCTTTCAACCGCTCCTCGATCTCGAAGCAACGCGGCGCAGAAATATCTTCGAGGTTTATCCCGCCGAAGGCCACCGAGATGTTCTTTATCGTCTGAACGATCTCGTGCGGGTCTTTCGTATTCAGGCAGATCGGGAAAGCATCGACGCCGCCAAATTCTTTAAAGAGCTGGGCCTTGCCCTCCATCACGGGCATCGCCGCCGCCGGCCCGATATCGCCCAAACCGAGGACCGCCGTTCCGTCAGAGATGACGGCCACGGTGTTTTTCTTTATCGTCAGGTTGAAGGCCTTCTCCGGGTCCTTTGCTATCGCCTCACACACACGGGCGACTCCGGGCGTGTACGCCATTGAAAGATCGCTGCGGGTTTTCAGCGGCATCTTCGATGCGACCTCGATCTTGCCGCCGAGGTGCATCAGAAAGGTCCTGTCGGAAACGTACACGACCTCGACACCGTCTATGTCGCGAAGCGCAGCGAGTATTTCGTCATCGTGTGCCTCGGACGCGGCGTTGACCGTTATATCGCGGATCAGGAAATCTTTGCCGACACTCACGATATCGATGCCCTCGATATCGCCGCCTGCTCTTCCGATGGCGGTCGTGATGGCGCCCAATTTTCCGGGCTCATTATGAATGCGAAGCCGAAGGGTGAGACTGTAGCTTGCATTCGGCGTAGGTTTATTTGACATAACAATTAGGTTAGCTTCGGAGGTTTCGATTGGCAAATTGTCAACCCAGGCGCGAGCAGTCGCTGCTGCCGCCCGCGCGGTCCACGGGCGGAGCGGCCAGATGCAGAAGCGGCGGGAAGGGGTGTTATCATTGGGTAACGCTGATCGGGGAACGGGCTGGCGGCCGGGCTCATTTAATCTATAAAGCAGGGTACATTCGAGCCGCCTTCTTCATCGAATCGATAATGGATACAGCACGAAGATGGTCGCGCGGGAGGCTGCTTGCCTCCGCTGGGAAGAGCCTGGGGCTGATGGCCCTGCTTTCACCGACGGTGGATTCGCTCTATCAGGCGGTAAAAGACGCTGGTGCATCCATCAGCGGCCTTACGGCTGCCGAAGCAGCCCTGAATGAGGAGTATTGGACGTCGATCGCCGACGCATTCGCCATCTCGCGCAGCATTCTTAATCTCAACAGCGGCTGGACGAGCCCCAGCCCGAAGATGGTCACCGAGGCGTTCTTCCGGTATAAGCAGCAGGAAGACTCGACCGCGTACACGATGTGGCAGATGCTCGAGCCGCAGGCCGAGACGGTCCGGTCCGGACTGGCCGATCTTTTCGGCTGCGATCCCGACGAAATAGCCATCACACGCAACGCTTCGGAATCGCTTCAGATACTTTTGTTCGGGATCGACCTCCGTTCGGGCGACGAGGTGCTGGCGACGACGCAGGACTATCCCCGAATGCTTACCGCCTTGCGGCAGCGTGAACTGCGCGAGGGCCCGAAGCTGAAACTGGTGAAGATCCCGATCGCACCGGCGGATACGGACGAGATCGTTGCCGCGATAGAAGCCGCGATCACGCCGCGGACCCGGCTTGTGCTCATATCGCATCAGATCAATCTTACCGGACAGATAATGCCGGTTCGAAAAATATGCCAAATGGCCCGCGAGCGTGGAATCGAAACGATCGTCGATGGGGCCCACTCCTTCGCCCAGTTCGATTTCAAGCGTGATGATCTTCAGTGCGATTATTTCGGCAGTTCGCTGCACAAATGGCTCTATGCCCCAAAAGGGGCTGGGCTGCTTTATGTGCGAAAGAACAAGGTCCGCGACGTATGGCCGCTCATGGTTGCGGTGGACAAGAAGGTCGACGACATAAGGAAGTTTGAGGACGTCGGGACGCACTCCTCGGCGACACGGCTTTCGATCGGCGAAGCCCTATTGTTCCACGAGGCTATAGGCTCAAAGCGGAAGGAAGAGCGGCTCAGATACTTGTCGTCATACTGGATGGGCCGGCTTCGGCACCTGCCCGGAATTACGTTCAACACCTCATTCGATCCGGCCCAATTCTGTGCTATCGCAAATTTTAGTATCGAGGGCCACGATCCGGTCAAGGTCACCGATCACCTGATGGCAAAGCACAAGATCATAGCTACGCCGATCGTCCACGAGGAGTTTTCGGGCATTCGGATAACTCCAAATATCTTTACGCGCCCGCGCGAACTCGACCGCTTCTGCGAAGCTATCGAAACCATCGTTCGGCGACGAACAACCAGGCATCCCGCCGGGCCGACGGCGGACAGCCCTTGACACCACGCGTACAATAACGTCAGTAGCGCTTATCAACGGTGTCGAGCCGTTATCTTATTTATTACCTTACCTGATACACTAACAATATTTAACGGCTCGGCGCCCATCCGAGCATTTGCGAGAGTTGTCCGAACGACAGATGAAGATCTGCCCCAAATGCAAAAAGACGTACGATGACGACGGCCAGAACTTCTGCCTCGATGACGGAGCGACGCTTTTGAAGAAGCGGACGGCCGCGGGTTCGAAAAAGAGTGTCTCGCGGGCGAACGAAGTTGTGTCGGTCGCGCTGCTTGCGTTTGCCGTACTCGTTTTCCTGTGCCTCGTGTCGGCATCGTTCGGTACTGACCCATCTCCAAATTCGACGGGGCTTGGGTCGAACTATCCAACCGAGAACTGGATCGGCCGGGTTGGGGCCTTTGTCGCGGACCTTCTGTTCCAGGCGGTCGGGATCGCCGCATATCTTTCGCCGGCATTGCTGGGCCTCATCGCGTGGCGGATCTTCAAATCGCAGGGATTGCGGCCGAGTGTCAGCCGGCTGATCGGATTTCCTCTCTTTGTGGCGTCTGTTGCGGGACTTGCGAGCCTTGGCGGCTGGCACGGCGGGATACTCGGTGCCGGATTTGCGCGGCTGTCGGTTTATTTGCTGAATGTGATCGGCGCCGGAATCCTGATGTTGACGACACTGGTTACCTCGACGCTGCTTATCAGCAGCATATCCTTCGCCGGTTTTGTCGGGCATTTTGAGCTGGCTTGGGCAAACCTGATGGTCCGCGTGAACGAGTGGCGTGAGAAACGAAAGGCGGCCCGAGCGGATGTGCACGCGGCGGCGGTTGAGCGAAGCGGAAAACGGAAGATCGCAAGAGTGGGCAAACTTGGGGCGGAACCGCCCTCGACAATAATTGTTGGGGACGAGGCCGAGGCCATCGTTCAAAAGGCTAAAGGCGCGGCAGCCGGATCAACGGCCGCCAATGCGCTTATAACGACGAACGGGCCGGCCGAGAACCGCACCCGCGCCGAACCGGCAGTGCCGACGATCATCAACACGGAGAGGCCAAAAGAGAACGAAGGCATCCCCGATACGCTTCGTTCGCCTCAGGACAACGGCGGGCCGGTCGATGTGCTTGACGTGCCCATCAGACCGAAACGAACGACAAAAGACCTGGATGCGGCCGATCTGCCGGGATCTGGTGCGAACGAGGAGATCGAGGACGACGATCTGCCCGGAGCGAAAAAGAACGCGGCCAACTATGGAGAGTACGTTCTGCCCACGACAGAATATCTGCACGAAGCCGACGCGAGCGTCGAGCAGAACGAGGTTGCGCTTCAACAAGTTGCCCGTGACCTTGTGGAGAAAACAAAGGAGTTCAACGTCGCGGGCAAGGTGATGCACATCTGCCCCGGGCCGGTTGTTACCACCTATGAGTTCAAGCCCGATCCGGGCGTAAAGTATTCGCGCGTCACCGGTTTGGTTGACGATCTTTGCCTGGCGTTGAAGGCCGAATCGATCCGCATTGATCGAATTCCGGGCAAGGCTTTTGTCGGTATCGAGGTGCCGAACAAGAACCGGGCCGTGATCAAGCTGCGGGATGTGATCGAGTCGAAAAAGTTTAAGGAGTCCGATTCGCTGCTTACGCTTGCGTTGGGTAAGACGATCGACGGACTCAACTACGTCGCCGATCTCGCGAAAATGCCTCACTTACTGATAGCCGGTGCAACGGGCGCGGGTAAGTCGGTCGGAGTGAACACGTTGGTCGTGTCGATACTCTACAAGGCCAAGCCGGACGAAGTGAAGTTCATCATGGTCGATCCGAAGCGGCTGGAACTCGGAGTTTACGCGGATATTCCGCATCTGGCGACGCCGATCATCACCGACCCGAAGCGCGCCGCGGTCGCACTCCGGTGGGCGGTGAGCGAGATGGAACGGCGGTATAAATACCTCGCGGGATTTGGCGTACGCAATATCGATGGTTATAACAAGGAAATAGAACGTCGAAAATTGCTGGATCAGCTCGACGACGAAGGCGAGCCTTACCAGCGGCTGCCGTACATTGTTTGTATCATCGACGAACTTGCCGACCTGATGATGGTCAGCGGCAAAGAGGTCGAGGAATCGATCACGCGTCTCGCACAGATGGCACGTGCCGTCGGCATTCACCTTGTACTTGCGACCCAACGGCCGTCGGTCGATGTGATCACCGGGTTGATCAAGGCGAACTTTCCGGCGCGCATTTCGTTCCGCGTTTCGTCGAAGGTAGATTCGCGCACCATTATTGATTCGAACGGAGCCGAGGGTTTGCTCGGCCGCGGCGATATGCTCTACCTGCCGCCGGCCAGCTCACAGGTCGTTCGCGTGCACGGAGCGTTTGTCGATGAGACCGAGATCTTTAAGATCGTCGAGCACGTAAAGGAACAGAGCGACGGCCCGGTTTACGACGACAGCATTACAAAGACTGACGAAGAAATGGACGACGCCGATGATCTGCCGGGCAAGCGCGATCCGCTGTTCTGGGATGCGGTAAGATCGGTCGTGCAGGCGAAACGAGCTTCAACCTCGCTGCTCCAGCGCCACCTCCGCATCGGCTACGGCCGGGCTGCGGCAATCCTCGACGCGATGGTCCGCGAAGGATATATCGGCGAAATGGACGGCTCGACCCGTGCACGGCCGGTGCTTGCAAAGGCTTACGAAGACCTGCAGGATGTGGTTGAGATGGGCGAAGAGGTTTAGATGCTGTGCTGTTGCACTTTGTCGCCTTTTTCGACGATCCTCGGTCGATGAATCTTCGCTTCTCAATTGCTCTTCTTGCGGCACTGACAGCAACTGCGTGCGGCGACGTACCTCGCCACGAAGCCGCAAAGCCGGAGATCTCAAATCTGAGATCTGAAACTTCCGATCCAACAGATAGAGTTTCACCCGCGAATATACCCACCAGGATAAACATCAATACGGCCTCAGTCGACGAACTTCAGCGACTTCCGCACGTTGGCGTATCGATGGCCGAAAAGATCATTGAGCACCGCGAAAAGTTCGGCCCGTTCACCAGGCCGGAGGAGCTGATCCTGATCGATGGTATCAGCGACGTTCGCTTTCGGAGCATTCGCCACCTGATTAGAGTAAGATAATCGCGAGTGCCTCACATTTCACGAAGCCCGAAGCTGTCAGATGTTCCGATGCTCCTGCTGGCCGCGATGTTCGCGGCGGGGATCGCTGTGTCTGCATTCGTATCGGCGAACCTTGTCGTATTGATCGCGGCCTGCGTCGGGCTTGCGGCGGGTGCTGCCGCATTGGCGAACCATAAAGCCGCAACGCTGCTGATCTCGGCAGCGTTTTTGGTTGCGGGTGGGATAGTGTATCAGGCCGATAGAGCGTTGATAACTCCTGACCGCATCCGCTCGGTCTATGACAGCGGCCATATCGTTTCTGGTCAACCGGTCGCGATAACGGGCACTATCACGGGTAGCCTGGAATCCGCGGTGGATGGATTTTTTGTACGCGTCGATGTTGATTCGATCGCCTATCGGGGTAACGCCCAACGCGCCTCAGGAGAGGTCCGGTTGTTTGCCTCGGCCGACACTCGCGAGATGGCTGATGATTACGCCCGGCTTGATCTTCATTCTGGCACACGGGTCCGGATAGCATGCGATCTCAACCGCGATGAGGGCTTTCGCAATCCCGGAGTGCTTTCGCGGAAGACTGTTCTCGACTGGCAGGGCCTGGATGCCAGCGGGACGATCAAAAGCCCGCTGTTGGTTGAGAACCTCGGATCCGGCGGCTCGGAGTTGTCTGCTTTTGTGTTCGGCATTCGCGAACGACTGATCGCTAAGTTTCGCGAGATGTTCAGCCCGCAAGTCGCCGGTGTGATGAGCGCATCGCTGCTCGGCAATAAGTATTTTCTCGATCGGGAAACCGCCGACGTTTTTCGCGAAGGCGGCACGTTTCACGTCCTCGTCATCTCCGGCCTCCACATCACGTTTATCGGCGGACTGGCGGCCATGTTCGTCGGCCTGTTTACGCGGCGAAAGTGGGTTCAGTTTGTCGCTGCCTGCGGTTTTCTATGGCTTTATACCATTGCCGTCGGAGCGGAGGTCCCGGTTGTCCGGGCGAGTTTGATGTTTACGATCCTGTGGTTTTCGTTTGTCATTCATCGCAGCGGATCACTGGCGAATGCGTTCGGAACGTGCGGGTTGATACTGTTGGCGTGGCGGCCGGCGGACCTGTTCACACCTTCGTTTCAACTCACCTTCGTCAGCGTTGCCGCGATCGTACTCGTTGGATTTCCACTGATCAAGATTCTCAGATCTATCGGAGAATGGGCCCCGAATTCTAACGAACCTTTTCCGGCTCGCGTTCCGCGTTTGCTCAGCCGTGCCTGCGAGACGCTCTACTGGAACCCGAAACGATGGGAAATAGATGCCGCACGGAACGTCTGGTCGGCAAACCTGTTCAAATCGCCGTACGTCCGGCTCGACCGAACGGTTCAGCGATGTCTCGCGTACCTTTTCGAGGGCGTTCTGATATCGCTGATCGTTCAGATCGCAATGCTGCCGCTGGTAGTGCATTACTTTCATCGCGTGACGCCGATCTCGGTGCCGATGAATCTTTGGACCGGCATCTTTCTTGCATTCGAGTCATTCGCGTCGTTGTTCGCCATGCTGTTTTCGTACCTCAGCGAATCACTTGCCCTCCCGTTTGTCAGGCTGACGGAGATCCTGCACGGGCTGTTGGTGACGGTTCCCGCATTGCTCTCGGTCCGCGGCTGGTTTAGTTTCCGCGTTCCAGTCTATGGCGATCATGAGTTGCCGCTGTACGCATCCTATTTCATGTTCGCCGCCGTCCTCGCCATTTCCGTCTTTCGGTGGGACCCTTTCTCGATCCGATCCCAAACACGCGAAGCCATAGTCAGGACGAAAGCTCTGCTGCCAGCCGCTGCCGCCGTTATCATTCTCGGAAGCATCATTGTCTTTCATCCGTTCAGCGGGCCGCGTGGCGATTCCAGACTTCACGTGGAGTTTCTCGATGTCGGTCAGGGAGATTCGATCTTCATCACATTTCCGAATGGCGAAACGATGCTCATCGACGGTGGCGGACGACCCTCGTACCGGGATGAGGACGATGAGGCGTTCGAGCCTGATCGGCCGTCGATCGGCGAAGCTGTTGTGTCCGAATTCATTTGGGAAAAGGGTTACTCGCGAATAGACCATCTCGTCGCCACGCATGCCGACGCCGACCATATTCAGGGCCTTGCCGATGTTGCCCGGAACTTTCGAATAGGACACGCCTGGCTCGGCTTTCCGCGACCTGATGACGCGGACTATGTGCGGCTCACCTCAGTACTGGATCAGGAACAAGTGCCCCGAAAACGACTCTCACGCGGTGACAGCTTCGAGGTCTCCGGCGTGAAGTTTGAGGTCATGAATCCTCCAATGGACGGTGTCGAAACACGCTCCGAGAATGACCGCTCACTTGTCATCCGCATGACGTTTGGCGAGCGGACATTTCTCCTTACCGGCGATATCGAGCAACTTGCTGAAGCTGAAATAGCGAATGCAAACCTGCGGGCCGATGTTGTGAAGGTGCCACATCACGGTAGCCGCACCTCTTCAACGGCAGGATTTGTCGCGTCAACTCGACCTCGTTTTGCAATCATTTCGGTCGGCCGGAAATCGCCGTTCGGACATCCGCACAAGGAAGTAGTCGGGCGATGGAAAGCGATCGGTGCGGAGGTTTCGACTACGGGCGATAAGGGGACGATTTCCTTTAGTACAGATGGGAATGAGATTGTCGTTGGCTATTTTGTTCGGAATAGCGAATAACGGATAACGAATAGCGAATAATAGGAGGTTAGTGAATGGCGGAGAATATACTCTTGGAAAAATCTTACAAATTTGCACTGCGGATAGTGAAGTTGAGTGAGTATTTGAACAATGAGAAAAAGGAATACGTTCTAGCTCGGAAGGTGCTTGATTCAGGCACGGCGGTGGGAGTTTTTATCGAGGAAGCCAGGCAGTCGCCGGACCATGGCGACTTCGTATCAAAATATTCCCTGGCAAACAAAGAGGCCTTCAAAACAAATTTCTGGCTTCGGATATTGCGGGATTCGGAATTCATTGGGCAAAATCTTGCGACCTCGCTGCTCACGGATTGCGAGGAGCTTCAGAAACTCCTGATAAGCTCGCTGAAGACCGCAAGGCGTAAAGAATAGTTATTCGCTATTCGTTATCAGCTATTCGTTATTCCGAATGAAAAAGGGCCGAGACATCCCGGCCCCTTTTTTACTCATCCTGCTGGCCGTTCGATCCCGGCTGCAAGTTTCCAATTACCGCCGTCCTTAACGTAGATGTTGGTGCCCCAGAGAGGTAGGAGTTTCTGGCCGTCGCAGGTGCCTTCGGCCACGCCTTTAAAGTGCAGGATAGCGACCGTCGGCGAGAGCGTCGTCGCCGCGCCATCGCTAAGATTCACGCTCTTGATGTCGCAGGTTCCGCCGGTCCATTGTTTGATGGTGTCTGCCTGATTCCCCGTGTAATCGCCGAACGGGCCGATGAAGCCGAGAGTTTTCATGGTTATTTCTTCAAGCTTTTTGGCATCGCGGGCCTTCCAGGCTTCCCAGCCCGAACGTTCCACGGCCATAAGTGCGTCGAGGTTCGGGTCGGCCGGCGGCGGAGCGGCAGCCTCGTCTTTCTTATCAGCTACCGATGGCGGAGGCGGCATCTTTGGCGGATTCTTTGCGTCGGCTATCAGAGTTTCGGAGTGAAAGGATCCGACCCACTTGTCGCCGCTGCGGGTCCAGAGGCTGATGGCACGCGTCGGCGACGGGACTTTGTGACCGTCGCAGGTAGCGTCGAAAGTCGCCTTGTAGATCGTGGCGTAGGTGTCCTGGTCGATCTGGTGCATTTGCGGTTCGTCCAGCGACCATGATTTTACGTCGCATTTCGTGCCGCCGACCATCTTGACCAGATCGGCCCTGCTCATCTTGCCGCCTGCTTCATAGCCGGCGAACTTGTCGCTGAGCATCGCTTCAAAATGAGCCGAGTCGCCTTTCATGAAGGCCTCGTTCGCCTTCTTGTCCAAATCGATGAGCATCTCCTTTGTCGGGGCCGCGGCCACCGGCTTGGCATTGGCATTGGATGCGTTCGAGCCATTCGTATTCCTGTTTGAAGTGTTTGTTGGTTCGGCCGGTGCACACGCACTCAGCCAGATCGCTGTCGTGGCGATCAGGACCGTGTTGAGCAATCGTTTCATGTCGCTTTCATCTCCTTTTGATCAAACGTTAAAACGACCCTGGTTGTTAAGATCGACCGAACTATTGCACAAATTGCGGGTTCGCACAAGCCGCCAGAAAGGGGCAGGGCAGGCTAACGATAGATAGCGGTGTGAATGCTCTCGCCGTCTGTGATCCAGCCGCGATACATACCTTCGCTGTTGAACGGGAGAGCGACATTTCCGTGTCGGTCCACGGCGATCAAACCGCCCTCGCCTTTGATGCCGGTAAGACGTTCGATCGTTTCGCGGGCGGCTTCCGCTAGGCTTAGATTCTTGTACTTCATTCGAGCGGAAAGGTCATACGCCGTAACGCCGAGCATAAAGTATTCGCCGTGACCTGTGCACGAAACGGCACAGTTTGAATCGGCATAATTGCCCGCACCGATGATGGGAGTGTCGCCGATGCGGCCGAACTTTTTGTTTGTCATCCCGCCCGTGGAAGTTGCAGCCGCGAGATTGCCGTTGGCATCGCAGGCGACCGCACCGACGGTTCCGCGTGGTTTTTCGTTCGAAGAAGGCACGCTCTCTACCGGTTGTCTTTCCCCCGCCGCTGTGTGATCCAGTTGGACGACGCCGGCTTCACGAGCGTCGAGAAGTTGCCGATAGCGGTGCTCGGTGAAGAAGTATTCATCGGGTTCGGTCCGGGCTCCCATCTGTTCGGCGAACTGGTTGGCGCCTTCGCCGGCGAGCAGGACGTGTTCGGTGCGATCCATTACCAGGCGAGCGAGCTTGATCGGGTTTTTGACATTGCGGACAAAGGCGACGGCTCCGGCTTTGAGCGCATGGCCGTCCATTATAGAAGCGTCCATTTCGTTCATGCCATCGTGAGTGAAAACAGACCCCCGTCCGGCATTGAACAACGGAAAGTCCTCAAGCGAAACAACCGAGGCCTCGACTGCATCCAGCGACGCGCCTCCGCCTTGCAGGACGCTCCACCCAGCCTTCAAGGCGGCCTTCAATCCGCCGCGATACTCTCGTTCCAGTTCCGGCGTCATCAAGGACCTGAATATCGTCCCCGCTCCGCCATGGATTGCCAGTGCCATTCTTGACATAAACGAGATTCTAACCGAAAGAACGCCGAGTGTAACAGTTGCGGGCGTCACAGGCAGGCCGCGGAGCTTTCCGCAAAACGGCCGGACAAAGCCGAAAACCGTTTGGATCATTTTCCGCAGCCATCTTGCGGCACATGGGCGGGCGTGGCCGATAGCCGAAAACTCCCGTCTCCCTCGCAGGTTTGGAAGTTGGCAGGTCGAACCCTATAATCTAAACATCCGGGAGTCCAACAGTTAACATGAGTGACAGCGGCTGTCCAAAACCCGTTAGTGTTCGCGGTTTGCCCAGCGCAAGCCTTCCGTTCTCGTCGATCCCCTCGCAAAGCAAGCTATTTGTTCAGTATCAGGAGGCTCCGCTTTCCCTTAAGCGTTTCTATCCTACCGCCGTTGCCTCGTACGCCGACCTTGCGGACAGAGCGGGCGAGGTCCTCGCGGAGTATAAAGTTGACCGGCAACCGCTGTGCGACTCCCTGGCCGGGATCAACACCCGGCTTGGTGCCGGGCCTGAGACGCTGGCGAATATTGAACGGCTGCGTCGGCCGGATACGGTTGCGATTCTGACGGGCCAGCAGGCCGGCCTGTTCACCGGCCCGCTTTACTCGATCTACAAGGCCCTTTCTGCGATCAAGGCGGCGGAATGTCTCTCCGATCGCGGCATCCAGGCCGTTCCGGTCTTCTGGATGGCGACTGAGGACCACGATCTGGCCGAGGTCTCGAACAGTCTTGTTATCGACAATGCGAGCCGATTGTTTGAATCGCGCATTCGTTCCGATGGATCGGTGGACGGCTCGTCCGTCGGCCGCGTCGCTCTGGAAGGATCGATCGTCTCTGTCATTGAGGATCTGTTCGCCGCGTTGCCGGTAACCGATTTTTCGGCGGAACTGCACCGCGATCTCTCGGACGCATATTCGTCCGCCACCGATCTTGGGCAAGCGTTTGGCAGGTTTCTGACCGGCCTGCTCGGTAAGTTTGGTCTCGTGGTCGTCGATCCGCTTGATGACGCGATCAAGCAACTGGCGGCGCCTGTTTACACTGAGGCCATTCGGCACAGCGATGAGATGGTTACGGCGCTGACCGCACGCAGCGATGAGTTGGCAGAGGCTGGCTATCATGCTCAGGTGCTTGTAGAGGACGACCATTTCCCGTTGTTCTGGCACTCAGACGACGGGCGGCGGATGGCCCTGCGGCGAAAGGCGGACGGCGGGTTCCAGGCCAAAGGAGAAAAAACCAGTTTCTGCCGTGAGGAACTGCTCGATCTCGCTGCGGCATCGCCCGGTCGCTTTAGTCCCGGCGTGATGCTTCGGCCGGTGGTGCAGGATTATCTTTTCCCGACCCTTTGCTATTTCGGCGGCGGGGCTGAGATCGCATATTTTGCGCAGAACAGTGAGGTTTACCGGATACTGGGCCGTCCTGTGACGCCTATCCTTCATCGCCAGAGCTTCACCGTCGTCGAAGCGAAACATGCCCGGACGTTGGAGCGCTACAGGCTCGAATTCGCCGACCTGTTCGCGGGCGAAGCCGCGGTTTTGCCTCGGATCATTGACGAATTCGTCGACAAAAGCACCGCGAAGCTGTTCGCCGATGTCGAGGAGAAGATCAACACCGAGTTGAACCGGCTCGATCAGGCATTGTCTCAGATGGACGTCACGCTTGCCGAAAACCTCGCAACGCGTAGGCGAAAGATCCTCTACCACATTGCCGCGTTGCGGAAAAAGTATCATTTCCGCCGCGCCGAGACCGATGAGACGATCAACCGACGGCTAAAAAGCTTGTTCGCAGCGCTTTTGCCGCACGGTCATCTTCAGGAACGTACTTTGAGCATCGTTTCGTTCCTCGACCGGTTCGGGTCGAACTTCATAGACTGGGTTTACGAGTCGATAGATCTCGATGATAAAGGGCATCGGGTATTATACCTTTAGGTGAAAATGTATGAATAGAAATGTCGTGCTTTATCGAGGTGAGGACGGATATATCGTCGCGGAAGTGCCCAGCCTACGCGGCTGCGTCTCTCAGGGACGTGATCGAAACGAAGCGCTGAAAAATATTAGGGAAGCTGTCTCGCTTCACCTTGAAGTTCTCATGGAACGCGGCATCACAGTACCGGCAGACGAAACCGAGATGGTTGAGATTGCCGCATGACAAGACTGCCATCCGTCTCGGGTAAGAAATGTGTAAAGGTGCTCGAAAAATTCGGCTTCGAGGTCTACCGCCAACGAGGGAGTCATGTGACCCTGGTTAGGAGCGACCCGCCGAATCAAACCACTGTTCCGCTTCACAAAGAACTTGACCGCGGGACCTTGCGGGCAATTCTTCGCCAAACGGAGATCGGCGTTGATGATTTTATTTCGAAGCTGTAGCTGATGAACAGGATCAACATCTTACCGGACAACCTTGCAAACCAGATCGCCGCGGGCGAGGTGGTTGAGCGGCCTGCGTCTGTGATAAAGGAGCTGGTCGAGAATGCGATAGATGCGGGAGCTCGGCGGCTGAGGATCGAGATCGAGCTGGGCGGCCGGCGGCTGATGCGGGTCGTTGATGACGGATCGGGAATGGTGCGTGACGATGCGATCCTGGCTTTTGAACGGCATGCGACATCGAAGATCCGGACGCTTGAAGATCTGGGAATGATCGCGACGCTCGGATTTCGCGGCGAAGCTCTGGCGTCGATCGCATCGGTCGCAAAAGTCGAGTTGGTGACCAAGGTCGAGGAAGATCAGGCCGCGACACGCGTTTTGATCGAAGGCGGAAGGCTGATCGATGTGAAAGACGCAGCGCGTGATACGGGCACCACCATCTCCGTCCGCGATCTTTTCTTCAATACACCGGCGAGGCGAAAATTTATGCGCTCTGAAGCGACAGAGAACTATCACCTCGCCGGGATCGTTACGCATTACGCCCTGGCCCATCCTGAGATAGCGTTTACGATGACGAACAACGGCAGGGAAGTCCTCTCCGCTTCACCGGCGCGCGATCTTCGTGAGCGCGCGTTTCAAATATTCGGTTCGGGAATTCTCGAAAGCCTGCTGCCGGTTTCCGGCGGACGTGAATATATCGCCAAGGTTTCAGGCTTCGTCTCGGCTCCCCGTGAGCGGCGCACTAATCGCGATGCCCAGTATTTCTTCGTCAACCAGCGATTCGTCCGCGACAAGACCATCGCCGGCGGACTGCTGGAAGGATACCGCTCGGTCCTGCCGCATGGTGTTTATCCGGTCGCGTTCCTGTTCGTCGATGTGCCGGTTGAGGAAGTGGATGTCAACGTCCACCCGGCGAAGACCGAAGTTCGCTTCCGGCGAAACGAGGCGGTTAAAGATGTTATAGCCGAGGCGATTCGAAGCTCGCTTGCACGGGCTGGAATAGTGCCCGAAACCGCGACCGAGACACTGCCGCCGCCTGTCGTCGCTTTGGAGGAACCGCCTCGCGAAGAGCAGATCGCTATCGGTTTTCACGCCGGAGCGGGCCAGCCCGAATCGGCCCGAGCCGACAGTTCACCTCCCGCCCCGCAAACCGTGCCGGATGTTCCGTCGGTTCCGGATGTTTCGTCGGGATGGAGCGGGACCGAACGGTCGGCAATGAACGGTTTCTCGATGCCCGATTACTCGGCGGATTTCGAGAGCGCGGCCCAAATCAGGACATCGGACGCAGCCGAGCCGTTGGCGATCGAAATGCCGCCTCTCAACTCCGCTGCCGATCTTGTCAAGGCGGCTGAAGTTGATGCGGTCGCTTCCGCCAAGATCCGGCCGATCGCCCAGCTTCACGACAGCTTTATCATCGCGGTCGATGACGAAGGGCTTTTGCTGGTCGATCAGCACGTCGCGCACGAGCGGATCTTGTTCGACAAGTTTCGGAAGAAAGAGTTTGACCGGCCGATCGAATCGCAGAACCTGCTTTTGCCCGAGACCATCGACCTGACGCCCGCCCAGGCCGAGGCGTTTAGGTTGGTCGAAGACCATCTTATTGACCTGGGCTTCGGCCTGATGCAGCTTTCGGGCAGGACCGTGGCGATCAAATCCGTACCGACGGATGTTCCGCCGTCCGAGGCAAGGAATCTTTTCGCGGAGATCCTGGATACCGTCGAACTCGAAAAACGCGGTACCGCAAAAGCGACGCTTCGCGACCAAATTGCCGCGAGCCTGGCCTGCAAGGCGGCTGTGAAGATAAACATGAAGCTGACACCTGAAAAGATGCAGTGGCTTATCGATCGCTTGCTGCTCACATCGTCGCCGACGACATGCCCGCACGGGCGGCCGGTGATCCTGCGGCTGAGCATGAAAGACATCGAACGCGGTTTCCATCGAACATAACGGTTTTCTACAGTGGATAGTGGCCAGTTTCAAGTGAATAGTTCAGTAATTAACCACTTATCACTAACCACTATCCACTGAAAAAATCGAACTGAAAGTACACATCCGACCATGGAAAATGAAAAGCCAAACGAATTCTGGAATCGTGTTTACGTGGCGGTGGTGGCGACCACCGTCGTCGTGATCACGCTGCTTTGGGCATTCTCAAAATATTTCTCCGCGTAATTATATCGCATGAAACTTCTCGACTGGGCCATCGTCGTCGCATACCTTGCTTACGTGATTTGGGACGGCATTCGGATGACCAAGCACAGCAACAGCAAGGAAGGCTATTTCCTCGCGAACCGCAGCCTGCCATGGTGGGCCGTCGGTCTTTCTGTGATGGCGACGCAGCTTTCGGCGATCACACTTGTCGGGACCACGGGCCAGGCGTACAGCGATGGGATGCGGTTCATCCAGTTCTACTATGGGCTTCCGTTCGCGATGATCATCCTGTGCGTGACGGTCGTTCCTTTCTTTCACCGGGCGAATGTTTTCACAGCGTATGAATATCTGGAGAAGCGTTTTGATGTACGTGTCCGCACGCTGACGAGCTTTTTCTTTTTGATCTCGCGCGGACTCGGCGTCGGGACTATCATCTCGGCTCCATCCATTGTTCTGTCGATCGTTTTTGGCTGGAATCTGATCGCGACCATCTTCGCGATCGGGATGTCCACGACGATCTACACCGTTTTCGGCGGCGTACAGGCGGTAACGTGGACGGACGTCAAGCAGATGTTCGTCATTTTTTTCGGTCTTGGCGTTTGCTTTGTCGTTATCCTGTGGAGTTTCCCGCCGGGTGTGACATTGTATGATGGCCTCCACTTGGCTGGCTCGCTCGGGAAACTGAACACGGTTGATACGAGCTTCAACCTTCAGGAGAAGTACACGATCTGGTCCGGCCTGATCGGCGGGCTGTTTCTGATGCTCGGCTATTTCGGATGCGACCAAAGCCAAGTGCAAAGGTTTTTGACTGCTAAGTCGGTGGATGAAGGACGCACGTCGCTGCTGATGAGCGCGTTTCTCAAGATCCCGATGCAGTTTTTCATCCTGCTGATCGGTGTTCTGGTTTTTGTTTTCTACCAGTTCACCGCACCGCCTATCGTGTTCAACGCGACCGAGATCGCCAAGGCGGAAAACGACCCGCGATTTCAGACGATCGAGCGAAATTTCGCACAAGCCCACGCGGAACGCCGAGAGGCCGCGATCAGGTTCTCTGAAAGGCCGATCACGGAATTTAGACAGGCGTATGCCGAATCCGACAAGAAATTCAACGATACAAGAAAGGAAGCGGTCGGGTTCATCAAAGAAACGAGCGACAAGAGCTTTAATGATGTTAACTACGCCTTTCCGACATTCATTCTACAAAACATGCCGATGGGTGTTATCGGCCTGATGATCGCCGCGATCTTTGCCGCCGCAATGTCGTCGATCGCCGCCGAACTGAACGCGCTGGCGACAGCCACGACGATCGATTTTTACCGTCGATTGTACGCTCCCGAAGCCAGCGATGCTCATTACGTTGCCGTCGGCCGCATTTCGACATTTATCTGGGGAATATTCGCGTGCATTGTCGCGATCTTTGCAACCAATCTCGGCTCGCTCATCGAGGTAGTTAACAAGTTCGGTTCGTTCTTTTACGGCTCGCTGCTCGGCGTATTCGTGCTGGCGTTCGTCGTAAAACGAGCGCGGGCCCGCGGGGCATTCTTCGGGCTGTTATTCGGCATCGCTTCGGTCTGGGTCGCGAGTTGGTACACTAACATTGAATTCCTCTGGTTCAATGTCATCGGCTGCGTCGTGACCGTGATCGCAGGATATTTGATAAGTCTGAGCGTGAAAGGAGAAAATTAACCACAGATGGGCACAGATAAACACAGATTTAAGAACTTTTTGTCTCACTGGCACATTCGTCGACTTCGGGAAAAAACATCTGCGTCCATCTGTGTTTATCTGTGGTTGATTTCGTTTCTTGCCTTAACGCACACGACGAATGCTCAGGTGCAGCCGGTCTATGATCGTGGTGCGGTCGGTTTGATGCAGTTGCTCAAGCGGCTGAATACGACCGCAAGCGTTTTGATGATCGGTGCGCATCCTGACGACGAGGATACCGCGCTCCTCGCGTACCTCGCCCGCGGCGAGAATGCTCGCACGGCCTATCTTTCACTCACGCGCGGTGACGGCGGACAGAACATCATCGGGCCCGAACTAGGCGAGGCGCTCGGCGTTATTCGCACCGAAGAACTGCTCCAGGCACGCCGCCTTGACGGGGCCGGGCAGTTTTTCACGCGTGCATATGATTACGGCTTTTCAAAAACGCTTGAAGAAGCAAAGCAGAAATGGGATGAGAAAATAATTTTGTGCGACGCCGTTCGCGTGATCCGCAATTTTCGTCCGCTGGTCGTTATATCTCAGTTCTCCGGCACGCCCGCCGACGGCCATGGCCAGCATCAGTTTGCTGGATACATTTCGCCGCTTGCGGTCCGAGCGGCCGCCGATCCGGCGCAGTGCACCGACGCCGGAGCCGCGTGGCAGGTCAAGAAATTCTATGTTCGGCATCGCGGCCCCGGCGAGCCCACCTTGCGCCTGAACACGGGTAAGTACGACTCGCTGCTCGGACGCTCTTACTTCGAGATCGCGATGGAGGCCCGCAGCCAGCACAAATCGCAGGAACAAGGTGTCCTCGAACTGAAAGGCGATCAGTTTTCGTCGCTTGATCTTTCGGAAGGTTCGACGAAAGTTACCTCGATATTTGAAGGGCTTGAGACGAATGGTGAGTCGTCGAGCGCCGCGCGAGCCCTCAACGAATTCGACATTGAGGAACCATCGGCAATTCTTCCCCACTTAGTACAAGGACTCGCTGCTCCGGGTTTGTCGGAAAACGCGAGAACATTGTTCGGTGAAGCAATAAAACTGGCCGCGGGAGTTCAGATCGACGCGCTCGCCGACCGTGAAACTTATGCCGCGGGTGAGCGAATTGCGATAGGCGTAAAGATATTTCACGGGAATG
Organism: Pyrinomonadaceae bacterium; assembly: GCA_050250045.1. Taxonomy (GTDB): domain Bacteria; phylum Acidobacteriota; class Blastocatellia; order Pyrinomonadales; family Pyrinomonadaceae; genus OLB17. The sequence continues at coordinate 22,687 of JBFWPK010000024.1, read as the reverse complement.
ACACGGGTGTAACCGTTCGCGAGGCAAAGCTGATCGCACCGGAAGGTTGGAAAATTGAGAAGGGCGAAGCGCCGCAGGCGAATACATCGGGCTTTTTTCGACGCGAGACGGGCGATCATGAGGCGTATTTCAATGTGACGGTTCCGGAGGATGAGCGTCCGACCCAGCCGTATTGGCTGATTGACGAGCGACCAGGTGATATGTTTCGCTGGTTCGGCAATTCGGTGACGAAACCGGTCCAGCCTGCGGCTCTGAAAGCTCAGGTTACCCTGGAGATCCTTGGGAAAACGCTCACTTACGACGTTCCGATCGAATATCGGTTCGCCGACGATATTCGCGGCGAGATCAGGCGGAATGTCGATGTTGTGCCGAAAGTGACTGTCGAGATGGATCAGTCGCTGATGATCGTTCCCTATTCAGCTAAACCGCAAACGAAGCAGGTCGTAATGACAGTGACAAATCATTCACAGCAAGCTGTGAACGGAACGGCGGCACTTAGTTTCGATTCCAATGCGGGGTGGAAATTCGTGCCTTCGTCAAAGTCATTCGAGCTAAAACGCACGGGCGAAAAGACGGCGATCAAGTTTGACGTGACGATACCCGCAAAGACGAAGCCGGGCTCGTATCAGATATACGGGCACGCGACGATCGGCGAGACGGTTGCGAATTTGACGATGAAAACGATCGCGTACCCACACATTCAAACGCATCGATTCTACCGGCGCGCGGTTGTCGAAACAAAGGTTGTCGATCTAAAGACTTCACCCGTGAAGGTCGGCTATATCACCGGCAGCGGTGACCGCGTCGCGGATGCGATCAGGCAGATGGGATTCAGCGTCGAGACAATTTCGGAGAGCGAGCTTGCGAATGGCGACCTCTCGAAGTACGGAACGATCGTCGTCGGAATCCGTGCGTATCAGGTGCGGCCCGATCTCGTCGCAAACAATCAGCGGCTGATCGATTTCGCAAACGCCGGCGGCACACTGATCGTTCAGTACCAGCTTCGGGGCTACACGCAGCAGAACCTCACTCCGTTCCCGGCGCAGCAGGGGCCGAGGGTTTCGGATGAGCTGGCCAAAGTGACAATGCTCGACGCATCTCACCCGTTGCTTAACGCGCCGAACAAGATAACGGAAAAAGATTTCGAAGGCTGGGTGCAGGAGCGGAATCTGTACAACTTTTCCACGATGGACGCGAAATACGCGGGCCTGCTCGAATCGCACGATCCGAACGAACCGGAGAACAAAGGCGGCCTGGTCGTCGCGGACGTGGGGAAAGGGAAGTACATCTATTGCAGTTATTCACTTTTCCGACAGCTTCCGGCGGGCGTACCGGGAGCGTATCGCCTGCTGGCGAACATGCTCGCCTACTGAGAAACCGGCGGGCTCAAGGCGCGAATGCTCCTGACGTTCTAATTCAAGGCAGGATCCATCAGCGTTTGCTTGACCCGATTTTCGACGTCCATCAGATACAACACCATATCGTGATTTTCCTCGGTGTTGTATTTCTCCGTAAGGTCGGTAAATAGATGCTCCAGCGAGTTCAGGACCATCTGTTTTACGTCGTTCTTGTCATTTTCCGACAGGGCCATAGCGCTTTCTCCTTTTCGTCCATCTACGTCCTGGCCGCGACGTTTTGCCGTTCGGCCGCGGCCTGTTGTTTAATCTAAATGTGCGGATCGAAGTCAAAGAACCAGCGGAATCAACCTGGCGTCATAAGCTCTACGAGATCGTCTTCGAAGCCGAGACGCGGGCTGGCCGCACTTTTGATGTTACGCTTACTGTTCTGATCTTGCTAAGCGTCTCGGCCGTTTTTCTTGAGAGCATGCAATGGATGCGTGACCTTTGGGGCCCCGAGCTCCGCCTGGCCGAATGGGCATTCACGATCCTGTTCAGCATCGAGTTGGCCCTGCGCATGATAGCGGTCAAGCGGCCGTTCCGCTATATGCTGAGCTTTTACGGCCTGGTCGATCTTCTTGCGATCCTTCCCACATATCTGAGCCTGTTCGTCCCCGAGACAAGATATTTGCTGACCATACGCATCCTCCGGCTGCTGCGGATCTTTCGCGTACTCAAACTTACCGAATATGTCACCGGCGGCAGGATAATAACTGACGCTCTGAAAGCAAGCAAGCAAAAGATCAGCGTGTTTCTCATGGCGGTTGTAACGATAGTGACCGTCGTCGGCTCGTTGATGTACGTGATCGAGGGCGAGGAGCACGGTTTTGCGGACATTCCGACCAGCATTTACTGGGCCATCGTGACGATGACGACGGTCGGCTATGGCGATATTTCGCCGCAAACCGCGGTCGGAAAATTGTTGGCGTCAATAGTTATGATCATGGGATACGGCATCATCGCCGTCCCCACCGGGATCGTTACGGCCGAGTTGGCCCGTCGGCCGAACCCGGCATCAACACACGTTTGTCCGAATTGCCACGCGGAGGGACACGATGCGGATGCGGTCCACTGCAAATACTGCGGAGCGATGTTATGACCCTTGAGCGGAGCTCTCGATGATCGCGAGCACATCGCCCGCGGTCACGGTGGCGCCTTCCTGAACCGTGATCTCCTTGATCCGTCCGTCCCGGGGTGCTTTCAGCTCGTTCTGCATCTTCATTGCCTCAACTACGAGTACGCCGTCGCCCTTGGCAACTTCAGTCCCGGCCTCAAGAAGGATCCGTACGACCTTACCCGGCATCGCCGTGCGGATCTCAGCCGCACCGTCGCCGTGCCCGCCCGCATCGTTCGATCCACGAAGGCGTTTCGGATCGAAAAGCTTTATTTCGAACGAATGGCCGCCGGTTTGGACCTGGAAAGGTTCGCCGGATCTCGTTTGCGGCGAAACGAAAACTTCGGCGATGCTCCCGCCGTTCTTGAATAAGTAAACGCCATTTTCAGGTTCTGAGACCTCAAGCGCATACTCGCGGCCATCGACAATAGCAATCGCCTTGCCGCCATCGCGTCGAACCTCCACGCTATGTATCTTGCCTTCGAGTTCTGCTTGAAGGTTCATTTCAGATTGCACAGTGTTAGCTCCGTAGGAGCGGCATATCGTTGATCCGTTTGGGTTTAATGCCGCCCCCACGGGTCCCGGTCCTTATTTCTTCATTCGTTCTATAAACATCTCGCTCCTCTGGAGCACGATCATCATCCGGTTCGTGACTTTTCAGACATCCTTCTGAGAAATTTCAAGCCGTCTGCGATTCACCCTTCACCTTATTCGGCTGCGGGGTTATTCGAAGATATGGTTTCACTTCCGTGAAGCCGGCCGGGAATTTCTCCTTCGCGTCTTCGTTTGAGATCGACGGGACAATGATGCAGTCGTCGCCATCTTTCCAGTTGACCGGGGTCGCCACGCTGTAATTTGATGTCAGCTGCAGCGAATCGATCACCCGCAGTACTTCATCGAAATTACGGCCGGTGCTTGCCGGATAGGTGATCATCAGCTTGACCTTCTTGTCCGGCCCGATCACATATACCGAGCGAACGGTAAGCGTGTCATTCGCGTTCGGGTGGATCATGTCATACAGGTCAGACACTTTTCGGTCGTCGTCGGCGATCATCGGAAAATTGACGGCGGTTCCCTGCGTTTCCTCAATGTCCTTTTCCCAGCCGGTATGAGATTCCAGCGGGTCGACGCTCAATCCCATTACCTTGACGTTTCTCTTGTCGAACTCCGGCTTAAGTTTTGCCGCCATGCCGAGTTCGGTCGTGCAAACCGGAGTGTAGTCCTTTGGATGCGAGAACAGTACGCCCCAACTTTCGCCAAGCCAGTTGTGAAAATCGATCTCGCCTTGAGTTGTTTGAGCAGTGAAATTCGGTGCTTCGTCACCGAGTCTGATAGCCATGTCATACCTCCTTTTTTTGGGCTAATAGGAAAGTATATCAAAATGCCGACTATCATGCGCACCGGATCGGACATATGCGCAAAAGGAGTTGGCCAGGATCTCGGCACGACTCTTTTTCCGCGGTTAACCTCGACCATGAGGGAAGCGTATTAGGGCTGGAAAACCTAACCACCGAGGAAGATGAAGAAGAGGAATTAGAGGAAGGGAAGAAACTGATTTCTCCTTAGAGTTAGGCGGCGGCATCCTCACCGAGGGTCTCATCGCCGGGCACTGATGGCCGAAGCCGAAGCAGCCCAAGCTTCTTTTCGTCCGCGCGAAGCACCTCTACGTCCAGTCCGTAGAATGAAAGCTTTTCACCTACTTTCGGAACATATCCGGCCTCACTCGTCACCATTCCCGCGATTGTGGTGAAATCGTCGTCTTCGATCTCAAGATCGAACAGCCGCTCGATCTTGTCGATCTCGGTCGAACCCAGCACATCCCAATAGCCGTCGGCCCCCTCGACGATCTCGATTATCTCTTCATCCTCGCTGTCTTCATCCTCGATCTCACCGACGATCTCCTCGACTATATCCTCGACCGTGACGATGCCCGCTACGCCGCCGTATTCGTCAACCACGATCGCAAGCTGCATATGGTTGACCTGCATGTCCTTCAAAAGCTGGGCCGCGGTTTTTGTTTCAGGTACAAAATAGGGGTCACGCAAGATCTCGTCGATCTTCAGATGCTCCTTATTTTCGGCCCATGCCTGGAGCAGGTCGCGGACGTAAATGACGCCTTCGATGTTATCTACGTTGTCGCGATAGACGGGAATGCGGGAGTATTTTTCTTCGACCATCAACTCGCGGGCAGCGATAATGGTCGATTCGACCGGCAGCGCGCAGATCTCCGTCCGCGGCGTCATTATCTCGCCGACGCGGGTCTCGTTGAACTCTACGACGGATTCGATCAACTCGCGCTCGTTTTCCTCGATGATGCCCTCGGCCTCGCCGACTTCCATCAGGGCCTGGAAATCGTCGTCGTCGTCCTTGTCGTCGAAAGGGTCGGGCGTGGCCGTCGCATCAAGCTTTGCGATCTCTTTTGGATAGAAAAACCCCGCAAACGGACTGGTGATGGCCGCGGCTGCCCAATAAAGCGGCCTTACGATAGGGAGCAGAAAGAGCAATTTTTGTTCGGGGTTATTTCGCACGAACGCGCGCGGCAGGATCTGGCGAAATATCACGGTGGACGCCGCCGCCGTAACAAGGGCGACCAGAATAAGCGTAAGACGGTCGGGGCCGAAGCTAAAAACGATCCAGGTCAGCAGTACCGTCACCGCGATCAACAGTATCTGGATCGCGGATGAAAGGGCGAAGCGAAAGCGCGGGCGGTGGTCCAGTATCTCGCGTAAAAACTGTGTAGTCTGCGGCTTTCTATTTTCCTCGCTCTCCGCGGCCAGGCGGCGCAGGCCAATGTCGGACAGGTAAGAGAACGCCATGTCGACGGTCGCCAAAAATAACAGGGCAATGAGAATGCATGCCGCGATGGCGATCTCAAGTTCCATACGGTGATGAATTCAAATGGTATTTTTCCACGATGTGAAAAGCAAGTATCCCGGAGGGCGGACGGCTCGTCCGCCTTAGACTTAGCTCAAGCTCAGGGCGGACGGGCCGTCCGCCGTCCGTCAGGCCACCGTGTTCTTCCACGAACGGCCGTCGTTTTCAAGTAGCACGTCACCTTCAGCCGGCCCCCATGATCCGGCGGCATAGTTTGGAAAATCGCGCGCCGGTATCGCATTCCAAACATCCAGGATCGGCGTAACGATCCGCCAGCTTGCTTCGACCATATCAGCACGCTGAAACAGCGTCGCATCGCCGATCATGCAGTCGTACAAAAGACGCTCATAACCGGTTGCGATCTGCTCGCCGAAATGATCGACGTAATTGAAATCCATATCGACCGCTCCCATCTTAACTATCGGCCCCGGGATCTTGGCCCCGAAATGGAGAGTGATACCTTCGTCCGGCTGGATGTGGATCTCAATGCGGTTGGTGGTCAGGCGTTCGATCGGCGTGTCACGAAAGAGCATGAACGGTGCCTTTTTGAATTGAACGACGATGCTTGAATGGCGGGTCGCCAGCCGCTTTCCGGTGCGAACGTAAAACGGAACGTCGGCCCACCGCCAATTGTCGATCCCGACCTTCAGTGCGGCATAGGTTTCGGTGTTCGAGTTAGGTGAAACCTTATCTTCGCTGCGGTATCCCGGAACCTGCGCGGCATTGATCGCGCCCGGCCCGTATTGGCCGCGAACCGCCGCGTGGAGCGCGTCTTCCGGAGAGAACGGCTGGATCGCCTGAAGTATCTTCGTCTGCTCATTTCGAACGGAATCCGCGTCGAACGAGACGGGCGGCTCCATTGCGGTCAGGGTCAGCAACTGGAAAATATGATTCGGGATCATGTCGCGCAACGCTCCGGCCGAATCGTAATATCCGCCGCGTTGTTCGACGCCAAGCTTTTCAGCGACGGTGATCTGCACGTGATCGATAAAATTCCGGTTCCAGATCGGCTCAAAAATACTGTTGCCGAACCGGAAGACCAAAATGTTCTGCACCGTTTCTTTGCCGAGATAATGATCGATCCGATATATCTGATTTTCGTCGAGAATCTTCAGCAGATCAGCGTTCAGCTTCTGGGCCGAAGCCAGATCGCGCCCGAACGGTTTTTCAAAGATAAAGCGTCGCCAATGGCCATTCTCTTCTCTGCCCAGGCCATTCTTCACGATCTTTTTCGTCACATTCGCAAACAGGCCCGGCGGAATCGCCATGTAATAAAAGAAGTTTTCGGGGATCTTGTTCGCCTCGCAAACGTCACGCAGCATGTCCTTAACGTCCGCGAACAGCTTTTTGTCGTCGTCAAAATCGCCGCCGGTGTAATACGTCCGTTCGCAAAACCACTTGATGCTCTTAGAATCCGCTTCCTTGCCCGCGAATTCCTTCAGATTCACAAGCATCTGATCACGAAACTCGTCTGACAGCATCTCCTGTCGGCCCACGCCGACTATCGCAAATCTGTCAGGCAAATGACCGTCTTTGGCGAGATTGTACAAAGCAGGAAAAAGTTTGCGTTTGGTCAGATCCCCGGTCGCCCCGAAGATGACCATTACGCACGGGTCGGCGGTTTTGTCAGCAGCGGCCATAGCTTACTAAAGGCAAAGATTAACACAAAGTAAGACCTGAAACGATTTAAGCAAAAGCTGGGTAGTGGGTCAGTTTGAAATCAGTTCGCGGATTTTGGAAAGAACGGATAGTGCACAAGCCCGCACGCAGTAAGGGCGATGTCCGGAACGTTGAGTGTATCGCCCTTACTGCGTGCGGGCTTGTGCAGTCGGGGCGAACCAATTTCGATTTCAAACTGACCCACTACCAAAAGCTGACAGCTGTTAGCTGATGGCTGTCAGAGTTCTTTGAAAACCCTGCTTCCGTTTAAGGTAGTCCCGTAGGGACGGCCCTGTCTGTAGCAACAAGCCGGTGACGAGGGTCGCAAGCTCCGTTAGGAGCGGCATGTTAACAGGCCGCGCCAAAAAGGGCCTCGAACGAACAAGACGCCGGATATTCTACAAACATGCCGCTCCTAACGGTTTCTCAAAGCCCTCTGTCAGCTAGAATTCAAACACTCTTTGACCTAACCCTCGACGTTCAGCACCTTTCTAAGTTCGATCTCTCGCGCGTTCATTTCGCCCCTGTCGGTCTCATGATCGTAGCCGCACAGGTGCAAAACGCCGTGGAGGATCAACTGCTTGATTTCGAGATCGAGAGTAAGGCCGTTTTCCGATGCCTGTTTCTGTGCCTGCTCGGCAGAGATCACAATATCACCGAGGTTGTTCTTCTCCGGTTCGAATTCGTCCGGTTCGTTGCGGAAAGAAAGCACGTCCGTGGTCGAGTCTTTATCGCGAAAGAGCTTGTTCAACTCCTTCATCCGCCGGTCGGAAACGAACGCGACCGAGAAATGATGCATCGCAACCTCTTCGACCGTAGCCGCCAGCGCGGCCGCGAACGCATTAAGGGCCGAGGCCTCGAACTTAACTTTGCGTTGGAGATTGACGATCATTCCGAGAAAAACGCTCTCTCATCAAGCGCTGATGATCTTCAAGCGCGGGAAGGCCGCCCTGAATATCCGATTATCAAGAGTGAGCAGAGCATACTTCCTTTCATACGCATGTGCTCCGACAAGAAAGTCTGTGAGAATTCGTTTTGGTTCTTTCTGCTTTTGTTTTTTTCGCCGTTTGGAATAGCCTTGGAATCCGGCAGCGGCACTGCGCCAGATGGGTTCATCGATCGTCCAATCGATCTTGATTCCAGTTTCCGCAAGGAAAGTCTCAACCATCTTTTCGGTTCTGCCGGGCGCGCTAAGCAGTTCGGCAAAAACCATTCCGCTGACGACCAGGCTGCCGCTGTCAGATACAGAGTCAAGAGCATTTTGGGCCTGCACATTTAGTGCATCTCTCGAGTCCCAAAGTGCAATGAGAATATTCGTATCGATCGCGGTTATCATTCAACACTCGGGTCGTCGGGATCAAACCCGCGCATTTCTCGAACATATCTAATGACCGCTTCGCGTCCAGAACCAATGCCTGGATTGCCGATCCCGCGATACTTGGCAAACCGGCTTTCTTTCCTAACCGGCCGAACCGTTATCACATCATCCGCATTCTTTTCAAAAACGACCTTGTCGCCCGGTTTTACGCCTAATTCCTTACGCACTTCCAGCGGAACGGTTATCTGTCCCTTGCTTGTTATTTTTGCTTCCAGATCCATAGCGAACCTCATTCCTTACTTTAGCACAAGTCGTCCTTACCTTGAAGAAATATTGGCCCCGCTTCTCAGAGTGATTCGGTAGCGGTTTGTCGTGATGCTATTTTCGCTGCGGCCAGGCTATTTCAGCCCCATATCGTCGCCGCTTCCGTAAAAATGCCGGACCAGGACCTCCGCAAGACGCGCCGACTCGGTATTTGAATGGTGTTCACACATGTAAATGGTGTCGATAGCCAGATTCTTGTCGTCCCGGAGCGCAGCCGCAAACTCTTCCCAGTCGGCACGGACACCACGATCAAACAGCGAATCTATCGCCGTCCGGGTCCATTTTTCGTCTTTTAGATTACGGTGTTTCATTCTTCCCTTTGACCAGAATTTTCACAGATAGCTCTTCCCCGATCTCGCGGCATCACGAAGTTGTTCGCGTATCTCGATCTTCATTTGTCCCGTGTTGATCGTAAGCCTTCACGATCATCTGCACCAGCTTGTGGCGGACGACATCCTTATCAGTGAAATAAACAAACTCGATCGCGTCGATGTCCTTCAGCACAACCTCGGCTTCCTTCAGTCCGCTTTTCTGGCCGCGCGGGAGGTCGATCTGGGTCTTGTCGCCGGTGACGACCGCCTTTGAGCCAAATCCGATGCGAGTGAGGAACATCTTCATCTGCTCACTGGTTGTGTTCTGGGCCTCGTCGAGGATGATAAATGCGTCCGAGAGCGTCCGTCCTCGCATAAATGCGAGCGGGGCGATCTCGATGATGCGTTTTTCGAGCATTTTCGTAACGCGTTCGCCGTCCACCAGATCGAAGAGGGCGTCATAAAGCGGCCTCAGGTAAGGATCGACCTTGTCCTGCAGGTCGCCCGGCAGAAACCCGAGCCGCTCGCCCGCTTCGACCGCCGGCCTTGTCAGGATAATGCGGCTGACCTGCTTCTTGAACAAGGCATCCACGGCCATCGCTACCGCGAGAAAACTCTTGCCGGTACCCGCCACGCCTATTCCGAAGACCAGATCGTTCGCCGCGATCGCGTCCAGATATTTCCTCTGGTTCGCTGTTTTCGGAGCGACCTGCTTCTTGCCCGACGGGTTGAACCGCGCCTTCAAGAAGTGATCCTTCAGACTGTAGGCACGATCTTCGGCGATCTGCGTGAATGCGTCGCGGAGTTCCTTGTCGGTAAAAGTATTGCCGTCCGCAAAAAGGTCGGTGAAATCCCCAAGTATTTGCTCGACCGTCCTAATATCGCGCTCGTCGCCGTCTATGAGAAGTTCATTTCCACGCGCACCTATGCTTACGTCGAGGAGCGATTCCAGGTATTTGATGTTTTGGTCCTGTACGCCGAAAAGCGTGTTGAGGCCCTGAGGCGGAAGTTCTAATTTTCGAAGATTGCTCAAATTCTGCGATTCCACTCTGCCTATTGAATTTTCCAGGTTCGAGGCTACTAGAACCCGATTGCGGTGTCAATCAAATCCCACTAAGGCCTGTGGTTTTCGCGGTTGAAGCCTACGAGATCGACACGCGGAACGTAAAAGCTCGCTGGCACGGATCTTGCGATAGTTATTTCTCAATACATTGATTGTACTGGATCAATTCACCGGGGAGGAACTAACTCTTTTATGTTGAGTATTTTTATGAATGAAGATAAAGCCGAGAGCAAGCCGGTTGTCCTCGATCCGCACACAACCAGTCCGGGCCACCATGAAGGCACGGCGATCGTTAGAAATTTGCGTGAGCCGATCGCCGCGGGCCGCCAAACGGAGATCTACGCAGCGGCTCGGCAGATATACACCCGCGCGCGCCGGGCCTCAATGCGGCGAGCGACGGCGATCATATAGCAAGGGGGAACAATGCCGCGGAAAAAGGACGGAACAAGCAAGTATACAGACAAGCAGGAACGCAAGGCAGACCACATTGCCAAAGGCTATGAGCAGAAAGGCGTTTCAGAAGACGAGGCCGAGCGCCGGGCTTGGGCAACTGTGAACAAACAGGACGGCGGCGGCAAAAACCCGGGCGGCTCGGGACGTAAGAAAAGCACGAACCGGGATCACTCCTGATCGCACCTCCCTCTAGACTAATACACTCTCCCAACGCTGCCGGTTCACGACTCTCGGCAATTGGTTTGTTTACCACCTACACCACAGGTTCCGGCCCGACGGCCCACGAATCAATATTGACTTGAATTCAGATAATAAGTGCGACTTTTGAAGTTTCGCGGGAAAGGGTAAGTCGAAGTAAATTTGATGTGTTCTTTCAACCGCTAAATCAAAAGGAGCATCAATGGTTACAGTCAACTTACCCAGCAGCAACGATACCAGATAGAGGCTTACTTAGGAACAGGGATGAGGAAGAGGGAGATCGCGGAGCGGATAGGGGTGCACAGGTCGACCGTTTACCGGGAGATCAAGCGGAACAGCAACGTGCGGCTGGTGGGGTACAAGGCTTGCCCGGCGATAGCGGTGGCCCGCGAGCGCCACGAAGTGAAGAAGAAGCACCGCATCGATTGTCAGACCTGGACGAGGGTGGATGCACTCGTGAAGATGGACTGGAGCCCGGAGCAGATCTCGGAACGGCTCAAACTCGAAGGTCATCCGACGGTGAGTCACGAAACCATCTACCTCCGTATTTACGAGGACAAACGCAAGGGCGGCGAGCTGTACAAGCATCTGAGAAGGCCGCACGGTTATCGAAAGCGGAACGGTAAGTATTGCAAACGTGTAGGTTGGGACACGCGGCGGTTCATAAACGAGCGGCCCCCGGTGGTCGATGAGCGGTCCCGGCTAAAACAGGAGCCCCACTCATGATGTCTGGGTCGATCGTTATCGGCAGGTCTTTTGTGATCGTCATCATAAGGGGATTAGAACAGAGAAAGACCCGCGACTTTCGCGGGCCTTTGAAATCCCCACCCGCTGACGCAGGTGGTACTGACCTTTTCACGACCCCGTCACCGAAGCGGTGCCACCCCTCCTTAAACTTTTGATGCCCGCCCAACCCATTTGCGGGACGGTTCTGACTTCATGTTCGGGAAACTCGACGGCGAATCGTCGGTCGATGCATTCGTCCAGAAGGATCTTCACGCGGCCAGCTTCTCCATTTCAACCTCGGCCTGCTTGAGATATTCGATCACTTGTTCCCGGCTCACGGTTGGGAAGCCGTCGAGAAAATCGTCAATGGTGTCACCTGCCGTCAGGAAGTCTATCAATGTCTGTATTGGCACTCGGGTTCCGGCGAATACTGGCGTTCCGCCCATTATTTCTTTTGAAATGGATACAACTTGCATCTTCATGGTTTACATTTTACGCCAACTTCGTCTGACTTAGAAGAAATAAAAAGCCTCGCCGATCGTTCGACGAGGCTTTGCGTAGAGGAACCCGGTCGCTACCGCTCCCGGTTCTGACAAGAATCCACCCGCTTACGCGAGTCGGCTTGAGTTATTCGGCCACGGCCATTGATTTTTCTTTTTTCTCCCGCTTGATGCCGCCGATTTGGATCAGGGGTTCGGCTTTGATCTGGTTCTTCTCCATGACCATTTGCTGGTAGAGCTTGCGCATCATTTGCATTTCTTCAGCGGCGGTCTTGGGGCCTTCCATTTCGGGTTTGTTGGGGCGAGTGAGATCGACCTGGTTCAGCACCAGGTTGTGCGATTTGTCGCCGAGTTCGACCTCTTTGCCGCGGGCGAATACCTCGTGGCGGCCGTGGTCTTTGTACCATTGGGCGACGGTCGCGTTTTGGTGCATGTGCTCGATAATGTTGCGCCAGCCGATGCCGGTGTTGTAGGCACAGAACGAGATCTCGCCTTCCTGCGTGCCGTACGGGATGATGCACATCTCGGTGCGGCGGAAGTCGTAGTTGAACAGGTCCTGGAACCACATTCCGGCGATGAAGAGGAAGTTCCACGGGTCTTGCCGGCGCTTCTCGATGTCCTCCATCGTGCGTGAGCCGTCGACCTTGCCGTAGTCCTTGCCCGAAAGGCCGAAGCTCTTGTCGAACTTTTTCAAGATCCCGCCGAGCGTAAGGCTATTCGGGGCGCCGTACGGATTGTAGTTCTTCAGAAGGGCGAGGCCCATCATGATGTTCGAGAACCACTTGCCGCGGTTGGTGTCGGTGATGTGCTGCATGTCCTTGACCAGGCCCTGAATGTTCAGGAACTGCGGGACGGGAGCCATCTCCTTCGTCTCTTTATTGACCATAACGGCAGTGCCGACGCCGCAGTTCGGATGGCAGCCGCACGAAACCTGTCCCCAATCGGACTCAGGGCCGTGGACAACGTCCGCAAAATCAGCGAACGCCCCCATCAGCGAAAGCGGGAACCAGTCACGCGTCGGTTCGGTGATGCCGACCTGGCCTTTTACGTCGTGTGCAAGGTGAGCAAGCGTATAACGCTGCTGGAGTCTGCGTTGTTCCGTGATCAGCTCGTCGCGGCCTGTGAAGCTGACCGGCTGGAACGCGATGAACGAGATCTTCTTCGGATTTTCCAGCGCAAAGCGGATGATCGATCCGACCTGGTCGTTGTTGATCCCGTTGACCAGCGTGGTCACGAGAATGATGTCAACGCCGGCTTCGTGCAGGTTGTTGATCGCTCGGAGCTTTACATCAAACAGGTTGCCGATCTGCCTGTGCGAGTTCGCGTCGTTGCCGATGCCGTCGAACTGAAGATAAACGAATCGCAGTCCTGCTTCAGCAGCTTCTTTACAGAACTCTTTACTCTTTGCGAATTCGATCCCGTTCGTCGCCGCCTGGACCGAGTTGTAGCCGACCTTTCGTGCATAGCGGATCGCGTCGAGGAAATACGGCGAAAGCGTAGGCTCGCCGCCCGAGTACTGCACCGACATCTGCCGCCGCGGCTTGATCTGGATGGCGTTGTCGAGGATCTCCTTGACGTCTTCCATGCTCAGTTCATGAACAAAACCAACCTGATTCGCATCCATGAAGCACGGGTCGCACATCATGTTGCAGCGATTCGTCAGGTCGACCGTCAGAACAGCTCCGCGGCCGTACTTGACTGACGACGTACCGTGGTTATGAAGCTTTTCGTCATTGTGGGCTTCCTGGTCGCGGCCGGGGAAAAGCGATTCGACGTGCTGAAGGAACTTCGAATCGATGGCCATCATGTCCTCGAAATGCCCGTGCTTTTCGCAGTCCTTTATCATCCACACCTGGCCATCACGCTCAACGATCTGCGCCTTGATCTCACCGACGTTTTCATTGATAAGCGTCGCCACCTCGCGATCGCCGTTGATGATCGCTTCGCGGGCCTCGATCACACAGTTCGGGCACAGGCTGTCCGTCTGTCGTGGGAAGCCCAACGTCGGTTTCGACTTCTGCCACGATTTCAGGATCGGCTTGTCCGACCATTTAGGGATGAACGAGGGATTTGGCTTAAACTGGTTGACCGACCTGACGGCATTGAACGCCCCAGCGGCGATGTACGTAAGCCCCTTTTCAAAGTGCTTGATTGGTCTCATATAAATTCTCTTCTCCGCAAAAAAAAAAACAGCGCCGACCGATTCAAAACCTCGATATACAAATTGCCTCGGGAATGACTGAAATTCAACGCGAACCGGCTGAAATTGGAGAGCGCTCCTTATTAAAGATAAAGCAAGAGCCGTTCCATTGCCCCGACATTCTAGAGAAGTCGTTTGAGTGCAATGGGTTACGTGTTGCGCCGTGTTCGAATTGCCGTCATCTGGAGGTGGGTCAAAATTATACAGTGGAACGACTGGGCCATCTAATGGCTTTTTTGACACAGGTTTTGGTGGGATGCCGTCAATCTGACTGGCACAGAGAATTGTCAGCGCTTAAATATACGCGAATTCACGATTAAGCGTATTATTAAAACGGTCGAGGCGATCTCCTGAACGCATGTATAGTAAAAATAGGCATACCGTTGAATATGTACACTATTCGTCCACATTAAGCACTATATTGAACACTCACTTGAGGAAAGTCCGACTAAGTAACTGAAAAACAGCACCTTACCACGCGATAAACTATCTTTACAGGTCGATTTTTGTGTGGTACCTTGTTCCAACCTCAAGGGAAGTAGGTCAGCTTTAGCATCTTTCAAGTCGGGTTTTCAGACAAGTCGGTATCTCAGGTTTAATTTTTTGTTCGTGAGTCTTTGGGCGAACATGCCCATTCGGCTTTGCGCCGAAGTTTCGGATGAAAGTATGTCGATTCGCTTCGGTACGTCGGGTTGGCGAGCAATCATTGCGGATGAGTTCACATTCAGGAATGTCGAACGAGTTATAGATGCGATATGCGGATCTTTGAAAATTGGTGGTTTTGCCGAAGGGGCAAAGTTGGTGATAGGGAATGACACCCGGTTCATGGGCGAGACTTTCGTACACCTTGCTGCAGGAATCGCGGCGAATCATGGATTCCAGGTATTGAGATGTACGGCGCCGGTTCCGACGCCGGCCATGTCCCATGCGATCAGGTCGAACGAGGCGGCGGGCGGCGTAAACTTCACTGCTTCGCACAATCCACCGGAGTATCAGGGGATCAAGTTTTCGACTGCCGATGGAGCACCTGCCTTGCCTGAGGTTACCCGGAAGATCGAAGCTCTGGCGGCGGCGGGAAGCGCGCCGGGCGAATCGTTGTCCGGAGAGATCCTTGATTTTGATCCAAAGCCTAAGTATCTCGAAGACCTGGCGTCGAAAGTCCGGTTCGACGTGATCGCGAACGCAGATGGCCGATATGCGTACGATCCCTTGTGGGGCACGGGCCGCGGGTATTTGGATAGATCCCTTCGGGACAACGGGCTTGAGGTTGAAACACTTCACGACTGGCGCGATGTCACTTTCGGCGGTGAATCTCCAGAACCCGGCGACACGCAGTTGGCTGAGTTGAAGGCCCGGGTGATTGGCGAAAAGCTGACGCTCGGCCTGGCGACGGACGGCGACGGCGACCGGTTTGGGATCATCGACAGTAACGGCGAGATGATCTTTCCGAATCAGCTAATCGCCCTTTTGACAGATTACCTGGCGGAGAGTCGCGAGTGGAAGACCGGCGTGGCACGAAGCGTGGCGACATCGCACCTTGTCGATCGTGTTGCACAGGACCGTGGCTTGAAACTCTACGAAACGCCGGTTGGTTTCAAGTTCATCGGCGAGCTGATCAATAAGGACGAGATCATCCTCGGCGGCGAAGAATCGGCAGGCCTTTCGATAAGGGGCCATTATCCCGAAAAGGACGGCCTGCTCGCGTGTTTGCTTGCCGCCGAAGCAGTAGCGGCCCGCGGGGTGAATTTAACAGAGCAGCTCCATGATCTTTACAGCCGGATCGGCCGGCTCGAATCGGGCCGGATCGGGGTCAAGCTGACGGATGAGGTTGCGGCCAGATTGAAGGAAAAGCTGGCCCGCGAGCCTGACGAGATCGGCGGCCGCAAGGTGGCCTCGGTAAACAGGATGGACGGCGTGAAGTTCATGTTTGCGGACGGTAGCTGGATGCTGATGCGACCCAGCGGAACCGAGCCAATGGTCCGGATCTATGCCGAAAGCGAAAGCGGGGAAGACCTGAAAGACCTTCTTGATAACGGAAAACAGTACCTGCTTGGAGAGTGAAAGTTTTGGTAAATCTAATAGAAAAATGAGCATCAAACGAAATTCAAAACGAAGCTCGGATAAAAAGAGTTCGAAACCGAGATCCCGGTGGTGGGGCATTGGAATAATCGCGACCCTTACGCTAATGCTCTGTCTGACGATCAACTACCGGGCATTTTCGGAATTCAGCAAAGAATCGGCCGAGAACGAACGCCTTCGGCACCGGATACAGACTGTGACCGAGAATAATCTTTCGCTTCAGGAGCAGATACATTATTTGAAAAACGACCCCGACACGGTCGCCCGCGAAGCCCGCAAGTTCGGCTTCCGACGGTCGAAAGAAAAAGAAAAAGTTTCCGTGCCGGCGAACAAATAAGCGGAGAAATTTGTTCGCTGGTACATTTGCCAACCCAACCAATCTGCCTTTTGCCTATCAACTCCGCGTTACCTTCAGGACAGCCTTCCAAAAACAATCAGCGGCTTGTGAAATCCAGATTCCCAAGCCGCACCACTCTTCTCGCGGCAGCAACGGTTCAACGCGCTAGGTGCCGGCGGTGCGTTCGGTAATCATTCGGATACCGTCAAGGGTCAGGTCTTCATCGACTACATCGATCAGCCTGGATTCGGCCGCGACGATTTTTGCGAAACCGCCGGTCGCGACCACCTTGGGCCTCGCGCTCATCTCATCGAAGATCGCGGATAGAATTCGATCGACCATGCCGGCGTGTCCGGTGTAGACTCCCGCCTCGATCGAATCTTCGGTCGAACGTCCGAGGACCGATCCTGGTTTCTCGATCTCGACCAGCGGCAGCCTGGAGGTTTTCCAATGAAGCGATTCGGCCATTGTGCGGATGCCGGGCGCTATTGCACCGCCGAGGAATTCTGAATCGGCGTCGACAGCATTAAATGTGGTTGCCGTTCCGAAGCTGCAGGCGATCGCCGGAGCGCCAAACTTGGCGGCGGCGGCCGAAGCGATAACCAGGCGGTCAACGCCAAGGGACCCGGGCGGGTCGTAGTCGATCTTCAGGCCAAAGTCGCAGGTATGGTCGATGAAAATGGGTGTCACGTTCAGCAGTTTTTTCAGGGCTTGCCGGAATGTTTCGTTCAGCTCGGGTACGACCGATGATGCCGCCACCGTATCTATGCTGAGAAATCGTTCGCCATTCCGCTTGAGCCTGTCGAACAAGAGTTCATCGGTTGAGTAATCACGGGCGGTCGGGATCGAGAATTTATCGATGAGTGTAGAAGATTCAAAAATGCCGAACTTCGTGTAGGAGTTGCCGATGTCGATTGCGAGCAGCATCACCCTTGCAGGGGCAGGCCGTCATAGACGAGTTTCCAGCCGTTCAGCCTGCTTGTGCGCAGGCTTTTTGTGAACCATTCGAGTGCGGCGTTCGGGTCGTCGTAAAGCTGCACCGAGGGGTTATTTTCGCGAGGATCGACACGACAGATGGCCGCACCGGCGGTGGCGCTCTTGATACAAAGCAGGGCGACCATATTGTTTTTTTGCAGCACGGCCGTGCGCACCAGAACGTCTTCGAGGTCGTGCTCGAATTCGTCGAACTCGGCAAACTCGTCCGAGAATTCTTCATCGTCCAGGTCAAAATCGGAAAGTTGGTCGAATTCACTGCTCATATAGATCGTTACGAATAAAACTACACGCTATACTCCATATATTCAAGCGTGCTCAGGAATTACGGACGCCAATTGTTGGGGATCAAGTTCGTACTTTACCTCGGAAAAGTTCTTCACCAACATTTCTTCGCCGATCCGATCACCCGTGCGCCGATCGATAGTCTCCCGCCAGATCTCGTTCTCGCGAAAGACGCTTTCGCCCTGCCGCAGAAAGCGGTGAGAGCGCTCGAATATGTGATAACTGTTCGGCGTTTCGCGGTCAGAGTGAATTGAGCCTTTAAGATGATTCGCGGTCAGCCAAAGCTTTAGTTGAAACGTGATCTCGGTCGGGTTAAAGAAGCGTAGATCGACATAGTTGTAAAACACGCCGGCGCCGCTGCCGAAGGGAAGAACGCGGTTCTCGTCGGGGAAAGGGTCGAAACTGTGGTGATGACGTTCGACAACCTGCAGGGGCGTGTGCAGCGCCATCCAGTAAAGCAGGTTCGCAAGCTGGCAAAGCCCGCCGCCGACGCCGCGAACGACTTCGCCGCGAGATAGCTGCATTCCCTCGCAGTATCCCTTCGCAGCCGTCGCCTCGCCCACTCGGTCCCAGAATGAGAATGTTTCACCCGGCTTGATTAGCAGGCCGTCGATCGTCGGGCACGCGATCTGAAGGTTTTTGACCTTATTTTCCTGAAGCTGCGGGTCCGAGTTTCCGAGTTTTCTTTGGAGCAGCGACTGGTGTTTTTTGCACGTGAACGCAAGCGTATCGTTTGCCGTCTCCGACGCAAAACGCGTTCTTTTGGCGAGGTCGGACAAAGCGCGGAACAAACGCTTTTGCCGGATCCGGGAGCGGTAGATCAGCGGGTGTATCTCAGATAATCTTCGTTGCATCGTGAAGGAAGTCTGGGTCAAGCCCAACTACGCGTTCCAATTCCAATATTAAGGTGCGTGATGGATGAGAATCAAATCTTCGGTTGGCCATATGGTTTGGCATGAGGTTCTGTTTCGGGAACCTGACCAGTCCAAGCCGTAAGGGCGCGAAGGCAGTGTTACGCAGCAAGAAAACATCACAATTGCGCGGATCGATGTTCTACACCAGCCGCCCGCAAAGCTTCAACGTCGCCGGCCTGGACGATCACAACAGTTCCGTCGTCTCGTTTTACCCTCAGGGCACCGTTCGGCTCAAGCCCGTCAGTCATACCAGTGAGTATTTCATTTCCGACGGACACGCGGACAGACTTCCCCGAAAAATACGTTGACCGCCGCCGCCATTCGTCTATCACTAAGGCGTTGCCATTATTGTGGTGCAGCACGTCGTAAAAATATGCGAGGTACTTTATCAGCGAAGCCGTAAGTGCTTCAACCGAAGATGGCCCAACAAGTTCTTCAAGCGAGGTGGCCGAATTTGCGATCTCGGGCGGGAAGTTCGACGACCGGAGATTTATGCCGATACCAACGATAACGGCCAGGCCCTTAGATGTTTCGGTCGTTTCGGAGAGAATCCCCGAGATCTTTTTTTCGTTTACGTGAATGTCGTTCACCCATTTAATGTCGGGCCTAAGGCCGAACTCGGTGAGAGTGTCATGCACGGCAACGCCCGCCATCAACGTGATGAGCGGCAGGAATTTGGTCTCGATCCTTGGCCGAAGAACGATGCTGAAATAGAGCCCGGCGTCTTTTTCACTTACCCAGGGGCGTCCGAGCCGCCCGCGACCGTCGGTTTGCTGGCGGGCGACGATGCACAAGCCTTCATGAGCACCTTCACGGGCTTGGCGGAGTGCCTCGGTGTTGGTGGAATCGAGAGTGTCGAAGGTGAGCGTCGTGATATTCATCCTGCGATTGCGCCTTGCTGAGAAGAACCCGCCCACTCACGCGGGGTGCTGACTTGGTTTCCAGAGCGAATCCACATAGAAATTCTCGTTGTCGAAGAACTCCTGTTCGATCTCAAATCCGCTTTCGGCGGCCAGATCCTCGATCATCGGCCTCGTATATTTCTGCGAGATCTCCATAAAGATGGCTTCCCATTGTTCGAACTCAAAGCGGCGGCCTAATGCCTTGATATTGACAGTTTGTTTCTCGCGGCTGATCAGGAACGAGCGGGCGGCGCATTCAGCGGGGCGATATTGGGCATAGTGCGAGAACTTAGAAGTATCGAAATCGGCGTCGAGTTCGCGGTTGATCCGGCGCAGCAGGTTTAGATTGAATTCCGCCGTTACGCCTTGTGCATCATCGTACGCGGCGACGATCACGCGCGGGTCCTTTTGCATATCAAAGCCGATGAAGAGGCGGTCGTTCACGTTCATCACCGCGCGGAGTCGGCGAAAGAATGCGAGTGCCCCTTCGTGGGAAAAATTGCCGATGTTCGAGCCGAGGAACATCAGTATCTTTCGCTGATCGCTGCTGCTCTTGAGCGAAGAAAGCACTTTGAAATAATCGCCTGTGTGCGGTTCAACGCGGAGATCAGGGAAACGCGATCGGAAGTTCGCGACAAGGGACTCATTTGCCTCGCGCGAAATATCGATCGGCGAGTAAGTAAACTCGATCTCCTGCTTCAGGAACTCCTCTACCAGCACCGCTGTCTTGCTGCCGTCGCCGGCACCGAGTTCGATAAGATCTATCGAATCCGCGCCAATAGTGAATGCGTCCATGATCGCGTCTGTCTGGCCGGTGAATATCCCCAGCTCTGCCCGAGTCAGATAGTATTCGGGCAGCTTCATTATCTCGCGGAACAAACGCGAGCCTTCGTCGTCGTAAAAATATCGTGACGAAAGTGTCTTTGGAGTCGAAGACAGTCCCTGCAGAACGTCCTCGGCAAACTGCGTCAATTCGGTTGTGCTGGACGATCTCATGGTTCAACGCCTCTTTGCCGGAATAGCGAATAACGAATAACGAATAGCGAAGAATCGTTTCATCGTGCAAGCCTCATTCCCGTAAACTGCCACCTCAGATGCGGGTGGAAAAAATTTCTGTACGTCGGACGGCTGTGGCCTTCCGGCGTGGCAACCGATGCTCCGCGGAGCACCATTTGATTGATCATAAATTTGCCGTTGTATTCGCCAACGGCCCCATCAGGTTTTCTGAAGCCTGGATAGGGGAGATAAGCCGAGTTTGTCCATTCCCAACGAAGCCCCCAGTCGAACTTGCTGTTGGCCGCTTCCCATTCAAACTCGGTCGGCAGCCGCATCCCTTTCCACTCGGCGAAGGCGGCGGCCTCGTAATAGGAGATATGGCAGACGGGTGCATCCAAACGGAGTTTACGGAGCCCGCCGAGGGTGAACTGGTACCAGTCGGAATGATCGTGAAGCCGATGCCAGTGAAGAGGTGAGTCTATCGCGTTCTGATTGACCCAATCCCAGCCTTCGGAATGCCACAGGCGATGATCGCGATAGCCTCCGTCGTTGATAAACTTAAGAAAGTCGAGATTTGTCACGAGCCTTGACCCGATCTCAAAATCGTCCAGGCGAACGGTGTGCCGTGCCAGCTCGTTGTCGAAACAGAACCCGTCGCCCGCGTGACCGATAGCGTGATCACCGCCTGTGACTTCGATAAAAGTGCGTGTTCCGGCCTCGGCCGCGATCTCGGGCGTGAAGCCATCTCGGTAAACAGGAAAGAGCGGATTTAGGCCGAATGTGTACTTCAGGTCCGTCAGGAACAGTTCCTGGTGCTGCTGTTCGTGGTTAAGGCCAAGGATCACTAGGTCAGAACCGGGAGCGATAGCGACTGGGTTCTTTCCATCGTCAAAGTTAGAGAACCCGGTCGCTATCGCGCCCGGTTCTGACAAGAATGCGAGCATCTGCTCATCCACGTATTCTCGATACTCGAACACCCGCTTCACCGTGGGCCGGCTCAACGATCGGTGGTCGCGGGGCGTGCGGTCGCCGATCGAGTTGTAATAGCTGTTGAACAGGAATCCGAAATCCGCGTCGAAAACCTGATAACCGCGAACGAACCGCTTGAGGACCATTTCTTCAAAGAACCAGGTCGTATGAGCGATGTTCCACTTCGGCGGCGAGACATCAACGACCGGCTGCGGGATATAGTCTTCGATCTCAAGCGGTTCACAGAGGGCTTTCGTATGCGAGCGGACACGGGTGTAGAACTCCGATAGCGATTCGGTTTCCAGGTTCACTGATTCGGCTGGCCGCATATAATTATTAGAACAGAATCGCGCGAAAACCGGAAAGATCGACACCGGTCGAAAGCCAGGGACTGGGACGCACAAATCCGGCGGGATCTCGCTAAACGCTTTATTCACAACCTTTGCCATAAAAATCCCGCCCGGAAGCTGTCCCACGTGCTGGGACAAATGTGGGACAGCTAATTGTTGCATGTACACGAGATAGTGCCATTTGTCCCGCTGTCCCACCGTTTCATAAAACTGTGCCACACTCGCAACAGCGAGCGGTATATGAAACGAAACAAGCCTTAGATTCAAGTGACCGCGGATTCCATCTATGATACAGTTATGCGTCCGTGCAATGCACGTCGCACGGCGGATCTTTGAAAATCGAGCAGGATGTCTGAAAAGTCAGTAATCGGTAATTCGTATGCTCCGTAGGAGAACAATGTCTATAGAAACGAATGCATAAGAAAGGAACGATCCCCGTTTGGGGCGGCATTAAAGTGCATTGTGTCAATAATATGCCGCGCCGACGGAGCTAAAACCGGAAGATTCTTGTTTTCGGACAGCCGCTTTATTTCAGGACTGCACCCGTTTCGGACTAAGGACGTGTAGACTGTTTTCAGGGCGAGTCAGTCACTTTTTTCAGTGTCTTGTCCTGAAATAGGTTTACACCGAAAATGGGACAAGGCGATGAAAAAAGTAAAGGAATTTGAGGCAAGTATAAGGGTACTTGTGGTAGGGGAATATCGTGCGGGTGGGACGACTTACAG
>JBFWPK010000023.1:0-71982 GCA_050250045.1 Pyrinomonadaceae bacterium | reverse complement strand
CACGCGGCGTTGCTGGGTCAGGCTTTCGCCCATTGCCCAAAATTCCCGACTGCTGCCTCCCGTAGGAGTCTGACCCGTTATTCAGTGTCAGTGTGTCCGACCGTCCTCTTAGACCGGATACAGATCGAAGCCTTGGTAAGCCATTACCTTACCAACTAGCTAATCTGCCGCAAGCTCCTCTTCAAGCGGATTGCTCCTTTAACAACTGTCACCTTGCGGTGCCGCTGCGTTATGCGGTATTAGCTCGGGTTTCCCCGGGTTATTCCCCACTCGAAGGTAGATTACTTACGTGTTACTCACCCGTGCGCCACTTTATGCACTCCCCGAAGGGAGCTTTAATCGTTCGACTTGCATGTCTGAGGCACGCCGCCAGCGTTGATTCTGAGCCAGGATCAAACTCTCGTTAAAAAGTTTTTACTAGCTTCATTTGCCGAAGAACTCAAATGAGCTCATCGGACTTTTGTTGTTCGTTGTACGTTTTGTGAAAAACGTACGAATTAACACATGGACCTACATATCTAGTTTTCAAATATCAACTGTTCTTTCATCCACCCGCTCCTTGCGGGCGAAACTTCTGATTATACAGAAGCAAACTATACTGTCAAGTGCCCTCGCAAATATTTTTTCAATTTTTCAATTGAGCGGTTAACGCAATCTTGCGAGGCAAATATGTATTCTCTACACGCGCCCCATACTTGTCAAGCCTGCGTGAAGAAATTCGCTGAAGCCAGTATATTCAAGTTTCCGTTCAACTCATACCGGCGCGTGATCAAAAGATCCATTTCCAATTACGGGGCACAAAAAACGGCCCTCCTAGGTTTGCTAAGAGCACCGGTTTACCACCGTGGAATTTACGCCCACTCCCGAGCGAACTATTATGATGGCATACCTAACCTCCGAGTTGCCATCTTTTTCTTCGATCCTGTAACAGAAAAGGTGAAGAAAAGGAAAATGTCGCCGAGACTTGCTTACGGTATGTTCTCCAAAAGATTGTAACGGCCCGCGGCGACACCGCAGGGCGTAAAATAGAATGCGTCTATGCGGCGAGTTCGACATACTCGATTTGAGTACTCGGCTGGGGGATCGGCAGTCCATCCTCGCGCATCCCGCGGATATGCAGCGTGATCGCTTCTCTGATCTCACGCTCCGTTTCTTCGACCGTAACGCCGGTTGCCACACAGCCCGGTAGGTCGGGCACATAGGCAGCGTAATTCTTTTTAGCTTTCTCTATTACAATTGCGTATCGCATCTAAAACTTATTTCCTTAATCCTGCTTGTTTGAAAATGCTATTCAAGGTTCCGATCGGCAATTCGTGCCCCGGTTTTCCAGGCACCGTCACCCGCCCCTTCTTCGTCGGATGCTTAAACTGTCGATGGCTGCCCTCGGTCACAACCAAATACCAACCATCATTGGTGAGCAACTTCAGTATATCGCGAACCTTCATTTTATGAGCAACGGATTAAATAGACTACTTAAATTCAAGTAATAAGTGCAACAAAGCTGTTATAGAACACCTCGGTGAGTGTTCTGAAGCCGAGTGTCGCCGCTTCAGCTCCCGACCGATGGTCCATATGTGCACCCCGATCTCCTCAGCGATCTCGCTCTTCTTCATCCTAATTCTCAGGCACGCCCATATCTGACAAATTGTCGATAGCTCACTTGATGTGCTCCTTCTGATCTCGCAAGTTGAAAGAACTCATCA
Source organism: Pyrinomonadaceae bacterium (assembly GCA_050250045.1). Classification (GTDB taxonomy): domain Bacteria; phylum Acidobacteriota; class Blastocatellia; order Pyrinomonadales; family Pyrinomonadaceae; genus OLB17. Next base: position 70,279 of record JBFWPK010000023.1, on the reverse strand, counting down.
AGAATCTATCCCGACTTGCCCTTTTATGCGAATTCTCAAAAGTTGCACTTATTATCTGAAATCAAGATGTTGCACATATTACACGCTTAACACTCTATGGTACAATATTATCTGATGGCTTTTGTTCCGGGTTCTTTGAAATGAATGGCTGGAGGAACACAGGAAAAGAGGAGGGATCAAAACCGGCCACGGTTCCCGAGCGTCCTTGTCCCAAACTTGTGACGAGGACCGAATTCTATAACCCCTTAGTTTGCAATAATTTACTTCTTCGCACGGGATGAAACTTTTTTTTCGTGGGACATTGGGACGAAGCCGGCTAACTCTAGTGAATTCAATTAGTTAACCTGTCCCGCATGGGTTGGGACAGTCTGGGACACGCGAAGGACGAAAGATGCACTTGAATGTGACGGTATATGGAGCGGGTGACGAGGCTCGAACTCGCAACTTTCAGCTTGGGAAGCTGACACTCTACCATTGAGTTACACCCGCTCAAGAAGTGACTGGCAGAATTATGCCACAACTTTCTCGTTTCAAACAATAAATGAGGCGAAAATCAGAATGCAATATATAATGCTCCAACCCGTCATCTTAAAAGAGGATAATCTTATGAGCGCGCCTGCATTTAGTTACGACGAAGTCCCCTACTCCAGTTTTACTTTTCCCCAAACGCGGCCCGATCGACTGGCAACGCTGGGCGCATTTCATGGAATGGAACCTGCGGCGCCCGAAAAGTGCCGCGTGCTCGAGCTCGGCTGCGGCGACGGGACGAACCTGATCTCCTTTGCTTACATCCTTCCTGACAGCGAATTTGTCGGGATAGACCTGGCAAAGGTTCATATCAACGCCGCCGAACGGACAGCAGAAGAGTTAAAGCTTAACAACCTGTCGTTCCTTTGCGACGACGTGATGAATTTCACCCGCGAGCGATTTGGCGAATTCGACTACATCATCGCCCACGGGCTTTTCTCGTGGGTCCCTGACGGTGTACGAGAGAAGATCCTCGAGATCTATGCCGAGTGCCTCGCTCCGCAAGGTGTGGGTTATATCAGCTACAACGCCTATCCGGGCTGCAAAACCCGCGAAATGTTGTGGGACATGATGAAATACTACACCGCCGAGATCGCGGACCCGATGCAAAAGGTCGCGGGCGCGATCCAGTATCTTAATTTCCTGAATTTTGCGGCCGAAAAGGACACGGCCTATCAAACGCTGATCAACGCCGAACTCGCCCAGTGTTCACAGCGTACCCCTGAGAATATTTTTCACGACGACCTCTCTTCGATGAACCGGCCATTTTACTTTCACGAGTTCGTCAAGATTATCAAACCGCATGGACTGCAGTTCTTGTCGGAGGTCGATGCCTATTGGGCCGAATCTAACCTCCGGCCCGAGATCGCGGCAAAGATCGACGAGCTTGGCGATGACATCGTTCGTCGTGAACAGTTCACCGACTTTATCCGTGGCCGCCCGTTCCGAAGCTCGCTTGTTTGCCGGGCCGACATCACGCTCGACCGTTCGCCTACGGCCGAGATACTGCGATCGTTCTACGTGGCTTCGCAGGTTGAGCCCCAGTCGGAAGATCTGGATATTAGGTCAGGGTCGGCCGAGAAATTCGAAGGTCTGGACGCGACGGCCGTAGAGGTTGCGGCGCCATTGACAAAGGCCGCCCTCGTAACCCTGCAGGACGCCTGGTCGAGCTCGCTCAGCTTCGATGAATTGGTGGCAAAAGCCTCGGAACTCGCGGGCCCGCCGTCGGCGGAAGACATCGAAGCGACCGCTGCCGAACTACTTGGCCTATTCAAAAAAGGGTTCGTTTACCTGCACCGCTATCGCCCCGCATTTGCCGCAAAAGCAGGCAGCAAACCGCGCGCGAGCCGTTTCGTCCAGTGGCAGATAAGAAAGAACTGCGCCGACATCACCGCCCTTTCCGGAATGAACCTAAGGCCTGAGGGCGACCCCATGCGGCTGCTGCTTCTGCTTTGCGACGGAACACGAGACCGCGACGCACTTGTTAAGGAGTTTTCGCGCCGTATCGAATTTAAAGAATCGGAACGTGAGCAGCGCCTTCAGGAACTGCCCGCCTTTGTCGAAGGCCGCCTTGCGCTGTTTGCCAAATTAGGTTTGCTTCATGATTAGCCACTCGGCGGACCCGGCCGTTGAATTATGCCGCATGCTTCAGCGGGTCTTCGCCGCGAGCAGGAGGTCGGCAACCTCTCTTACGGCCCCTTGTCCGCCTTTCGCTTGCGTCACGTAGGCGGCAACGGCCTTTGCCTCAGCAGCCGCGTCGGCGACCGCAACCGGAAACCCGACGCGCTCAAGTACCGGGACATCGCCAACATCATCACCGATGAATGCCGTTTCTTCGGCCGAAACGCCCGCCTCGACCAGGACCGCCTCGAGATCGCGAAGTTTATCCGAAGAACGCACGCACACGTAGTCCATGCTAAGCTCCTGTGCCCTTGCCCGGAGGATGTCTTCCGCGTCCCGGCCCGTGATGATCCCAGACCTGAATCCAGCCTTATGCCACGAATCGATGCCCTGTCCATCACGGACGTGAAACACCTTCACCACCTCACCGCTCGCAGCAAAATAAAGGCGGCCGTCAGTAAGCACACCGTCACAGTCCATCAGCAGCAGCCGGACCTTCGAACCGCGTTCCTTGATCGAATCGTCGCTCATCGTTCAGCGGACCTCAAATATATCAACACCGCTCAGCTTCCAACCCGAGCCGGCCCGCGTAAGCCGATAGACCGCCGTACCGCTCTCCGGCTCTTTGTTCAGAAGCTTGATAGCCAGCTCCGTTTCCACCCACAGATTGCTTGCATCGATCTTATCGACGTGTCGAACGGTTGTTTTCCACTCGACGGTCTGCCCGGAAATGCCGGATGTAAACTTGGGAACATCGCCGGGCACCGCCAGCGCTTCAAGGTCCGCTTTTCTGTTGGACGCGGCCGCCTTGTCAAATTGGGCGAAAAACGACTGGACCGACTCATCCACCGACGACGACGGGGCCACTTTATTCCTGATCGTACGCGCAGCAAAACTTGCACCATACTCGGCGTCCGCCCTGATCGCTTCAACCGAAAACTTAAGGGCCTGTTCCTTTTGTCCGCCGCGTGCCGAGATGTCCGCCAGGCCGACATTCGCCCACGCCAGGCTTCGCTCTGTCGGGAGTTTTTCGTCCAGGACCGCACGGAACTCTTTGTCCGCTTCGGCGATCTTGTTCTGGCCGAGCAGCGACCGTGCGAGCAAAATGCGGACCTCATCAAAACGCGGAAAACTTCGAAGCACGGTGCGGGCCGCAGCTTCAGCCGCGCTGAACTTCTGCGCGTCGAAGGACCGCTTTACGGCAAGGATAAGGTCATTGTCCGTAACCTCACGCGGAGCGACATCGTCCGAATAATCGTTCTGCGGAAAAAACTTTTCGGGGTCGACCTCGGCACGGACAACCTTCTCAGACGTCTTGAAGACCACCTCGCCAAAGCTTTGGGCCCTTATCGTCGTCGGGGCGGACATCTTCGATCCGTTCGCGAGCGTCGCTTCGACGTTGACCGTCACATCGATCGGCCCGGTATTCCTAAGGGCGACCTTCCATTCTCCCGCCGTCTGGCTGGGCAAGCCGGCCATCAGATTCGTGTCCGTGACCTGGTCGAGAAGGTGGTCCATAAGTGCCTTGTCGGCTGCATTGGAAGCTCGGATCTCGGCCAAATTAAGTTCGCCGTCCTTTGCAAGTTCGCGTATCGACGAGAACAGCTCGCTCTGGCCGCCACCCTTTGCCAACAGGCGCCAGATCATCGCTCCTTTGTTTGCTACCGCCGCGTAATAATAATCATCCGCCGGCGAAACGATATTCAGCGGCGAATCGCGCCGGACCACTGCGGCATATGCCGTTCGCTGCCGGATCCGCTCGATATCGGCGATCTCCTTGCCGTACTTGCTTTCGAGAAACTGCGTCGCGATGTATTTCGACAAGCCTTCGCGGATAACGCCGTACCCGTCGCCCGAGACGGAAATTGCGTTTCCGACCCAGACCTTCGCCACCGCGTCGGCTACATTCATCGCCGCAAGCGAGTCGACCTTTGAGCGACGGAACAAGCCTTCATCGACGAATATCGTCCCTGCACCGGAAAAGCCGCCGCCTCGCCGCACGGCCACGATCCGAAGCGGCACATCCGGTGCCGGCCCAAGCAGCGAGGCGGTAAACGCTTTCGCTTCGGTTGCTATCGTCGCCAGTTCGGCGGCCCGCTTCTGCTCCTCCGCACCGGATCCTTTGGGAACCAGCACCTCAACTCCGCCCGCGTCGATCCTGTCCCAATTTCCGGCAGCAAAGAACGGCTGGCCCGCCAATCCCTGCTCAAAAACTCCGGCCGTTTCCTTACCCGACGCGACCACCGAAAGCCCGCCCGACTGGACCTTTACCCGATACGGCGCATAGTCTGCCCCGCGGGCAAAGAACCAGCTATTCGGTGTCGGGTACCAGAACGATGAGGGCAGGAACTGAGCATTCAGCGGCGAAATAGCACTGACGCCGCTGTTCTCCTTCACCGTGAACTTATAATCGACCGTCGCCGAAACGGTTCCGTTCGGCTGGACCGACGGTATGCGAAGAACGATCCGCTGCAGGCTGATCGCTGGGTTGATCTTTTCCTCGGCCTTCGCAAAGTCGATCGAAGCTCCGCCGACACTGGCACCGGTAACCTCCGCGCCCGGCCCCAATCGGAGCGTGATCGTCGAAGCCGAACGGCCCGAAATATTCTTAACATCCAGCTTCGCCTTCACCGTCAAATTACGGTCCGCATCGCTCTGCGGCAGCGTCGCCGTAATGTCGTATTTCTGCACCTGCCACGTAGCCGATGGGCGCGTATCGTCCTGCGCGAAAGAAGCAACAATAGAAAGCAGCATTACCGCTGGCAAAAGAATTCCTTTTAATTCAGTCATTGTTTGGTGACATGCCCGGGCCCGTCGATAAAACCAACGCGTCAGGACCGTTTCATTAAACGATCGGTGAAGAGGGTACATACAACATATCCCTTCATTTTTCGCGGTTGCCCGCCACTCTCGAATGGCTTGAATTTCCATTCCCTGACGGCTTTCTCGGCATCACTTTTCAGGTCTTTATCAGTTATCGCCGCTTCCGCTTCAAGAACGTTTCCCGTCTCATCGACCAGGACCCTTACCGGAACTTTGTTGATATTCGCGGGAAACGGGCTGTTGTAATACTGCCTGCCATGCGTTGAAACGGCCAGCATCGCCTCGAACGATCCATTGAATGTCGCCGACCGGCCGGCGAGAGTCGCCGTATCCTTGTTGACCATCGCATTTGTCTCGACGCCCGAAGAGTTTATAGGGGCAAACGCCTTGTCGGCACGAAGCGAGATATCCACGAGGTTCTTCGGCATTCCCGCCGATTTTCCGGTCACGCGAACAAGCCGGCTCAGCATCTCGAATGCCAGGTCGTCCTGATCGGTCGCGGTGAGTACCTTGATGTACAATTCGATCGGCTGAACGAGGCTGGGACTTTTCTTGCCCAATACGCGTTCTACGTCGGCGATGCATTTTTCCAGCAGGTCCGCCGCTTTTTCGAGATCGCCGGTCGCAAGCGCAAGATCGGCAAGGTTGTATGCCGCAAGCATTGCTAAATTGCTGTCCGCATCGGCTTCCGTGGCTATCTTCAAACCTTGCTGATTTAAGCTTTCGGCTTCATTTAGGCGCTTGAGATAGCCCGCCTTGGACTTCATCTCGAATTTGTCCCTGCCGAATTTATCAAAAGCGATCACGACTTCAGGGTCGTTCGGCCGATAGTAATAGAGCAGCCAGGCAAGACTGTTGCGCATTGCGACCCTTTGTTCCAGGAGGCCCGCCGGATTTGCGTCGGCGATCTTGATCGCTTGCCTGAGGTCGTTCTCCGCACCTTCAGCATCGCTATTCAATTTTGCGGCGTAGGCTTTCACAGCGCTCGGTTCAACTTTGCCGGCCTTAAATTCTGATACCAACTGCTTGAATCGGGCGATCTTTATCCGCGACAGGTTCTCCAGGGCGTTTACGAGATTTCTGTGAGATGCAGCCTTCTGTTCGATCTCGACTATTTCCTCGGCGATCGGGATCGCCTCGTCGAACTTTCCCTTCTGATACAACTCGGCCACTGACCGGTTCAACTGCTGCGACCGTGTCGGGCCCTGTGCAAGCGCCATCGTCGACAGAAGCAGGATGTGGCTGATAAGTAACAGGTGTCTCATTTAAAATGTTGACCGGCGAAGCCGTTCTTTTTTCTTCCTTGTTTCGTTCTTATTCCTCTTCTTCTGTGGTCCTCGAAAGTCTTGATCGATAACCAAGAGGAATAAAACACGAAATAAAAGGAAATTGAGTTAAGTCATTCGGCAGCAAACATCAGTCCTGAATTAGTTGGAACTAACCAACTGGTGAATCGATTTCAATTTTCCCAATAGCTTTTCAAGCCGCCCAAGCGGCAATTGGTTCGGCCCGTCGCTCGGGGCATTGGCCGGGTCATTGTGGACTTCCATGAACACGGCATCGACCCCGCACGCCACGCCGGCACGGGCAAAATGTTCGATGTATTCCGATTGCCCGCCCGTTGCTTTTCCTAAACCGCCCGGCAGCTGCAAACTGTGCGTCACGTCAAACACCACCGGCACGCCGAACGATCGCATTATCGGGAAACTACGCATATCGACGACGAGATTGTTATAGCCAAAGCTCGCCCCGCGTTCGGTGAGCAGGATCTTTTCGCACCCGGCCTCGTGCAGTTTATCGACAATATTCTTCGCGTCCCACGGGGCCAAAAATTGCCCCTTCTTAACATTCACCGCCCGGCCCGTTTTTGCTGCGGCGATCAGCAGGTCCGTCTGCCTGCAAAGGAACGCCGGGATCTGCAGAATATCCGCAACCTCGGCCGCCCTCTCGGCCTGCCACGGTTCGTGAATGTCCGTAACTACTGGAACGCCAACTTCCTTTTTCACCTGAGCAAGTACCTCAAGGCCCTGCTCGATCCCGTCACCGCGAAAACTGTCGATCGAACTGCGATTCGCCTTGTCGAAGGAAGATTTATAAACAAACCCAACGCCAACGCGCTCGCAGATCGCCTTGATCTCCCGCGCCATCATGCTGGCATGCTCGTACGATTCGACCACGCACGGGCCGAGAAGGAAGGCAAGGTCTCCGTTACCAAAGCTGACGTTTTCTGCCGAAAACTTGAGAACTCCACTCATTGATCTCTAATTGTATCGTCCAAGTTCCACGAGGCCGCGTCTTTCCACCAGGCGTTCAGGGTCGTTGAATCGAAAGATATTGGCCGTCACCTCACCCGTCCGCGTTAGCGCTACGATCTCCGCCTCTGTTCCGAGTTTGAAATGCTCTTCCCATCTATCCTTCCGCGGATCAAAGAACGCGACGATATCTTCGGAACCAGCCGGTACAGATCCCAAGTCGGTACCCTTATTTCGGTTGCACGGCATGCACGCAAGCGCGAGGTTTTCGATCTCTGTTTTGCCGCCGTGCTTTAGGCTGCGGATATGATCGACCTCACCGCCGAAATAGGTATCGTCCATGGAGATGCGACAGTATTCGCACCGGCGATTCGCGCGGTCCTCGACTATTTTTCTGACGCTGTCGCTGATATGCCGGCTCATTTACCGGAGGTGTGTTTCCGGGCAAGCACCTTTGCCATCCTCATCAAGTGTTCGAGCTGCATATAATGATCAAGTTCGGCCCTTTCGTCGGAGGTGATGCGGCTGCCTTTCTCTCGCTCGATCAATTCCGAGACTCGGGCCTCGGTTTCCGCCGATGGCCGAAACGCCAGCACCTTAGCTGGATTGGTGGCCGCGATGAAACTCGCTACTTCCTGGGATGCCTTGAAACTATTGATGGCTATCATACGTCCTCGATAATATCACGGCTGGGTCTATCGAACGCCAAAACTAAACGCTCCCCAATAGCTCTCCCAATCCGCTTCGCCGCATTCGGCCTTGCATCTTTGCATAAAGACAAGCCGTGCGAGCCAGAGGCCTTTGTTATCGAGCTTGAATGAGAACCGGCCCTTGCTGTCGGTCGTCATTTTCTGTGTCTCACTCTCGCGATTGTCGGCGAAAACGGTTCGACCGGCCAGCGGCTTGCCGTCGAACAGAACCTGAAACGAGATCTTGTCGCCGACTTTCTTAGCGTAAGGATTCTCCAGCGGGATCAATTCGAGTTTGAGCCCAAGCTTTTTCTTATACGTTTCATCCCGAACATCTCCGACCTGAAGCAGGGCCTTTATGTATCGGCTATACCGTTCGCGGCCCGCCTTTTTGCTCTCGCCAAGCTTTTCTCGCTCCGCCATGATGTATTCCATCCCATCCTCGCGAAGATAAGCGGCGAACAGATCCGGCTCAAGGGTAATGTAAGTCCAGTTGCGCTCCATTCCGAGCAGATAGTTCCCCGCCTTACCGCCGCCGAATTCATAGATCGGCAAAGAGCCATCCTTCAAACCTCCGAGCAGATCGGCCGCGCCTTGCCGCGAATCGATCTTGAACATTGGCGTCTTTTCCAACTGAAACGGCCGTTCCTCGCGGTCTTTTATCAAACCGTCGCCAACGAACAAGCGCACTATCGTCTTCTGATTCGGCGCGAGAAAGAATGACTCAGGCTCCAGCCAATATTCGTGCGCAAAACCAGTGGCCGAAAACAACAACAACGCCGCAACCAAAAAGTTCACTCGCATAGATCTTCTCCGGGCCCTATCTCTTTAATCGGTCGAACCCGCTTGTCGCCTGAACAAACCGGCGCAGTTCCGGCTCGGCATCGATCCGCGGGATCATGAAACGGTCCTCGTCATTTTCGCACAATCTGATCTCGGTCGTAACCGCCGACGCATAACCGGCCGCCTCGGCAGCGTCACGTTCCCGGCCGGAGACATTTCCGTTCGGATAGCAAAAATGAACACGCTCCTGATCGAGTTCGCGCCGTATCGCCGCGATTGAATCGCTCAATTCGCGCGCAACTCGCGAAGGCTCAACATTCGTAAGTATCGGATGCGTCGCCGTGTGCGAGCCTATCTCGACACCGCCCGCCGCCATTTCTCGCGCATGGTCCCAGCTAAGTGCCGAGTATTCGCTTACCGGGCGATCGGGAATCGAAACCTCAAGACTCGCAGCCAAACTCGCGAGGTGCGTTTCCTTCTCTTCATCCGGTAGCTTCTTCAACTCAGAGTTCAAAGCACCCGCGGCCAACAATCGTGATTCAACATCATCGAGCGCACGTTCGATCCTCTTACCGTTGATATCGAGATCAAGTCCCTCCGCCTCCGTCCGAGTCAAAATGTATCTGGCCTTGTCCGTCCAGATCCAGCAACCGGCGGCAACGAATTCAGTGACCAGATAGATCGCGGAGGGAACACGGAAACTTTTCAATACCGGGAAACCGATCTCGAAAAAGTCACGATAACCGTCATCTACCGTGATCACAGCGGATCGGTTGGGAAATTTTCCGCCATCGCCGAGGCGGGCAACGGCTTCGCTCAGCGAGATAACCCTGTAATGCTGCGTCAAATAGCGCAGGTGAGTTTCAAACGTCCGCCGCGAAGTTTTGCCAAACTCTGCATCCTCACTAAAACGGTGATACATCAGCACCAACAGTTTCGAGCGGTTCAAATATCGAAACGGCGCAAAGGCGTTCGCTCGAACAAGCAGGTTTGCGATCGCGGACTTGTTCACTTCGCACCTCGCGCCAGCCGCGCCTTTAGCCGACGGCGGAGTTCATCTTTTTCTTTCTTTGTGGGGAGCCGATACCGCTTGCCCAGCCTCGTATCCTGCGGGGCCCGTTCAAACTTACCGGCGGCAATGGCCGAAACAGCATCGCCTACGAGTTTGGCACAGTCCGCGCGAATACTGCCGCGATACCGATCAATGAATCCTTCGAAGTCGAGGCCGAACCCAGGATCGTACTCGAGCGAAACTTTCTTCTGCAGAATAATGTCACCTGTGTCCACCGCTGCCGCGACAAAATGTACGGTCAGCCCGATCTCTTTCTCGCCGTTAAACAGTTCCCAAAAAACCGGCGGCCCGCCGCGATAATAAGGCGCAAGGCCCTGGTGAAGATTCACAGAGCCGAGCTTCGGAATTGAGAACACACTTTCCTTGATGATATTCGTCCCGTAGATCACACCCAGATCGGCCTCTGCATCGCGCAGCATTTTCATCGACTGTTCGGAGTGAAGATCCTCTACCTCAAAGATGTCTATCCCGTGCCCTGCCGCCGTTGTTCTCGTCAGATCATTCGACGCGGCCGGCTTCTGACGGCTTGCCAATTTTTCGATCGTTCCGCGAAAACCGTCGTACCGGATCGATCGCCGTATCTTTTCAAAAAACCCGCGCCGCGGCGGCGGAGCGGTCTCGATAAACACGCCGGCGATCTCAACATTTGGCAGCGCCGCCAGCCGCTCGATCACCATCTCGGCCCCGCCGTGCGTCATCAGCACTATCCGCATAGATTTAGCGAAAAAAACAGGCTGACAGCTGACGGCTCAAAGCTGATAGCTGAACTTAAACAGCCTTTCCCTCGACACTCATCGGCTATACCGATAGACCGCTTACACACCGTGACAAAACTCAATGTGACCCTGCCTCTCTGGCAGTTTCGGCCGCATGGCTTTGCGGCTGCCTGTCGCTTGCAACGTCGTGCTGAAGGTTCTCGCTACTCAGACGATTCTCCCACGCCGCCTTAACAAATGCGGTGAACAGCGGATGTGCGGCGAGCGGCTTCGATCGGTATTCCGGGTGGAACTGGCACGCAACGAAATACGGATGCTGCGCGCGGTCAAGTTCGACCATCTCGACAAACTTTCCGTCCGGCGAAACGCCGCTGAACACAAGGCCTTCCTTCTCGAGCACCTCACGATATTCCGGATTGAACTCGAACCTGTGGCGGTGGCGTTCGCTGATATCGTCCGCGCCGTCATAGATATCACTTACCAGCGAGCCTTCCTTCAGCTTGCAGGCCCACGCTCCTAACCGCATCGTCCCGCCCATTTCATCGACGCCGACCAGGTCGCGAAGTTTGAAAATGATCGGGAACGGCGTCTCCTCGTTAAACTCCGTCGAATCCGCATCGCGCAAGCCGCAGGCATTCCTTGCAAACTCGATGCACGCGGTCTGCATTCCTAAGCAAATCCCGAAATACGGCGTCCCCGACCGCCGCGCGTATTTTATCGCCCGGAGCATTCCCGGAATTCCGCGTTTCCCGAACCCGCCCGGAACGAGTACCGCATCGAAATCCTGCAGCTCGGTCTCATAGTCGTCCTTCATCAGGTTTTCCGACTCGATCCACGTCACATTGACTCGCAGATTGTTCGCAACGCCAGCATGCGTCAGAGCCTCGCGGAGCGATTTATACGAATCTTCAAGCTCGACATACTTCCCGACGATCGCGATCTTCACCGAGCCGCCCGTCGGATCTTTGATAGTCGCCACCAGATCGCGCCAGTTCTTCAGGTCGAGATGCGGGAACTTTTCGTTCAGCTCCAGGTCGTTCACGATCAGCTCATCCAACCCCTGATCGTGAAACGCCAGCGGAACTTCGTAGATCGTCGGCACATCCAGCGCCGAGATAACCGCGTTCTCCTGTACATTGCAGAACAATGCGATCTTTCGCCGCAGGTCCATAGACAGCGTCCGCTCCGAGCGGCACAGCAGAATATCCGGCGCGATACCGATCTCGCGGAGCTCTTTTACCGAGTGCTGCGTCGGCTTCGTTTTCAGCTCACCAGCCGCCGCGATGTACGGCACAAGCGTTACGTGTACGAAGATCGCGTTCCGCTTGCCTTCCTCGTTGCCGATCTGGCGGATCGCCTCCATAAACGGCAGCGATTCGATGTCACCGACCGTCCCGCCGATCTCGACGATCAGCACATCCGGCTCGTGTTCCTTCGCAACCGTCCGAACCGCGGCCTTGATCTCGTCGGTGATGTGCGGAATGACCTGGATCGTCTTGCCGAGATAATCGCCGCGGCGTTCCTTCTCGATGACCGAAAGATAGATCCGACCGCTCGTCCAGTTGTTCGCCTGCGAAAGCTTTGCGTTCGTGAATCGCTCGTAATGCCCGAGATCCAGATCCGTTTCCGCGCCGTCGTCCGTGACAAAAACCTCGCCATGCTGAAACGGCGACATCGTGCCCGGATCGACATTGATGTACGGGTCCAGCTTCATCATCTGTACCTTCATGCCGCGAGCCTCAAGCAAACACCCGATCGAACTCGCCGCCAGGCCTTTGCCCAAACTCGAAACCACGCCGCCTGTTACGAATATGTATTTGGTCATAATCTTGTCAGTACCGGCGGCCGTAGCCGCTGGTTAGCTCCCGAACACGCGGTCCCGCATTTCAGCCGCCCGCTACCGCAGGCGGTTCTGTCTCGTCTGCCTGATCGCCCGCTTTCCCTTCCCGCTTTTTCTTCCCGTATCGCCCGTCCTTCATCTGCATCTCGACTTCCTTCGCCTTGGCCGCTTGCGGGTTCATCAACTCGTTCAAGGCGTTCATGGTTGCGCCAAGCATTGTCGTATTCTCCGCCGCGTTCCGCTCAAACTCTTCCGTGGTCCTTGGCCGCTGGTTTGCCAGGGCCCGGAGGCCGAAATAGGCCGCCGCGACCAACAAGATCACAAATGCCAACCCGATCCAATCGCCCATAACGCCAACTATTCCGCAACTGCTCCCGTACCGATCGAAACCGACGCGACGCCGCCAACAATAGCACGCACCCGTTCGAGGTCTGCCTGTGTATCGACGCCGAACGACGCCGCGGCCGCTTCTACAACCTTGATCCGCGCACCGTTCTCCAATGCCCGCAGCTGCTCAAGCATCTCGATCCGCTCCAGGCGCGACTGCGGCAGCTTCATAAACTCCAGCAGGAACTCGCGCCGGTAAACGTACAGTCCCGTGTGCTTCTTGAAAAGCCTCATCAGCTCAGGCTCCTGCCGAACCGCCTCATTCGGGTCGCCGTTGTATCTGAGCGAGGCATCGCGCGGAAACGGCATCGGCGATCGCGAAAAATACAGGGCCCGGCCGACGTCGTTCGTCACTACCTTGACAACATTGCTGTTCAGCAATTCTTCGATGCTCTCGATCGGCTCGCAGGTCGTCGCGATATCGGCGGACTGGTCTTCAAGCAGCGCCTCGACCGCTCGGTCGATCGTGTCCGGCGAGATCAGCGGCTCGTCGCCCTGAACATTTACGATGATCGAGCCTTGCGGCAAACCTTCGGCAACTTCCGCGATCCGGTCGCTGCCCGAGGCATGGTCCGTCGAGGTCATAACACACTCGCCGCCCGCGGCCGACACGACATCCAAAATACGCTCATCATCGGTCGCGGCGATCACCCGCGAAACGGTCCTCGCCTTCGCCGCCTGTTCTAAAGTACACAGGATCAATGGTTTACCGCCAACATCCAAAAGCATCTTCCCCGGCAAACGGGTCGAAGCGAACCGTGCCGGTACTATGGCGATAACATTTTGTCGGGGATTTTTGCCGTGTTGCTCCACGGGATTCTAGGATACGGCTCTTTTGAGGCGGAATGCAAGGCCAAGATCCAGAAACTTGGAACTTCGCCGGCGTTTGGCTAAACTCTCCTACGTGTCAGATATCATAAACCCTGTCGTCGAATCAGATGCTCCCATCGAGTTGGAACCGGCCGAGCCGGCGAACCCCGCTCCGAACAACCCTCCGTGGGGTTCCGCGGCCGCGGTTGGTGTATGGATCTTCAGCGTCGCCATGATCGTGATCCTTCCCGGCATCTTTCTCGCGCCCTATGCCCTGTCATTCAGGTCCGTCTACACTGACAGCGGCGAGTTGATCAGGGCATTGGCCGCTGACCCCGTCGCGATTGCGATCCAGATCGCCGCCGTCATTCCGGCCCACCTGCTTACGATCGGCCTTGCCTGGATGGTGGTTACCCAGTGGCGTCGATTCTCATTCACGGAAATGCTCGGCTGGCGAGCCGGAGGCATGCGGTGGTGGCATTACGTGGTTATCCTTTTCGTATTTTTTTGTTTGGCGGCGGCCTTCAGCCATTTTATGCCCGAACAGGAAAATGAACTGATGCGGATCCTGCGAAGTTCGCGTTACGTCGTCTTTCTGGTCGCCTTCATGGCAACATTCACCGCCCCGCTCGTTGAGGAGGTCGTCTACCGCGGTATTCTCTATTCCGCCGTCCAGCGCTCGGCCGGTGTGGGTTTTGCCATAGCCATCGTCACGTTCTTGTTCGCCGTCGTCCACCTCCCGCAATATTATCCGAGCATTTCGACGATGATCATGCTGACACTGCTCAGCCTTATCCTCACGCTCGTCCGCGCCAAAACGAACAATCTGCTGCCGTGCGTGATCCTTCACACGATCTTCAACGGATTTCAGGCTGCACTGCTTATCCTCGAACCTTACCTCAATTTTGAGAAGGCCGCTTCGGAGATCGCCGCTGCCGTCGTCGTCATATTCAAATAGAAAAGCGGGCCGCCCATCAAGGCAAGCCCGCTTGTGAAACAAAGGCCTGTCAAAAACGGTTATGGCCTTCCCGGCTTGGTCTTCATGATCCCTCCGGAAGGCGGCGGAGCGCTTGGCGGTCCCGAGCCTCCAACCGAAGGCCTTACGAAGATCGGGCCATCAGACGACGGATCAAATCCGGGATTTCGGCCCGGTTTTCCGGTCATGATCGTCCGTCCGGTCGAGCCGCTCGATCCCTGTACCTGTGCGAACGGCGGCCGCGACGGAGCGTCGCCTCCCCGTCCTGGTTTTACAGTGCGTATTCCCCTTGGGGGACCGTCATTGCCGCCACCAGTGCTCGGAGGCGGGTTGTAAACTACGGGCGGCAGATTGTAGTACCAAATACTGTGGCCAAAACCGTATCCGTACGGCGAGCCCCAGCCCCATCCGAACGGCAGGAAGCAGTTCATGCGGCGGAACGGGTCCCACACCCACAGGCCGAACGAATCGTACATGTTCCAGCGGCGCCCAAGATACGAACGCATCAGGGCCGTCCGAACATCGTCGCGTTGCAGATCGTCCGTGATCTTCGCAAGTTCCTTGGCTCGGTCCTTGCTCCATTGCTCAAGTTCGTCCTTCTCGTCGCGGTCAAATTTATTGATCGACGCTTGCGCCCCGACCATTACCGCCTCGCGGCCCGATTTGACCCTCGCATTCTCATCATCGCCGACCTGCGCTTTCCCTTTCCACACGGCGATCTTGCCCGTACCATCGGCCCGGGCGTCGATGCGATAAACTCCGGAATCGATCAGCTTGAACTCGGTCTGCGGCGTCCTTACCGTAACCGCAAAGTCTTCCGTAGCAAACACCTCGAACATGGCGCTGCCCGAATCCAACGCGATCTGCAGGTCGTCAAGGTCCGTCGTCTTGAACTCAAACGCCGACAGCGGGCCCAGCCGCAAATACGAGCCCGGATTCAACAGGATCTCGGCCCTGCCGTCGGCCCCGGTAGAAATGCGGTCGCCAACCTCAACTTTGTCGCCCTTCAGCAGCAGGCCGCTCTTACCCGCGGTACGGATGATGGCGACCGAGCCTGAAACATAGTTCACGCCTCCCGCCTTTGCCGAAATGACATACCGGTCGCCGGCAGCCGCACCCAGGGCATCACCCTGGGCCGAAATACCCGCAACAAGCGCGAAGGCTGCTATCGCAGCACCAACGATTCGCGAAATGCAGTTCATCATATGTTTTTCCTCGGGAAGAGCTTTCGTTGATGATATGCCTTTCATCGGCAAAAATCAATCTTTTTTCACGCCCTGCTCAAGCCCGCACGGAGTAAGGGCGATATACTCAGCGTACCATACCTCCCTAACGCCGAGCGGGCCTGTGCATCGAGAGCGTATGGGCCCCGA
Source organism: Pyrinomonadaceae bacterium (assembly GCA_050250045.1). GTDB lineage: Bacteria > Acidobacteriota > Blastocatellia > Pyrinomonadales > Pyrinomonadaceae > OLB17. The sequence continues at coordinate 54,410 of JBFWPK010000023.1, read as the reverse complement.
CATCTCGAAAAATAGGGAACAACCTTTGCTTGAAGAATGTAATCAAACACCTCGGTCGGGCCTAAAGCCGCCGCTGACGTTCACCATGGCCACTTTCAAGGATCCTACAACCTGCTTCGCCCCGCTCGAGGTGGTCGAGCGCTTGCTTGAGATCCGCGGCGAACTCGGCTTCTCAGAGAATATTTACATGGTCAGGACCGACGAGCTGACGGGCCTGCTTGACGCTTTTGGCTTCGATATTTATGCGTTCTCGACCGAGAACCGAAAGATCAATTACGGTGATTACTCAGCACCTGTCGTCCCCGGCGGCGACACGATGCACACATCGTCCAAAGCCCATTGACGATCGAACAAATTCTATAATTTCACAACCGAAGGGACGCGAAAGGTGATCGGAGACTAGCACGAAGACGCCTTTCGCGTCTTCTCTCATAAGACTATCGGCACCGTCGGACGTAAGCCGTAAGTCTGAACCGGCGGCTGTAGCCGCTGGTTAAATTTTGGGGTTGAAGGTCTGGGGGTGCATCGTCTGTGGGATGCTCGTAAGTCGAGAGTTAAACCGGCGGCTACCGCCGCTGGTACTGACAGACTACTGCCGCTGGTACTGACGCCCTCTCACACAGCCTTGATAATAAAGAGCGTTCCGTCATCATCCAGAAACTTCCGTTCAGTGAAATCCGCGACGCCTTTGCGTATGAAGTCGATCATTCCCTTTGCCGGCAGGTCGATGCACTCGAGTACGCGCGCTGCAAAGCGGTCCGGCCCGAACTCCTCGCCTTTTTCGTTTGCGGCCTCGGTAAGCCCGTCGGTATAGATGACCATCACCTGGCCTTTTTCAAAACGGATGAAATGCTGGTGATATCGCGTATCAAGGAACATTCCAAGCGGCTGGTCGCCATATTCGACAAAACGATATTCGCCTTCCGGCTTTATCAGAAGCGGCGGGTTGTGGCCGGCGTTTGAGTAAACGAACGTGCGGTTGGTCGTATCAAGAAGCCCGTGGATCGCGGTAATAAACTGATGTTCTTCCACCGAGTCCCACAAAAGCTGATTCACCTTTGACATCGCAATATGCGGAGCGTATCCGACCTGAACACTGGCCCGAAGGCTCGCCCGCAGGAACGACATCAGCAGGGCCGCGGGAATTCCCTTTCCCACAGCGTCGGCGACGACAATGCCTATCTGGTCGTCAAATATCTTGACCCAGTCGTAATAATCGCCCGAAACTTCTTCGGTAGGAAAAACATAGGCGCTGATATCGAAGTTATTGAACTTCGGGTCGCGGTCGGGCAGCAGTTCGAGCTGCACCTGCCGCGCGATCTCGAGCTGCGTCTCGATGCGTTTCTTTTCGACTATCTGCTCATAAAGGTGGTCTTTCTCGATGATGATCGCGACCTGCGAACTGAGCAGCCGCAGGATCGCAAGATCGTCCTCGGAATAGGCGTCCAGTTCGTCGCTCTCCAGATCGAACGCTCCGATCACGCGATCGTTGGAAATGATCGGCGCGACCATTTCAGAACGGGTTCGCTTTCGCGCCTCAAAATAACGCGGGTCCTTGCTCACGTCCGGCGAGATGATCGATTTGCCCGTTTCGGCGACCTTCCCAAGCAGCCCTTCGCCCATCTTAAGCCTCGGTTCGATCAACTCGAAACTGATCTCGTAGCCCCGGATCGCCTTTGATTTGAAAATATACGGACTGGCCTCGTCCGATCCCGATTCGATCAGATATATTCCCGCCGCGTCGTATGGAAGCAGCGATCCGAGTGTATCCATCACAAGGTTCAGTACCTCATCAAGGTCCAGCGACCTGCTGATCTTCTTTGTGATATCCAGCAGAAGGCGCAGTTTATCGACCGTTGTAAGGTCCTTGTTGGAAGCGGAGTTTTGTTCTTTCGGATCCATTTAGCTCCCGGGCGAGAAGATGTTTGCACTGTAAGCATCCCACAGTCGCGAGATCTTGATGCGATATTCCACCAGCGCGCGGCTCACTCCATAATGCCGCGCCATTTCGGCCGCCGTCTTTCCTTGATCGATCATCCTTATCAGGCCGCGATACGGAACCAGCGCCGCCGCCCCTGTCGCATACGCTTCTTCTTCGATCGCGGCATTGTAATCGCGGGCAACAAGATTTCCTTCCTTGTCGCGCTTTTCTATCGCAAGCCGGCTCGGCCGATGGCCGAGGAATACGTGGCAAACCTCCTCCATCAAGGTCGCGCTGTGCCGCAAAGGGCTGTGGGTAGGATTCAGAATGATAAGCTTCTGGCCGTTCGGCAGCACCCGCGAGGCCGCACCGCCCGACCATTTGTCTTTTGACTTCCCGAGCAATTCGGCAACGGTTTCGCTGCTGAGCATCTGCTCAACCTGCTCAAACCGGACCACCAGCAGTCCCGCGTACCGCGCCAGTTCAAATGGGTCCAGCCGCTGATCGTCGCTTCGCAGCCCGGCAAACTCACGAAGGCCCTGTGCCCGGACCTCATGGTGACGGCCCTTTTGAGTTGGCGGTATTTCGGAAGTGTCCATGTTAGCGGCAAGTCAGAACCGGGAGCGATAGCGACTGGGTTCTTCAAGCGTAGAAGAACCTCGTTGCTAGAGCTCCCGGTTCTGGCATCACTAAACTTCTTTGAATTCCGAATCAACATCCTCGCTCGACAGAGCGACACGGTAATTCTTCGACTGTTTCTGCTTTGTGATCAGAAGGTCGTCCTTCGTCTTCAACAGGTCTGCCCGGTTGTAAACCGAGATCTCGAAATTGTACCCGTGCGTGATCGCATCCTTTGGGCAGGCCTCGACACAGAATCCGCAAAAGATGCACCGGCCGTAGTCGATGTTATACACCTTGGCGTAGCGCTCGTCTCGCCCAACACGTTCCTCGTACGGCCTCGGATCGGTCTCCGCCTCGATGTAAATGCAGTCCGAAGGACAGGCCGCCGCGCACAGGTAACACGCCACGCACTTTTCCTTGCCGGCCTCGTCCACGTGCAGCAGATGCTGGCCGCGATAACGCGGCTGGACCGTTACCGGCACATCCGGATACTGCACGGTCCATTTCTTCCGCGGGATCTCCGACAAGGTGCGCGTCATTCCCTTAATGACCGCCGCGGTCGATTGAAGTACGTCTGTGATCAGTGACATTAGCTGCTTACCTAACTTACGGAACCACTGGGCCGTTTACCTGGCGCCCTGCATGATAAGCTGCAGCCCGCCAAGGAAGAACACAAATATTAAGTATCCGATGGAGAGGATGATTCCCAGTATCCCGGTAATTATCCCGCCAAGCGCAAGCCCCGCACCGCCATAATTCGCCGGATCGTTGTTAGCCTTGCTTCTGGCCATAAAACCAAGTACCGCCGCCAATAGGCTCGGCAGGACTGTTCCGCAGCAGAGCGTTACTCCCAAGATTCCAGCGACCAGCGACACGATCGCCAAAGTTTGATTCTGCCCCGAAGGGCCGGCTGAAACAGGTGCGTTTTGCATAGGTTCGTTAGGCTCCCAATTTTGTACTGGTGCTGATGCCGACGCTTCGATCGGTGCCGCTGCCGACTCAAGCGGCTCAGAAGCGCTTCCAAACGAAGGCTCGGCCTTCGGCGGCGGCGAGAAACTTGCCGGGCGATCATAGGCCGCACCCTTTGGCCTGTCGAAGGGTGAAGGGATCGGCGGCGTCGTCTTCATAAACGGCGGATCGCCGCTCAGATCATTTTTCAGGTCCTCGCTCGCCGGCGCGGCGGGCTCCTCACTCGCATCACTCGCGGGCGAGAAAGGCGACGGCGGCGGAGATGCCGGCGACGCGGGCGATACATCGCCAAAGGGCGGCGGGCTCAGGCTCGGTTCCGAAAACTTTGGCGGCTCCGGCGGCGGAAGCTCAACGATCGGCTCGTCCGCCTTGCCCATTTCCTTTCGGAGTTCTTCCTCCGAAACGAACATCGTCTTTTTTGGATCGACCTCAGGCGGAAGCTGAAGCACCTCTTCATCGGCCTTCTCGGACGGTTCAGGGTCCGCGACCGGCGGCCCCATCGACGCCTTGAGCTCCTCTGACGAGGCGACCATGGTTTTGTAAGGATCGACCGGCGGAGCGTCATCGACCAGCGGCGTGCCGTCCGATTGGCAGAACCGCATGGCGTCTTCAAAGGTCCGTTGGCAAGTCGGGCATTTTTTCATAAAAAGTAGAACCGCCCGTAAGGACGGGTGGTTGAACGCAAAATTCGAAACGCGACCGCACCATCAGGCGAACCATCCGCTGCCGCGGGCGATTCCGACATCATCTGTCACGATACCGTTAACAGCCCTGCCCCCGATGTTTCAAACCTTTATACCTTTAGCCTTGAACTAATTCAAGTTTGCTAAAGAAATAGCTTATCTCAATAGCCGCGTTCTCGTCGGAATCCGACCCGTGCACGGCGTTCTCCCCGATCGACGTGGCAAACTCTTTTCGCAAAGTCCCTTCGGCCGCTTCCGCCGGATTCGTCGCCCCCATCAACTCGCGCCACGCCGGCACCGCATTCTCCTTCTCAAGAGCCAACACGACGCACGGCCCGCTCGACATAAAATCGCAAAGTTCGTCAAAAAAGCCCTTGCCCGCGTGGACCGCGTAAAACCCTTCGGCCTGCTTCCGCGTCTGATGGATCAGCTTCATCCCACGTATCGCAAATCCCGCACCCAAAATGCGGTCAACGATCTTCCCCTGATTCCCGGCGCGCACCGCGTCGGGCTTGATGATTCCAAATGTTAAGTTGTTCATTATTTATCTATTAGAGTGTTCTGAAATAAACCCGTCAAATGAAGAAATCCCTACGTTTACGAAAAACTAATTGGCCGTGACATAGCCACGTCGTTCACGGCGTGGCAACGGTTCTCATTGAGGCCCGTTCTACCGGGATCTGAAACGGCGTAAAAACGCCCTTGGCAAATAAATTCACGCCTGACCAGGCGGTAAAAAGACATCGTCAAAACCATCCTTAGCTACGGAGCGGCAAAAAGCACGTGGCCCCATGTGAACCTGTCTGAAAAAAGAACCGTTTTCGGGTTTAGCTCCGTAGGAGCGGTATGTCTATAGCGGTGAGTCGAAAAATTGCAGGAGCTCCGTAGGAGCGGCATTTCATTGATCCGTTTGGGTTGATGCCGCCACTACGTGGCTCGGTTCTCGTTTCTCATTCATTTCTATAAACATTTTGCTCCCCTGGAGCACGATAGATCATCCGATGCGTAACTTTTCGGAAATCCTCCTGGATTCTCCTGTCATTCCGCAGCTTCTTGCGTTTTCAAACAACCTTTGAACCCTTCTCTACGCACTCGCCCCTTGTCCTAAAACTTCCACGACCGCTTGCCCAATATCCGCCGGCGATTCAACCACCCGAATTCCCGCTTCCGTCAGAGCTTTCATCTTCTCCGCCGCAGTACCTTTGCCGCCGGAGATGATCGCACCTGCGTGGCCCATGCGGCGTCCGGGCGGAGCGGTTTGGCCGGCGATGAATGCCACTATCGGTTTGTTCACGTTCTCGCGAGCATACTCAGCGGCATCTTCTTCCGCCGTGCCGCCGATCTCGCCGATCATCACGATGGCGTCGGTCTCGTCGTCCGCCTGGAATAATCTCAGTGCGTCTGTATGCGTCGTTCCGACGATAGGATCACCGCCGATCCCGATCGCCGTCGATTGCCCAAGCCCAAGTGCCGTCAATTGCCCGACCGCCTCATAAGTCAGCGTGCCCGATCGCGACACAACGCCGATCCGGCCCTCTTTATGAATATGCCCCGGCATGATCCCGATCTTGCACTTCCCCGGCGAAATGATCCCTGGGCAATTTGGGCCGATAAGGCGAGTGGACGGAGCGCGGACACTCTTGTCCGCATCGCCCGTTCCTCCGGCGAGACCACCGCCACCGCTCGGGCTATCCGATCCGCGGGCGCCGTTTTCGTGCTTCGCACTCATGCGGACAGGAGTGTCCGCGCTCCGAAGAAATTCCCTTGCCTTCACCATATCGGCAACCGGAATGCCTTCCGTGATGCAAACGACGACGGGAATACCAGCATCGGCGGCTTCCATTATCGCGTCGGCCGCAAACGCCGGTGGCACGTAGATCACCGAAGCGTTCGCACCGGTTTCCCGCACCGCATCATCGACCGTGTTAAAAACCGGAATGCCCTCATGCGTCGTCCCGCCCTTTCCAGGCGTAACCCCGCCGACAACATTGGTCCCATAATCGACCATCTGCAGCGTATGAAAAGTGCCTTCCTTCCCAGTTATGCCCTGAACGATCAGGCGCGTGTCTTTATCAACTAGAACCGCCAACGTTTTGTCTCCAAAGGGTTTGAAATAAAGTGCGAGTATAGCACGGCGGCGTTCGCGGACTAAAGTCTGTGTTTCTGGTATTTGTCTGAACTTTTCCCCGCCCATGGCCGTATCCGTCAGCAGCCTCCCTAACTTAAGGGCTGGTCTCCTGCCTCAAAATGAAAGACTGGGGGGAAATTTAACCAATGGACTCGACCATCTCAATTGCGTCCCAACAATCGCTGGGGCTTCGAAGATTTGCAACCAAGGCCCTGCGCGCGGCTGCCGGGACATGGTTCGTTACGGCCGTTATCGGACAGCTCATCTTCGTTTATTACCTGCTCGGACTTTACGGCCGCGGAGCATTGAGAGGCGATTTTGAAGTTTTGAGCAAGGTAATGCCGCATGGATACGTCCCGGGCGACACCTTTGGCAATCTGGCCGTTTTCGCTCACGTCCTGCTCGCGGTAGTGGTGACCCTTGGCGGGGCCTTGCAGCTTACGCCGCAAGTGCGAAACCGCTTTCCGGCCTTTCACCGCTGGAACGGGCGAGTTTACCTCACCGTTGTCGTTGCTACGTCGCTGATCGGCCTTTATATGGTTTGGTTCCGCGGCTCGGTCGGCGACCTTTCCCAGCACCTCGGCATCAGCCTCGACGCGGTTCTGATCCTCGCGTTTTCGGCGTTGGCTCTGAGGACGGCGATGAATCGGAAGCTGGCTGATCACCGCCGATGGGCGCTTAGGTTATTTCTCGTTTCCAGCGCCGTCTGGTTTTTCCGGATCAGTTTGATGTTTTGGCTCGTTATCAATCAAGGACCCGCGGGTTTCGACCCGGATACGTTCACGGGACCTTTCCTGACGTTCCTTTCATTCGCCGACTACCTCATCCCGCTCGCCGTTCTTGAGATCTATTTCTACGCCCGCGAACGCGGAGAAACACCTGCGAAAATGGCGGCCGCCGCCGCCCTGTTTGTACTTACGCTCGCAATGAGCATCGGAATTCTTGCGGCGACGATGCTTATGTGGCTGCCGCGAGTCTGATAGATTAGTCGATTTTCCGTGAACTTTTTGGCCTAACCAACCGTTACATCCTTTGATCCGCGATCGGCCAGCTCTCGGCCGGTACTCTGATTTTATGCGCCAGCTTTACTCATTTTATTCCGACGCGTTCTGGATCGCCCTCAAATCGATCCTCGAACACAAACTCCGGGCGCTGTTGACGTTGATCGGGATAATCATCGGCGTGGCGGCGGTAATCGTCGTCGGTGCCGCGATCGCGGGGCTAAAGACGTACGTGATCGACCAGGTCTCAAAGGTGCTCGGCTCGAATCACTATATGATGACGCGGATGGCCTCGATGGAGGACCTCTCCGACGAGGAATTTGAGAAGCGTAACCGTCGGAACAAAGACATCACATGGGAAGAGTATGAGTTTCTCCGCGACAATCTGAAGCTGTCCACATATGTCGGTGCACAAAGAAACGGCGGGACCGACCTGCAGGAAGGCACTATCGAGATGCCGTCGGTCCGCATCAACGGCGTAACCGACAATATGTACGAGATCGAGGACAAAACGCTTGCCGAGGGCCGTTTTTTCTCGAAGGAAGAGGTTGCCCGAAATGCCGCGGTCGGCGTGATCGGGATGGACGTGAAGGAAAAGCTCTTCGAGTTCACCTCACCCATCGGAAAAACGATCAAGATCCGCGGCGTGCCCGTAACCATCATCGGCATCGAGCAGAAACGAGGCTCGTTCTTCGGCCAGTCGCAGGACCGTCACGTTTATATCCCGATAACGCTCCACGGCCAGATCTTCAACCGCACCGACGGCGTCCAGGTCCACGGCAAAACGATCGCTAAGGAAAACTTTCATCCCGCGATCGAAGAGGCCGAACTGATGCTCCGCAACAAGCGGAAGCTTCTCGGCAGCGAGGAGAGCAATTTTTCGGTAGTGAACGTCGACGAGTTCAACAAGACGATGGATCAGATCACTGCCGGAATAAACCTCGTCGTTCTCCCGGTAACGAGTATCATACTGCTCGTTGGCGGTATCGTTGTGATGAACATCATGCTGGTCTCGGTTACGGAGCGGACATTCGAGGTCGGGCTGCGCAAAGCCTTGGGAGCAACGAGAAATCAGATTCTGCTTCAGTTTCTAATCGAGTCCGCAATGTTATGCGCTGTCGGCGGCCTTCTCGGAATACTGCTTTCGTTCGGCGCTACGCAGTTGGTAGGCTGGATGCTTCAGATGACGATGACGATCACGCTGTTTTACATCAGTACCGGCTTGGGAGCCTCTAGTGTTATCGGCATTGTCGCCGGCCTCTATCCGGCCTGGAAAGCCGCTCGGCTCGACCCTATCGTGGCGTTGACGCACAGTTAGGTTTCACCACAGAGACACAGAGGCACAGAGAAGAGCAAAAATGGTCATGGATGAGCGAGTTATTTTACTTCGAGCCCCTAAGATCTATCGGCGCAGCTTAGTATTTCTCTGTGCCTCTGTGTCTCCGTGGTGAATTTTTCTTATGCAATTTTCGACATCTCTTCCAGTTGAAGTTCTCCGCATGGCGTATGACAGCGTCGTCTCGCACAAGTTCCGATCGTTTCTGACCATTCTCGGTATCGTGGTAGGTATTATCACGGCCGTGGTCGTCGCGTCGATCCTTACCGGATTCCGCCAGAGCGTCATAAAGATGTTCGAGGATTACGGCACTAACAACATCTATCTCTTCCACCTATCGACCGGCTTCGGCCCCAGCAATCGCGACGAGCGCAACCGTAAGCCGCTCACCCTGGACGACGCGAATGCGATCATGGCCCAATCCACACGCGTTTACGACATTGCCACGGTTGCCGTCAACATCGGGTCGTGGGGAACCGGCTTCGACGACAATATGATCTACAAGGACAAGAATTTTCGCTGGGCCGGCACAGATGGCGTCACGCCGAATTATCTTGAAGTCGCCAATGTAAAACTGCAGGAAGGCCGCTGGCTGACCGAAATGGACAACCACGAACGCCGCAACGTTCTGGTCGTCGGCGTAAACGCGGTCGAAGCACTTTTTGACGGCGACTCGGCCGAGGCCATCGGCAAGGTGATCCGAATGAACGGGGATTCATGGGAGATCGTCGGCGTGCTTGAAAAACGCGAGGCCGGCTTTTTCGGCGAGAACGAGGAGGACCGCAAGATCTTTATGCCCTTTCGCACGGCCCGGAAAGTTGCTCCGACCCGTGACGCGGTGCTGCATATCGCCCAGGCGAAGCCCGGCTTCCTGAACGAAGCGGTTCAGGAGATCGAAGGCATTCTCCGGGTCCGCCGCGAAGTAAAGACCGGCGAGCCCAACAATTTCGACGTAAAGACCGCCGACGATTTTATGAAACAGTTCGACGGCATGATCGCCGGCATCGGAGCGGCTGCCATCGCCATCTCCTGCCTCGGCCTGATGGTCGGCGGCATTGGCGTGATGAACATCATGCTGGTCTCGGTGACCGAACGCACAAAGGAGATCGGCATCAGAAAAGCGATCGGTGCAACTCGCGGAGCTATCGTCCTTCAATTCCTCGCCGAAGCAATGGCGCTAACCTTGCTTGGAGGATTGATAGGCGTGGTCATATCCGTCGGCATCAGCAATTTAATACTTCTGCTGATCCCGGCCCTGCCCGCCAAGGTCGAGCTGTGGATGATCCTAACCTCTCTCGGCGTCTCGATCGCAATCGGCCTGATCTTCGGCGTCCTCCCCGCAAGAAAAGCCGCCAACCTCGACCCGATCGAGTGTCTAAGGTACGAATGATCCGCCTATTTTGGTAGGGAATATTCGAGTTCGTAGAGATGTTTCTTTCCCTCGATGATTATTTTCAGCTTGCCGGCGATCCCGGCCAGTTCGCCTTTTCCCGAGCCCGGAACCACTTCAACGTGCATCGAGAACTGGCCGCTGTTCATTGTTCCGTTGTGCTGCAAAATGAACGACCCCTTTCTCCCCGCAAGCGTGCCGGTGAACGTTTCCATCGCAACGTAGCCGCCAACGGTTTGAGACTCATTGCTTGCCCCGAGCATCTGGCCTTTTGATGTCCCCGCCATGTCGCCCGAGAACGTCTTGTTCAGCGACAAGCGGCCGATACCATCAGCCGCTGTGCCTGCATCGTCGGCCACCGGAGTAACTTTCACCGCAAACTCACCTTTAGCGATCATCATCTTTGTTGCGTCATCCGCCGATCCGCATGCCACACGCGCGAACGAAAAGTCGATCCCGCGTTCTTCTCCGTCCATTTTGCCTTCAATTCGGGCGTTGAGTTTTCCCTCGTCGCCCTTGCGATATATGACCCGATGAGGGAAATCGTTCTCAAGATTCTCGAATACGACCTCGCCGCTCTTCGTCGACTTCAGCTTGAATGCCGTCGCTTCTTTCGCGCCAGGCAGCAGCGCCGAGAATATTGCCGATTCTCCGCTCTGTTCGATCCGCATAAACTCCCACGAGGCGGCCTTGCCGTTCGCGATCGTTCTTCCGACCCCGAAAAGAGACCCGCCCTCGGCCGATGTCCATTGCTCAAGCGTCCGCCGTCCGCTTCTCTCGCCCTGTCTTTCCCAGCATCCCGGTAGCCACGTTATCGTCGAAACATCGATCTTTGCCGACTGTCCCGCGACACTCGCCGCAGCCGCAGAGAACAATAGTACTGTCAAGATTCTCATTTCGTTCTCCATTAAAGGTTGGTCTTGGTCCGGTCTTTAGGTCAGCTCAACGGTCTGCTCATACCCCGGCACGACCACATTCCAACCAAATCTTTCTCGAATGTGCCCGGCCATGGCGGCGGCGGCATCGGGCTCGCCGTGGGTTGTAAAGACGGTTTTCGGCGTCGTCTTCAAGCCGCCCAGCCAGCGGAGCACCGCCTTCCAGTCCGCATGAGCGGAAAAGCCCTCGACCCTTTCAACGTGACACTTGACCGGTACCCAGTTCTTCATTATCCGAACTTCGCTTTCACCTTCCAGCACGCGTCTGCCGGTTGTCCCCGCCGCCTGAAACCCGACAAACACGATCGTCGCGTTCTCGTCCGGCAAAATTCGCAACGCGTGATGCAGAACACGCCCGCCCGTAAGCATACCGGAAGCCGACACAATTATTCTCGCCCCTCGCATTCCGTTCAGCCGCTTGGACTCCTCCCGCGATGAAGCGGTGCTCATCGATCCCGTCCTAAGCGGGTGCCGCTTCTGCGCCAGGATCGATGCATATTCCTCATCCTGCTCTTCATGCCAGCGGTTATAAACTTGGGTTGATTGCGCCGCCATCGGCGAATCGACGACCACCGGGAGCACGGGTATCCGCTTTTCGTCCTCAAGCTCGCGGATCATATACAGCACTTCCTGCGTCCGCCCAACGGCAAATGCCGGGATCAGGATCGGCCCGTTGCGTTCCACGCCTTCGTTGATGATCCGCGCCATCTGAGTCGCCGAATCGACATCGCCATGCAGGCGATTTCCATACGTCGATTCGACCATCAGGTAATCGCAATCCGGCGGCGGTGCCGGGTCTTTCACGATCGGCTGGTCATAATGCCCAAGATCGCCCGAGAACAGGAAGCGGACGGCATCCGACTCCCCTCCTGTCTGAGGAGGGGTGGCAGCCGCTTCGGCTGACGGGGTGGTCGCGGCGTGTTCATCGCCAGCGGGGCGCTCCATCTCCACCAGCACCAAACTCGCACCCATGATATGTCCCGCAACCAGAAAGCTCGCCCGAAAATCCTCGCACACATCGACCGGCACACCATCATTCGGCACCGGCTCGATCAGCTTCAGCGCGTCCTTTGCATCGTTCTCGTCATACAACGGCAAGGCAGGAGCGTGGCGCGTCAACTGGTGCCGGTTTCGATAGTCCGCATCTTCTTCCTGAAGCCGGCCCGAATCCGGCAAAAGGATCTTCAACAGGTCCGCCGTTGCCCGCGAGGTAAACACAGGCCCGCCATACCCAAGCTTCACCAGCCGAGGCAGAAATCCCGTATGATCGATGTGCGCGTGCGTGATGATAACCGCATCCAGCGAATCCACATCGAACGGCAGGTCCTGCCAGTTTCTCTCCCGCAATTCACGCGGCCCCTGAAACAAACCGCAATCGACCAAAACGCGTTTCCCGTTGTGCTCCAGCAAATACTTCGACCCCGTAACCGTTCCGACACCGCCGTAAAATGTGATCTTTGTCATTCGTAACAGAATACGAGTACTCGTTTCAGTTACCAAATCCAGCCAGTCAAAACCTGATCTTATCAACTGCCTCCAGCCTTAGAGTCTGTGTCAAAACTAAAAGAGTCCCGACGGGACGTGTGAAAATAGTCCACCGATTCATCGGTGGGAAAAACGGAAATTGCGCACGAGTCCCGTGGGGACGCCTGAAAAAGCCGGGCGTCTTCTAGTTCACATATTCCTTCGGAAACCAAAGCACGCCGGAGGGCTTTTCGGATTTTGCCTGACGTTTTCGCTGCTGGGCGGCGCGCAAAAGCTGATCCGATGTTTCGCCGTCCTTCCAAAACGTCGCCCATCCGATATTCAGCACCACCGAAACGCCTTCGCCGTCTGAGATCTCAAATTCTTCGGCCGAAAAGCTTGCTGATATCCGCTCGATCACGTCAAGCGCCATTTTCTCGGACGCCGTTGGCAGAATGATGCTGAACTCGTCGTTTATCGTCCGGGCCAGAAAGTCCATCTTTCGCAGGTGCTGTCCGAGGATCGCCGCGACGAATTCCAGCATCCTGTCGCCAACCGCGTGGCCGAGCATCGAATTGACCGCACCGAAGTCCCGAATGTCGATCGACAGGACCGTCAGCGGCCGCTCGTCGCGATGCCGGTGAGATTCCGCAAGCTGATTTTCGAGCACCATGTAAAATGCACGCTCGTTCGGGAGGCCCGTCAATGCATCGGTGAGCGCGCTCGAGAGCGAGCGTTCAAAGGCCAGCGAGTTTCGGAATATCGGTGTCACGTGATCGCCGATCGCGTCGAGCAGCTTCATCGTATCGTCATCATTGCCGATCCGTGTCTCCGCAAACAGTTCAAATATCCCAAACGGCTCGCCGTCCTGAAGAAGCGGTATAGCGGCAGCCGAAGTGAACGGCTTCAACCTGTCAATGCCGATGCTCGTCTTGTCGAGCGTCAGGCGGTTGTCGATCTCGATCTGCCGGCTCGCAAACGCCCGGCCCGCCAACCCGTCCGCCGCCGCGATCTCAAGGCCGCGGATCATCTCGGCATTCTCTCCGTCGAAATGAACGAACCTCAGAGTCTCGCCCGCTTCATCCGGCACAACAAGCGCCGCACCCGCCAGTGGAAAGATCTCGCCGATCCGGCTGGATACGAGCCTGAACATATCGGCCGCGTTCAGAGTGGTGCCAAAAACTTCGTTCGCCTCGTCGAGCGCGACAAGGCGGTCCTCGATCTCATCAAACACACTCTCATCGACGCCGGGCGGATCGATGACCGCCAACGCCGCTCGCCGCTCCCGCGGCCGCGAAGCCAGACAGGCGGCTGCAAAGAGCGCCGCTACGCTGACGGTTAAAACAATGCCCAACCAACCGAGTCCCGCAGCCGCTGTCAAATATGCCAACGCTATCGCCGCAAGCCCGCTGACGATAGGGACAACAGTGGCCGTCGAAACGGTATTCGGCTCTGCTCTGTCGGCTTCGGTGCTGCCGAAACTGTTCATAGGATTGCCCGTCAGGTCGGAGACAAGGTGAGATCTTGTCGGAGACAAGGTGAGATCTTGAGGTCGAACGCGGCCAAGCCGGCCGCCACTACTAAGATACAGCCGAAAACCCGCCGCCGTCAACAAAAACTCGTTACATTATTTATATATGGGCCGTCTACGCAAGTAAGCGAAAATTCAGGTACAAATTGAAAAAAAGACAAATATTTCATCCAAAAGCGGATTTTTTTTTGATTTTTGAGTTGACTATCCACCCGCCGCTCATTATATTGTCCAATGTTCCAAAAATAAGGAGTTGGGACAAGGCTGTGCCCTCGCGGCGCGGTTGTGAGTAAATATAAGTTAACTTATTCTTTGAAGAAGACAGGAGATCAACAACAAATGAGAAAAATTATTGCACTTTCAGCCCTTTTGGCCCTCGGTGCTCTTGGAATGGCTTGCGGCGAAACGCCGGCGCCGAACAACGCTGCTAACACAGTGAAGAACGCGACCAACAACGCGATGACAACCGCAAACAATGCCCTTAACAAGGCAGCCGATGCGGTGAACACCGCGTCGAACGCGGTTTCGAATGCGGCAAACGCTGTTTCGAACGCTGCTAACGCTGCTTCGAACGCAATGAAGTCGAACTCGTCGACGACATCCAACAGCGCCGCCAACACGAACGCTGCGAAGAAGCCGTAAGCTCCAAATACAACAGGACATTGAAAAGAGGCTGCCGGATCAGGCCGCCTCTTTTCGTTTTAAGCTCACCTCCTGCTCCCCTCCTTGTCCTCTTTCTCCCCTCCTTGTCTAAGGAGGGGTGGCAGCCGCTTCGGCTGACGGGGTGGTTCCTCTTTTTTCTCCCTCCTTGTCCTCTTTCTCCCCTCCTTGTCCAACGCGGAGTGACCGCCGCCTCGGCTGACGGGGTGGCCTCTTGCTCCCCTCCTTGTCTAAGGAGGGGTGGCAGCCGCCTCGGCTGACGGGGTGGTTCCTCTTTCGTAAGGAGGAGTGACCCACACTGCTGCTCACGCGCTCCGCAGCGCCTCTCGCAGCTCCCGAGCGGTTGTCACCGGCCGCTGACAAACAAAGTTCTCGCAAACATACGCCGTCGGTTTGCCGTCGATCATCTCGCGGCCCTCGAGCAAAGGCAGGTCGCCTGCGCCATCCCCGCCCGAAACCGCCGCCACCTTCGACGGCAAATACGCCGACCACAGCTCCCTCTCAAGAGCGTTCCCGCGTTCGCCTAAAATAACGACCTCTTTCACCGGGGCGAGTTCAAATTCGATCGCCGCCAACGCCCGCCCAAACCCCTGCGGATATCGCCGTATCTGCGCTGCCGCCAGCCGAAGGGCCGTAGCCGCAAACCGCTCATACCGCTCATCACCGAAGAACTTGGACAGCCTCAACAATACATCCGCCGCGACCGAATTCCCTGACGGCGTCGCGTTATCGAAAAAGTCCTTGCTCCGCACTATCAACTCCTCATGATCGTTCGCCGTGAAAAAGAATCCGCCGTTCTCCTCATCCCAAAACTCGGTGATCATCGCATCGGCAAGCTTCTTCGCCGCCGCTAAATACTTCACTTCACCCGAAACCTGATAAACCTCGATCAACCCGTCCGCCAGGTTCGCGTAATCCTCGATGTACCCATTCAACTTCGCCCGCCCATCCTTCCATGTCCGCCGGAGCCGTAAACTGCCGGTGAGTAGGGTCTTGTCAGAACCGGGAGCGGTAGCGACTGGGTTCATTTGCCCGCCGACTTTGGAGAACCCGGTTGCTATCCCTTCCGGTTCTGACCCATCCGGCAATATAATGAGATTCTCGCGTAGGAAATCCGCGTTCCGCCTCGCGATCTCCAAATACTCATCATTGCCCAACACCGCCGCCGCCTCGGCAAACGCCGCCAGCATCAACCCATTCCATGCCGTCAAAACCTTCTCATCGCGAAACGGTTTGATCCGCTTTTCACGCTCTTCAAAAAGCTTGGCCTTCCAGGCGGAAACACGACCGGTAGGGAGTGTGCCCTCCGCAAACAATTCATCCTTTTTTATGTTGAGAATATTCTGACCCTCAAAATTACCCTCAGCCGTAACATCATAATATTCGTTAAAGATACGGCCATCCTCTTCACCCAACACCTCAACTACTTGCTCCGGCGTCCAAACAAAGAATTTCCCTTCCTCACCTTCGCTGTCCGCGTCCTGTGAAGAGTAAAATCCGCCCGCCGGATCGAGCATTTCGCGTTTGACATATTCCAAAGTCTCAACGGCGATTCGCCGGAAAAACTCCCCGGCCAAGTCAGAACCGGGAGCGATAGCGACTGGGCTCCGCGAGGCTCCAGACGACAAGAACCCAGTCGCTATCGCTCCCGGTTCTGACAGGATCTGATACAGATGCAGATACACCCTGATCAACTGGGCGTTGTCATAAAGCATCTTTTCAAAATGAGGCACCAGCCACACGGCATCGACCGAGTACCGATGAAACCCGCCGCCGAGCTGATCGTACATTCCGCCGCGGGCCATCTTCTCCGCCGTCTTGCGGACCATCTCCAGAGCGCCCGCGTCACCGGTCCGTTTCCAATACCGCAGCAAAAACTCCATCGACATCGCCCGCGGAAATTTCGGAGCCCCACCCCAGCCGCCGTTCTTTGCGTCAAACGTCCGCACAAAGCTTTGATAGGCAGAATCAAGCAACGCTTCATCAACACCGCTCGCCGCCATCTCCATCACCGACCCCCGCCGCAACTCGCCCAGAATGTCCGTCGCCGACCGCATCAACTCATCCCGACGCTCCCGCCACGCCTCGGCAATGCTTAGCAAAACCTGCTGCCACGAGGGCATCCCACGACGCTGGGTCGGCGGGAAATAGGTCCCGCCAAAAAAAGGCACCTTATCCGGCGTCAAAAACACATTCATCGGCCAACCGCCGCGTCCGGTGGTGATCTGGACAAAATTCATATAGATCTTGTCCACATCCGGCCGCTCTTCCATATCGACCTTGATATTAATAAAATGCTCGTTTTGAACCCGGGCCGTCGCCTCATCCTCAAACGACTCATGCTCCATCACATGACACCAGTGGCACGCCGAATACCCGATGCTCACCAGCACCGGCTTGTCCTCGGCCCGAGCCCGCTCAAACGCCTCGTCGCCCCACGGATACCAATCCACCGGATTGTGCGCATGCTGCAGCAAGTACGGGCTGGTTTCGTCGATCAGCTTGTTCGTGTATTTCTTTGGACTTTGCATATGCCGATTGTTTCACGCCGCGAAGATTTTTGAAACCCCGAACGACTTTTGGTATAGTCATATGTATCTATGACCTCGCGCTGCCTGGCAAAACTCCGCCCCTCCCGCCAACGCGCCAACCTCTTTGGCGGTGATTGATGAACGTGCACTTTTGTCGTACCCCAACTTGAATTAGTGATTTAATCAACGAGATGAACACAAACAAAGACAAAACAGCACAGGACTCGCCTCCGCCAAAACAAAGGAAAGCCAAGCATCCGATACATCCGTACTTTACGTCGAATTCGGCTGAAGAAACTATCCGACGTATGCGAGGTATCCGTGATCGAATCGCAAAATTCGAGGAGCAGTTGAATGCCAATAGAAAATCGGACAAGGGTTGAATTCTACCTGCCCGTCCGATCGGATATTGCGTCTTATCAACTGACCTTGGATTGGTTAGCTGAAGAACTCGCTACTTCACGCGGCGGAGCCACGACTACCACGCCGTTTGCCGGGCTCTTTTTGTCCGCGGGCCGCGGTGAGTTGATTCACGATGCAGTTCGAATTCTTTTTTGCGACTTCGAACTCGACATTCAAAATGGCCACCATCGTGATGAACTTCTCGAGTATCTGGAGGTAACTAAATCTTACCTTTTGCAGAAGCTGGAAGAGGAAGATATTTGGGTAGTATTTTACCCGATTTCTCGGATTGTCACGTAGTTCATCTCAAGGACAGAAACACAACCGATAGCGAACGTGTTTCTTTGACGGAGATACGAGGAGAAAATAATGACACCGACACAAGAATTGCAAAAGCCCGTAATAAAAACATCACTCCCGGGACCAAGATCGCTTGAGATAATCAATGCGGATGCTCAGTACGTCACGCCGAGCTACCCGCGGCCCGACTACAAGCTCGTCGTCGACCATGCGAGCGGCGCGTGGATCACCGACCCCGACGGCAACGTCTTTCTTGACTGCAACGCGGGCGTGGCGGTTTGCTCGACAGGCCACTGCCACCCGGAGGTCGTCGCGGCCCTGCAAAAGCAGGTCAGCGAGCTGATCCATCTGTGCGGCACCGATTTCTACTACCGCCACATGCCGGAACTCGGTAAAAAGCTGAACGAGATCGTTCCGATTGATGGCGATTGCAAAACGCATTTCGCCAACAGCGGGGCCGAGGCGATCGAGACCGCGTTAAAGCTTGCGATGTATCACACGCATCGGCAAAAGTTCATCGCGTTCCAAAGCTCGTTCCACGGCCGCACGCTCGGTGCTCTCAGCCTCACGAGTTCGAAAAAGGCCCAGCGTCTCGGCTTTATGCGTCAGCCGCTCGACGTCGTCCACATCCCGTATCCGAACAAGTTCCGCCACTTCATCACCGGCGAACAGACCGACGAGGCAACGATCACGCGCGATTGTCTGACCTGGCTCAACAAGGTCTTTGAAACGACCACGCCAGCCGAAGAGGTCGCCGGCATCGTCCTTGAGGTCGTCCAGGGCGAAGGCGGATACGTTCCCGCTCCGACCGCGTTCGTCAAAGAGCTTCGCCGGATCTGCACCGAGAACGGCATTATGCTCATCGTCGATGAGGTCCAGTCCGGCATGGGCCGTACCGGCAAGATGTTCGCCCTCGACCATCACGAAGGCGTCAAGGCCGACATCGTCTGCATGGCAAAAGGACTCGGTTCGGGAATGCCGATCGGTGCCTGCACCGCACGCGCCGACATCATGGACTGGCACAAAGGCGCCCACGCCTCGACCTTTGGCGGAAACCCGGTTGCATTGACGGCCGCACTCAAAACCATCGAGCTTCTCCAAAACGGCCTCGTTGACAACAGCCGCGAGGTCGGCGCATATCTCGAAGCCGGCCTCAACAAGCTCAAAGAAAAATACGACTGCATCGGCGATGTCCGAGGTTACGGAATGATGCTCGGCGTCGAATTCGTCAAAGGCTCCGGCGATGATCCGCACGCCGCCGACCCCGAACTCCGAGATCGTGTCGAATACGCCTGCTACGAGAAGGGCCTCATCATCCTCGGCTGCGGCAGCAACGCCATCCGCTGGTCACCGCCGCTAATTCTTAGCAAAGAAAACGTCGATATCGCTCTCGAAATTTTCGACGAAGCGATTGCCGCATCGATCCAATAACCAAGTCTTTCCAACGACCCGAAAGCCCGTCATATTGGCGGGCTTTCACTAATAATTCAGTCGCGCCGTGTGTTGGACCGAAGTTAATACGTAACCGCCATCCGGGTCACCGAACAGTACATTCAAAATTGCAGTCAGCATAATTTTTCTCCTGATGGCTGACGTTTACGCGATTCGTTTTTTGCCTGAGCTCATTTGTTCGCAAAATCTAACCGTAGCCTTGCATATCATTCCTATCGTTCGCATCGTTCGTATCATTCGTATCATTCCTATCGTTCGCATCGTTCGTATCGTTCGTATCATTCGTATCGTTCGTATCATTCCTATCATTCCTATCGTTCGCATCGTTCCTTGCTTTCGGATCACTGTTTCGTCGAAGTAAATATTGAGTTAGGTTTCGTTATGGCGGGCGAATTGTCCTCCTCTACATACTATGGAACCGATTCACACTCAGCGATACCAGGACTGTCTCGAACTTTACTTACGCAGCCGCGGTCTTAACCTTACGCAGGTCGAGCGCGAGATGCGCGATCTCGGTTACGCCGATTTCCACCGCCGGATCCTGTACAGCCGCAACGAAAACGGTGAGCGCAAGCCCGGCTGGATCGAAAAATACGGCTGGCGAAAATATCTGACTCCTGGCTCCCCTCCTTACCAAGGAGGGGTGGCACCCGCTTCGGGTGACGGGGTGGTTCTCTCACACTCCAGAAGTGTTCAACATGATTCAGGGTCGAGCCGTTGCCGACTTGAGGAGAACCACCCCGGCCTTCGGCCACCCCTCCTTGGTAAGGAGGGGAGTCTTGATTTCCACGCCTGGCTCAAGGCCGTCTCACCGAACATGAACTGGGACTGGGCGCACATCAGATACATCACAGAAAAACTCAAGGCCGTCACCGACGGCGGCTGCAAGCGGCTGATGATCTTTCTCCCGCCGCGGCACGGAAAGTCTGAGCTTGTCACCGTCCGCTACACGGCGTGGCGTCTCACTCAAAACCCGAAGATGAACGTCATCCTTGCGGGCTATAACCAGCATCTCGCCAACCGGTTTTCGCGCAAGATCAAGCACTCGCTCTTCGACGCCGCCCGAACCGAAACTCCGGCCGGCATAAACACAAAGTGCGAAGTCGCAGGTCCACCGGCAACGGTCAACTCCCAAAATGCCGACGCTCGCCATCGCGAAAAGCCTCAGATATGCCCTTGCCCGAACGATGTTCTTTCGGCGTCGGCCTCGTCTCACCTGCTGCCCTATCTCCCTGCAAACGCGAACCGTCCCCGACGAATAAACACGTCCGCCGAGTGGGAGACGAACGCGGGCGGCAGTCTGCGTGCGGTCGGTGTCGGCGGCGGCGTGACCGGATTCGGCGCCGATCTGATCGTGATCGACGACCCCGTCAAAAGCCGCGCCGAGGCCGAAAGCCCGACCCGTCGCCGACGCCTCTGGGAATGGTACCGCGACGACATCCAAACCCGCCTCGAACCCGACGCCGCCGTCGTCCTCATCCAAACCCGCTGGCACGAAAACGACCTCGCCGGCCGTCTCCTCGAAGAAATGCAAACCGCCGGCGACCAGTGGACCGTAATAAACCTCCCCGCCCTCGCCGAGCGGAACGAGGACACTCTTGAGCGGAACGCGGACACTCTTGTCCGCAATGAGGGCCGCCTCGGCCCGAACGCCCTGCCGGATCCTCACCACCGCGATCAGCCAGACATCGGTTCGCCGGAGGAACCGGCTCATGCGGACAAGAGTGTCCGCGTTCCATCGGAGGAACCGGCTCATGCGGACAAAAGTGTCCGCGGTCCAACCGACCCGCTTGGCCGCCCGGTCGGCACCGCTCTCTGCCCGGACAGGTTTGACGAAGCAAAACTCGACGCCATCCGGCGCAAGCTTGGCAGCTACGCCTTTTCCGCCCTCTATCAGCAGCACCCGACACCGGCCGACGGCGGGATCTTCAAACGTGCCTGGTTCACGAAATTCATCGACAAAGCTCCCGCCGGACTGACATGGAAGCGAGGCTACGACCTTGCCGTTTCAACCAAAACAGCTTCCTCCTACACCGCCAGTTTCCGCTGCGCCTACGGCGACGGCGGCACCTTATACATCGACGGAGGATTCCGAGACCGCATCGAATATCCCGACCAGCGCCGGTTCATCATGGAACGCGTCCTGGCCGAGCCCGACACCGAGCACGGCATCGAGCTCGCACTCCACGGCGAGGGGCTTATCCAAGACCTGCGAAACGAACCGAACATCCGCGCGCACCTTCTCCGCGGCGTCCGCGTCGCCGCCGACAAGATAACGCGCGCCCTCGCCTGGGCCCCGCTTGCCGAGGAAGGCAAGCTCGTCCTTGTCAAATCCCCGTGGAACGAAGCCTTCATCGAAGAGGCCTGCTCGTTCCCCGCCGGCGCTCACGACGATCAGATCGACGCCGTCTCGCTCGCCGTCGAGATGTTCAAGAAAAAACCGAGAAAGGCCTATGGATTCTAGGGGACGAACGGAGGAAAGCCGTGCCCGGCGCACGGCTGATGGAAATGAGAATGGAACTATGAGAAACCTGTGTGTACTTCTAGCCCTTTGCTTTCTTGATCTCTTCGATCATCACCGGCACGGCCTCGAACAAGTCGCCGACTATCCCGTAATCGGCAATATCGAAGATCGGCGCTTCAGCATCCTTGTTCACCGCGACGATCGTGTCGGCATTCTTCATCCCAACAATATGCTGTATGGCACCGGAGATCCCGAGCGCAATGTATACCTTCGGCGCGACCGTCTGGCCCGACGACCCGATCTGCCGGTCGATAGGCAGCCACTCGTTATCGCAGATCGGACGCGACGCCGCCAGGTCTGCTCCGAGTGCGTCGGCCAACTGCTGTGCGACCGCGATGTTCTCCTGCGACTTGATCCCGCGTCCGACGGCGACAATGATCTCGCTCTTTGTCAGATCGACCGAGGCCTTCGCTTCCTGGAACGGCTCTTCCGGCGTCATACGAATATCGCCGACCTGCACATCCATTGTTTCAACCGCGGCAGTTCCCTTCGCCGCACTGTCTCCGCGAAAAGCCCCGGATTGAAACGTAATGAAATAGGGAGCATCGCCGCCGACCGTCACATCAGCATCAAGCTTGCCGAGAAAGATGCGGCGCGTGAGGACAAGTTCAGGCTCCCCTCCTGTCTTAGGAGGGGTGGCCGCCGCATCGGCGGACGGGGTGGTGCGGTGGCGAATCACATCGCCGACTACCTCGCGGCCAAGCCGTGCAGCAACTTTCGGCGCAAAATCGCGGACCTGGTAAGTATGCGACATTACAACATACCGCGGATTCGTCGCCTTGATAACCTGCTCCCACGCATCGGCGTAACCGTCCGGCGTATATGTGCCGAGTTTTTCGTTTTTCGCCACGATCACTTTTTCGAGATCGTACCCCGCGATCTCCTGTGCCAGCGGACACTCGGCCGCTCCGCAAGGGATAACAGCCGACGCCTTCAGCCCAAGGTCTTTCCCGATGGCCTGCGCCGCAGCGATCGCTTCGAGCGAGGTCTTGTTGAGAACGCAATTCTTATGTTCGATAAATACCAGGATCATATATCTTCACATGGTTTTCCTTTGAGTCGTTGCGGCTTTGCGGGAGAAAAGTTTCCCGCGGTGTCGCAAAGACGCAAAGAAGAGTTACAAAACTCTGACTTCCGTCTTCAGCTTCTCAACCAGTTCGGCCGCCCCTGCTTTTGCGTCGCCGTTGCCCAGCATTTGCGTTTGCTTGGTCTTCAGCGGCAAATACACCTTCTCGATCGTCTGGCCGCTCGCAAATGCGGCTATCGATGGCGTTACCTCCGCGATCTCTTTTTTCTTCGCCGCCATGATGCCTTTGAGCGAAGCATACCGTATCTGCGAGATTCCCGACTGGATCGTCAACAGAGCGGGCGTTTGATACGTGAACCATTGGTACCAGCCGCTCTCAAGCTCGCGTTTGAGCCGCACGCTGCCGTTGAGTTTCGTGCGGTCCACCTCGATCACCAGCGTTGCGTGCGGAATGCCGAGCAGTTCGGCCAGGATAACGCCGGTCTGCCCAAAGCTAGAGTCATCCGACTGCAGGCCGGTGAAAACAAGGTCGGCATTCTCACCTCGGATAGACTCCGCGATGGTCGATGCGATCTGGTAAGGAGAAAGCTTTTTCGAATCGTCAACAACAACGTGGATCGCCCTGTCGGCACCGCGAGCCAACGCATCTTTAATGACCGTCTTGGCACTCTGCGGCCCAAGCGAACACACGACAACTTCGCCTTCGCCCTTCGCTTCTTTCATACGAAGAGCTTCCTCAAGCGCGTAGCCGTCAGACTCATTGGTCTGCTGAGCGACATCAGCCTCGTTTATCCACTTTTCATCGGCGCCTATGCGGAGCACCGCATCCCTATTGGCAACCTGTTTCATTAAAACTATGATCTTCATACAACAATTAGAGTCGCTTGAGTCCCCACGCGATCCAGTGTGTCACTCGGACGAGAGTTTCTTCAGTATAGATTTCGCAAGAGTTTCGTTGATCTCGGAGTGGCGCGGAACCGGCTGCGATCTCCTGGTCGCGGGATTCGCGTACCAGTCATGCTTACCGCCATGGCGAACAAGAATGCAGCCCGATTTTTCGAGCCGTTTTAGCAATTCCCGTCGTTTCATCAGGCGATCACGAACTTTTCAACCTTCCTCATGTATGGGACCTGGTCAGACTCCAGATCACTCAAAAGGTCTTTTAGATTCTCGACCAATTCCTCTTTCGAGTAACCCTGCGTTTCATAATCAGGATAACCGTTCAAGTAGCCAAGAAAGAACTCGCCATCCTGCCAATACGTGTATTCAAAAGTACGCATACGACTCACCCATTATACCGCTTAAATATCAAGCAGGCATTCGTACCACCGAACCCGAAACTGTTGGACAGGGCATATTCTACCTCGGCGTCGCGGGCAGCGTTCGGGATGTAGTCGAGATCGCAGTCGGGGTCGGGGAACTCGTAATTGATCGTTGGCGGCAGCTTCTCATTATGGATCGCAAGAACAGACAGAACAGCTTCGATCCCGCCGGCCGCACCGAGGGCATGGCCCGTCATGGACTTGGTCGAGCTTACCGCGAGCCCGTTCTTAGCGTGATCGCCGAACACCTGCTTGATCGCCAGCGTTTCGAATTTGTCGTTATAAGGCGTCGACGTGCCGTGAGCGTTCACATAGCCGATCCGGCTTGGTTCGATCCCGGCATCCTTGATCGCCTTTTCCATCACACGAATCGCACCCGAACCCGTTTCATCCGGCATCGTTACATGGAACGCATCGCCCGTCATTCCGTAGCCGACGATCTCAGCGTATATCTTCGCTCCCCGGGCCTTCGCGAATTCGAGCTCTTCGAGGATCAGGATCCCGGAACCTTCGCCTATCACGAACCCATCGCGCTCAGCATCGAACGGCCGCGACGCGTGTTTCGGATCGTCGTTCCGCGTGGACAACGCCCGCATCGAAGCGAACCCGGCAACCGACATCGGTGTGATCGCGCTCTCGGCCCCACCGCAGATCATTGCGTCCGCATCGCCACGCTCGATCAGTCGAAAGCTGTCGCCGATCGCATGTGCACCGGCCGAGCAGGCCGTGGCTGTGGCGGAATTCGGCCCCTTGGCACCGTGCCTGATGGAAACATTCCCTGCCGCGAGGTTTACGATCGCCGACACAATAAAGAACGGCGAAACGCGGTCCGGGCCGGAGTTGAGCAGCTTTTCATGCTCCCGCTCGATCGCCCAGAAATCGCCGATGCCGGAACTAATGTAAGTCCCGACCATCTCCGCGTTCGAGTCATCGATCACCAACCCGCTGTCCTTCACCGCTTCATCGGATGCGGCGAGAGCGAAATGCGTGAACGCACCCATCCGACGGGCTTCCTTCTTATCGAGAAAGCTCAGCGGATCGAAATCTTTCACCTCGCAGGCGAATTTCACGGGAAACTTCTCGGTGTCGAACTTTTTAATATAGTCCGCCCCGTTGTCTCCGTTCATCATCGCAGCCCAGGTGGTCGGCACGTCGTTTCCACACGGCGTGATCAGTCCAAGCCCGGTTACTACTACCCGTCTTTTCATAAACAGTGGTCAGGGGCCGGTTCTCAGTGGTCAGATTTGAGCTTCTTTACCAGCGAGTTGGAAAGACCATTGACCAATCGTCCGACCTCTGCGGATCTTGACATCACCACTACACTTTCATCCGCGGTGATGTACTTCCTCATTTCAGCTATTAGATTCTGTGTTTCAGTTTCCATCAGAGAGCCATATGCAACCGAAAGATGTAAAGAAACTCCTTCGTCGAATTTCTTCCCTGGCCCTCCGCGATGTTCGATGGAATTGCAACGACGGCCTTGCGAATCTGCTGCGTCAAACCGAAGAGCTCTTCTCTCGGGAATCTATCAGTCAGATCGTAAACCAGCTTCACAAGTTCCATTGCCTTCTGCCACGCGATCAACTGCCGGTAGCTTTGAACAGCCATATTCAAACCAAGGGGCGGCACCGGGCTCAGATTCGAACCAGAAACTGACCACCGGCCACCGGCCACTGACGACTGTTTACGCCTTGTGCTGCTCGACATATGCATACGCATCGCGCACGCTCTGGATCTTTTCGGCATCTTCGTCAGGAATTTCGATATCGAATTCCTCCTCAAATCTCATCACGAGTTCGACGAGATCCAGCGAGTCAGCCCCGAGATCCTCGATGAAGCGTGCATTCTCAGTAACTTCCGCTTCATCCACACCCAATTCGTCAACAATAATTTGCTTGATCTTATCCTGGACTTCTGACATTTACGTTCTCCTCTCAGTTTTTTCTTGCAGTTCTAAAACACTTCTCAAACTTTCAGTATCGCCGACATTCGCAAAAACGGCGTCCTTCTTTATCTGCCGCACCAAACCGGTCAGGACCTGGCCCGGGCCGACCTCGATGAATCTTTCAACACCATCCGCCGCCATGTTCTCTATGGTTTGCAGCCAGCGGACGGGCGACGATACCTGCTCGGTCAATTTTCCAGCGACCGCCGTCGATGCAGTGTTTGCGGCCGCGTCAACATTATGAAAGATCGGGAACACGAAATCGGCGTAGCTCAACGCGTTCAAATCTTCGGCGAGTCGGTCTTGGGCCGGCATCATCAACGCGCAGTGAAATGGAGCAGACACGTTCAGCTTTATCGCGCGTTTTGCTCCCTTGTTTTTCAATATCTCGCACGCACGATCAACCGCTTCCGCGTTCCCCGCGATCACGATCTGAGTCGCCGAATTGATATTCGCCGGGCTGCAAACCTGCCCTTCGGCGGCCTCCGCGCAGCCTTCCTCGACGGCGTTCACATCCGATCCCAGGATAGCGGCCATGGCCCCGACGCCAACCGGTACGGCTTCCTGCATATACGTTCCGCGTTTTCGAACCGTTCGAACTGCGTCCGCGAATTCAAGAACACCGGCCGCAACCAACGCAGAATACTCGCCCAAGCTGTGGCCGGCAACGAAAACAGGCTTAGCAAATCCCTCGGATTCCATTGCCCTGTACGCCGCAACCGAGGCAGTCAGGATCGCCGGCTGGGTATTTGCGGTAAGCTGCAAATCCGCCTCGTCGCCGGTGAAACACATCTCAGACAACGAAAATCCGAGGGCATCATCGGCTTCTTCGAAGACTTCGCGGGCCAGCGCGAAATTGTCAAACAGGTCCTTCCCCATTCCAACGGCCTGCGAGCCTTGTCCGGGGAAGATATATGCAGTCTTGGCCATAAGTTAGAACCGGAAGTGGTTGCGACCGGTCTCTTGTTCACATGTCGGTGCGGAGGCCGATCGCTACGGTTCCCAGTTCATCTAGAACCTGATCACCGTGCCGCCCCACGTCACGCCGCCGCCGAAAGCCGTCAGCAAGACCAGGCTTCCTTCTTTAATACGACCAGCCTCGATGCACTCATCCATCGCGATCGGTATCGACGCCGACGAAGTGTTGCCGTGTTCGGCGATATTCGAGTAGACCTTCTCTTCCGGAACACCCAGCCGCGACGCAACGGCATCGGTTATTCGTTGGTTCGCCTGATGAGGGATCACAACGTCAACATCATCAACCGTATACCCCGACTTCGCGAGCATCTCAGCCGAAACTTCCGCCATCGAGCGCACGGCTACCTTGAAAAGCTCGTTGCCTTTCATCTTGAAGAAATGCATCCGATTGTCGATGGTTTCGTGGGTGGTCCCAAGTTTTGTTCCGCCTGCCGGGCAGTACAATTGCTCTTCGTATCGCCCGTCGGATTTGATCTTCGTGGCGAGTATGCCCTTACCGTCCGCGACAGGCCCGAGAACGGCCGCACCGGCACCGTCACCAAATATCACGCATGTGCCGCGGTCCGTGTAATCGACATACTTGGTCAGCACCTCGGCTCCGATCACCAGGGCATGTTTGATCTGCCCGGTGCGGATCATCGACTCAACCATGGTCAGCCCATAAACGAAACCGGAACAGGCCGCAAAAACGTCCATCCCGGCGGCATTTACAGCGCCAAGCTGCGCCTGGATCAGCGCTCCGGTCGAGGGCATGATCTGATCGGGCGTGGTGGTCGCGCAGACGATGATGTCGATGTCTTCGGGTTTGAGCCCGGCGCGCTCAAGCGCCTGCTTCGCCGCGGCGGTGCCAAATTGCGAGGTGTACTCGTTTTCGGCCGCCTTATGGCGCTGCTTGATACCCGTTCGCGTGGTGATCCATTCGTCCGATGTTTCCACGATCTTTTCCAGGTCGGCGTTCGTCAAGATGCCGTCCGGATAGGCGTGCCCCATCCCGATGATGCCCGCGTTTTGGTTAGTCATTGACAAGGATTAGAACTTAAAAATTGAAGTATTTCAAAACTCTATTCGGTTTCTTTGACATCGAGGATCTGGCGGCCCTTATAGATTCCCGTTTTGGCATCGATGCGATGCGGCTGACGAGCCTCGCCGCTGTCTTTATCGATATAAAACTGCGGTGTTTTCAGCGCATCATGCGCCCGACGCTGACGCGTGCGCGAGTGTGAATGTCTTCGTTTTGGATTTGGCATAATTACCTCTGATCAAAATTGCCGCGATAAGGTGCAAAATCTCTTATGCATTGCTTTTCGAGGCCCTGTCATATTGTCCAATCAATCAAACTTATTAAATGTACTCCGAATTCTACGGATCTTCATGGCTGTCTCAAATTCTTAAGGGCCGCCCATCGCGGATCTATCTCATCCTGCACACAATTACAATCTACCAGATTACGGTTCTCGCCGCATTTTTCGCACAAGCCTTTACAGTTTTCCCGGCAAAAGAATTGCTCTGGGATATTGAGAAGTATCTGCTCACGTGCCAAGGCGGTCAGGTCAAGGCTGGTACCTTGCAATTCGTCAACCTCGAGATCAGCCATATTGATCTCGTGTTCACCGAGGCTGCCGAGGCCGCCTTCGGTCAGATATTCCACATCGAAACGGATCGAAAGCGGCTGCTGCACAGGCTGGAGACACCTGGTACAGTCGATCTCCGAGTTTCCCGTAATATGTCCCTTAACCCTGACACTTGCTATGTGCTTCTCAACCGAGCCGGCCACCGTGATGGGGCCGACAATACGATAGTTCGGCGAATCAAGGTCCAGCCTCTCGGCTTCCGCCGTAAAGCTGAACGGAAGCACCGAATCTTCGATTCTTGTCACATCGACGATCATTGGTTAGGGAAAGGATTGTATTTCAAACAACTCAAAAGCAAAAGTTTTAATTATACGGCTTGAGCGCTTCCTGTCAAATTGCATGAACCACTATCCGCTTCGGCAACCAATGGCCTCATCAAGGGTCCTGAAACCTTCACGCAATAGTATTTGGGCAAGCCCGTGATTCGACTTGAGGGCGAACGACGGGCCGCTATAGACAAACCCGGTGTAGGCCTGGATCAGGCAGGCACCTGCGGTGATCTTTTCAAATGCGTCTTCTGGCGTGAATACACCGCCGACACCAATGACGGGCATTGTTCCACCTGAATACTTATGGATCTTCCGGATAACCTCCGTAGCCCTCGATGCGAGAGGCCGGCCGCTCAAACCGCCGGCCATCTCGGAGGCGTTCGGCGTTACCAATCCGCCTTTCGAGACCGTCGTGTTCGTGGCGATCATTCCAGCCGCATCATGGCGGCGGCAAACGTCCACCGCTGCCTCGATCCCTGCATCATCGAGGTCGGGAGCGATCTTCACGAGCAGCGGCTTCGATCCGAGCTCGCGATTCCGATTTTGCAGGGCGCTGAGCAGTTCGTCGAGGCTATCGGCCCTCTGCAAGTCACGGAGATTCGGCGTGTTCGGGGAAGAAATGTTGACCGCGATGTAATCCGCAACTGGATGGACCAGATCGAAAGTCGCAAGGTAGTTCTCGACGGCCTCTTCGTTCGGCACATCCTTATTCTTGCCAATGTTCACGCCAATAACGCCTTTGCGGTCGAGTTTCGACAGTCGATCGGCGACCGCTTTGGCACCGTCGTTGTTGAATCCCAGCCGATTGATCAGTGCCTCATCCTCCGGGAGCCGCAACAGCCGCGGCCTTTCGTTTCCCGGCTGCGGTTTCAGCGTTACCGTCCCGACTTCGACAAATCCGAACCCCAACGAGGCAAGCTGATTCACGACCCGCCCATTCTTATCGAAACCGGCGGCAATGCCGACCGGATTCCTGAACTTCAGACCGAACCGCTCGATCTCGTATGGAAACTCAAACCCGTATCGGTCATAGGCCATCCTTTGCGCCGCCTCACTACCGAGGGCGTACCGCAGAAAGCTTATACCCGCCTCGTGGGCCTTTTCGGCATCAAGGCGGAAGAGTACAGGCCGCACACATTTTTCAAACATTTTCGACATCTCAAAGCCGCATAATAAAGGAATTCGCCGGCGGAATCGAAACCGGGCGGCGTCTTTGAACTTTCCCGTGCTCTTTGTTACGATTTGCATCCAATGGCAGACGAAAGCACCCTGGTTGAAAAATCCCGAATAATGGACGGCGCCCGCATCAAACGGGCCATATCGCGGCTTGCGTCGGAGATAGTCGAGGAGAACCACGGTGCGAAGGACCTTTACATAGTCGGCATCCGCCGCCGCGGTGTCCCGCTGGCCGAACGCATTGTCGACAAGATCGAAGCCCTTGAGGGCGTACGACCGATCTACGGAATTATCGATATAACGCTCTATCGCGATGACCTGTCGACCGTCGGGGCGAATCCGATAGTTAACCGAACGGAACTGAACGAGAACGTTGACGGCAAGATCATAGTTCTGGTTGACGATGTTCTTTACACCGGCCGCACGATCCGAGCGGCCATGGAACAGTTGATGGACTTCGGCCGGCCAAAGAAGGTCCAGCTCGCCGTCCTCATCGACCGCGGCCGAGAACACAGGGAATTGCCTATTCAGGCGGATTTTGTCGGCAAGCTTGTCCCCACGAAACAGGCCGAGATAATACGCGTGATGCTCAAAGAGTATGACGGTGTGGAAGCCGTAGGTATTTTCGAGATACCGTAGGTGCAGTGTCAGCAGCCGGTACGTTAGTGAGTGTTTGACTCGCAAACGGGAGCCCTTACCGATGTGCGGGCTACTGACAATTCGATGGAAAAACCTTTCCGCAGACGCGATCTTCTTGGTATCCGCAACCTTTCGGCGGCGGAGATCAAGGGCATTCTCGATACCGCTGAGACCTTTCGCGAGGTCAACACCCGCGAGATCAAGAAAGTTCCAACCCTTCGAGGCAAGACGGTAGTCAATCTTTTCTTCGAAAACTCCACCCGAACTCGAACCTCCTTCGAGCTCGCCGCAAAGCGACTGTCGGCCGATGCCGTCAACATCAGCGTGTCCTCGTCGAGCGTGAGCAAGGGAGAAACCTTGCTGGACACCGCCCTGAATCTTGATGCCATGCAGCCGGACTGCATCGTCGTCCGGCACTCGAGTGCCGGCGTGCCGCACCAGTTGGCCCAGGTCAGCAAGGCTGCGATCGTCAACGCCGGCGACGGCGCCAATGAGCATCCAACCCAGGCGTTGCTCGACGCGATGACCATCCGCGAGCATAAGAAAAAGATAGAGGGCTTGAATGTCGCTATCGTTGGCGACATCATCCATAGCCGCGTCGCCCGATCGAATATTCACTTGCTGACCAAGCTCGGGGCCAAGGTAAAAGTCGCGGGCCCGGGAACACTCGTGCCTGCTGACTTTCAACATCTTGTCGAAAATGGCCTCAAGGTGTGCCCGAATGTAGAAGATGCGATCCGTGGAGCCGATGTGGTGATGATCCTTCGGATACAACGGGAGCGGCAGGACTCGGCTTACTTCCCGACATTGCGTGAGTATGCTATCCACTACGGACTGACCAACGACCGGCTGGATCTTGCAAGAAAGGACGCCATCGTCCTGCATCCCGGACCGATGAACCGCGGCATCGAAATATCCTCGGATGTTGCCGACAGCTCGCGGTCGTTGATCCTCGACCAGGTGAAATACGGTGTCACGGTCAGAATGGCCGTGCTTTATTTGGCAACCGGAGGATCTCCGGCGGATGGGTAGAACATTGGAACACCGGAACACGCGGCGGCGAGGCGGCCGCACTCCATTATGAAACTCCTCATCAAAAACGGCCACCTGATCGATCCGGCCGCTCCGGAGAATACGGGTATGTCCGTGCTCATCGAGGATGGGCTTGTTTCCGCTTGGCTGGGCCCTGGCGAGAACGAGCCGGAAGATTGCGACATCCTCGACGCATCGGGCCTGCTGATATCTCCAGGATTTATCGACATGCACGTCCACCTGCGCGAGCCGGGGCAGGAGCATAAGGAGACGATCGCCAGCGGCTGTGCAGCGGCGGTTGCGGGTGGCTGGACAAGCGTTTGCCCGATGCCGAACACAAACCCGGTGAATGACAACGCGGCTATCACGCGTTATATGATAGAGCAGGCCGAGCGGGCCGGACTGGCAAATATATTTCCGATCGGGGCGATCACGAAATCTTCCGATGGCAGCGAACTGGCCGAGATGGGTGAGATGAAAGCCGCCGGGGCGGTAGCTGTTTCCGATGACGGAAGGCCGGTTCCGAACGCAGGCATCATGCGGCGGGCTATGCAGTACGCTCGCGATTTCGGGTTGCCGGTTATCGATCATTGCGAGGACAAATCGCTTTCGAGCGGCGGCGTAATGCACGAAGGTAAGGTGTCGATCCTGCTCGGCCTGAAAGGCATACCCGCTCTGGCCGAAGATATCGACGCCGTTCGCGACATAATCCTTGCCAAAGATACCGGAACGCATATTCACATCGCCCACGTTTCCACGAAAGGAGCGATCGAGGCCGTCCGCCGTGCCAAGAATGAGGGCATCAGTGTTACCTGTGAGGTGACGCCGCATCACTTCACGCTGACTGACGTGGCGGTGGAGCGCGGACACTCTTGTCCACATGAGCGTCGCTTCGACGCGAAGCCCGTCACTAACAACCCTCTCGCCGGAGGAACCGGCGATGCGGACAAGAGTGTCCGCGCTCCGTCTGCATACGACACCAACACCAAGATGGCACCGCCGCTGCGGAGCGAG
Source organism: Pyrinomonadaceae bacterium (assembly GCA_050250045.1). GTDB lineage: Bacteria > Acidobacteriota > Blastocatellia > Pyrinomonadales > Pyrinomonadaceae > OLB17. The sequence continues at coordinate 21,529 of JBFWPK010000023.1, read as the reverse complement.
GAGCATCTTGAAGCAATCATCGAGGGGATCAAGGACGGCACTATCGACGCCATTGCGACCGATCACGCGCCGCATCACGCCGATGAGAAAGCCCTCGAATACGACCGTGCCCCGTTCGGCATCACCGGCCTTGAGACGGCCGTCGGGCTTGCTTTCAACGAACTCGTCCACAAAGGCGTCATCGGACTCGAGCGGCTGGTCGAGATGTGCTCGGCCAATCCGGCGAAGATACTGAAACTTGAAGGCCGCGGCACGCTCAAACCGGGCTCGATCGCCGATGTAACCATCATCGACCCACAGAGATCCTGGACCTACCACAACGCCGATTCCCGCTCGAAATCGAGAAATTCGCCGTTCGACGGCTGGCACTTCACAGGCGGTGTTGTCGCAACGATCGTCGGCGGCCGGGTTGTGTTCACGGCCGACACAGCCTGATCCGTCAAAGATCCCCGATTTTGTTCCGTTCCGTTGTGACGGAACAAGCGGAACAGGGCGGAACAAAAATGGGCGTATTTGATGTATCCCGATTTGAAACGCCTTCAGTTTGTTTCTTCCTCCTTGATCTCTTCCAGGTATCTAGCAACCGTCGCGACGCCGACTCCAAGTTTCTCGGCTATTTCGCGAAACGTGTCTCCGCCGTTTGCCAGTTCAACGGCGCGCGTGATCCGTTCGCGGCGAATGGCCTCGGTGAGCGCGGCCCCGCGAAGGCCGCCTTCAAGATGGCGGCTTTCGGGTTCGTGGGCAACAAATGTGAACCCAAGCATTCGGCCCTGTTTGCCAAGCCGCATCACAGCCACATTCTTTTCGTCAAAGCTGGCGGGCGAGTTACGCTGTTTGATCGGCTTCAGGTATCTGAGGTCGGCGGAATTGCTGCTTCGCCCCATAGCAACGACATTATCAGCAAAGTTTGCAAGCATCTTTGAACCCTGCAGATGCGTCAGGCCGATAGGCAAGCCGCCGCGCATTTTTGGCGTGTGGGCGAGCACCAGGATCGAAAGCCCGAGCTGGTTCCTGAGCGTCAAAAGCACCCGCATCAGCCGCTGCGCGGCCACAGTATTCTCGGTGCTCGCCGCGAGCCACGTCAGATTGTCGACGATAACGACCCTTGCTTCGACGAACCCGACCGTATCCACGATCGAATGGACGATAAACTTGTGAAGGTCTTCGAATTCTTCGGGAACGTCCCAATCTTCGCGCGGAGCGCAGCGAATAAAGTTGAGCGGAAAAAGCCGTTCCGCGTCGGCCTGGCCCGGGCCAACCGGCCGCTCGGGAGCGTCGGTTTCGCTGTAGCGGGCGGTGAATTGTTCATCCGTCAACTCAAAATCGAAATACAGGACACGCTGCGGTTCGGTTTGCATCTCGAACGGGCCTATTTGTTCACCCCCGGCAAGCGCTCGGGCGATCTGCACGGCGAGGGCGCTTTTCCCCAATCCGGTGTCGGCAAAAAGCAGCACGAGCTCACCCTCACGCCACAGGTCGCCAAACAGCCGCCGCCGTAGCGGCCGCACAACGGGTGTTTCAAGATGGTTGTTCGCCGGCCGGGCGATAAAGAGGTTGTTGTAACGCGTGAAATAGAGTTTCGGCAGGTGGTCGTCCGCCAGTTCCGCGAGAAAATGATAGTTCGTGCCGTTTATGCTGATGTAATGCTGCTCGGCAAAGCGTTTCTCGCGTTCTCGTTCACGTATACGCTGATGATGCGGGGACAACTGCGATCGCCAATCATCAGATGCCGGCCCGGCGCTCGCCGCCTCGTACAGCCAGGGATACTTCTCCCGGGCCTCCCGCTCGTCAAATTCCGCATCGCTCAGTTCGTCGTCTTTAAAATCTTTCATTTGTGGTTCTATTCTCTCTATTTTATTCGGCACAACAGCCGTTGTGTAAGGATAGACAATTGTTCCGTGTATTGCAAGAGATTTTATTTATGCAATGCCAACGCACGGCCCGATGGCCTGCCGGCCTACCCGCGAGGAGTGAAAGAAGGGCTCCGGCGGAGATGTTGGAACCGACGGCGATCAAGTTCGGCTTTGCTCCACCCGGGCTACACGATATTGCCGCTCCGGATGTTGAATGCCGGAGCCGGTTCAACGTCCTCCTCTCCGGTCCAAACCATTCCTCTATGGATCACGACGATTTTCGCCAACTCGGCGTTCGGAGACTGAATTGATTCGATCTATAATCACATAGCTCGAATTCTTGCAGCAAACAATCTTTATTATGGAATTTTTGTCAGACCCGAATGTCTGGATCGCGTTTGCCACGTTGACTGTCCTTGAACTTGTCTTAGGCATCGACAATGTAATTTTTATATCGATATTGGCCGGCAAGCTGCCGCCTGACCAGCAGGCGAAGGCCCGCTATATCGGGCTGTCGCTTGCGTTCATAATGCGGGTGATCCTGCTTTTTTCATTGTCGTGGGTGATCGGGCTGACCTATCCCCTGTTCACGGTATGGGGGCAGGAAATTTCCGGAAAAGATCTGGTGCTTCTGATCGGCGGACTGTTCCTGATCGCAAAATCGACGCATGAAATTCACGGCTCGCTCGAAGGCGAAGAAGGGCACTCTTCGAAGAAGATCTACTCAGGTTTCGCCAGCGTCATAATACAGATCGTTATTCTGGACATCGTTTTCTCGCTTGATTCGGTGATAACCGCCGTGGGCATGGTCAGCACGCAGTTCGGCGAAAACGGAATTTGGATAATGATCGCGGCGGTCGTCATATCGATCGCGGCGATGATGTTCTTTGCCGGCCCGGTCGGCGGCTTCGTGCAGCGTCACCCGACGGTCAAAATGCTTGCACTCTCGTTTCTGCTGTTGATCGGCGTAATGCTGGTCGCGGAAAGCTTCGATCAGAAGATCCCGAAAGGCTATATTTATTTCGCGATGGCCTTTTCGATCGTCGTCGAGCTGCTTAATATGCAGCTTCGCAAAAAAGCAAAACCGGTGGACCTGCACGGCCGTTTTTCGGAGGAGGACGAAACAAAGGCTATTGCGGAGGAATCGGCGGGGTGAGCCGAGAGATCTTTTTCTTATTCCTCTTGTTCCTCGGATTCTGTGGTCAGGTTTTAAGATCTATCCGACAAGATCCGCGGCCAGGAGTTAAGAAGTGACCACAGAAGGAGAGGAATAAGAAGAAAAGGGAGCCGAATAGAATAAAGGAGCGTTCTTGCTTTCCTCTTATTCCTCTGATTCCTCTTATTCTGTGGTTTCTGTGGTCGGGTTTTAAGATCTATCCGACAGAATCGGTGACCGGGATTTAAGAGATAACCACAGAAGAAGAGGAATAAGAGGAAAAGGAAGATGAATAAGAAAAAACACCAACCGACCCAAGCACTCCGCCGGACGTTAGCGATCATACTTTCGATAATTCTATCGGCGATCTCGCCGCTCGCGATAGCGGCTCAGGATAGGCCGGCCTATGATCTGATGATCATCAACGCCCGCATCGTGGACGGTACGGGTAATCCGTGGTTTCGCGGATCGGTCGCGGTGAAGGACGGGAAGATCGCGCGAGTCGGGAGGTTCACGGGCGACGCCGAAGCGGTGATCGACGCTAAAGGACAGATCGTCGCTCCCGGCTTTATTGACGTACACGCGCATACCGAGGATATTTTCGGCAATCCGGCGGCCGAAAACTTTGTCCGAATGGGCGTGACCTCACTGATAACCGGGAACTGCGGCGGATCGGTGACGGAGGTCGGCGAGTTTCTGGCGCGGTTCAAAACGAAGCCGCTGGCTGTAAACCTGGGCACTCTGATCGGGCATAACTCGGTGCGATCGAAGGTGATGGGCCTCGACAATCGCGACCCGAATGCCGAGGAACAAGCGAAGATGAATTCGCTTGTCGAGCAAGCGATGAAGGACGGTGCAGTTGGGTTTGCAACCGGGCTCATCTACGTGCCGGGAACGTATTCGAAGACTAACGAGGTCATCGAGCTTGCAAAAGCCGCATCGAAATACGGCGGCACCTACGCCAGTCATATTCGCGACGAAGGCACTAACGTGGTTGATGCGATAACCGAAGCGATCAACATCGGCGAGCAGGCAGATATGCCGGTCGAGATATCGCACTTCAAGATATCCAGCAGAGCGCTTTGGGGGCAGACACCTGTGACGATCGGCCTGGTCGAAGCGGCCCGAAAGCGGGGCCTTCAGGTGACAGTTGACCAGTATGCCTACACGGCGTCGTCCACGTCGCTGGATGCCAGAATGCCAACCTGGGCGATCGCCGGCGGCCGTAACGAAGGACGGAAACGCCTCGCCGATCCCGAGACCCGTGAAAAGATCGTACAGGCAATAAAGGACGAACTGAAGAAGAAGAAATTCAAGGACCTAAGCTTCGCCTATGTCGCCAGCTATCGGCCGGAGCCTGCGTACAACGGAAAGAACCTGGCCGAGATCACCAAGATCGCGCGCGGCAAAAAGAAGCTCAACGACCAGATCGATCAAATGCTGGAGATGTACGAAAAAGGCGGCGCACAGATGGTCTATCGCGTAATGGACGAAGCCGACGTCCAGAATATTATGCGGCAGCCGTTCACGATGATCGCCTCCGACAGCGGCGTAAGAACATTTGGCTCAGGAATGCCGCATCCACGCGGATATGGCAACAATGCTCGCGTCCTCGCTCGCTATGTTCGCGAACTGAAGATCATATCGCTTGAAGACGCAGTCCGAAAGATGACCTCGCTCCCCGCGCAGACATTTAACCTCCGCGGCCGCGGGCTTATCCGCGAGGGCTTTGCGGCTGATCTTGTGATCTTTGACGAAGCAGCGGTTACGGACAAGGCGGCATTCGAGGCGCCGCACCAATATGCCGAGGGATTCTCGACGGTTATTGTCAACGGCCGGATAGTTTTCGACGGCGAGAAGCTTACAGGCCAAATGCCCGGCGAACCTCTATATGGGCCGGGCTGGACGGGAGATCGCCAGTAAGGCGTTAAAGTTCACAGAGATCGAAATCCGCCGGCTGTTCGACCGTTATTGTCGCGCCGGTGGATGGGTGTCGGAAAACTATCCTGTAAGAATGCAGGCACAACCGGCGAAACGCCCGCCCTCCGCGCTGTGTGTCGCCAAGGATCGGATGGCCGATCGCGGCACAGTGGATCCGCAACTGATTTGTCCGTCCGGTGACCGCTTCGAGCTCGAGAAGCGACGCATCGCTGGATCTTCCACGCACCCAGAACCGCGTTTCCGACGGCTTCCCCTCCGGGTTTACCGACCACAACTTCTCGTCCGGGAAACGGCCGATCGGGGCCGCAATAGTGCCGCTGTCGTCGCCGACCCGGCCATCAACGATCGCAAGGTATCGTTTCTCAACCTTTTTCTTCTCGAACTGCAGCCCGATCTTGGCATGTGCCCTGACGTTCTTCGCCGCCATCAGGAGCCCGGAGGTATCCTGGTCGAGCCGATGGATCAGCCCGGGGCGTATGTGGCGGGAACCGTTGCTCCGATTGAGATGATAGGCGAGGGCGTTGAGCACCGTTCCGGACTTTTCCCTGTGAGATGGGTGCGAAAGCATCCCGGAGGGCTTGTTGATGATGACGACGTCACGGTCCTCAAAAACGATGTCGAGGGGAATGTCCTGCGGCACCATGGAATTCTGGCGATGAGGGTCTAGCGTGATCTCGACAAAATCGTTCGCAGTGAGGCGATGGCCGCGATTTTCAAAGCGGCCGTTCACCTCGCACCTGTCCGTTTTAACCACCTCGCGTAGATAAAGTTTGCTCAAGGTACGAAACCGGTCAAACAGGAAATCTTCGAGCCGGCTTTTATTTTCGTCGGGGCGAACGGTTAGCCCAACCCATTGGTCCATGTGAAGATTCTATCGGAATCGGCGGCATTTTTCGACGATCGGGCCCTTTTCCGCATGATCTCGCAATTGCTTCACTTGACAGCGGACTCCAATGCCTACATTTTTGTATTTTCGACAATGGCCGATACGATCACAACACTCCGGGAGATCGCCGACCTGCTGACGCTCGATTCGGCAAGGGCGATGAATCTGAACCCGGTGGCCGATAGGCTCGTTCAGGGACTCGACCTTTTGCGCACTTTCGTTCTCCTGCACCGGCCGCACGCCGATCAACTTGAAATAGCTGCGTCCAGTGGGCTTAGCATCGCGGATTTTCGAAAGCTCGAATCCCGCACCGAGATATCGGTGCTGCGTGAGGCCTTCAATCGACAGGATGTTCCAGCACCGATCGCGATCGCGAATGAACCGTCGCTCTCATTTCTAGACACAGACGAGGGTGCAGCCGAGCTGATCATTGTTCGGGTCAAAAGCGGAAAGAAGGGCCTTGGGCTTTTATGTGCACAGTTTAAGGATGGGCAACCCGACGGCGGCCGGACCGATCTTCTCGAACTCGTCGCGGCGATGATCGGCCAGGGGCTTCGGGTCGAAATGGCCGTTTTGAGCGAGCGTGAGAAGCTGCGCGAGGAAAACCTTCATCTGAAGCAGGAGCTGAAGGAGAAGTACGATTTCTCGCACATCATCGGGAATTCTAACGCGATCCGGCTGGTTTACGACCAGGTAACGCAGGTCGCCAAATCGAATGCCACCGTGCTGCTTCGCGGCGAGAGCGGGACCGGCAAGGAGATGATCGCAAATGCGATCCATTACAACAGCCTCCGCAGCCGGCGGCCATTCATTAAACTGAACTGTGCGGCGCTGCCCGACACGCTGATCGAATCGGAACTCTTCGGCCATGAGCGTGGAGCGTTCACCGGGGCCGACCGGCTCAAGCGCGGGCGGTTTGAATTGGCCGACGGCGGAACACTGTTTCTCGACGAGATCGGCGACCTGCCGCCGCAAACTCAGGTCAAACTTCTCCGGGTGCTGCAGGAACGTGAGTTCGAGCGGTTGGGCGGAACCGAGACGATCCGGTCCAACATTCGCCTGATCACAGCCACTCACAAGAATCTCGAAGAGGCGATCGGCACAGGCACGTTCCGCGAGGACCTTTACTACCGACTTAATGTTTTCTCGATCCACCTGCCGCCGCTGCGTGAAAGAAAGTCGGACATACTCCTTTTGGCGGAGCATTTTCTGGAGAAGTTCGAGAATGAGCACGGAAAGCGGATCAGGCGGATCTCTACGCCGGCCATCGATATGCTGATGAGCTACCATTACCCCGGCAATGTGCGCGAACTTGAGAACGCGATCGAGAGGGCCGTGCTGGTTTGCGATTCAAATGTCATTCACGGCCACCATCTTCCGCCAACTCTCCAAACGGCCGAAGTGTCCGGCACGGTAACGACGCTTTCGCTTTCAGGCGCGGTCGATGCTTTTGAGCGGGACATAATCCAGGATGCGCTCAAATCGACCCGCGGCAACATCGCAAAAGCGGCGAAAATGCTCGATTCGACAGAACGAATACTCGGTTATAAAATCAAGAAACTCGGTATCGCCCCAGCTCGATTTCGCCAATGAACCAGCCGGATCATCGCCTCGACTTCCTCATCCACGATCTGCCCTCGCCCGAATCGGCCCGGCGATTTTTCGAGCAATTCGCTGAACGAAACCCCGCGCAGACAGCCCGGCTGCAGAAGAACGATGGACTTTTTTCGGACATTCTGACACTGGCGTCATACAGCCCGCTGCTGGCGGCGACTCTGATCCAACATCCGGAATACGTGAGCTGGCTTGCCGGAAAGCGATCGCAAACCGCGGTAAGCGGAAAGGACGAACTCCTCGAATCACTTGCGCGTTTCGCTTTGACGAATTCGCAGATCGAGCCGCACGTGATGCTCGCCCGATTCCGGCGTCGGGAACTCTTGCGGATATTCCTCCGCGATATTCGCGGCCTGGGCACGATCGCCGAGATAACCGAAGAGATATCGAACCTGGCCGATGCCATACTCGAACACGCGGTGAGCCTGGCCCGGCAGGAAATGGACAACCGCTTCGGCAAGCCGTTCGAAACGGACGATAAAGGCCGGCGGCGGCCATCTGAAGCATGCGTTGTCGCTTTGGGAAAACTGGGGTCGAAGGAGCTCAACTATTCGTCGGACATCGACCTGTTGTTTATGTACTCGGGCGAGGGTTCGACGACCGGGACGGGGTCCGCGAGCTCGGTTACGAATCGCGAATATTTCGTTAAGTTCGCTGAGGCCGTCAGGCAGCTCGTCGGAAAACAGACGGGCGAAGGAGCCGCCTACCGGGTGGACATGCGACTGCGGCCGTATGGACGCGTCGGGTCGCTTGCTTTGTCGCTTAACGAAACCGCCCGATACTACCTGACCGAGGCGCGGAGTTGGGAACAGCAAGTGTTGATCCGCTCGCGATCGAGCGCCGGGGATGCGTCGGTGTTCAAACGATTCTTCGCACTGGTTCAGGGTGCGGTTTTCCGACCTGGCCGCGATCCGAAGGAAGCCTTGCGGGAGGTATATCTCTCCAAGGAGAAGATCGACCAGCAGCGGCGGCCGGAAACGCCTTTCGATGTAAAGCTGGGCACTGGCGGGATCCGCGAGATCGAATTCATTGCCCAGGCCCTGCAGCTCGCTCACGGCGGGACCGATCGCTGGCTTCGGGCACCGCACACGCTGATCAGTATCTCTCGCCTCGCCGATCGCGGTTTGCTGTCTGAAAACGAGCGTTCGGGCCTTTCGAATGCGTATGACTTCCTTCGCCGGCTTGAGCACGTCCTACAGATGGAGCATGGGCTGCAGACGCATTCGCTGCCGGGCGATCCTGAAAAGCTCGAACTTGTAGCGGCAAAGATGCGATTTAATGGCTTTTCCGAGCTTGAACAGTCTCTGGCGGATCACACGGGAAATGTCCATACGGCCTTTATTCGAGTTTTCGGAAGCGAGGGCGAATCAACGATCACGGGGCGCTCTGTGGACGGCAGCCCTCCAGGGTTCGATGATGTCCTACCGGACGACGACGCCGAGATGGCCGATGCGGCCGGGGCTTACATGGAACGCCAGATACTTGCTTCGATGAAGAAGGACCGGCAACCGATCGCGCTCGGCGGCGAGCGTTCGGAGGTGATCCGGCGGATCTCGGCCGCGTCCACACATTTCGCTCAATTGATCGCCTCAAGGCCGGGGCTCATCAAGGGCCTGACAAAGCCGAGCGGCACTCCGGCTCTGCCTGATTACGAGTCAGAGTTTCAACGTCAGGTTGACCTCGAATCGGGCTGGCACGCGGTGCTGGGACAAATGAGGAACGTGTGGGCCAGGCTGATGCTTGAGATTACTGCGGCGGATGTTTACGAAGTGTTGCCGGTTCCGGAGCTGCGTTCACGGCAGTCGCTTCTGGCCGAAGCGAGTATCAGGACCGCCGTCCGGGCGGCGGCCCGCGAACTCTCGGCCAAACATCCATCCGAACGCCCGCCGCGGCCGATCATCTTCGGCCTCGGCAAACTCGGCAGCGGCACGCTCGATTACGGCTCCGACCTGGACCTCATCATCGCGTATTTTGAGGACGATGATATTCGCCCGAAAGTGACCTTGTCCGAGTTCTACAGCCGGTTTACCGAGCTATTTGTAACGCTTCTCTCCGGGATGACCCGCGACGGAAATCTGTACAGGGTCGACCTTCGCCTGCGCCCATATGGAAAGAACGGCCCAAACGTATCGACGGTCGATGCGTTGCGGGATTACATTGAGAACGCTGCATCAATTTGGGAACTCCTCGCCTACGTACAAATGCGGGCAGTTCCGATAGGTCCCGACGAGGAGGATCAGGCAGAGTTCCTTGTTCGCGAGTCGATCGAAAGGCGGGCCGCAAAGGAGGGCAGCGATCAGATCAGGCGTGAGGCCCGCGGCATGAGGCTAAAGCTCGAAAAAGCCCACGGGTCGGGCCGCGGCGGGCGCGAGATCGATATCAAGTTTGGCTCAGGCGGGCTGTTGGACATCTATTTTGTCGTGAGATACCTGCATCTGGCACATCCCGCGGCCGTCGCGCCTGGATCGCGATCGACGCCGGCAAAGCTCGAGGCTTTTGGGGCCGCCGGACTGCTCTCCGCCGACGACAACACGGCACTGCGCGAAGGCCACGGATTTCTCTCGGCACTGGATCACAACCTTCGGCTTGCATTCGGACGGTCGTCCCGATTGCCGCAGGCAAATCATGACCTTCTAGCGAGGATCGCTACTCGAATCGGCCTCGGCTCTGAATCGGAGCTTATCGAACAACTGGCGCTTCACCGAATGAACATCCGCTCGGCATTCGAAAATGTTTTCGCTGAACCGGGCATCTGATCTCGCGAAATTCTCTATCGCGCCGTGCGTGAAAAATTGCTAAGAGCCTGGATTCGATCGGCTGAAATGATAAGCGCGGCGTCCATTTCTTTCCGCTCACAGATGCCAAATCGAGTTATAATGTCGGGCGAATGAAGGTTTGCTTTCTTTTAGCCCTGGGAGCCCTCTTGATACCAGTCGCCGCGGCCCACTCGCAGTCCGGCCGGACAAAGAACTATTCAGAAAGCCGTGCGGTGACGGAAAAGGCGCCCGGCAACGCGGCCGGCAGATCACGAATCGACGAGCCTAAGGCCGCCGAGAGTTCCGCGTCTCCTGAGATGGAAGTTATCCGGGTCGAGACGGATCTGGTGATCGTTCCATTCCGCGTAACGGATAAAAGCGGCCGGACGATCGCGGACATAAAGCAGAGCGAGGTGAGGATCTTCGAAGACGGCGAAGAGCGCGAGGTAGCGTATTTTTCGGACGTTGACCAGCCTTTCACCGTCGCCCTCGTGATGGACATGAGCTATTCGAGCGCGTTCAAACTGGAAGAGATCCAGGAAGTCGCGCGAAAGTTTGTTGCTCAGCTGCGTCCGGCGGACCGCGTAATGGTGGTGTCCTTCGACGAAAAGCCGATGGTCCTGTGCGAGGCTACCGGAGACCGGCGCGTTTTGAACATCGCCATCGATGGCTCGCGGATCGGATCCGGTACCGGGCTTTATCTGACCCTGGACATGCTGCTGAACGAGAAGCTTCGAAAGATCACCGGGCGAAAAGCGATCGTACTGTTAAGCGACGGCGTCGACACGAGCAGCGTCCATCAAACGGCCGCCGGAGTTGAAAAGGACATGGCCGAGACGGACGTGTTGATATTTCCGATCAAGTACAACACCTACGACGACGTTCAGAAGTCGCGGCGGACCACGGCCCCGGTAGAATATGACGATGACGACAAGCCGTACACGGCCGATACAAGGCCCGTAAAGGGTGAGCGGCGCGAAGACTATCTGGCGGCAAAGGAGTTCCTGAACAACATTGCACGTGATTCAGGCGGGCGGCTGTTTAACGTCACGTCCGCCACCAATCTTGACCGGGCTTTCGCGGATATCGCAAATGAACTTCGCAAAATTTACAGTTTAGGTTATTATCCTAACAGCGAACGGGAAAGTGGGGCTTCCTTCGAAGTCAAGGTTCGCATCTATCGCCCCGATCTTAAAATTCGGACAAAAGAACGCTACTTGCGGCGCTGACCCGTACCCGACTTGCTCTTCCCGCTTTATTTCAACCTGAATTTTCGGAGATGTACCCAGGAGAGACCTTCATGAAAAGACCAAGCTTTTTCGTTTATCCGCTTTTGATCGCGCTCGTTTGCTGCGCCGCCGCCCTGCCGGTGTCGGCCCAGGAGACGATGAACAATGACGAGGTCATTACGCTTACCAAAGCGGGCCTGAACCCGACACTGATCGTCGGGAAGATCAAGGCATCGAAGACGGACTTCGACCTTTCAACCGACTCACTAATTAAACTCAAGCAGGCCGGCGTTCCGGACAATGTGGTTGCCGCGATGCTCGAGGCGAAAAGCGGCAAGCCGGCAGGCTCGCCCGCAAACGGCGTTCAGGGCCAGGCATCGGGCGACCCCAACGATCCGATGGCCCCGCACACTTACGGGATCTACCTTTACCAGTTGCTCGATGGCAGTCCGAAAATGACCCAGCTCCAACCGAGCGTTTCGGCACAGAACCGAACCGGCGGCGGATTCACCGCAGCGATCACTCCGTTCGGCCTCGGAAAGGTCAAGACAAAGGCGAACTTGCCCGGCCGGAACGCCTCCCTTCAGATCAAGGAAACAATGCCCGTCTTCTATTTTTACCTCGATACCACAAGCGGCGGCCTGAACACCGCGAGCGGGATACCGTCATCGCCCAATGCGTTCACGCTTGTTCGCTTCAATCAGCGCAGCGACAATCGCGAGGTGACCATAGCGAAACATAATTCCTGGGGCGGCAAAGGCGGTCTCTCCGATGAATATGTTGTCGCATTGACGTCAGAGAACCTTGGCAATGGCGTGTTCAAGGTTACGCCCCAGGGCAGCCTAAAAAAGGGGGAATACGGCTTCTTTCTCGTTGACTCGGGCAACTCGAACACGGCAGCGGGCGTGGGCTCGAAATTCTTCGATTTCGGCGTCAATATGACCCCTTAGGCATTTTGGGCCCGATCTCCTATATCCTCAAACCAGCACCGCGGACAAAAGCGGTGCTTTTTTCTTTCCGCGGCTGTGAATTCGCCCGAGGCGGGCAGGCGCCGCGCGAGCATTCTTTCCTCTTCCGTGAGTTCGGTCCACGACCTCATCTTGCGGTAGCCGCAGCTTGGGCAGGCGATATTTGATCCAAAGGCGTTCATTCAATTTGTGCGCTCAAGTCATTGTAGTTTAATATTTTGGAGTCAAACGCAGAAGCCCGGCCGTAAAACAAGAGGTAACGCCAAACGGTGAGCGTCATGCCGCCGAGCCGATTGTGTTTTCGGCGTTGAGACCACATTCCTCCAAAATGAAAAACACGATACTTGCTACCACCGCACTCGTCCTGCTGGCCGTCACATCTGTATTCGCGCAAACCGAGCCGAAATTCGACTTTTACACGCGCGGCGAATATCGACCAAACATCCCGCGGCCCCAGTCGATCCTTCGTTACGATGTCGGCGATCATCACACGACCTACGCCCAGATGGAAAAGGTGATAGAAGAGATCGCCAAAGCCGCCCCCGACAGAGTGAAGGTCTATGACATCGGCACCACCGCCGAGCATCGGATGCAGCACATCGTCGCGATATCTTCGCCGGAGAATATGGCCCGGCTGGATGAGATCAAGGCGAATACCGCTCGGCTGGCCGACCCGAGAAAAACAACCCGGGCGGAGGCCGAGCAGATCGCGCAGAACACGCCCGCGATCGCCTGGATGGCCTACACGATCCACGGCAACGAATCATCCTCATTTGAAGCATTCATGCAAGTTATCTACCAGCTCGCGGCTTCGAACGAACCGACGACGCTGGATATCCTCAAAAACAACGTCGTCCTGATCATCACGGGCGAGAACCCGGACGGGCATGAACGATTCGTAACCTATTACAACTCGGTGGCGGTTGGCAGCCCCGACCGCAACGCGATCGAGCACCGCGAGCCGTGGGCCATTTGGGGCCGGGTCAATCACTATCGCTTTAATCTCAACCGCGACACGCTTGCGATGACCCAGAAGGAAACTCGAAACATGGCCAAGGCGTTCTGGGAGTGGCATCCGCAGCTTGCGGTCGATCATCACGGCCAGCCATCGCAATACTTTTTCCCGCCGACCGCCTTGCCGCACAACCCAAACCTGCCCGAAACGATGTTCTCCAAATGGGAAAAGATCTACGGACGGGCAAACGCCGCCGCGTTTGACGGAAATAACTGGGACTATTACGTCCGCGATGTTTTCGACGCCTTTTATCCGGGATATTGGGATATGTACCCGTCGTTGAACGGAGCGATAGGAATGACCTACGAAACCGATGGCGGCGGCTTTAAGGGGCTGAAATGGACGCGGGATGACGAGACGATAGTTACGTTCAGGTCATCGATCGCCAAACACTTCGTAGCTTCGATGACGACGCTCGAGGCAACCGCCAAGAACAAGGTCGATCGCCTGAAAGACTATTACGATTTTCGAGCGAAAGCGATGGCCGACCACTCCGGGGCCAAAATGAAGCGCGTCGTGATTCTCCCGGACTCAGACCGGGTGAAGGCGGCAGAGTTGATCGAGCTGCTTCAGCGGTCAAATATCGAGGTAAAGGTTGCCGGGCAGCCGTTTGAATCGCGAACCGCCCATTCGTACATGGAGAAGAACGCTCCCGCCGTTGCGCGTACTTTTCCCGCCGGTTCATATGTGATCGATCTCGCCCAGCCGCAGCGTATTCTGATCAAATCCATCCTCGAACAGGACACGCCTCAGGACAAGGCGTTCGTAGACGATAATATGGCCCGCTTCCGCCGCAACCAGATGCGCGGCAAGGGACAGCCGAAAGAAGAGTACGGCTTCTACGACATTACCGCATGGTCGCTGCCACTGGCCCTCGGGTTGAATGCATATTGGACCGAGGATGCAGGCAGCTTTTCGGGGCAAGCGGTGACTGGCGAGTACCTGCAGAATGCGAAGCGCGGCGTTGTGAGCGGGCGGGCACGAATCGCCTATATCGTGCCCTACGACACTGATTCGGCAGGAGCGTTCGTTCTCAAGCTGCTTCAGGAGGGCGGCAAGGTCGCGGTCGCGACGCGCCAGATGAATGCAGGCGGGCGCAATTGGCCGGCCGGGACATTCGTGATCCGAGTTTCCCGCAACGCCCCGTCGATCCACGATGCGGTCGCTAAGTATGCCGCCGAAATGGGCGTTAGCGTCACGGCCGTGGGATCGGGATACTCGGAGGAGGGCGATACCAGCATCGGCGGCGAAGCGGTATTGTCGCTCAAGGCCCCAAAGATCGCGATAGCCGCGGATGAGCCTGTGGACCAGGAATCGTATGGCTCGATCTGGTGGACGCTGGAGCAGAACGGCATCACTTTCACACCAATGTCGATAGCATCGATCCGCGGCGGCGGCCTCAGAAATTACAATGTGCTGATCGTGCCTGACGGCTCGCCCGGCCGCTACTTCAGTTCGTTCGGTGCGGGAGGCGTATCCGCGATAAAAGAGTGGGCCACAAACGGCGGCACGATCGTGACCGTTCGCGGAGGCTCGGTTTTTGCGGCCCTCAAGGATGTTGGACTGACATCCGCCAGGCTGGTTGGCAGCGAAGCTGACGAACAGAAAGGCAAAGATGAAGAAAAGAAAGGAACTGCCGCCGCCACGCCCACGCCAACCGCAACTCCCGCGGTTAACACCGAGCGGGCCGAGCGCACTCAGGATATCGGCCCTACGCTGCCGCCTATCGCATCGCCCTCGGCCAATGCCAATCGCGTACCTGAAGGCCTTCCCGGCTCGATCATGCGTGCCACCGTTGATCGCACAACGTACTTGAACTACGGCGTGGACCAGAATGAACTGCCGGTCATTTTGGCCAGCGGGTATTTTTTCCACTACTCAAAAGAAGGGACCAATGCCCTCGTCTTCGATGCAAAACCAAGAAAGCCCTTGACGATATCCGGCTTTGTTTGGGAAGGTAATACTGAGGAGTTGTTGAAGGGAACGTCATATGTGATAGACGAATCCCTGGGACGCGGCCACGTTATCCTTTTTGCGGAAGATCCATTCTATAGGGGCGTGTTCCGCTCGACGACAAGGACATTTTTCAACTCCATTTTGTTCAACGGTGTGTTCTAGTTCAGAACCGCAAGTGGGCGGCGGCCGGATTCTTCGTCGGCTATGAAGTAACGCAGGCGGTAAGCTCCGCCCGATTCTGACAAGGCGATTATGTTCACAGTAAAAGCAGGATACAGCGACGACATTGAGGTAAGGACCAGCATCGACAAGGTGCGCGATTTCTTTGCGGATGTTAACAATTTCGCGGCATTGATGCCGGGCATCGCAAGTATCCACACAGATGCAAAAGGCGTCGCTCATTGGAAGATCCAGGCGGAAATCCCGCTTGTCGGACAGATGGTGCAGAAATTTGCCGTTGAGCTTGCCGAGAACAATGACGAGCGGATCGAATGGTTTCCAATATCGGTTGAATCACAGAATTTTCTACGCTATTCGGCCGACTTTCTTGAAAAGGCGAAAAATGTGACGCTTGTCCATTTTTCGCAGATGGTCGAGCTCCGACGCAGATCGGCCCGGGACCTGCATATGCTCGCTGGCCTCGCGGGCGAGAGCATCATCAGCAGCGAGATGACCAAAAAGATCACAGAAATGATCAGGGTCTTTATCACCCGAGCAAAGGAGAAACTCGAGAAATAGCCTCCTCGCCGGTTTTAGTGAATGCGGCCTGTCGTTCCACGCTTGAGGAATTGACGGGCCGAATTTTTCTGCTATAATCTCTTATTGAAATTGATTTTCATTTTCTGTATAACACATGAACAAACCTGCGATCAGTTTTGCTCCGGCCGAAAATACCGACAAGCGCCTAAAGATCGAGCTCGACGGCGGTGAGGCAGTTCTCAAACTTTCTTCCTGGGTCGAGGGGCTTGGGTGGTGCGGCGAGAAAACGATGCGGATAGGCCCAGAACTGCTTGACGAAATGCACAGAATGACCGGGGCGGCGCGGGTGCGGCTGAGGCAGCAGCGAGTCGATGGCGATGGACCTCCCACAGCCAGCGCTCGTGTTTTGCGGTTCCCGTTCGACTCAGAGTGAGTCAAATCATTTGCAAGAGGCAAAGAGTGATTTGCCGGATACCCTCCTAGCTCACTTCCCTCAAAACGATCTTCTCCGAATTGATCCGCGATCTCCGCTCGGAAGTCAGCTTCTCAAGTTCTTCGACATGCGACTGTTCGTCGGCGATACGTCCTTCGAGCCAGAATTTCTGCGGCAGATCAGTCTCGTCACACGACGCCCATGCCGCCATGTAAACATTCAGAGCCTCCCGTTCAAGGTCAAGGTCTTGCTTGAGCATCTCAGAGACCTCAACCGACTGCCGGATAGCGCCCGGTTCGACGGTCGGGACGCCGCCCAATGCGACGATCTTGTCGCCGAGCGACTCGGCATGGTCCTGGGCCTCTTCCGCCTGATCGCGGAACCAGTCCTTAAAAACTTCGCGCTCGTGCCCCGTGACCAGATAGCTGTGCTGCGAATACTGAATGACCGCCGCGAGTTCAAGCCCCAAAGCTCTATTTAGATTCTCGATCAATTCCGTCCGTGCCATTGTTTCTTTCTCCATCGGCGCGGAATGGCGCGCCGTATGTGCATACATTATGACATGGAATTAATTCTGTCAAGCTAAATGCTTTATTTTCAATATGTTAGAATTGAAATTCAATTTCAGTTTCAACCCCAACTCTGCTCGGAATTCCGTCATTAGGCCGCCTTCCAATTCAACACGTGCGATGGAGGCAGAACTCCAAACACAAGGCTAGGTGATGGCCCCGCCGTCAACGATCACGATCTCGCCGTTCATGAAGCTGTTTCGGTCGCTGCACATAAAGGCGGCGATCTCGGCGAGTTCGGCAGGCCGGCCAGATCGGCCCTTCGAAACCCAGAAATCGTGCATCTGCAGGAGTCGATCGGGCAGGGTATTGCCGAGATCGGTATCGAAGATGCCAGCGGCGATGGCATTGACGGCGATCCCAAAATTGGCCGCCTCACGCGACAGGCACTTGGTAAAACCGATCATCGCGGCTTTCGACGTCGCGTAATGGACCGAGGTGGGAAGGCTGCGGATGGCACCAACGGATGTGATGTTCAGAATAGATCCCAGCTTCTGACGGATCATTTGCTTGTAGAACGGTTTGGTCACCGCGAACAGGCTGCCGACGTTGGTTTCCACGACCCAATCCCACGATTTATCGGTCGTGGTCGCAAAACTGTCAGGCTTGTTTACCGCAGCGTTATTTACGAGTACATTTATTGGCCCCCAGGCGTCCATTATCTCGCGGGCAATGTGTTTCATGCCAAAGCGGTCGGTGACCGACACATTGAACGCCAGCGCCCGGCGGCCGAGGGCCTCGATCTTACCGACAACCTCTTCGGCCAGGTCCTTTCGGGAATGATAGTTAAAAGCAACGTCCGCACCCTCGCGGGCGAAAACCTCGCAGATGGCTGCGCCGATACCGCGGGTCCCGCCGGAAACAAACGCCCGCTTTCCTTCAAGCAAAAGACTCAAATTACGCTCCAGATAATGAAAATGGACTTCAGGATCAAATGAAAAGGTTAAAGAAAACGCGTGTCTCTGACAAGTTGCGAAACCTGAAACTACGCCGGTGCCGCCGCGGGGGCACTCTCGGCGGCGTCCGCGGCCGGAAGAAGCGCCGCTATTTCGCGAATAATGAGGTCCCGCGAGTTGGGAACGGCCATGCCCGCGGTGGCCGCTTTCAGTTCGTTGTACCTGCGAGAATTGCCCACGAGTGATTGGATAGTTGGAACGATATCCGTAGTCCTGCTCAACAAAATACCGGCCCCGCGTTGGGCGAGAAGCTTGACCGTACCCGCTTCCTGCGGCATCGGCGGCGTGGTTGTGTCGGCGATGATCGGCAGGTGGCACGCAAGAGCCTCGAACGTCGTCAGCCCGCCGAGTTTTGAGATCATCACGTTCGCCGAATGCATCAGCTTTTCGATCTCGTCCGAATAACCTATCACCTTTACCGGGAATTTTGCATGCTTTGCGATCTCCTCGGCCTCGAGGCGAAGTTCCTCGTTCCTGCCGGCGAGGAATACGGCCTGGATGTCCAATTCGCCAGCAACCAGTTCCTTGAATATCTTCGGAATGTTACCGCCGCCGATCCAGCCGGCGTTGACGAAAACGGTGAATTTGTTCGGGTCGAGGCCGAACGCCTGCCGCGCGCTTTGAGCGTCGGTTTCATTCGGCTCGCGGAATTTCGGGTGCAGCGGCAGGCCGGAGATCTTGATCTTCTTGGCGGCAACTCCATAGTCCAGAAGCTGCTGGCGGGCATCTTCATTCGCGACCAGGTACAGCGAAACATCATCGCAGGCCCAGCCCTTCCAGAATCCGTAGCAAGGATCGGTGACGATCGTTACAAGCGGAATTTGGGATGCCAGGTTCAGTTCACGAAGGATTCGGGCGAATATATGCTGCGTCAGGGGATGGACGCTGACCACGACGTGCGGGCACCAGCGTTCGAATTGGGCCTTCAAAAGGACCATGCAGCGCTTGTGAAAAAACTCGCGCGTTTCCGGGCGAAAGCGGTTCACGGCCCAGTAGAGGTACTTCATCCAGTGCTGACGGTTGCGCAGCACCCAATTGTAAATATTTACAAGTTTGTCAGTAATGTGGTGCGAATCCTCGACCGCCTTGATTATCCGTACGACCGACGAATCGCCATGCCAAAATTTCTCAAACCCATCCGCCAACGCCTGGGCCGCCGACCGGTGCCCACCGCCGGTGTCGGATGAGATTATGAGAATTTTGGGGGTATTCGGCTGCATTTTTAAGGGATCGGAATCCCCAACTGCTTGCAAATTTTGGCGACCGTATATTCGACTATCTCCGTGTGTCTTGGCACGGCGGTTCGCTTCTGAGTATTGGCGTTCTGCCAAATAGAATGGCTTCCACCCTCGCGAACCAACCGACACCCATGAACTTCCAAGTGCCGGATAAGGTCACGCCGCTTCATAACTGGGCTCCGGCACAACTTTAACTTTAGAGGCGGCGGTAAGTATCAGATGGATCGGCTCTTCCAGATCAGCGTCCGGATCTGTTGCGTTCGAATCCGGATTTGGCAAGGATTCGCCCATCAACAAATTCGTTTCCGCCATATCAACCAATGCTCCCGCTAGCAGGGTCCTCGCCTCGGCCAGGTCCTTCCCGCACGTGATCACGCCGGGAAAGTCCAGGACCTCTCCGTGAACGCCGTCGTGCTGAAACCTATACATCGATTTGTATGTCAACATGCTCTCTCTAAGCTTTCAATGCAACCTCGCGTGCGGTGGCAAAACCGGCTCCCTTCGCGGCCTTTTTCATCTGACCCTCGAGCTTTTTGATCTTGACCAAATGCCCGGGATTGAACGGCAGCGACGGGTAATAGCAGTTCGATTCGTGCGTGCAGAAACAACCTGCACCGGCCTCTTTGCGGCGGGCTTTCATCAGATCGGTATTCCAGGCGGCCTGGAAGTTCCATTCGTAGTCGCGGAGGTTCAGGACGTCGGGTTTATTCTCGCACGACGAGAGCACGCCGTTATCATAAATGACGGCGCCGGCACTGCCCGCATAGCACTTGAGCTGAGCCTTGTTCTCTTCTTTAGTCCTGGCGATCAGGTCGTGCATGTAAATGTCCACCGCCGCCTTGAAAAAGCCCGACTTTCCGCCGTAGCTGTTCTTTAGCGCCGCATTCTTTGTGTCGTCCAAGATCATCTGCGACAACTGAGCATAACGTCTGTGGTCGAACTCAAGTTCCTTTGGATCTGCCGACGGCGGACGGATGTAATTGATGTTCACCTTGTCCGGCTTGAGGTCGAATTTCAAAAAGTCATACCAATCGAAGATCGTGTCCTCATTCGAATGCATCACGCAGGTACAGGTCTGAATGTCGAGCTGCGGATACTGCTCGGCCTTCATCTGCTGAAGTGTTCGTGCCGTATGGATCGCCTTGTCCCAGCTTCCCTCTTTGCGGCGGATCTTTTCGTGTGCCTCTTTCATCCCGTCGATGCCGAGAGCAACGGTCACATTCAGTTTTGGGCATTCTTCCAGTATCTGGGTGACATCCGGAAAAATGCGCTGATGGATCTGTCCGTTCGACATCAGGTAAACCGAATCGAGCTTGTTGTTCTCATAGAACGAACGAACGATCTGCGGAAGGTCCTTGCGGGTGAACGGCTCGCCGCCGGCGAGCACGAGCACGCCGAGATTGCCGCCGAGCGTCTCGGAAATACGCCCGATCTCGTCCGCCTTCATTTGCAGTTTTTTGCGTGGCCGGTCGTCCAGCTCTTCGGTAAAAAAGCAGTGCGTGCAGCGCATATCGCAAACGCTTGTGACAAGGATGTTTAGGAACACCGGCGAGATCGGCCGCCCGACCATCATGTTCGCGTATCGCTTAAATATTTCTTTTGTCGTAAAGTCCATAATTCCAACTCTATTTTACCTTTAGTTGGAGCTCAATTACCAGTCGTTGTCCGGAAGATCGGCGTCTTCAGCGGGCCAGCGGGCGGCGGCCAGCAATTCATTGACCGGCGTCGGTTCTGGTGACAGGCGTTCGTTTCCGCCTTCTCGATGAGTGCTGTCTTCGCGGTCCAGCCTTACCAGCGAGCGCACATACTCGCTTATCGAACTGTGCATACCGGCCCTCGACCGCTCGAGCATCACGCCGTACAATTCGTCGGTTACTGAGATGCTGACTATTCTTGTTCTTCTCATATAAACTTCACCTAAGGAAACATTTCGCATGGGACCCGAAATCGTCAAATGCCGGTTACCATAATATTCCCAACACTTACCGTCAACGGCAAGCACGGTTTGTCCCACGTGTCCCGCACGTGTCCCAGCCCGTCGTGGGACACGCAACCTATTGATCTGATTACCTTTACCGCCGCCACGGGCACGCGTCCCACGGATCTTAAAACAAAATATGAAAAAGTCATACCATGACTCGTCCTGAAAAAAGTTGACACTTTTTGATGGTTTGTCCTCCTATAAGTTTACGTTTTTGGGATAATCCTAGAACTGGTTTACGATTGATGCCGGAGACGAAGCGGAAGCGAGCTCTGCTGG
>JBFWPK010000022.1:0-77096 GCA_050250045.1 Pyrinomonadaceae bacterium | reverse complement strand
CCGCAAGTTTCCCACATTCCCACAGCTTCTGCTGCTACTGGATAAATAAAATGAAAGAAAAATCTAAAACCAAAACCGGACATCTCATGTGCTAACAAAATAGGACATCTTCATTTGCTAACAACAGTACATTTTATACAGAACTCGCTTATTTTTTGGTGCACTCGAATTTTCTTGTGATCCTGCCTGGATAGATCGTACACGACCATAGACCGTTCGATCGATCTCGATGGGAGAAAGCTCCCAAAGGCCGCCTAGCTTGTAACGACAGTCGGGGAATCCGAATGCGGGACAAAGCACTTGCGGCATCTGGCCTCGTACTTATCGCTGGCCCCGACCTCGACGCGGGCTTCCGATTCGACGGTCCGTTGAGTGAAATTCGCCGTCGAGCCGCATTTAACGCATATCGCGTGGATCTTTGTGATGTATTCCGCGATGCACAGCAACTGGGGCATCGGCTCAAAGGGCTTGCCGGTGTAGTCCTGGTCCAGGCCGGCTATGATCACCCGTTTTCCGGAATTTGCGAGTTCGTTGACGACTTCAACCAACCCCGGATCAAAGAATTGGCCCTCGTCGATGCCGACGACCTGAGTTTCTTCGTCAACCTGTTCCATTAACTCGGCTGCGGTGCCTACCGGCTTTGAGAGATGTTTGCGGCCGGAGTGAGATGCGATCTCTTCGACCGAGTAACGCGAGTCGATGATCGGCTTGAAAACTTGTACCTTTTGCCTGGCGATGGCGGCGCGGTTGAGCCTGCGGATCAGTTCTTCGGACTTTCCCGAGAACATCGAACCGACGATAACCTCTACCCAGCCGGTTCCATTCTGTCTGTGTTTTCTGCGCTCCTCGGCATTATCGAAAGCAAATTCTTCAACCATAAAAAAGCTAACCTTACGTGGCCCTTAGGGGAACGTAAGGTTAGCACGAAGAGCGGGCCGATGTCATTTCCACCATGACCGGCTCCGTCCGGCTCACAGTATGCGAAGATCGCGTCCGGTCATTTCCGAGGGCGGCTTGATCCCGCAAATGCCAAGCATCGTTGGAGCAATATCCGCCAGCGATCCGCCCGGCAGGAGTTCGGTCCCGGGGCGCTCGGGGTCGATCAGATGAAATGGGACTTGCGCCGCGCGTCCGGAATCGCCACGCGCCGCCGCCGCCATATCCTCACATCCTCCATGCGACGCGGTAACTATCGCGACACCATTCATTTCCATCGACTTTTGAATGATGCCGCCCAGGCACGTATCCACAAACTGGACCGACTCGACAGCCTTTTCCAGATTGCCGGTGGCCGCCAGCATTGCCGGAGCGGGAAGATTCACGACGAAAACTTTGCCGCCGCCCGCACCCATGCCCCGGATCGCGGTATCGGCCAACTTGAAGCTCGCCGATTCCGGCCCGGCCTCCAGCGTATCGGCACGCGATGCCTGAACAAATATGTGCCGCTCAATATCGGGATCGGACGGGGCCGTGCGTCCGTTGAAGAATGCGGACACATGCTGTGACCGCGGTGATTCAGTAATACGATAGTTCGTGATCCCTTCAGACGTGAAAACGTCCGCCAGAAGTTGTTCGCCCTCTGCATGTCGAAAGGCAACCGGAAGGCCGAGGTCATGGCCGTATTCGGTCAGGCAAACCGCCTCGATCCGGGGCTTTGGCGACGTGTCATCGAGGGATGCGAGCGAACGCACCAACTGCAGCATTCCATCACCCTTATGATTAAAGAAGACGACAAGGTCGCCGTCATTGACCGTTGCCAGCGGTTCGTCCGAAGCCTTTTCGATCACGATCGGCGAAATGAACTCGTCCGAGATCCCGCGTAGGAACGACGCCCGGACCGCCGTTACCGCATCGCGTGCCCGCTCGCCTTCGCCGTGTACGAGCATCGTGAAAGCACGTGCCGTGCGCTCCCAATTTTCGCCGCTATCCATCGCATAGAACCGGCCGCACAGCGACGCGACCGAGCCAATACCGATGTCCGCCATCTTGATCTGAAGCGCGTCGACATATACATCTGCCGTCCGCGGCCCGACATCTCGGCCATCGAGAATTGCGTGGACGAACGCTCGGGGCACACCGGACATTTTTGCCATTCGGAGAAGAGCGAAAAGGGTTTCCTGCGAAGAATGGACGCCGCCGTCACCAAGCAGCCCGATGAAATGTACCGGCCGGCCGTCGGATGCTGCCCTGCCCAGTGCCGATCGCAGCGTCTCATTCGCAAGGAACTGTCCGTTCGAGATCTGCGTCGCGATCCGAGCGGCGTCGGGCTGGACGATCCGGCCCGCGCCCATTATACGGTGGCCGATCTCCGCATCGCCTGCCTCGCCGGGAGGCAGTCCCATCGCACGGCCAGAAGCCGCAAGCGTTGTCGAGGGGAACGATTCGCATATCTCGTCGTAATTAGGCGTGTGCGCGAGCGCGATGGCATTGCCGTCCCGATGAGCGGAAATGCCCCACCCGTCAAGAATGATCAAGGCAAGCGGCCTGTTGTTATTCACTGTCATAGTTGAAGTTTTGTAGGTGGGGAAAAAGGTCTGGCCGGCGTCGAGCGGGGCCGGCCTGAATATTATATCCGAAACTGATCGCGAAAAGGGAAAGAATTTAGTAGGCATCCGGTGCGGGCCGTTCCATCCAGCGCTCGGGATGAACCAGTTCGTGGAAGCCGAACTTTTCGTATAGCTCATGAGCGTCGCGGGTCGCCAAAACCCAGCGACGCAGGCCCTGCAGGTCCGGATGGCTGACGATCGCTTCCATCAGCCATTTGCTCAGGCCGCGGCCGCGGTATTCCTCTATGATGAAAACGTCGCCCACATACGCAAATGTCGCGCGGTCGCTGACCACCCTGGCGAAGCCGATCTGGCGGTCGCCGTGATAAACACCGAAGCAGATCGAGTTTTCAATGGCGGTTTTCGTTTGCTCGAGTGTTCGCCCGCGGGCCCAGTAGGAATCTTCAACAAGGAATCGCTGAATTACATCGATATCCAGCCGTGACCGGTTGGTACTGATCTCAAATTCGTCACGGGTTAGCTCCGTCATTTCTCGGAAACGAGCCGTCTTATCCTCACCTTCATACCGGCTGTCGCATGTTCCATCTGATTTTCGACAACCAGCCGGAGCTCTTTCATCAGCGAGGGCTGAGATATCGCGATCCGCTCGGCGGCGGTCATCGCAAAGCACCGAACGGCGATCCACTCTCCTGGGTCGGCAATGAGATCGATGCAATGCGAAAAGACTTTCCCCTGTAAACGTTTCGGCACCTCAACGAACTGCAGCAGCCGCGTGACGCTGCGTTTCACGGCATTATGCACGTCGTTACGAGGAAGATATGCCACAAGTTTCCCGAGATGCGGCACTAGTAGTTCAGGATGCTTTTCCGCGACAACGCTGATGGGCCACGCGGAGCGCTGTTTCATCCGCCGATCGCCGCCGTCAAATACGGCGACCAACGCGGCAAAGCGCTCTCGATCGTCGCCGATGTAGTCAACGATCGCTTGCGTAGTGGCCCGGGACCGGTCCTCGGAAAGTAGTTTCGCGAACTCCAAGGGGTTTCAGCCGCGAGATTGATAACTTGCTTTTGGCTGTTCGAGTTGATAAAACGCGCTCCGGCCGGGAAAACGCGCCGAATCGCCCAGATCTTCCTCGATCCGCAAAAGCTGATTGAACTTCGCAACGCGGTCGGAACGGCACAGGCTTCCCGTCTTGATCTGCCCGGCGTTTGTCGCAACGGCCAGGTCGGCGATGAAGGTGTCCTCCGTCTCGCCGGAGCGGTGCGAGACGATCGCCGTCATTTTGTTTGTCCGCGCCAGTTCGATCGCGTCAAGCGTTTCGGTCAAGGTGCCGATCTGGTTTACCTTGATCAGGATCGAGTTCGCCGCACCCTCGTCGATTCCCTTCTGGAGAAATTTCACGTTCGTAACAAAGAGGTCGTCGCCCACAAGCTGAACGGTTTTACCTACAGAATTCGTTAGATTTTTCCAGCCTTCCCAATCGTTCTCGGCCATGCCGTCCTCTATCGAAATGATCGGATACTTGCCGCACCAATCGGTCCAGTAAGCGGCCATTTCTTCGGATGACAGCTCGCGCTTGTCCGATTTCTTGAACACGTATTTTCCGTTCGAGTAGAACTCGCTTGCCGCCGGATCGAGGGCGAGCATCACGTTCTGGCCGGCCTTGTAACCGGCCTTCTCGACGGCATCGAGGATGGTCTCGACCGCTTCTTCGTTGGACTTCAGATTCGGAGCAAATCCACCCTCATCCCCAACACCGGTTGAGTAGCCACGAGATTTGAGCACTGTTTTCAGGTTATGAAATATCTCGGCCCCGCATCGCAAGGCCTCGCCAAAGCTCTCGGCACCGACCGGCATCACCATGAACTCCTGAAAATCGACATTGTTGTCAGCATGAGCGCCGCCGTTAAGAATATTCATCATCGGAACCGGCAGCGTTTTCGCATTCGTTCCCCCGATATAGCGGTACAGGGGCAGTTCCTGAAAAGCAGCGGCCGCCCGAGCGCTCGCGAGCGATACAGCAAGGATCGCATTCGCCCCGAGGTTTGATTTATTCTCGGTCCCATCAAGCGCGATCATCGCCTGGTCGATCTGCGTCTGGTCCAGCACATCCAGGCCCTCAAGCTCGCGGCCGATCTTTTCGTTCACGTTCTCGACTGCCTTCAGAACGCCTTTGCCCAGGTAGCGGAGTTTGTCGCCGTCACGCAGTTCAACGGCCTCGTTCTCGCCTGTTGAAGCCCCGCTCGGCACCGCCGCACGCCCGGTCGTGCCATCCTCAAGTATCACCTCAGCCTCGATCGTCGGGTTTCCCCGCGAATCCATTATCTCCCGCGCCCATACCTGTTCGATTATGCTCATTCTGTTGCGGCTCCTTTTTCTACGATCAATTATCGGATTTCTGAGATTATAACCCAGATTCTAAAATTTGGCTGGCAGGTCAGCACCATCGCGAGCTAAAGCACGGCCGATCTACCGATTGCCGGAGAAGAATTTTGCCCGCGAATAACGCGAATCTACACGAATCCAAGAAGTCAGAACCTTCTTATTCGCTTTAATTCGCGCTATTCGCGGGCAAAAAAGAACCTGCCATCTTGCACCATCGTGCTATCGACCCGACGCTACACCCATCGCGAGCTAAAGCACGGCCGGTCTACCGATTGCCGGAGAAGAATTTTGCCCGCGAATAACGCGAATCTACACGAATCCAAGAAGTCAGAACCTTCTTATTCGCTTTCATTCGCGCTATTCGCGGGCAAAAATGGATCTTGCACTCTTGCAGTCACGATGCTATCACCCCGACGCTACGCCGCCGCTTCCCGCTGGCCCGCCTGAAGCGGTGTGTCATGCATACGCACCTGCACGATCCGGCGCTTCTTGACTTTTTCCACGGTAAACGTGTGCCCATTGAACGGAACGACGTCGCCGGGGGACAGGACCGAACCGGCGACCGACATCAGGAACCCGGCCACCGTAGTATAGCCTTCGGATACCGGCAGATTCATGGTCAGCCGTCGGTTAAGGTCACGCACCGCCAAACCGCCGTCGAGCAGGACGCTTCCATCCGGCTGGCCCGATATCTGTTCATTCACTTCTTCGTCATGCTCGTCCGATATTTCACCGACGATCTCCTCGAGCAGGTCTTCCAACGTGATTATCCCCTCGATACCGCCGTGTTCATCGACGACGAACCCAAAATGAAATTTCTCCTTCTGCATCTGCCGCAGCACATCCTCGAGCCGGGCCGTATCGACGACGTACATCGATTTTTGGATTATCCGCTCCGGGCGAAACGCCTTGGGCCGCAGAACATAGGGCAGAACGTCCTTGCTGTGAATAAACCCCGCCATGTCGTCGAGCGACCCTCGATACACCGGCAGCCGCGAATACCCGTGCTGACGAAAGGCCTTCACGATCTCCTCAAGCGTAATGTTCTCCGGCACCGCAACTATCTCGGTCCGCGGGACCATTGCTTCCTTAACTGTCGTTTCCGAAAACTCGAACACTTTATTGATCAGCGTCCGCTCTTCTTTGTTTAGGTGGCCGCTTTCCTCGGAAACGCGAACCAGCTGCCGTATCTCTTCTTCGGTATAGCTTGAACCATGCTCGCCCGACGGATGCAGGCCGAAAAGCCGAACGGTCCGCGTACCGGCCCAATCAAGCAGCCGTATCGGGTAATAAAAGACCTTGTAAAAAACGAGCAGCGGAACGGCGATGACGTATGACACTTTTTCCGCCAGCTCAAGGGCGGCTGTCTTTGGTGCAAGTTCGCCGAAGACGATGTGAAGAAACGTGATCAGCGAGAACGCGATCGCGAACGAGACCGTGTGCAATACCGCTCCCGAAGCCAGGAACGTCGCTCCCGTGGCCGATGCAATCCATACGAGCAGCGGATCAAGCAGTGCAGCGACCGCCGGTTCGCCTATCCAGCCCAGGCCCAACGACGATAGCGTAATTCCCAATTGAGTGGCCGAGATATATGCGTTCAGGTTGTTGAGCATTCCCAACAGCCGTTCCGCCGCTTTGTCGCCCTCCGCGGCCTGTGCCTCGATCCGCGATTTTCTGACCGCCACGAGAGCAAACTCGCTGGCGACGAAAAATCCATTCGCGGCGACAAGAAGTATCACGGAAAGAATACTTATCACCGACCATCCGAAGGACGGCACGACAACAGGTTCGGAAGCTTCGGCAAGGAACAGCAGAAAAGATAAACTGGCGGGATCGTCCATTCTGGAACTCAGCCAGCCTAAGCGGCCGGCTTGACTACTCTTTCACCCTTTAGCCTACCACAAATATTTCTCAACGCCGTGCGCAAACTTTCGGTCAGCATTAAAAAAACGCTTGCCATCGGCGTTCTATCTGTGGTACACTGTTGCGTCCACTGGCTTCGCTTCGCCGAGGCCGGGCTCGATCTTTGAAAATTAGATCACGAGCCAGAGCTTGGAGTTTGTCGCATTGACGCCAAGGGTTTGAGGCATTGATTCGTGGATCTCGTGGTTTTTTCCGATTCCGCAAAACTCACAAAGTACCCGGGCACAGATGTTCCTAAGGTCTTTTTTTGCCCGCGAATAACGCGAATGCAAACGAGGATGTCTGAAAAGCCCTCAGATAGCTCTGATGTGACATTCTTGTTCCGAAATTCAGATTTCCTTCCTCTTTTTCTGTGGATGGTAACTCTTTACCACTGAATAAGATGAAGAAAAATACCGAATAAGATGAACAAGAGTCGGCGTCCACAGCCTGTGTGCCACCGGTACTTTTCAGACATCCTCCTTCATTCGTGTAGATTCGCGTTATTCGCGGGCAAAATTCTTCTGCGGCAAGTGGGTCGATTCCCTAGAGTGTCCCACGGCTGTGGCGCACGCCCGTGTTGCAAATAAAGGGTTTATCGGTTTTTTGTGTGTTTTTTTTATCAATTTCCGTGGGACACTTCCAAAACAGGCGTTAACCCCTTTGTTTTCAATGGTCAACGTCGTTTATCAACCGTGGGACAGTAGTGGGACACCGTGGGACAGCCGCGAATGCCTGCTGTTTCTTTCACCGGACGGACGCCGCATCGATCATTTCCTGTATCAGCATCCGGCACGAGCCGCACCCGGAGCCGGCACGGCATGCGGTAGCCACTTCCTCGGCCGAATCCGGCGAATTGGCCGCGATGAAAGCCTCGATCGTCTCCTCGGAAATACCAAAGCAAGTGCAGACCAAAGCCTTTTCGCCGCGGAATTCTTCGATGACAAAGGCGCGATGATCGGCCAGCGCTGCCCTGACGGCTTCAAGCACAACGTGAGCACATTGCACTCGTTCACGCGGCAGCCGGCCGAGGCTCGATTCGACGATTGCGAGGAACTCGTCCTCATCCATCGAATGCAGCCCGGTCAGTTCCTTTCCCGAAAGTGATTCAGCGATCACATCGGCCGACGCGATCATAAAGCCGCAGCCGTTCGTTTGAAATCCCGCCTCGCGGATGATCTTCGTCTCGCTCTCGATCGACAGCGAGATCCGGGCAAAGCATCCGCACTGAAAACTGGCGCTTGTGCCGACGGCATTCTCACCCGGAACGCGGCCTGAGCAGGCGGGCAGCCGGAAACGGCCGTTGATCTTTGGCGGATAGAATGCCATGAATAGAAAGGTAGGCACTTATTTGGTCAATGTAAAGACAGCGTTCCAGCGTAACAAGCTGTCACCATATCGTGTAAAATGGTGGTCAATGAAGCCGGTTTTACTTTTCCTCTTTCCGATCTTCGTTTTTCTCGCAGCCTGCCGCCCGGCCGCCGCTCCGGTTTCGGTCGGCAACAAGCCGGTGTCGATCAACGATGTGCCGTTGAAAGATTCCCAGGCCCGTCCGACAAAGCCGATACCTGAAATGAGTTGGACCGGATTCGAGGGCAATATCCAAAAGGTCAAGGACTATCGCGGAAAGGCCGTGATCCTGGACTTTTGGGCGACTTACTGCCCGCCGTGTATCGAAGAGATACCGCATTTGAAAGCTTTGCAGGCCAAATATGGTGACGACCTCCAGGTCATAGGCCTCCACGTCGGCGGTGAGGAAGACCGGCCAAAGGTGCCCGAGTTTGTCGAGCGGCTTCGGATCGATTATCCGCTCGCTTATCCGGAGGAAGCGTTGACCTCCTTCGTTTTCGGCCGGGACACCGCCATCCCGCAGACCGCTATTTTCGATCGCGAAGGGAGGCTTGTGAAAAAGATCACGGGCTTTAACGATCAGATCCGCGCCGAACTGGACCAGGCCGTAGAACAGGCCGTGAACGGGAGCCCGCTTTAGTGGATACGGAGGTACTTACAACTCGGACACAATACTCGGCCGGCGGTGTTGCCTTTCGCGAAACTGACGGGCGCCGCGAGATCGCGATCATCCTCACCCACCCCGAACGTCGCTGGCAGCTTCCGAAGGGAATGATAGATGCGGGTGAGACGGCCGAACAGGCTGCCCGTCGCGAGGTGCGTGAAGAAGCGGGTATCGAGACAGAGGTCCTGGGGCCGATCGATCGTACCGAATACTGGTTCGTCGCCGAATACGAAGGAACGCGAAGCCGATTTCACAAATTCGTGGACTGGTTCGTTATGCGATACGCTTCCGGCGATGTGGCCGACCACGACCACGAGGTAGCCGAGGCACGCTGGGTCGGCGTAGACGAGGCCCTCGGCCTGTTGGTTTTCGAGAATGAGCGGGAAATGGTCGAGAAAGCGGTTGCGATGATCGGCCAATACGGTGCCTCCAACGGCTTGTGATAACATTGCTGGCGATGAGATCGGCTAGGCCAAATGTGAACGGCCGCAGCGACAACCGCCGGTCCAAATAGCTCCGCAACAGAGTATCTATGCGCGATATCCCCGTCGGGAACGGCAGTCTTCTCGTAAACTTTGACGATAAATACCAGATCCGCGATATCTACTTTCCGCATGTGGGTCAGGAGAACCACACCGAAGGCTTTCCTTTTCGTTTTGGGGTTTGGGCCGATGGCGAATTTTCGTGGGTGTTTTCGGATGATTGGACGAGGTCGCTTCGATATGTCCCGGAGTCGTTGGTCACTGACGTTCGGCTTCTGAACGAAAAACTTGGGGTCGAGATAGTTTCGAATGACACGGTCGCCAGTCACGAGCATATCTTTCTTCGGAAAATGCGCGTCGTCAACCGTGCCGACGCGGCCAGGGAGATCCGTGTTTTCCTGCACCAGGATTTCCGGATCTACGAGAATAAGGTCGGAGACACTGCCTATTTCGACCCAGCAACGGCGTCGATCATCCACTATAAAAAGCACCGATACTTCCTTGTGAACACCGAGCCGGCATTTGATTCATTCGCAACCGGCCGCAAGGCGTTTCACGACAAAGAAGGCACCTGGCGCGATGCTGAAGACGGGTTTCTGAGCCTCGGGGCGATAACGGAAGGGTCTGTCGATTCAACTATTGCCGTCCATGCATCGCTTGAACCGGAGACTTCTTTCGAGTTTTTCTACTGGATCGCCGCCGGAACCTCCTACCACGAGGTAGCCGCGCGAAATGCACATGTCCTTGAACAATGGCCTCAAAGATTCTTTGAATACACTGAGAACTACTGGCGGGCGTGGGTGAACAAGAACGAAACGGATTATCGCGGCCTTCCTCCGCAGATAGTCGATATGTGCAAGCGGTCACTTCTGCTCGTCCACACGCATGCGGACCACGGCGGAGCGTTCCTCGCGGCAAACGATTCGGATGTGGCCCACCGGGCGACCGACCATTACAGCTATCTGTGGACGCGTGACGGAGCGTTCATCGCGAACGCCCTCGACCTTGCCCGATTTCCGCACCTTACGCGAAAGTTTTTCGACCTTTGCAGCCGGATCGTCCACCCGAACGGTTATTTTCTGCAAAAGTACAACCCCGACGGAACGGTCGCCTCCGGCTGGCACGCCGCTTGGGACACAGCCTCAAGATCGGAATTGGTGCCCATTCAGGAAGACGAAACCGGCCTTGTCCTGTGGGCCCTTTGGGAGCATTACAGCAACGCCCGCGACATTGAGTTTGCCCATCGGATGTATCGAAAGATGGTGATCGCCTGCGCGGATTTTATGGTCGATTTTCGGCACCCCGAACTAGGGCTCCCGAACCCGAGCTGGAACCTTTGGGAAGACCGTCGCGGTATCCATACGTTCACTTGCGCAACGGTCGTCGGCGGATTGAGGGCCGCCGCCAGGTTTGCCGAGCTATTCGCCGAGCACGAACGGGCCGCACGCTATTCGATGGCGGCCGATGAGATAGTAGATGCGATGGGCGAGCATTTATACGACGATGATCTCGGTCGATTCGTCCGCTCTGTCGAGGTTAATGCCGACGGTTCCCTCATCGCAGACACGACGACCGATGCCTCGCTTTTCGGCACATTTTACTTCGGCTGCTTTTCACCGGACGATGAAAAGGTGGCCGGAACGATGAAGGCGATCGAGGACCTGCTTGGATCGGGCGGCGGGATCGCCCGGTTTGAAAACGACGGTTATATGCGTACATCAAACACCTTTCCGGGAAACCCGTGGTTCATCTGTACGCTCTGGCTCGCCGATCATTACATCGCCAAAGCAGAAAAAAAGAAGGACCTGGAACCTGCCCTCGCCATCCTCGAGTGGGTCGCTTCGTCCGCCTTGCGATCCGGGGTCCTCGCCGAGCAGCTAGATCCCCAAACGGGTGAAGCTGTGTCCGTTTCGCCGTTGGCCTGGTCGCATTCGACGTTTGTCGCCACGGTGATGAGATACATCCGATGCGACCGGATGCTCAGCGACCGCCGGAAAACCTAGGCTTTGGCAACACCTGTTTCGCGTACGGGAACATTCGGCGTAGAATTATTGTTTATGCGCAAAGCAAAGATCCTGGCCACACTTGGGCCGGCATCTAACACACAGGAAAAGATCGAAGCGATGCTCGATGCCGGCGTGAGCGCGGTTCGGATCAATATGTCGCACGGCACGCACGAGGAGCATACCGCGACGATCGCTAATGCGCGTGCTGCCGCAACAAAACTGAAACGTGCCCTCTCGATACTTGTCGATCTCTCGGGGCCAAAGATCAGGACGCGTTCGCTTACAAACGGTGACCCTGTCGAGCTAAGGGCCGGCGAACTCTTTACGATCACCACGCGCGACATCGAGGGCAATGAGAAAGAGGTTTCGACCAATTTCGGCCACCTGCCCGAGGTCGTCGAACCCGGCGCCAAGATCCTGATCGACGACGGCGCGATCGAGTTGAGCGTGGTTTCAGAAACCGAGACAGACGTTGTTTCACGCGTTGTCGTCGGCGGCTGGTTGAAGGAACGCAAAGGGATCAATTTACCGAAAACGAAGCTGCCCATACCATCAATGACCGAAAAGGACCACGCCGACCTTGTGTGGGCGATGGGGCAGAACGTCGATTACATCGCATTGTCGTTCGTGCGAAAGGCCGAGGATTGCCGCGAAGTGAAGGACCTGATCAAAAAGCTCAACACTCGCTCTATGGGCCGGGCGCTCCTTGTCGCAAAGATCGAGATGGCCGAGGCGATCGAGAATCTCGATTCGATCATTGCCGAGACTGACGGCGTGATGGTTGCCCGAGGCGATCTCGGTGTCGAAACCAGCGTCGAGCTTGTGCCCGTTTATCAAAAGCGGATCATTGAAAAGGCTGTCGCGAACGACCGGTTTGTGATCACCGCGACGCAGATGCTTCAGTCGATGATAGAAAACCCAAGCCCGACGCGGGCTGAGGCCTCGGATGTTGCCAACGCGGTTTGGGACGGCAGCGATGCGGTGATGCTCTCGGCCGAAACAGCGACTGGCGATTACCCGATCGAATCCGTCAGCACAATGGCACGGATCATTGATGCAGCCGAAACCGTCAGGCCTGCTCAACTGAAGAAACCCGTCAAATTCTCGCAACAGCCGTCAGGGCGAACCAGCCAGGCGCTCTGCAAGGCCGCGGCCTATGCCGCCAAAGAGAAGCTGACCGAAAAGGTAGCGGTCTTCACCGAATCGGGCCTAATGGCCCGTCGTCTCTCGTCCATACGCTCGGGCCTTCAGACATTCGGGCTTACCAGTTCACGAGATGCATGTAACCAGCTTGCAATGATCTGGGGTGTCGAGCCCTATATGCACGAA
The DNA here is from genome assembly GCA_050250045.1 of Pyrinomonadaceae bacterium. GTDB lineage: Bacteria > Acidobacteriota > Blastocatellia > Pyrinomonadales > Pyrinomonadaceae > OLB17. Next base: position 64,471 of record JBFWPK010000022.1, on the reverse strand, counting down.
TCGGGCGGTTCAACCAAGCAGATGCTCCGCGAAGGCGAGAAAACGCTGCTGAACTCAGGCGTCGTCGAAGCCGGCGAAACCATTATCATGATGGCCGGTCGATTGTCAGGCCATGGCCTATCGAGCTCAGTCATCGTATGGACCATCGGGGAAGAGGTTCCGCGAAGATAGCCGTATTTATGCGGGCAAACTAATGATACTTCGACGCCACATGCTCGCGGCCCCATCGGAGCGTCGTGGCCATCCAAACGAGTTCGTCCAAAAATCCCTTTGCGCGTTTTTGATAGGCGTCGTCGAGAAGCTGAGCGTTTTCATCGAATTTCGAACCTGCCGACGGGAAATTCAGGTCAGTGAACGTCACCGCAAGCCCGAGTTCTCGCACCATCGGTACCATCGCCTCGATCACCCGAGTGCCGCCCCACACCCCGGACGACACGCCAACGAACGCAACTGCCTTGTGGATGTATTCCTTCAACAAAAGGTCAAGGACGCTTTTGAGAACACCGGGATAGCCATGATTGTATTCGGGCGTGACGATAACCAGCCCGTCGGCCATGATGATCGAATCCCGCCATTCAGGAAACAGATGAGCGATCCCGGTGCCGTAGTCGTCCCTTGGCAGGTCGAAATCGCGAACGTCGAAGTAGCGCGTTTCGATCTCGGATCGGGCCTCCATCTGGCCGAAGACCCATTTTGCAACGTTTTCGCTGGCCCGGTTTTTTCGGTCGGTCCCAAGGAGCAAGGGAATGAATAATTTCTTGTCAGCCATATTCTGCGTATTCCACGGGGTTTCTGGTTTATTTGCTTTCGGGAATACTAACGTATGAATTTGCGGCATTCAAAACTCGCATTCACTCTTCCGATCGCGGTGAGGCTCGAATTTCGGCGTGGCACCGAGGATGTGATAGCACCGGCGAAACTCGACCTGTCTGAGGTCGGTGTCGGCCTTCCCGGCATCCGCTGCCCGATCTGCAGATGGCGTCCGCTGCGATCCAGTCGCTGGACCTGCGGGGACTGCGACTTCCCCGAATATTTCTTCGACGGCTGCGGGACGGAGTGGAATACCTTCGAAACCGGCGGAATTTGTCCCGGATGCGGGCATCAATGGACATGGACGTCGTGCCTCGCGTGTTGGGGCTGGACCAGGCACGAGGATTGGTACGCTGACGAGCCCGCGTGATCTCAGCGCCAGTCGGGCGGAGGTGGTGTGCGGTATGTGTACGCGGCCTCTTCTTCGCTCGCGTATCCTTCTGATTCTACGGCGGTCGTGATACGCAGCGGGTCCCGACGGACGTCCTCAGCCGTTTCTCGATAGACCGATCTCCACGCATCGCCGCAAAAGAACCAAAGCGAGTAAACCGCTGCGGCCGTACCAAACGGAGCGTTCATTGCGGAAAGCGCGGCCGCCACGATGCCGGCGACGCGGGCCCACGGCTTCCGTTTGAGCATCGCATATGAAGCAACGAGCGACGGTACCGCAAACAGCATCTGGAAAACGAACATGAATCCGAAAATGAGTATAAAAAACGCTGGAGGCGGGGGAGGCGGACCGGATGGATCATCCATCGAGAACATGAAATAGAACATTGCCGCGATGAACAGCGTCATCAGAAACTGAAACGCCGCATGCGCGAGAAAAGCGTATGCCGCGTACTTGTTGTGTTCTTCGCTGGTCACCTCAGTCTGATATGGAAGCCCGTTCAAAAAAGGGCATTATGCTCCAATATAATGATGTTAAGGTTTTGAGCGATAAACCTCAACATTTTTACGACGAGGTTCCGACCGAATTACTCCGCGCTCAAGATCTGGCTGACGGTTTCGCTTTTCAGCCCTTTTCCATTGCGCTTATTGTAATCCGACAGCGAGATCTGCGGATCGCGCCAGGCGTCGAGGTGGCCCACTTGGTGGACGCATTGGATGGTGCAGGTCGGAGCGCACCATTTTTCGGTGATGTACTCGCGTTCCATGTCGTCGTGGGTGTATTCAAGCAGTGGAATGCCCGGCGTGCCCCGCTGCTGCGAGCACCAGTTGACCATTCCAAATTCGTCGATATAAAGGTAGCGGGCCCCGGCCCGGCATCGCCATTCGTACTCTTTGCCCTCGACCAGCTGGTCCTGAAACCAATTCCAGCGGGCATAAGATCGCGTGCCTTTTGATTTTATCTCTTTGTAAACTTCCTTCTCACGATCGGTGAGGCCTTTGTTCAGGCCCATCTCGTCGTGAATTACGCCTACGGTAGAAGAAAACCCAAGCTCGCGGGCACGATTCGCAATGATCAACGCCTCATCCGGATTAGCCACGCCGCCGCCGACGACCGAATTGATATTGACCTTGAATTTCACGTGTTCGCTCAAGTTTACGAGCTTTGCGTCGAGCACCTTCAGGCTCTTTTTCGACACGTCATCCGGCGTGACATTGTCGATCGATATCTGGAGATAGTCCAGACCCGCCTCGTTCAGCTTTTTGATCTTGTCGACCTGGAAATAATAGCCGTTCGAGATCAGCCCCGCGATCATCCCATGATGTCGAATTCGGGCGATGATGTCGTAGATCTCGGGGTGCATCATCGGCTCGCCGCCCGAGATAGTGATGACCGACGAGCCGAACTCCGCCAGTTTGTCGATCCGCCCGAGCATTACATCGATCGGCACCGGATCGCTCGTCTTGTCGAACTCGTTGCAGTAGGTACACGCCAGATTACATCGCCGCATTGGAACAATGTGCACCAACACCGGATGCTTGGTCGAAGCAAAAGCACGCACTGTGTGCCTCACCCCGCGCGTGAACCTGCTGAAACTGCTCGCCTTTGGCATAGATCAAAATAGACCGCAAATGGCTCTCCGTAAACTTTTTATTTTAGAGCCTTGGCGGTCTTTGTTCAAATCAGATCGATCCGCTTACCTAGCTCTTTTGCACTTTCGTGCCTTTAGCCAACTTGATCTCAAACGCGTCCCCATCGAGCTTCACGTTCTTCTCAAGGTTTGTAAGCAGGACCGTAGTCGTGTCGTCGTTTTGTTCGATGATCTTCGTTTGATGCGGCATTCCGTTAGGGTCGACCCATATTTCAGCCAGCTTGTAGCTGGTCTTCTTTATTGGCGTAAGGCGAAGATGCCATGTTTGGACGCCGCTGGAAAGCGTCGCGTTCTCGCTAAGCAAAGCGACCTCGTAATTCGCGCGAAGCTCGGCTTTCGACATACTCATGAAAGCAAGGGCCGAGTTGCTCTTCGTATCCCTTCCCGCACTGTCCGTCGATCCGACATAGGCGACCCCGAGTCTCGGCCTGTACATGATGTATTTTCCGTCCCTAACGGCCAGTGATTCTTCCGGCTTCTCCCAATCGATCCTGACAAGCGGGTTTCGGCCTTTGCCTTTCGCATAGAGAGCCGTGCCCACGGTCGTATCGGCAACGCCTCCAAGCTGGGCATTCGTTTTGACCATCGTCACCCTCGCCCGCAGCGTTGTCATGCCCTTGTTATGGATGTCCATCCGGTTAAGTATTTCACGCAGCTTGTCCTGTCCGAACGCGTCGTTCACCGAGAAGATTCCAAGAAAAGCCGCAATTACGACTGCCGGGAGAGTTGCTTTTAGGATACGTTTCATAAAAATGCTTTCTCCATAAAAAATGTTAGAGCCGATGACCTCTCTAACACTAATAAATACAATTATTTGTTGCTGATAACTATTAACGGATCTCGATCTCGTATACCGTCTCGCCGCTGCCGTTCTTTCTCTCGTGCGTGGCGACGATCTGCGCGTCTGGACGTCCGATCATATCGCGGACGCGCTTTTCAAGTATTGCCCGATCGGGCGAAAAATCCTTCTGTTGGACGATCAGATGCGATGTTTGGGTTGCAACCGGTTCTCGCCGATCAAACCATGTTTTCGGCGTCAAAAAAATGAATGCGACTATAAGTAGGCAGAAAACAACGTACACCGAGGTTTCTCGGCTGTAGTTCCAGAGTACGAATTTTTTGAGATGGGCCATCTCCTGCTAATCCACCACGTGCCCGTCGCGCATCCTGATAGTTCGCGAGCAAACGGCCGCAGCCTCGGGATTATGCGTGATCATGAGGATCGTTTGGCCGAACTTCTCATTCAGCTCGCGGAACATATCGAGGACGATCTGCGAATTCTCAGTGTCCAGGTTGCCGGTCGGTTCATCCGCGAGAATGATCGCCGGGCTATTGATCACCGCCCGTGCCAGGGCGACACGCTGCTGCTCACCGCCGGACATCTCCAGCGGCCTGTGATGCATTTTATCTTCCAATTTGAGCAGGCGCAACACGTCCCGACGGTTGGCCGAATCGCCGCCGCCGTTCCCCGAATGGATCTTTTCGGCAAGTTTCAGGTTGCCCTCGGCGGTGAGGGTCGGAAAAAGATTGAACCGCTGAAAAACGAACCCGATCTTGCGGCGGCGAATATCAGTTCGCTTTGCGTCCGAAACCTTGGAGAGGTCCTCGCCGTCAATGACGATTGAACCGCTTGTCGGTGAAAGCAACCCGCCCATAAGGTGCAGCAGTGTGGACTTTCCGCACCCCGAAGGGCCCATGATCGCCACGAACTCCCCCGACTTGATCTCGATCGACACCCCGCGGAGGGCCGGCACTTCGAGTTTTCCGATCTTGTACGACTTCTTAAGTTCCTCGGTCTTTAGAATGCTCTCCATTTGATCGATCTACCCTTGTGGGCTGCTGCCCGAAACGCCTCTGCCTCGGCGCAAGGCAAAACAGTTTCATGAAAGGCGCAAACCGCGGATCAGGCTGCAAATTCACGCTCTACTGGAATCGCGATGCCGAGTTTGAGTTGACCGCCGGCGGCGTTTGCAGCGAAGACTTCCGGGCCGTCACTTCCTGAAGCTTCTTGTCCAGGTCAAGTTCCTCGAGCCCCCATGAATTCTGAAGTACAAAGGCGGTGTCCGGATATTTGTCGCCGATCTTCACATCTTCAGGGATCTGATAGGTCAGCCGCATCGCGTACTTTTCCTGAGGCCGGGTTACCAGGACCTGCAGAGGAAGCCTGTTGTACTGGCCGGTATCCGTCAGGTTACCCTCGGCCCCGTAGGTAATATCTGCTTCCAATTCACCTTTCGCGTCAAAAAGCTGCTGTCTGGCGAGGCGAATGCCGCCAACCCGATCGAACCAAAAGCGCCGAGTTATCTTTAGCTCACCATCGGCCCGCCGTTCGTATTCGTCGAGCAGATAATAGCCGCGATTGACCTTTCTCAGGGGCGATTTCTTGCCCGCCGTTGGATCCTCCTCGATCTGAAACGTCGTGCTCGACACATACAAATGCTGGTCGTCGGTAGGGCGTACAAGCATCGCTTCGGTAAAATGCTGGGGCCTTAAATTGGCGAATGCATTCACGTTCTTTTTGGCGTCACCATCACCGTTCCCTTGTGCAAGATCGGTTTGAAGTTGTGAATAATCGGCGCTGTTGGTGCCCTTTACAAACTTCTTGAACCTGCCGCTGCCGCCATCCTGAAGGATCGCAACGCGAAAATGCTGGCCATCGGACGTCATGCGGGCCACATCGGCTTTAACGACGGGCACCTTAACATTGAGCATTATCCGACCCGGACGCTGGACAACGATCTCGCCGTCCGCCGAACGGTAGACTTCCTTGCTGCCGAACTCCGCGAATGAGTTATCCTCAAACTTCAGGTCCATTTTGGCCCGTATCGATTCAACGCGCGCAAAACGATTGACCTCCGCCATCAACTGCGCTTGCGACGCATCTTCGGTCTTGAGGAGAGTTGCCGTCTTTTTATCGGTCTTAACTATCCCACCGCAGCCCGAAAGAGCGGCCACGGCGAATAAAACGATCGATATGTATAAGTGCAGACTGCCTTTCTTTATCAACATCTCCAATCTCTGATGAATGTCCCGAAAATGATGTTGTCCCTTTATAAAAACGCGAAAACGCCCCCCGGAAGTTTCAAACCGTAGATAATAACACGGCGAATACGATAGTCCTAACCAACAAAAGACGCGGCCGCGAGGGGATTTTGCCCATCGCGGCCGCATTCTACAGATCAGATCGGATTATATGCTGAATACGCCCGTTGCCCGCGTAAAATAGTCCTGCATGGTAAACGCGAACATAATAGCGAGCCAGAAAAAGCTCGCGGCTACCGAGAGCCAGATGAGCTTTGGACTCCAATAAACGTGCATGAAAAACAGCACGACAAATGTCATCTTTGTGAACGCGATCAGGAGTGCAAGCAGCGTATTCGCGCCCGGGAAGACAAAGTCTAGATCGACCGTTGCCGCGTAATACGTCAGGATAGTGCCGACCACGAGAATTGCAAAAACCCCGAGGTATTTCGGGATCGTCATGTGGTCGTGCTCCATGTGTTCGTGTTCAGGATCTTTTGCCATATTCGTTTGGAGTACCGCCATTTCAAGCGGCCTGCGTCTCCATATTATTCAAACTTCTCGGGGCATCGGCATTCAGCGGCCTAAAGGCTGAGCCCCAAACACTAATGCATAAAATGCCTGCCCAGCAGATAAAGCAGCGGAAACAGGAATATCCAGACGATGTCAACAAAGTGCCAGTAGAGCCCCGACATCTCGACCGGCATATAATATTCTTTGTGATAGTTTCCTTTCCACGCGGTCCATAGCAGCCATGTCATGAGCCCAAGCCCGACGATCATATGAAGAGCGTGAAGGCCCGTCATCACGAAGTATAGGTAAAAGAATATACGGACCTTGCCCTTAAACTTTTCCAGGTCGATCTGGCCGCCTGAGAAGTATCCGACCCGCTCCGATTCCGTGAGGAAGTTCTCGTCTTGTGCAAGTTTTACCAGCGAGCAGTCCGTCCACAGAAATTCTCCACGCGGATTTGGATGCTCGACAGGAGGAGCATTGTGGTCAACATCCCAGCACGGTTTTTCGGCCTCGTGATGGGCGTTCGGATCTTCCTTGATGCGCTTGTTCAACCCCGCCATGGGAACCAGGCCGTGGTTGTACTTGTCCGAATATTCAATCGCCTTCACGCCCAGGAACACCGAGCCGAAGAACATCGTCAGCACGATCATCAAGACCTGCATCATCCGATTGCTCTTCTGGGCGTAGTACACCGTTAACGCCATTGTCAGCGAACTGACGATGAGCACGAGTGTGTTCAGTCCGCCCCAGAATGCATCAAGATGATTACTGCCGGCGGCAAACGCCATAGGGTAGCGCGAGCGATAGACCAGATAGGCCGTGAACAGCCCGCCAAAGAACATTATTTCCTGCACCAGGAACATCCACATCCCGATCGAAACGGATTCTTCCTGCTGCTTCATATCATCGAACTGGTGCTGCAGTCCCGGCTCGTGATAAACGAATTTGTCTGATGCGTGTCCCGCCATGTTTTATCGTGAGTGTTCAAACAGGGTGTATACGGTAAAGCAGGATGCAGATCTCTGTCCTGGATACCCGGTTACCCCTGCTCAAATCAACTAATAGTCGCCAGATCCCGCCCCTTGGCGTCCTCAAGATCCAAACCGTTCTCTTCGCCAAATTCGTACGCTTCCCATGTTACCACCGGCATCTTCTCAAAATTCTCTGTCGGAGGCGGTGACGCGGTTCTCCACTCGAGACCGGGCAGCAGCCACGGGTTATCACCGGCCGGTTTGCCCTTAAACAATGAATGGATCAGGTAGACCACCGGCATCAGCATGCCCACACCAAGCACCGACGCCCCGGCCGTGGAGAAAATATTGAGTACCTGCATCTCTGGCGGGTATGCCGCATAACGCCGCGGCATGCCTAGGTATCCAAGAATGAACTGGGGGAAAAATGTTAAATTGAATCCAACAAAAACGAGCATCGCGGAGATCTTGCCCCAAAATTCGGAGTACATCCTGCCCGTGATCTTTGGCCACCAATAATGAAGCCCGCCAAGATACGCGATCACCTGGCCGCCGACCATCACATAATGGAAATGAGAGACGACGAAATAGGTGTCCGTAAGATGCACCGTCAGGCCGATCGCGCCCAAAAACAGCCCGGTCAATCCGCCGATCAGAAACAGGCCCATAAACCCAATGCCGTAAAGCATTGGGGTGTTGAAATCTATCGAGCCCTTATAAAGGGTCGCCGTCCAGTTGAACATCTTGATCGCCGAAGGAATGGCAACCACCATCGTCAGGAACGAGAACACCATGCTCGCATAGATCGACTGGCCGCTGACGAACATATGGTGTCCCCATACGAGAAAACCAAAGACCGCGATGGCGATCGACGAAAAGGCAATGAACTCGTAACCGAAGATCTTCTTTCTCGAAAAATTCGAGATCAATTCGCTCACGACCCCCATCCCAGGCAGCACCATGATGTAGACCGCCGGATGCGAGTAAAACCAGAACATATGCTGGAACAATATCGGATCGCCGCCGATCGCCGGGTCGAATATGCCTACGCGTGCTATTCGCTCGATCGCGACGAGCAAGACCGTTATCGCTATAACAGGCGTACCCAGGATCATCACAAGGCTCACCGCGTACATTGCCCAAACAAAAAGCGGCAGCCGGAACCATGTCATTCCGGGAGCGCGCATCGTGTGTACGGTAACGATAAAGTTCAAGCCAGTCAGGATGGACGAAAAGCCATTGATAAAGATGCCCACGCCAACCAGGAGCACGTATGAATTTGAGAACGTAGTGCTGTAAGGGGTATAAAATGTCCAGCCGGTGTCCACCCCGCCCTGCATCAGCCCGAGCAACGCCAGAGCTCCGCCAAGCCAGTAGATATAAAGGCTTAAAAGATTGATACGAGGCAGAGCCAGGTCCTTGGCACCGATCATTATCGGCAGAAGGAAGTTTCCGAGTACCGCGGGGATCGACGGGATCAGAAAGAAAAAGACCATCAGGATCCCGTGCTGCGTAAAGACCTTGTTATAAGTACCTGTTTCAAGCAGATCGCTCGCCGGCGTGAGCAGCTCCAGCCTCATCGTCGCAGCGTAGATCCCGCCCATGAGGAAGAATGCGGACACAGAGATCAGGTACATGATCGCGATCCGCTTGTGGTCCTTGGTCAAAAGCCACGATTTCAGCGTCGTCCCGTTCGTTAAGTAATTCAGTTTAGGCTTGTCGGAAAATCCTGAGCCGATCACGTCTGCGCTTTGCATAATTCTACCTATTGCTTACTTCTGTTGCCTGCGGCCGGGGCATCCAGGTTAGTTACTACTCCTGCTTGTTCGTCTGGCCGCGATTCGCCGCCGGGACACTCGTTGAGTTCCCCGCGTTCGTTTGCGTGCCGCTATTCGCGGAGGGCGGGCTTGACGAGGTAGTGGCCCCCGGAGATGTGGTCACGCCGCTTAGCGACTTTATGTAAGCGACGAGTCCCAACAACTGCTCTTCGGTAACCTGCCCCTTGAATGTCGGCATGATCGGCTGATAGCCTTCGACAACCTTGGCCCCCGGATTGAGGATCGATTCGCGAATGTAAGCCTCATCCGCAGTTATCGTACCGCCGCCAACCAATTTGACCTCGTGGCCGAAGATACCTTCGAGCTTCGCCCCACGCTGCTGCGGGCCGCCCGCATGACATGAGGCACAGCCAAGCTTATTCTCGAAAAGGTCGCGCCCCATTTCCACGGGAGTTTGCCCGGAAACACTGCCACTCTGCCACGCCGCGAAATCGTCCTTCGACATGACATACACAAAACCGCCCATCCCCGAGTGGTTCAGGCCGCAATATTCCGCACAAAACAGGTGATATTTTCCCGGTTGCGTGGCATTGAACCACATATAAGTGTATCTGCCAGGAACCGCATCGACCTTAGTGCGAAACGCGGGGACGTAGAAAGAATGAAGTGCATCCTCAGTTGTCAGCGTGATCTTGACGTTTGTGTCAACCGGCACGTGAAGTTCATTGATCTCGCGCTGGCCGCCCTCGTGCTGCACCTTCCACATCCACTGCTTACCGACAACGTAAACCTCCATACCGTCATCCGGCAGGCGGTATTGGTTGTAGTAAACTATTGCTCCGCCAAGGAATACCGTCATCGATACGATGAACGGGATGATCGACCAGGCAGTTTCCAGCATGATCGAGCCGTGAATCTCGTCCGGGGTTGCAAATCGTTTCGTTTCCCTATATTTGATCCCGAAATAGAATATGGCCACAATGATCGGGATGGAAAAAACAACACTGATGAGAAGCAGGTAGTAATATAGATAATCAACCTGCCACGCAAAGGTGGAGGCTTGATCCGGAAAAATTGGCACCCACGAATTGGTTTGCATACTCAAAATTGATCCAATGCTCAAGGCCCGATAGCCAGGGGTCGATCAACTGTCTCGTCTCGACCCGGCGCTACGACTCTGAGCCTCGGACCTGTTTATTTCTTCTCCAAAACACCAGCCCCATTGCGGCCATGCCCAGCACGGTGACGACGGCAAAGATCCTCAAGACGCTCAATATCGCAAGGCCGTATTTCCCCGTCGCGGGGTCATAATGATAGCAGTATAGAAGCATCTGCTCGGCCGCATTCCCCACTTTATTCTCGGCGGATTCCATCACGCCGAATTTCAGGTCCTTGGGCGAATAATCTATACCGTAGAAGTATCGCGACAGGCGCCCTCCGGGCGTTGTGATCATCACGCCGCCCGCGTGGGCAAACTGGTTCGACTTCTCATCCCATTCATAGCCGAAACCTGCCGCTTTTGTCGCCGCATCGATCGAAGCCTGCGGTCCCGTCAGAAAATGCCAGCCTTTTTCCGTTCCCGGCCGCCCATACCGCGCCATGTAGTTCTCTTTCTTATTTCGTGCAAGGTCCGGTTTATCGTTCTCGCGAACGTCGAAGCTGATCGCAACAACGTCAAATTCCGTACCCGCATCGAACGAAATGCCTTTCAGCGATCCGGTCAGGCCGTTGAGCACCTCGTTACAAAGCATCGGGCATTCATAATAGACGAATGCAAGGATCACCGGCCGCCCCTTGTTGAAATACTCGCCAAGCTTGACCGTTCGTCCGTTCTCGTCCTTGAATTCGGCGTCGAGCGGCAGTTGAGCCCCGAGTTTTTGTTCGATGCCTACCGTTTTCAGGGCCTCCGGCAGCCCGCTGGTCGTGGCTGGCTGCGACGGGTCGTATGTCCGCGGAGCATATAGCGGCGAATTGTAATGCTCGGTCTTTTGCGGAAACACAGCCGCCGAAAAGATCAGTATCAGCACGGCCGGCATGAGCGCCAGCCCGTGTAAAGCTCTTTGTGCTGATGTAACTCTCATTTCTACAAATACCTCTCGGTCGGCCCAAGCGGAACTTCCGCGGGCGTCCAACTTCCATTACCTTCGCCTGACATTCGGTGCCCGGCCCGAGTTCGCATCCCCAAGCCGAAGGACAGAGTCGTGCAAGATCGCCTCGGCCTCCGGCCCCGACTTGGCCTTTAACCCTTTCGTCAACAGAAGTTGCTTTGCCCTTTCTATCGGCATTGAGACGACGGTGCCGGTCTTTTCATCCTTTTGGCCATCCTTCAGGGCCTTATCCCACTGTTTCTTGAGCTCCCGATACTCAGCCTGCGGCTCTTTCAGTTCGAGGATCGCCCGGCCATCCGGGCTGTCAACCCCGAACCCCGGAGCAGCCTGAAGTCGCGGCTCTGGCGGAAGTCTTTCCTTATCCTTCATCGCATGCTGCATCGGATGGGTGGACGACTTGTTCTCGATCGCATCTTCTTCAAGAACATTGTGCAGGGCCCACATCAGAGCAAACGTGATGATAATTAGCAGGAGCAGCCCAACGCCGAAGTAGATGATGCCTTTCAATCCGACGACGTTCTGCTCGTAGGCACTCTCAAAATCGACAAAACTTTTTTCGTGCTTCGCTGAACCCATAATTCATTTTGGATCTTAGATTTCGGTTCCCAGTGTCAACTTCCAAGATCGCGCTCCAAAACCTGGAATCGCTAGTGTCCATGACCGTGCTCGATGGCCTTTTCGAGGAACGGGTCCATCACCGGCACCAGCGGCCGCTTCATCAACTGACCAAAGTAATACCAAAGCCAAATGCCCCCGACCGCGATCGGAGCAACAATGTCCATCCAACTAAAGCTGGCGATCAGCCCCAGCGTCGCACCGTGAGTTTCGATCCGCGGCGTTGGGCTGATCAGCCAAAACATATCTACAACCCGCATGAACAGGATAAAGATGGCGACTGCCGCAAGTGTCCTTGCCCGCCGCTTAAGGTCCTGCATAAGCAGCACTGTGAAGGGTGCCGCGAAATGAAAAAGGATCAGGATCCAGGCGATATAGCCCCATCCGTTGTACATCCGGGCCTGGAACCAGACCGTCTCTTCGGGGATATTGCCCGACCAGATGATCAGAAACTGCGAGAAATTGAAATACGCCCAGATCATGACCAGGGCAAGCATCAGCTTGCCGATGTCGTGGAAGTGCCGCCGGCCAAGAACGTGGTCCAGCGGGGCCTTGTCTGAAAGGAAAGCCAGTACAACAACGAGGAAGCAGAAGCAGCTCAGGGCCCAGCCCGCCACAAACAGCAATCCCCAGATGGTCGAGAAATAATGCGGATCCAGCGTCATCACCCAATCGACCGACGCGAATGTGACAAGCAGCGAATAAAACACCATCGCCGGCCCTGAGAACGCCGTTGCCCGCCCAAGAAACTTTTCGGCATCCTCGTAATTGTCCGTCTTATCCTGTTCCGCTCCCCATTTGTTCAGCAGGTAGGCCATAACGCCAAACAAAATGAAATAGACCACCGCTCGGAGAATCCAGCTTTCGGCCGTCATGAACCAGCCGCGATGCTCCATAATATGTTCGGTGGGCGGCAGGTGCGTCCATTCGTAAAGTCGCGTAACGCCGAACAGCAGAGGCAAAAACAGTACGAAAACAACTGGAAGTGTCCGCGCCCCGGCCTCGGCCACGCGACGTGTGACGACTGCCCATCCCCCGCCCGTAAGATACCCAAGCAGAAGGACACCGATGCTGCCGATGCCAATGCCGCCCCAGAAAATAAAGCCGAGAAGCCACGAACGCAGCCCCTGTTCGGGACTAAGATACGTGCCGATCGCCCATACGATCAAGGCAACGCCGCCCGCACCGAGAGCGATCGTCCGATAGCGGTTAATGTCCGCCGGGGCATTGTAATTCCCTCTGTCCACCATCAATGTCCACCTCCCGGCGCAGCGGCCGCCGGAGCTCCGTGCGGTGCAGCGGTGTTCGCGGCCGGGTTCGAGTTCAACTTCTGTACCTCTTCCGGATTTTGGCTAAGCTGAAGTGTTCGGATATAGGCCACGATCGCCCATCGGTCCGCGGGTTGGATCTGCGTCGCGTAACTGTTCATCTTCCCCCAGCCGCTCGTCATCACGTCGAAAAAATGTCCCACCGGCGCATTTCGCAGCCGGTCGTCATGATACGTCGGCGGCGGCGAGAATCCGCGCCGAACGACCATTCCGTCTCCATTGCCCGTCGGTCCGTGGCAAACGATGCAGTAAATATTGTATCGCTCCTGCCCGCGGTCGATCAGTTCCTTCGTAACCGGGATCGGAAATTCGTCGATAGCGTTCGGAAAGCTGGAAACGATCGTATTTCCAGCCGCATTGGTCGTCGTCTCGACCTGTACGTTCAGGTCCGGGTTATCGATCTTGCCGGTATAGAATGCCTTGTTCTCTTTGAGCAGGCCGCGGGCGACCGTACCTTCGGGCAGATCGCGAGAGGCTCGGTGGTCGCTGAAGAACGTGCCGTCCTCCTTCTTGTACGCCTTATACCTCGGCTGGTCCTGCATATCGAATCGAACGCCGCAGCCCGCAGCGAGCACGCAGAAGGCGAGCAGCAATACGCTGAAAGCAGTTCGCCGTCCACCATGTCGCCCGGAACCTTGGGTTTCGTGTCTATTCAGGGACATCGAACACCTCCTGCGGCCCAAGGCCTTCCATAAAACTCTTGACCTCATCGTAACTGTACTTAGGGTCTGCCGCCTCGATCAGCAGGAAAAACTTTTCTCTCGTTGCGAGGGCAAAACGCGGCACGTTGAAAACCGGATGATATGGCCTCGGCAGGCCGTTCAGGAAGAGCATCCCAAAAACCGCCGTGAATCCCGCCAGCAAAATGGTCAGTTCGTAGGAAGGCGGGATAAAGGACGGCCAGCTCAGATACGGGCGGCCTCCGATGTTCAGCGGGTAATCGATGTAGTGAATGAACACCTGGAGAGCAAGCCCGCTCAGGAGCCCGACTATACCGCCGCAGAACACAAGCAGCGGCAATATGCTCCGCCTGATCCCGAGCGCTTCGTCGATCTCATGCAGCGGGAAAGGCGAGAATGCGTCCGTTTTTGTGAAGCCGGCCAAACGCACCTTGTTCGCCGCATCGACCAACTCGGTCGGCGTATCGAATTCCGCCATTATTCCGTACAGATTGCTGTCCATACCTAAATTAGTCCCAAGTCCAAGGTCCCAAGTCCAATGTCTCACGTCCAAAGCGGGTGACTTGGGACATGGGACATGCGGCGATGGACTTATTTATTCGGCTCGTCAGTCTTCTCCCAGGTGTATTCGATCTCGACCACGTTCTCCTCAAAATCCTGTTGATGCCCGTGGACGTTCGCCGACGGCAATAGCGTCCTGACCTCAAAGATCGAGATGACGGGCAGGAATCGCACGAACAGGAAGACAAGCGTAAAGAAAAATCCCACAGTACCGACGTACAAGGTCCAGTCCCAGATCGACGGAGCGTACATCGCCCATGATGACGGCAAAAAGTCGCGCTGCAAACTGGTTACGATGATCACGAACCTCTCAAGCCACATTCCGATGCTGACGATGATCGAGATAATAAACAGCCAAAACGGGCTCTCGCGAAAATACTTGAACCACAATGACTGGATCGCTATCACGTTGCAGAAAATAAGCAGCCAGTACATGTACCAGTAAGGCCCGTTCCAGATACGGTTCGTGATCATGAAGTATTCGTACTGGCTCGCGCTGTACCAGCCAAAATACGCTTCCATCACGTAGCTGTATCCAACGATCAGCCCGGTCGCGAGCATCACCTTGCCCATATAGTGCAGATGGGTGTCGGTGATGAAATCCTTCATGTTGTACCAGACCCGCAGCGGGATGCAGAGGATCAGCACCATCGCGAATCCGGCGTAGATCGCTCCCGCGACAAAGTACGGCGGGAAGAACGTTGCGTGCCAGCCCGGTATCTGCGAGACCGAGAAGTCTAGGGACACGATGGAGTGGACCGAGAGCACCAGCGGCGTCGAAATGCCGGCCAGCAGAAGATAGGCCAACTCGTAGCGGTGCCAGTGTCTGGCCGAGCCGCGCCAGCCCCACGACAGTATTCCGTAAGCAAACTTGAAATATTTGTTCTTCGCACGGTCGCGCAGCGTTGCAAGGTCGGGTATCAGCCCGACGTACCAGAACAGCAGCGATATCGTCGCATAGGTCGAGACCGCGAAAACGTCCCAGATAAGCGGCGAGCGAAACTGCGGCCAAATGCCCATCGTGTTCGGATACGGGAACAGCCAATATGCCGCCAGCCACGGCCGCCCGGTGTGGATAACCGGAAAGACAGCCGCGCAGGCAACGGCAAAAAGCGTCATCGCCTCGGCAAACCGGTTGATCGACGTTCGCCATTTCTGGTTGAGCAGCAAAAGGATCGCCGAGATAAGCGTTCCCGCATGGCCGATGCCGATCCACCAAACAAAGTTGATGATCGGGAATGCCCACCCGACAGGCTGGTTAGTGCCGAAGATACCGATGCCCTTGGCGAGCAAATACACGACCGAGATCATCAGAAGCTGCGCCACCATAAAGGCGATGCCAAATCCGACGAACCACCCGAAGGGCGTTCTCTTCGTTAACGCACGGTCGCCGATCTTGTCCGAGACGGTCGCGAACGTATGATCGCCCTCAACCATCGGCGGGTAAACCCTTTGCTGGATCTCCTTTAAGTCAGCCATATATTCTTTCGGGCCCGTGGACGTCTCGTCCGCGATACCGGACGAGGCACAAACCCCGCTTGCCTAATGCCCCGCTTCCGCCGGCTTTGCCCCCTCAACTTCGTCCTTTGCGGCCTTATGGACCGGCGGTTCCTTGAACGGCTTGTAATCGGGCATTTCCTTGCTCTGGTTCTTCAGCTCCGCCAAGTATGTCGTCCGCGGCTGAGTATTCAATTCGTTCAGAAGGATGTAATTACGGTGGTCCTTCTTGGAATTTGCCACCCGGCTCGTCTCGTCGTTCGCATCACCGAAAATAATAGCCTGCGTAGGGCACGCCGCCTGGCACGCGGTGAGTATCTCGCCGTCCGCGATCGGCCGGGCATCTTTTTGTGCCTCGATCCGGGCAGCGGCGATCCGCTGGGTGCAGTAGGTGCATTTTTCCATGACACCGCGGCTGCGGACCGTCACTTCTGGATTACGCATCAGCTTGTACTGCGGCGTGTCCCAATCCTGATACAGCAGGAAGTTGAACCTTCTGACCTTGTAAGGGCAGTTGTTCGAACAGTACCGGGTGCCTACACAGCGGTTGTAGACCATGTCGTTAAGGCCTTCCGGATTGTGGGCCGTCGCGGTCACCGGGCAAACCACCTCGCACGGGGCCTGCTCACACTGCTGGCAAAGGACCGGCTGAAAATGAAGGCTCCCCGGATTGTTCACGTCGTCGCCTGTGAAATATGTATCGACCCTTAGCCAGTGCATTTCGCGGCTGCGTTCGACCTGTTCCTTGCCGACTACCGGAATGTTGTTTTCAGCCTGACACGCGATCACGCACGCGTTACACCCGACGCACGAGGTCAGGTCGATCGTCATCGCCCATTTGTTGTGGGTCTTGTACCATTCTTTGTAGGTGTCTTCGTACGCGTATTTATACATCGACGTAGGCATCATGTCTTCCTGATGCCATTTCGTCGGTGTTGCCTCAAATACGTCTTTGTCGAACACCCTGAGAAGGTCGCGGCCCTCCATATTGAAATGGATCTGCGAGGTAACGATCGTTGCCTTCTCACCGGTCGCTTGAAGCGAGCCGAAACCGTACGTCATCGCATCCGAACGCATAACATCGAATGCGCTGTAGCCAAGGCCGGTCCCGATCTGCCCCGCGCGGGCCCGTCCGTAACCCATGAAGATAGTGACGACATCATCGGGCTGTCCCGGCATGATCCACATCGGCACCGGCTTTTGTATTGTTCCGCCCTGATAAGTCAGCGTAACGAGGTCGGCCGACATATTGTTGCCCCGCGTGGTCAAAAACGCCGTCCCGCGTTCGCCGCCGGAGATCTCCCGCTTGTCATTCGCCTGATTGAACCCGAGCTTCGCCGCGGTATTCGGGCTCACCAACGCCACGTTTTCCCAAGTGATCTTGGTCAGCGGATTCGGCAGTTCCTGCATCCAGCCATTGTTAGCGAAACGTCCGTCATAGATGCTCGGGTCAGGCCGGATTGCGATCTCAAGCCCCGAACCCGCTGGCCTCGCGTCAGGCTGGGCCAAGAACGCCGTGCTGGCGGTGAGCGACTTCGCAGGCAGTGCCGTATTCGCAATAAACCCGTCGTGAACGGACCGTCGCCAGTTGTCCTCAAAGGTACGCGGGCCTGACGGAGCGGGGCTGGCCGAGGGCGACGGGCTCGGCGTGGCCGCCGGGCGTTCAGCTATGGTTATTGTGTCTCGCGAAACTCCAGGCTCCGGAGTTGGCTGTACAGGCTCTCCGCCGGCGTGTGTCTGCGGGCTGGACGTTTCCTGTTTCGCTGCGGCCGGTACGGCAACCGCCGGAACCGGGCCTGTCGCGGGAACAGTTGAAGGCGTGATCGTCTGTGTCTGCCAGAAGCCCTTAACGATATCAAGGTCCTTCTTGTCGAAGTCCTCTCGGAAGAAAAGCTGCGTGATCTCATGCAGATTCTTTCCTCCGTACAGCGGCTCGATTATCGGCTGCGTCAGGGTGATCGTGCCATCAAACGCCCGCGCGTCGCCCCAGCTTTCCAGATAATGCTTCGCTGGAATGTGCCAATGGCACAACTCGGCCGTTTCATCCACGTGCAGGCCAAGATGGATCCGCAGCGGAACCTTGTTCAGACGGTCCATGTTCAGCCTGAGGTCGGCCGGCGTGTTGTAGGCCGGATTGCCGCCCATCACCACCAGCATCTTCACCCGTCCAGCGTCAATGTCAGCCACCAGTTCGCGAAGCTGTTCAATTTGCGTCGTTTCGTAAGGCGAAAGTGGGTCTGTGTAATCCACTGTCTGGCCTACGTTGCCCAGTGTCGAGTTCATCGCGTGGGCCAGGGCATGCACAACCGGCGGCTGATTTTCGCCAGCCACGACAAGAGACTTGCCCCGATGTGCCGCCAGGTCGCCCGCCACCGCGGCGATCCACGAGGCATTTTCCGCGTAGGCCGTGTTCACGCCGGAAACCCCTATGGCTTTGGCGATAGCTTTTGCAGCCTCGGCCATCTGGCTCGGCTTGACCGAAAGCCTGTGATCCGCCTTTGCTCCGGCCAAGGTGGGCGTGGTCTCGACCACATAAAGCCGGCTCATCGGTGTCTCGCCGTGAGCTTGACGCGTCTTTATTGCATCCCGCATGTAGCGGGGATTAAAGTCCGAAAAGATGTCCGCTTCGAGAAGCAGTACGCGCTCGGCGCGATCAAACCGGTAAACCGAGTGGGCCGGCGAACCAAACGCGAGCTTTGCCCCGTTCATTGCGTTATCACGATTCACCGGTTCGTATTGAACCCATTTGGCATTCGGCAGTTCCGACTTAAGCTGCCGCATCTGGGCCAGAAATGTCGGCGACGTCACAGTTTCCGTAAGGATCCTGACGCCGGCCCCGCCGTCGGCACCGTTCTCCGTCACGGCCGTGCGGAAGGCGGTAGTGAAATCAAGCCATGTCTTTGTCGGAGTACCGCGATGGAGCATCTCCTGCGAGCGGTCCGGGTCGTACATGTCCAGCAGCGACCCCTGGGCCCGGACATCGGTCGCTCCAACGCTGGCCGGGTGCTCGGGATTCCCTTCGATCTTGGTGGGCCGCCCCTCGTACGACTTTGCGAGAAGCCCAAGCGCAACTCCGCCGATAGTCATCGCGGTAGCAAAGAAAAGCGGTTTGCCGGGGAGCAGGTCTTCCTGGTCGCGTACGCGCGGAACGATCTTTTCCGATGGCTGGATTACGCACCCGCTCAAGCCCGCCAGTGCAAGCGTCGCCCCCATCACCTTTAGAAAGCTCCGGCGCGTTACCGGATCGTTCCATTCCTGGCCGTGCGCCGGATACTCGCGTTTTACGAACTCCTCGAATTCCGGCGTATCGGCAAATTCCTCAATGCTGCGCCAGTAATCCTTGCCGCCGCGGCCAAGTATCTGGTTCCGCAATGACGCAAAATTCTTTTTACTTTCGGGGCTCGTCATTTCTTTTCCGTAAGAGTTACGCCTTTAGAGCGTGAAGCACCGCGTTTCTGACGCCGATCTTCGGTCCAATTAAGGCCCTCAACGGCACGAGTTTCACGCCCAAGGGCGTAACCCTTGCCATTTACCGATGACAGATCGAACAACTCGTCATCATTTCCTTGCTTCTGATCTTGTACTTCGCCTTCAGGTCAAGCCGCTCAGCGGCCGTAAGGTCACCATCCTGCCATTGCATGTTATAGATCTCGGATTTCGGCCGAATGAACTTCTCGGGCTCGCGGTGGCAGGCAAGGCACCACTCCATCTGGAGGGTGTTCTCCTGGTAAACCGCCGGCATTTCGTCGATCTGTCCGTGGCAGGTAGAACACCCGACCCCCTTTGCGACGTGAATGCTGTGGTTGAAATACGCATACTCCGGAAGATCGTGGACACGCTGCCATTCGATCGGCTTATTGTCGCGGAAACTCGCCCGGACGGGTTCGAGGTACGGGCTGTCGGACCAGATCTCGCTGTGACAGTTCATGCAGGTCTGGGTAGGAGGTATGCTCGCCGATGCGGTCGTTTCGACAGTTGAATGGCAGTAACGGCAGTCAATGCCATCGTCGCCAACGTGGTGCTTGTGGCTGAATTGGACCGGCTGCTGCACCTCCAGATACCGGCCCGTCAGATACGACGACCGGGCAACCTGCGTGTATACGAAAAACGCCAGCCCCGCCAGCACGACTCCCGCCAGCATCGAGATCCGGGCTATGTTGTTCGCGCTTTTGCTGAAGAATTGTGCCATCGTAAACTTCGCTTCTGAAGCAGATTACAAGAACTTGAACCTCTCCGGACCTTTTGCGCTTTTATGCGACCCAAAGCCGTCAAAGGGTTTTCTGTTTGCAAATAAAAAAGAGAATTTCCGTAAGACTGACTCAATATTACTAAATCTATCAAAAACCGCAAACCGCCTGACCGGCTCACTTAGAAAATAGTTTGAAATTGTGTCCTCTCGCAACCGTCCGAAAATAAACCCCTCTTATCAGAGTAATTAACGATTCGCAAATGAACGATCGACTAATCCATTTGGGCGATAAGGGCCGAACCGGCAGCGGCGGCATTTCGTCCCAGGGTTCCCGTGACTATCCGAGTACCAACGAAAGACGGTGCAAAAGAAAGCTGTCTCGCCCGGGCGAGTACCGCATCAAGGACATAATGGCCCGCTTCCATGAGTTCACCGCCGAGCACGACCGTCTCCACATTAAGGAGATTGATCACATTTGCGATGGCCGTTCCAATAAACTCGCCGGTACGCTCCAGCATCATTATTGCGAGATCGTCGTCCGTCCCCGCCGCTGAAAGGATATCGGCCAGTGTTAGTTTGCTCTCGTCCAGGCTGCTCAGCGAAGAAGTGCTGTCCTGATGCATACGATCGCGGGTTCGCCGTACGATATTCGCGGATGACGCGACATCCTCGAGTCTCACTCCATCCGAGTTAATTGCGAGATAACCGAACTCACCGGCGAATCCTGCCCTGCCGCGCCAGATCTCGCCATCGAAGATAAAAGCCCCGCCGACACCTTCGCCCAGCGTGGCGTAGAAAAGGTTGCGGCTCTCGCGTCCAGCCCCGAGACGGAATTCGCCGTAAGCAGCAGCATTCGCGTCGTTCTCGACGGTCGTCGGCAGGCCCGTCGCATCCGAAACGCCGCGGGCAAGGTCGACCTCCGCGTGCGAAGGCATGCTGACTGAGAACGCTACACGCTTTGTCTCTCCGTGTATCAGCCCGGGGACCGCAAGGCCAATGCTTTCAACCTCGCCAACCTCGCCTTGAACCTCACGCACAAGATCGGCGACCTGCTCCACAGTGCCGGCCGAAACATCGAACCCCTTACGAAACGTTTTTTCGATCGCCCCTCCGCGATCCACATAAACACAGTTCAGCACCGAAGATGATACTTCGATGCCGAGACTCTTCCTTCGAGGGACCTGAGATTCAGCCATGTGTCAGCAGACCTACGGGGCAGTCCGAATAGGCGCGATTTTAGACACAGGCTTGCTAACTGTCAAACAGAGCCTCAGTGACGCGGCGAACCCAAAACGAGGCTGCACCCGACAAACCGACCCGGACGGCCCTCATGCGTCGTCAAACCATCCCGAATGGAATTAGTTTGACTGAAAAGCCACCGAAAGCTACTCTTTGATAGTCCTCCGGATTCCCCTGCAGTCGCTCGCAATATGGATCAGCTTTCTCAGATCATTGAGCAGTACGGCATTTACGCAGTGCTTGCCCTGTGCACGATAGAAGGCGATATCACACTGCTCATTTCGGGTGCGATGGCTCATGGCGGATTCTTTGGCGAGCGGTGGGGCTTTATGAAGGTGCTCCTTGCCGGGACCATCGGCGGAATGATAGGCGATTCGATCGGCTACGCGATCGGGCGAATATTTCATGAGAATGCCAAGGACTATCGGTTCTATCAAATGGCCCAGCCGCGAATCGAGAAGCTGATCGCCAAGTTCGGCAAGTTTGCGATCGTCATCTCGAAGTACATCTACGGCATAAGGGTCGCGATGTGTGTTTTCTACGGTATTGGGAAGATGCCGTTCAGGCGATTCATCGTGCTTGACGCCGTCAGCTGCTTTCTTTGGGCGTTCCTGCTTGCCGGCACCGGCTATTTCTTCAGCGGAGCGATCACGTCGATAATCGGCGATTTTCAGCAGATCGGGATCGCGCTCTTTTTTGTGATCCTCTTTGCGGTAATCGTGATTTACGCGGCTGAGCGATACTGGCTGTCGGAGAAAGTGGAAGAGGTGCCGCCGGAAACGATCGAAAGGATCGAAGAGCGATTTCACCATGTTGAGGAGGTCGCGCAAGAAAAACTGCATGATCTCGGCGAACGCCTGCACCTTACTCGCGAGGCAAACAGGCCGGATGATAATGGCCAGGGATCTGAGCCGGCCAAGCCCGAAGCGTCAAAGGCCGCGAAAAAATAACTACCAGGTCGGGACCTTCAGCGGCAGCCGTTGGCTGAGCTAAATTGAACAGTCTCCGACAGGTGGCATAGGCCAGCGGCTACCGCCGCCGGTTCTGACTCACAATAAATTATGATCATCGAAACCTCCGCCCCGACAAGGGTCGATCTTGCCGGCGGGACAATTGATATTCCGCCGCTTTTTTTATTCCACCAGGGTGCCTCGACGGTAAATTTCGCGATAGACCTGCTCGCGAAGTGCCGCATCGAAACCCGCGACGACGATTTGATCGTTCTCGAATCGGTCGATCGCGGGGACGCCCTTGAGATCAGGCTCACGGATATCGACGGCTTGAAGGACGAACCTCGCCTTGAGCTGCTTTCTAAGCTGGTCTATTTCTTCCGGCCGACAACGGGATTTCATATGACGACAGAATCCGAGGCCCCGGCCGGTGCGGGACTCGCCGGCTCATCGACCCTCAACATCGCGTGCATCGCCGCCCTCAACAAGCTTGTGGGCGACCGCTACTCGCCCGACCGTTTTATCCCGATCGCCGCAAACGTCGAGTGCCAGGTCATCAAGGTGCCGACCGGTTTTCAGGATTATTACTCCGCCCAATACGGCGGTGCGGCGGCGATCCACTTCGCACCCGACGGCATGCGGCGAGAGCCACTTGAACTGGACCTGAAAACGCTCGAAGGCCGGATGGTCATTCTCTACACCGGCGAGCCGCGAAACTCCGGTACGAACAACTGGGCGATCATGAAACGCCACATCGACGGCGACCGCGAGCTCTTCGACGTTTTCGAAGGCATTCGCGACGGGGCCGCGCAGCTGCGTCCCGCTCTGCTTGCCGGCGACTGGGCAGAGGTTGGGGAAATACTGAAAGCGGGCTTCCCGCTCCGCAAACGCCTTTCGCCAAAGATCACTACGCCCCACATGGACGAGCTGATCGATGTAGCCCTCGCCGCCGGGGCGATCGCTCCAAAGGTCTGCGGCGCCGGCGGTGGCGGCTGCATCGCGTTCTTCTGCGAGGAGGGCCGGAAAGAGGAGGTCGAAGCGGCCCTTTCGGCTCAGGCCGGGGCCGAAGTGCTTCCCTGCAAAGTTAACTGCGAAGGCCTGGTCGTAAATGTCTCCTGACGAGCCTCATTTTTCTGTCACATTTCCTTTGGGCGTGGTGTTTGTTAACCAGAAGGCATACATCACTACTGGAAAGGAGACAAGAAAAATGAATAAGGCATCAGCTATCATTGCGACATTTTTGTTTTTTATTTGCGCCGGGGTGGTCCTGTCGCAGGACGATGCGGTGAAGGCCGAAAAGGCCGTTAAGGCGGAGCGGGCGGGCAAATACAAGGAGTTCTGCTCGAACCATTGGTCCAACGGCGACAAGGTATCGGTCAGCGACCTCCGCGTTTCGACACTTCCGGCTACGGGTTCATTGAACATCGACAGCGGGCGTAACGGCGGGATCAGCGTCAAGGGCGAAAACCGGCAGGATGTCCTGCTGCGGGCGTGCGTGCAAGCATGGGGCATCACCGAGAACGATGCCCAGTCGATCGCATCAAATGTCCGGATCAGCACGAACGGCCAGGTGAAAGCTGAGGGGCCCGATCACGGCTGGTCAGTTTCGTTTGAGGCCCATGTACCGCTTAACACCAACCTACTGCTTAGGGCTCAGAACGGCGGCATCGGCATAAGTTCGGTCGAGGGCATGCTCGAATTTGAAACGGTCAACGGCGGCGTTAGCCTCAAAGACGTGGCGGGCGATGTGCGCGGCAGGACGACCAACGGAGGCGTCAATGTTGTGCTGGCCGGAAACGCCTGGAAGGGACCTGGCCTTGATGTCCAAACGACCAACGGCGGCGTCAATCTGATGATGCCGGAGACCTATGCAGCGAATATTGAAACCGGCACTGTTAACGGCGGGTTCAAGAGTGATATTCCTTCCCTAAACATAGCAACCGAGGACGTGAGAGGTGGGTGGAATAATCGGTCGAAGGAGATCAGGACCTCGATCAACGGCGGGGGCGCCCCGATCAAAGTGACCACCCGGAATGGCGGCATCAGGATCCGGGCCTTATCGAATTAGGCCCTCTCGAAGAATTCATCGGGCTGCCCGGACGGCGGGCAGCCCATCCGCGTTAGGAAACCTGCGGGTGTGCCACCGGCGGTCGATCTTGGTGTCACGCCGGCTGAGCATTCGCAACCGCTTTTGCCAACGACGTAAAAATATTGAAGCCGTCACCGGAGCCGAGCATTTCCTCGCAAGCACGTTCCGGGTGAGGCATCATCCCAAGCACATTTCGGTCAACGTTGCAGATTCCGGCAATATTGGACAACGCCCCGTTCGGATTTGCCTCGGGCGACAATTCGCCGCTCTCGTCACAGTAACGGAACACGATCTGGCCATTCTCTTCCAGGCTGTTCATCGTCTCTTCATCGCAAACATAATTCCCTTCCGCATGTGCGATCGGGACTGACAGGACCGAACCGGGCTCAAGCTCGCTGGTATAAGGCGTGCCCGTATTCTCAGTTCGAATGTTGACGTGCTTGCAGACAAAGTGCAGATTCTCGTTCCGCATCAGCGCTCCGGGCAGCAGTCCCGTCTCGCACAAGATCTGAAACCCGTTACAGATGCCGAAGACAAATCCGCCCTTCGCCGCAAAATCTTTGACCGCGTTCATCACCGGCGAAAACGAAGCTAACGCACCCGCCCGCAAATAATCGCCGTAAGAAAACCCGCCAGGAATAAGAATAGCGTCGTAGCCACTCAGGTCGGTTTCCTTATGCCAAATGAAATCGACCGGCTGGCCGATGTGCTTCGAGACCACGTGATATGCATCGTGGTCGCAGTTGGAACCTGGGAAAACTATTACTCCGAATTTCATTTCTTCAACGCTTCCTGTGCATTCGCCCATCGGCGCCATGACAAAGGTATTGGCACGCCGCCATTCAATTCTCGCCTTTTGTAGGCCGCATGCACTTCTGCATTCAAGTGCTCCAAATGCCGGATATTCCTTGTCACTGAAACATTGTTCCAGTTTTCCCTCGACGCGAATCGCCTAGTTACGAGGAATTCGAGGTACGCATCGGCGACCGATAGCTCATCCATAACTTTATCGAAGGATCAACTTCCGATCTCCACCCGATAATCCTCAATTATCGGATTCGTCAAAACATCCTTCGCGATCTTCTCGACCGAACTCTTTGCCTCGGCCTCAGAAAGCCCATCGTCCAACAGAAGCTCAAAATACTTCCCCTGCCGCACATCCGCGATCTGCGGGTAGCCGAGGAGTTCGACCGAATGGTGAATTGCCTTCCCCTGCGGGTCGAGAACGCTCGGTTTTAATGTTACGTATACCTTTGCTTTCATTTCCTGCACCAAAATAAATTGTAGATTGTCTCGCAAAACATTGTATTTATCAACGTCTTATGGTAACTTTTCGCAGAACTCACTTCTGCACGATTCCGACGTTTCTTATATCAATTCAAGAAGGAGCAAACCTAAAACGTTATGCAAAACATGTCAGGCGGTAAAACCGCACTCGGACTGGATACCAATGTTGGAGCTTTGATCTGCTACCTCGGCAACGTGGTCTGCCTGCTGGGCCTGATCTACAGCATCATTGTCGTTGCCACCGACAAAGTAAACCGACTCACGCGCTTTCACGCGTTTCAATCGATTTTCCTGACCGTCGCGCTCATAGTTATTCAGATTCCGCTCTACATTATCATGATCGTCGGCGTGTTTGTTGATGCGGCGATCGGCCTTCCGTTGGTTTCTGGGTTGACCGGGCTAGTGATGGGTATCGTGGGAATCGCAGCCCTTGTCTTTGTCGTCCTCGCAGCGATAAAGGGATTCGGCGGCGAATTTTACAAGATTCCGGTCATTGGGAATTTTGCCGAGAAGTATGCCGGATAGCCGCCGCCGTAATTGGCCGTTTTGACGCTCAGGCTAATCAAACACTCTGGCAAATACCTTGCCGACGTTTCTGAGATAATGCTTTAGATCAAAAACGCGGGCAATTTCTTCTGCTGAAAGGTGAGAAGAAATGTCCGCGTCCTTCATTACCAGTTCTTTATACTCACCGCCTTCGTCCCAAACCTTCATCGCATTTCGTTGGGTGTAAACATACGCGTCTTCGCGTGAAACCCCGTTTTGTGTCAGGACGAGCATCAACTGCCCGCTGAAAACCAGCCCGCGAGTCAGATCAAGGTTCTTGAGCATGTTCTCAGGATAAACAACCAGCGTATCGAGAAGCGAGGTTGCTTTCGCCAGCATATAGTCGAGCGTCGCCGATGAATCGGGCAGGACGATGCGCTCGGCCGACGAGTGTGAGATGTCGCGTTCGTGCCATAGAGCAATATTCTCAAGGCCGACGATAGAGTTTGCCCGAACGGTGCGGGCCATTCCGCAGATGCGTTCGGACAGGATCGGGTTCCGCTTGTGCGGCATCGCTGACGAGCCTTTTTGACCTTTTTTGAAGGCTTCCTGAGCTTCGCGAACCTCGGTCCGCTGCCAATGCCGGACCTGCAAGGCGATCTTCTCCAGGGTCGATGCGATCACGCCGAGCGTGCACAGATATTCAGCGTATCGGTCACGCTGAATCACCTGCGTCGAAACATCAGCCGCCTTCAAACCCAATTTGGCACAAACCCGTTCCTCAACATCCGGCGAGAGGTGAGCAAATGCCCCGACCGCGCCGCTGATCTTGCCTACCGAAACGGCGGCTTTGGCACTTTCCAAACGCCCGCGGTTTCGCTGCATTTCCGAGTACCACAGTGCCCAGACAAGCCCGAACGAAGTCGGCTCTGCGTGGATGCCATGCGTCCGCCCGATCTGCGGCGTGTCCTTGAATTCGTATGCACGCCGCTTCAGTACCGGCAGCATCGCGTCGATCTTTTCCAACAGCACATCGCACGATTCCTTCAACAGAATGGCGTTGGCCGTATCGACAACATCGCTCGACGTCAGGCCATAGTGAACAAACCGCGCCGCTTCACCAATGTTCTCGGCCAAATTGGTCGTGAACGCGATCACGTCATGATCGGTCGTCTTCTCGATCTCGCCGATCCGCTCGACGGTAAAAGCGGCCTTTGCCTTGATCTCTTCGACCGCTTCGAGAGGAATAGTGGCGTCCTCTGCGTGTACTTCGCAAACCGCTATCTCGACGTCCAGCCATTTCTGGAACTTATTCCGCAACGACCAGATTGAGCCCATCTCGGGCAATGTGTAACGTTCGATCACTTTTCTTTAACCGCACCTCCTCTTTCTGAAGCTTCATCGAGGCTCTCTTTCGTGGCCGGCACGTTTGCGATCTCGACCGGACGATCTCCGAGAATATCCTCGACATAGACCATTTGCACGACCACGATCAGAACCGCCAAAAGCGGAGTTGCCAACACCAGGCCGAGCCCGCCAACGAGCGCGGCAAGGGCCAATTGAAACACGATCGTCAAAGCGGGTGGTAACTCGACCGTCTCTCGCTCGATGAAAGGCGTCACCAGATTCGACTCGATCAGCTGAATACCGACGTAGAGTATCAATACATAAAGCCCCTGCATCGGGCTTTCAACAAATCCGAGAAGAATCGCGGGGAGTGCCGAAATTATCGGCCCGAAATTCGGAATAAACGATAAAAGTCCCGCGATCAGCCCGAGCGCGAGCGCCAGCGGAACACCAAGCAGCGATAGCCCGATCCAGGTCAAAAGGCCGATGAAAACCATCGAGCAGACCTTGCCGATCAGCCACCACCGCAGGGTATCGCCGACGGCAAAAAGTATCTGGCGGACTCGCGTCCGTTTCCCGATCGAAAATAGGTTGGTGAATCCGCGGGTATAGAACCGTGGTTCTATCGCCAGATAGATCGAGAGAAGGATAACAATGAAGAAATTGCCTACCGCTCCGATCGTTGAGGAGAAAAACCCGCCGACGCCTTCCAAAAGGGCGAAACCGCTTATGCTGTTCCAAACAACCTCGACACTCGGAAGCTGCTCGACCAACGCCCTGCCCCAGCCAAATTGCGAAATATAAGCGGAGGCTTCGCGCGCCGAACTCGGCAGGGTTTCACGCAGGTGCTGAACCTGATTGCCAACGTCAGGGGCAAGCACGGCGATCGCGCCGGCCAGGACGCCGACTATTAGTATTGAAACAGCCAGCACCGAAAGGCCTTCGGTAAGCTTGGTATATCGCGCAACCACATCCGCGATCCCGCGCAGGAAGATTGCGAGCAGCGCCGCCGCGAAGATCAGCAGCAATACGTCAAATGTATAGTAAGCGAACAGCAGGAGCAGCAGGGTCAGGCAGACGAGACCTATTGTCAACATGACCTTTCGAGTGAAGCTGTTCTCGCTGGCGGTGCCGGGCATCGGATTAGATAATTTTTCTGTCGATCAGCAGTTCGGCGTTCAGGATGGCCGACCCGGCGGCCCCGCGGACAGTGTTATGGCTCAGGGCCACAAACCGGTAATCGAAAACATTATCGGGAAAGACGCGGCCGACCGTTATAGTCATACCGCTGCCGTTGTCACGGTCGACCCGCGGTTGAGGCCGGTTTGGTTCGTCCATCACTTCAATGAACGTCTCGGGCGATGAATGAAGCCCGAGCGACGGAAATTCTTTCATCGCCGCTACGATGTCTTCAAGTGTCGCCGTTTCCTTCAGGTCCACTCGAACCGCGCACGTATGGCCGTCCAGCACGTTTACCCGAAAACACTGGGCCGAAACGGGAAAGTCAGCCTTCACAATAGCACCATTCGCGAGCGTGCCGATGATCTTCTGGGCCTCGGTCTCAACCTTTGGCTCTTCGCCCGCAATATAGGGCACGACATTGTCCGCAATGTCCATCGAGGACACCCCTGGATAGCCCGCACCCGAAATCGCCTGCATTGTAGTTACCACCGCTGATTCGACGCCAAACCTGCGGTGTATGGCGGCAAGCGGCGGTGCAAAGCTAACGACCGCACAGTTCGGGTTCGTCACGATAAAACCCTTGCCGAATCCGCGGTTTTGCCGCTGCACCGCGATCAGATCGAGATGGTCCGGATTGATCTCCGGGATCAGCAATGGAACGTCCTCATCCATCCTATAACTGGACGAATTGCTGATAACGGGATATCCAGCACGCGCAAATGCTTCCTCGGTCTCCCGGGCCACCGACGACGGCAGGCTGGAGAACACGATGTCACAATCAAGCGGAGGCTCGATCGGAACTACGACGATGTCGCGAACACTCTCCGGGATCGAACCGTTCAACTTCCACGCACATGCCTCGGAATATGGCTTTCCAGCCGACCTGTCCGACGCGGCAAGGGCCGTTACTTCAAACTGCGGATGCCCTTCGAGAAGTTGAATGAACCGCTGCCCGACCGTCCCGGTCGCACCTAGTATTCCAACGTGATATTTCTTTGCCATAACTCAAAAGGCGAGAACGTAGATTCTCGCATTTGATCGACTCATTCGCAAAATTGTTCCGAAATCGTCCTACTCACCGACCTTCTTCTGTTTGAACATCCAATCTCTGACCCCTTTGAGCTTATAGGCATAGTCGAACGAATACATATGCTCGCTTCCCATGCCGCTAGCTCCGGTGGGAACGACTGTGCCTTCGGCAAACTGAACAAAATTGATGTTATGTCCCTTTGCCAAAAGCTCGGCGATCTGTTGCTCTTGTTCCGCCTGAGGCAGTTTTGCCGAGAATTTTGTCTCGCCAAAGGTCACACCATTCTCCTTGAGCATCGCCCCCAACTCCTTCATCCCTTTTGACGCCTTGGGGTCGGCCGCTGAGACTATATAGAAGAACTTCATCTTTGTCAGCGGCCTTAGGACCGCAACATCCCACTGACTGCCCACAAATATCGAAGCCGCGAAGAGATCGGGATGATTCGCGTTCAAGTAAAACGAGATCATTCCACCCATCGATTGGCCGGTCGTGTAAAGTCTGCTTCTGTCGATGCTGTAACCAGCGACGACACTTTCCAACAATCGCAAGGCGACCCCGACCTCGTCCGACACCTCCCAATTATCGTTCGTGGCGTTCTCAGGCCCAGCGAAGGCGGGAACAAGCACGAAGCTCGGATTGGCTGACTGACTTTCATCGGTCGCCCAGATGATGCCGCCGTAGCCTTGTTTTAACGGAGCTTCAGAAACTTTACCCGTCGTACTCGCGTCGGCCATGAACAGCACAAGCGGGTAGCTCTTCGCGGCGTCGTAGTCTTTGGGTACGAACAGATTATAGGCCATTGTCCGGCCGGTGGTTTTATCCTCGAATTTCAGCGACCTGAATTTAGGAGCGATCACTTCACGGAGACGCAGGAGTTCCGTGTCGTAGGCTTTATCGGCCCCGCCGAACGATTTGTCCCACACCGCGGGCTGGGGTGTAGCCGTCGCGGTGATCTGATTCGATCCGACGCCGTTGTCCGCCTGGCAGGCAGAGAACCACACCCCGAGCACAATTATAGAAAGAATGCGAGCGGTGCCTTTAATTCCAAGCCAATACTTTCTCATAAACATCGGTCCGACTGTCGCGGATTTTTTTGGATCCGGCCGCTCAACCTCTAGCTCTAGAGGCTGTCAAAACTTGATCTTATCAATTGCCTCCAGCTTCAGCTGGAGGTTTGGTCAATATTGCCGCCTCGGCTTTAGCCAAAATTCCGAAACGCATAGTCCTGCCGGCATTAGCAAAACCTCGCCTAACCATCTGTAGCTAAAGCCTTTAGCGGTCTTCTTTCTTCAACGGTTCGGCTAAAGCCATTAGTTTTTTGGATAGCCTGACCTCCGGCTGAAGCCGGAGGCAATTCATAAAAACCAGATAAACACGCGGCGTATTCTCGTTTCGACACAGCCTCTCTACCAAAGGGCTTCTTTCATCCGCCGTACACCTTCAGCCATTTTTTCTTCTGTGTTGCAGAAGGAAATGCGCAGGAACCCTTTCGCTTCGTCTCCGAAGGCAACGCCAGGAACAGTGACGACGCGGTTTTGCAGGCATTTTTCGGCGATCTCGATGTCGTCGCCAAGCGAACGCACATCGAGCATCGTATAAAAGGCTCCTTCGGGTGAAGTCGCTTTCAGCCCGAGCTCCTTATCAAACAGATCGACCAGGAACTCGCCGCGCTTCTTGTAAACATCGCGAGCGTGCTGTTTGGCCGCTTCGGCCTCCTCCGTCCACGCAAGCAGTGAGGCCTTTTGCGTTATGGTCGAAGTACAAACCGTCGTATAGCCGTGCAGCACCTGGATCGCGTTTATCATTTCGGGGTCGGAGCACGCCGCCCAGCCGAGCCGCCAACCGGTCATCGAGAGAGATTTCGACAGGCCGCTGATAATGATAGTCCTCTCGTAAAATTCCGACGCCGAACGCGGCTGCTCGCCAAAATACAGGTCGCTGTAGATCTCATCCGAAAGAAGCCAGATGCCGGTTCCCTCCAATGCTTCGGCGATCTGCCGATAATCCTCGGCGGTCATTACCTTGCCGGTCGGATTCGATGGGCTGATGACAACGGCTGCTTTGGTCTTAGGCGTGATCTTTGACCGGAATTCCTCAATATCGAACGCGAATTCCGTATCCGCCGGCATTCGATAGTAAACCGGTGTACCCTGTGCTATTCGGGTGCATGCGTCATAGGCCGGAAAACTCGGGTCGGGCAGCAGAACTTCGTCGCCTTCATCCACACAGCACATAAATGCATCCGTCATTGCCTCCTGTGACCCGCATGTGACAACCACACCCTTCATCGGCAGATCGAGATGCGGATAATGCTCAGCGATCTTCGTCCGCAAAGCCGGAATTCCCGGATGCGAGGTGTAACCATTCTGCTCGTCCCTGGAGATCCGTGCAGCCTCGTCGCGCAAAAATTGCGGCGTCGGCAGATCGGGCTCGCCAAGCCCGAAATTGATGCTTTCCGGCAGGGCACGCTCAAAAAACTGCCTGATCAAAGTCGGCTGCAAGCCGAGCATTCGGCGGGGTAGAACGAACTCCCTTTCATTCACTTTCTCAGTGCCAACTGTCATTTCTTATCTCTCTGTGCCTCTGTGGTGAGGATCGGATTCTTCCAGATCCTCCTCGGTCTCCTCACGCAGATCCCCTACCTCGACGTTGAATTCGCCTTCGGCCTGCGTGTTCGGATCGCCGGTTAGAATTCCGCCGATCGTTTCTATCTCGCCGATGATCTTCTGGCCGAAACCCGAAACCCGCTCGCGCAGGCCGTGACCGTCGGTTTCCTCAATTTCGTTCTCTTCAGGTCCTTGCATTTCCTCTATTCACTCCAGAATGATTATTTTAGGGGATATTGTGCCTTAATTGAATCTCGCAAACATAGTTTTCACAGCCGTTCCCATCCGACGGCGGTCTGTGTGAACCGTTCATCGGTGGCAAGATAAAAGCCGGCACTCGGCATCGAGCATTGGAACCGGCGGACGCTGAGCACGGGATGCTCCCATTCAAGAAGGTTGAACGAGTTCTCCTCGCCGCGCTCGCGGGTGGAGGCCGCCGTTCCCGCCTGAATGATCAGCGCCGAGCGGCCGCTATCCAATCGATAACGGCGGGCCGAGTTGCCGATATGGCTGACGTGCAGGTGGCCCGCGAGAAAAACGTCGGCACCGGTTTCGGCGATCAGCGGCATCGCCTCTTCCGCCCGGCCGACGATATCGTCTTCATCGCGGCCCTCGGGAACGTCAAACGGATGATGGGTAACCACGACCTTCAGCAGCGCATCGTCCAAGCTGATCATCCGCCGCCGAATGAGAGCGACCTGTTTAGCGCTTATCCGGCCGCCTTTTATCGTAAGCGAGCGCGCTGTGTTCACACCCGCAATGGCCAGATCGTCGTCCACAAAGAACGGCTGAAGGTCATCCGTGATGTACCGCTTGTAGTTGTCCAGCGGATGAATGAACCGGTCCACAACGTTGTAAAGAGGCACATCGTGATTGCCCGGCACGACGATCTGCGGTTTCGGAAGCCGGTCGAGTAAGGCCCTCGCTCGGGTAAATTGAGATTTGCGGGCGCGCTGTGTCAGATCGCCCGATACGACAACCACTTGCGGATCGACTTCGACTATTTTTTCTACCAGACGCTCGACGACCTCGGCGTCCTCGCGGCCGAAATGAATGTCGGAAATGTGAGCTATCCTGGTCATTCGCTATTTGGCACGATCACTTTCAAGGCCCGCGGCAGCGATCGATACCGCAGCGGCGTCTCCATCATCGCCACCTCGCCGTCAAAGGCGACCAACAGGCGGCGTTTGCTGGAGACAATGGTAATTTCCTCCGTGCTCACCGCCTCAAAATCACGCCATTGTTTCAGTCGGCCGAGCACAGTATGCAGCATCAGCAACGTCACGCCCCAGCGGCCTCCGCTGTGAATGAAATAAAGGCTGAGCTTACCGCTGTCGAGGCTTTTTCGTCTGCCGATGTTGTAAAGATCCATTTCGTATTCGTTATTGCCGACGAACACGAATGGAAGCTTCCGCAAGAATTCCTTGTCGTCAATGCGGATGCAGACCTTAAGAAAGGGCGATATGGTAAATATCCGCAGCCACGCCCAGAACGCGGCCCGCCATTTGCCATACCCGAGACGCTGCTGCTCCTCGCGATGCCGCACCATTCGCGGGTAAAGCCCGATGCTGGAGTTGTTCAGAAAAAGACGGCCATTCACCTCGGCCAGATCGATAGTCTCGACATTCCTATCCGCGATCACCTTGACGGCCGCTCCCAACGTCTGCGGGATCCCAAGGTCCTTGGAAAAATTGTTCAACGTCCCCAGCGGCAAAACTCCGAGCACCTTGCCCGCCCGATGCACTTCCTTCGCCACCGAACTGATCGTACCATCGCCGCCGCCCGCGACAATGATCTCGGCCTCACCCTCCGCCGCCTCAACCGCCAGCCGCTCGATCTCGGCCCCGGTCTCGGCCAAATGAACATTTGCGCGCACGCCATACGCAATAAACCGCTGCCGCAAACTACGCTCGGTCTCGCCGGCAAGCACGCTGCCCGATCCGGCGTTGACGATTACTTCAATAGCGGCGGCCATGTAGCTATCTTAGATAATCCTCAAGCTTTGTCGAAGCATCGGTTTTTTCGTCGCGGTATTTGACGATGATCGGGCAATAGATAGAAAGGCCATTCTCTTTACCGAAACCAGCAGATATCTCACGCGAGCCTTGAACGACGACGGCCCCGGCGGGGACCTCGAGCGGGCGGTCGCCGTCTGACTTGATCACGCAGGAGTTCGGAATATCAAAGATAGGTGTCGAGCGGGTAAGGATAACGCCGGAGGCAAGCACCGCTTTTTCGCGGACGATCGTGCCTTCGTAAACGCCTGTATTGCCGCCCACAAGAACGTCATCTTCGATGATCACTGGCAATGCTCCTGCCGGCTCAAGCACGCCGCCGATCTGCGCCGCCGCGGACAAATGCACACGTTTGCCGATCTGGGCGCAGCTTCCGACCAGGGCGTGGGAATCGACCATCGTGCCCTCATCCACATACGCTCCGACATTGATGTAGGCAGGCGGGACGACGACGACGCTCGGGGCCACGTAGCTGCCGTCGCGTATCGCCGACCCGCCCATCACGATCCGTACACCGTCATCCAGCGTCATCGGCCTTAAGGGAAACGTGTCTTTGTCAAAAAACTGTAGGGTCTCGGTATCTTTAGACATCTCGACCATCTTGCCCATCCGAAAGCCAAGAAGAATTCCCTGCTTTACCCAGATGTTCGCATGCCAGTTGCCGTCCGCGTCACGTTCCGCGGAACGTATCTCGCCCCGGCGGAGGGCCAATTTGAATCGCTCGTAAACTTCCCGGTCGGCCGCCGTAAATTCCGATCTCGCAAACAGCGATTCTATCTGTGTCCTTAGTTCAGTCATCAATGGCAATGTGGTATCTCAGAAGAGCAGAACGGATCATTGCGGCGCCCGTGCGGTTTGCAGGGCCACGATCCGCCAGTTGCCGTCCTTCTTGACGAAAACGGCGGTGTATCGCATCGCAAGCGATGACTCTCTGCCTCCGGCGGCGATCATTTTCATTTTCGTGAGAGCGGTAACAACCGCCACGTCGCCGAAGAGTTTGATCGCCATATCCTCGTTCGCAACCGACGACATCCGGAAGTTTGGACTCGGCTTCATCACCCCAAGTTCTTCGGCTTTTCCACGTGTTTTGCCATCGTAGGTTGTGATGATCACCTCATCGTCGAAGATCGAATCGAGCGCCTTAACGTCGCGGTCACGTACTGCATCAGCCCATTTCGCGATCGTGGCGACAACTTCCTGCCCACGTTTCGAGCCAGTCTCCGGCAGCTCCTGCCCACCGGCTGTCACCGCAGCAAGGAAAACAAGTGCGAACACGGCAAACGATCGTTTCATATCAAATACTCCTTCATCATGGCCGGCCGGGCCGCGATCATCGATTATCTACAACTACCGACTCTACTACTTCTTGCGCTCCTCGAGCCGGTTATACTTCTTCAACGCCGCCTTTAGCCTGTCATGCGGCAGTGCAAAAGCCGTATTGCCATTCACGCCAGTCATCGTCTCGGCGGCGACCATTGCGTTCAGGATCGCTTCCTCGGTTGCCTGGGCGACGGCCCAAAAGAGCGGGTTGATCCGGTCGTTCGGCAGCATCGTAATGTTCGCGACGCCCTGGTCCTTGCTCACTTCAGCGGAGTTCGCGGTCGAGAATGCAATGAAAATATCGCCGGACGAATTCTCGCCGCGGCCGCCGACGTTCCCGATACCCAGTGAAACCCGCTGGACCAGCCGCTTGAGTTGATGCGGCAGCAGCGGTGCATCCGTCGCGACCACTACTATTATCGAGCCGGCTCCCTCATCAAATCTTCTGCTCAGCATTGCCGAAGCTTGATTTTTCCCCGGCGTCGGCCGCAGATCAGTGATCCCTTTCCCGACTGGCACGCCTGCAACCTGGAATAACGGCCTGCTCCCGTAATTGGCTTGAACAAGCACGCCGACAGTGTACCCACCCGCTCGCTCACCCAGCTTGCGCGAAGCGGTGCCGGTCCCGCCTTTGAACGAATGGGCTATCATGCCCGTGCCGCCTCCAACATTGCCTTCGGCGATCGGCCCCGGCCTCGCCGAATCAAGCGCCGCGAATACGTGTTCCTTCTTGACGTGAAATCCGTTTATGTCGTTGAGAAAACCGTCGTAGGTTTCCGCCACAACCGGCAGGCTCAAGTCGCCCGAATAAATGCCGCCCGCGCTCTTCCTTGTTCCCCATTCGATCACGGCATCGCGAACTATTCCGACGCTGTGCGTATTCGTGATGAGAATCGGTGAGCCCAATCCGCCTGATTCCTCGATCCATGTCGTGCCCGTCATCTCACCGTTGCCGTTAAGCGTATGCCAGCCCGCAAACAACCGGCCAGCAAAGGTCTTCCCCTGCGGCAAAATGGCGGTCACTCCAGTGCGAATCGCCTTGTCGCCTTCGCCTGAGATCAACGTCGTATATCCGACCTCAACGCCTTTGACGTCGGTTATGGCATTATTCGGCCCCGGAGTACCGTCAAAAGGCACACCAAGATCGCGTGCCCGCGGTTTCACTTGGGCAAATAACGATGCTGTAAGCAGTATAGAGATAAGTAAACAATAAGTTGGCTTTTTCATCGGTTATCACAGCAAATACTGAACAATGGCGATCGGAATCGATTTAAATTCTGCTCGCTATCGCAAATTAACTTGCTTCAACACCTCTTTCAGTTTCGACCGCGTTTCTGCCGTAACGGGCACGAGCGGCAGCCGCAGATTCTCTTCGAGCAGACCCATCTCTTTCATCACGAACTTGCACGGAGCCGGAGATGATTCGATAAAGTTCGCCTCCATCAGCGGCAAGATCTTGTAATGAATTTTTCGCGCGAAGTGGAACGAACCATTGAGCGCGTGTTCTACCATCTTCGCCGTTTGTTTCGGTATCTCGTTGGCGCAAACCGACACGAGCCCATCACCGCCTAAGCTGATGAACGGGACCGCGGTTGCGTCGTCGCCTGAAAAAACCTTGAAATTCCTTGGCCGATCGCGCAAGATCGCCATCACCTGCGAAAGATTTCCCGATGCTTCTTTTGTCGCGACAATGTTCTCGTGTTTCCCAGCAAGCTTGAGCGTCGTTTCGGCAGAAATATTAGAAGCGGTACGTCCCGGTACGTTGTAGAGCACGATCGGAAATCCCTTAACGGAGCGAGCTATTTCCGAATAGTGAGCAAACAACCCGTCTTGTGTCGGCTTATTGTAATACGGAGCGACTATCAAAGCCGCATCAGCTCCCGCTTCGCGGGCCCTTCGCGTGTGATCGATCGCAGCCGCCGTATTGTTCGTTCCGGTCCCGGCTATCACCTTTGCATCGGCATTTTTCGCAGTTTCAACCGTCAGCCGTATCAGGTGGGCCTGCTCGTCCGCAGTCATCGTTACGTTCTCGCCGGTCGTTCCGCACGGCACCAACAGCTTCACACCGCCTTTTATCTGCCGCTCTACAAGTGCGCGAAAACACTCATCATCTATCGATCCGTCTTTTTTAAACGGCGTCACAAGAGCGGTCGCACAGCCTCGCATCCAATCGATTTTCATCGTCATAAACAAAACTCAACCACAGATGGACACAGACTAACACAGATAATTAGTTTCGGTCTTATCTGTGTCCATCTGTGTTCATCTGTGTCTAGTATCCTGCCGCGATAAAAAAGTTCTCAAGTTTCGGTAAATCGAGTTCGCCATCCGTCCGCACGCCTGAACACAGATCAAGGCCGAATGGCTGCACCGAGTCGATGGCTTCTCGGACGTTTGATGAGTCGAGACCGCCGGCGAGAAAAACGGGTTTGCCGCAAGTTTCAACTATCGTCCGCGAAAGCCGCCAGTCGTGACGACGTCCGGTTCCGCCTAGTTCTTTGATCGCCAGCTTTGGATTCCCGCTATCGAGCAAGATCGCATCAACGTGACTCGCGAGTTCGCACGCTTCATCGACCGACTCGTCACCGATGACGTGAATGACCTGCACCAGCTTCACATGCGGCAGCGCTTCGCGAATCGCGGAATAATCGCGACCCGCAAGCTCATCGACGATCTGAATCGTGTTCGTCTTTGTGCGGCGATGATGGTTGATGATTCCCTGCGAAGTCTGTTCGCTCGTAAGCAAAAACGTCGCGATCGGCGGTGGCACTGTTTGTGCAATTCTACAAATCTCCTCATCCGAGATCGGCCCCGGCCCGCTCGGCATTGCTCCGACAAGCCCAACCGCCGCCGCTCCAAAACTTATCGCGTCGGCCGCTTCCTGCTCGTATTGTATGCAGCAAATCTTGATTAGCGGTTTCATAAAAGGCTCCCCTACTGACGAAGGAGGAGTGGCAGTCCCGATGTTTTTTATCGGGACCGACAGGGTGGTTCTCTCATCAGCACCCAAGAACCCGGTCACTACCGTTCCCGGTTCTGACAAATCTCGTCCACCACATCAGTAAATTCATAAAATCCGGTCTTGCCGACGATCCACTCAGCCGCAAGAATTGCGCCAATGGCAAAGCCTTCGCGTGATCGCGCAGTGTGCGTGAGCGTGATCTGATCGGCCGGTCCGTCGAAGCCGACCGTGTGCGTACCCGGGATATTGCCCGCGCGCGTCGATGAAACCGGAACGCATCTCGCCGTGTCGGAATCGTCAGCATCTTTGGAAAGCGCCTTTTCAATGACATCTTTCAGTTTTAGCGCCGTCCCGCTCGGAGCATCTTTCTTCCGCGAATGGTGCTGTTCCTCGATAAAGGCCTCATACTCCGGAACCTTCGCAAACAACTCCGCCGCAAACTCCGCGATCCGGTAAAACAAATTCACCCCGATCGAAAAATTGGCGCCAAAAACAAATGCACCGTGTCCATCACGGACGATCCGCTCGATCTCGCCGCGCTTGTCACTCCATCCGGTCGTTCCCTCGACCAACGGAACGGCGGCACTTACGCACGCCTCGACATTTTGCCGCACCGCTTCGGCAACGGTGAAATCGATTGCGACATCGGCAACGCTGAGTTTCGTCGCCAATTCGTCAACCGAAAAACTGGCATTCGGATCATCGATGACGACTGCGATCTCATGTCCTTTTTCAACAGCCAGCCGCTCGATGAGCTTGCCCATCACGCCGTGACCGATCAACGCAATTTTCATAATGGGATCTACCGCAGAGACGCTGAGACGCAGAGAAGCGTGAAATTACTCAACGGCTCAGCTCACTTTTCTCAAATGCCTCCGCGTTTCGACGACTCTACGGCTAATAATCTTTTCGCGAGATCAACGTACAGCCCAACCGCGTCTTCGAGATCTTTTTTCAGCACAAATTCATCCTTCGTATGTGCCACAAGTATTGACCCTGGCCCGAGCAGCAGTGGCTGGCCCCAGTTGGGGAGGTGCGGGATGTCGGTTGTGAAGCGGACGACCTTTTGGGTAAAGCCTTCGACGGCGAGCATTTTCACCGGCTCGCTGCACGACAGTACCTCGATCTCGCCGCGGCCTCGGACGATGTTTTCCAAGGTCTGCTCTATGGGTTCGCGCTTCGTGGTCAATCTGATCAACAGACCCGCTTCCGCTTTCGGCGGGATGATGTTTAGCGCAAGGCCGCCTTCGATGGTGCCGATGTTTACCGTCGTCTCGCCAAAAAATTCATCGTGCTGAAAACGCGTTTGCCGGATGTCGTTCAAAATGTCGAGCAGCGTCTCGATCGCCGAATCGCCCTGCTCAGGATAGGCCGAATGTGCGGCCTTCCCGCTGGTTTTTATCTTCAGCCGGAACGATCCCTTCGACCCGATGGCAAGATCGTTGTCTGTCGGCTCGCCGTTGATCATGTATTCGCACTTCGCCGCCAGCGGATGAAGATTCGCCGCCTTCGCACCGGTCGACGAACGTTCCTCCTCAACGGTGTAAAGCAGCCCGATGTCTTCGATTCCCTGTTTCCTCAATTCCTCCGCCGCTGTGATCTGCGCCGCAATGATCCCCTTCGCATCGCACGACCCACGGCCGTAGATCTTTTCGTCGTCCTCCGTCGGCGGAATGAACGGCGGCACCGTGTCCATGTGCGTCGAGAACCAAACCCTTGGCGTGTCGTTCAATGTCGCGATGACGTTATTCTGCCGGAACGCGGACGCCCCCGTCCGCATTGAGGGCCGCTTCGGCCCGAACGAGTCTTCGCAATCACCATCACCCTTGCCGGAGGAACCGGCAATTGCGGACGAGGGCGTCCGCGTTCCGACTTCCTGCAGCTCAACCGACCATCCAAGCGACTGCAAATGATCGCGCAGCCAAAACCCAACCGCTTCCTCCTCACCGGAAACCGAAGGAATGGACATTAGAGATTTCGTGAGTTCGAATAGATTCACATAGCTGAACCGATTATATAAGTTTCGCCTGCCGATCCTTCATTCTCGCGATCAAGAATGTTAGACTGGCCCCAATCTCAACGCCCGCGATGAACTGAGAAATAAAATTATGCATGATAAAACGCTAGTTAGAGAAGTCAGGTTTTTAAAGATCTACACCGGTATTGTCACACTGTTTTTTGTAGTGCTTTTGGTTTCCGCATTTTCGTCCGATAAGAAAAAGAAGTTTGGCGAGATCGATGTGGAACGAATCAACATCGTCGAAAAAGACGGCAAGCTTAAAATGGTTATTTCAAACAAAGAACGGCAGCATCCGGGCATTATGGACGGAAAATATTTTAAGGAACGTGAAGGACAACGACCCGCTGGCATGATCTTTTTTAGCGAAAAAGGCGACGAGATCGGCGGTCTGATCTTTGACGGGAATACGGGAAACGGACAGTTCGGTTCGCTCACATTTGACAGATTTCGCGGAGATCAAACTATTCAGTTTGCTCACCTAGAAGACAAGGAGGGAAATTACTTTTCAGGCTTAAGATTGAACGATGAAAACATACCATTGTCCGAGCGCCTGACTAAAATGGAAGCAATCGAGAAACACCCAACCAAGGAGGCCAGGGACGATGCTATACAACAAATGAGAGAAAAAGGTGAATTTCTGGTCAGTCGTCTGCGTATTGGAAAGGATCGGGACAAATCGTCAATTATTCAGCTTAAAGATGCAAAGGGCAGAACGCGGATTGAAATATCGGTCAAAGCCGACGGCAATCCTAAACTTAATTTTCTCGACGAAAACGGCAAAGTGCTCTACGCCTTGCCCGACGACGCCAAGAAACAGTAGCTCCATTTTATGTAAGATCGTGGATCGTAAAACCTACGGTTTCCGCCGCTTCCAGCAAACGGCTGTCGGCTGAAACGAAAGCTCTACCATTTGGAAATTCTTTGCACCAGACTAGTGCGGAAGCGAGTTGGAGACTGTCCAATGCTCTTAGGCCGTGAATATTGGGAAATGTTCTGGCAAGCTCAGTAATTCGAGACGAATGTCCGACAGGCATCCACTTTGATTCGATTAGGTCGAGTCGTTTTTCCGCAACGAGTCGTTCAGAGTCATTCAGCTCACCTTCGCGGTGACGACGCGCTAGTGCTGACGAAATTTCTACAGACGTTTCCGCCCAGACGTTGCATTCATCAAAGCGACGCCAATACATTCTCGCTTTCTGAGAAATATCCTCGTTTATGCATAGAGGAACGATGGCGCTGCTGTCCCAGAACGCCACTAGAATCTGTCCTCGCGTCTTTCTTCGATGATCGCCTGGCTTCCAGATCGTTCACGCGGCAACATCCTTTCAGAAAACAGTTCATCCCAATACTCGTCGGGCAGATCGGTTGAAACCGCTTTCTTTTCTGCCGGTTCATAGACCTCGATTACTTTTTCCAAGGCAAGTTCTGCCGCCTCGCTGTCAGTTCTGGCTCCAAGGATGGATTTAACTCGTCGCAGTTTCGCAGGATTTGAAATTTCTATCGTTACAGGCATAACTTTTCTCCGCTTCAATATATCACAATCGGAAAAACTCCTTGTGAAGTTTCTTGATAACATCCGCGACGACATCTTCCTTCACGACAAACGTCAAATTCACGCTCGATGCACCGTGCGAAACCAAAGCGATGTTCACATTATCGATCGTCGAAAAAATCTTCGATGCCAGTCCCGTCGAGGCCCGCAGGCCGTCGCCGACGACGCAGATGACGGCATAACCGGGCTCGGCCTCGACATCCCCAAGGCTCGACAGATCGGCGATGATCTTTTCGATCTCGGCGGTGTTATCCAGCGTTAACGCAA
Organism: Pyrinomonadaceae bacterium; assembly: GCA_050250045.1. Classification (GTDB taxonomy): domain Bacteria; phylum Acidobacteriota; class Blastocatellia; order Pyrinomonadales; family Pyrinomonadaceae; genus OLB17. Next base: position 22,003 of record JBFWPK010000022.1, on the reverse strand, counting down.
TGGAAACTTCCGAGGTCGAGATCACATCGATCACAGTGCGAAACCGCTCGAACACCTGAAAGACGGCGCTCATAAAACCGTAGCTGCCGAGCATCCGCGCCGACGTGATGCGCAAAATTGTGATGTTCTTTTTGTGCGCGATCGATTTGATCTTGTTCGGAGATTCGTCAGCGTTCGACACGACCATCGTACCGATCTCATCGGGTTCGAACGTATTGCAGACGCGTATCGGGATGCCGTGATCGACGGCGGGTTTGATGGTTTTCGGGTGAAGGACCTTGGCTCCGAAATAGGCGAGTTCGGCGGCTTCTTCATAACTCAGAACCGGAATCGTACGAGCCTCGCCGCAGATGCGCGGGTCACAGGTCATCACGCCGGTCACGTCCGTCCAGATCTGGAGTTCGCCGGCGTCTAGCGCAGCAGCAAACAAAGCCGCCGAGTAATCAGAACCGCCGCGGCCGAGCGTTGTTGTTTCGCCGGCACGATTGGCGGCAATGAAGCCGCCTGCAACCGGGACCTCGCCTGAATCGATAGATGCCTGTAGATCGAGCCGCACCAGATCGCGAGTTTCTTCCCAGATCGGTTGGGCGGCGCCGAACTCATCGTCCGTCACCACCAATCGCCGCGAATCGAACTGCCTCGCATTCACGCCGCGGGCCTTCAGCACTTCGGCCAACAGCCGCGATGAAAGCTGTTCGCCGTATGAGACAATCGCATCCTTCAGCATCGAAAGCGGGAGCGAGCGACGCGACGTGCGCATCAGCAGATCGGAAAGCTCGTCGCGTGCGAACTGCAGTTCGGCGTCGAACAGGTTAGATGAGCCGTCGGGAATGAAGTGTTTGGCAACCTCAACGTGCCGGTCAAAGTGCGGTTCAAGCGAAGCCACAGCCGCAGCAAAATCGCCCTTCTTCGCAGTGTCAAAAGCTCCGAGCAAAGCGTCCGTCACCTTGGTCATTGCCGAAACGACCACAATTGGATGCCTTTCGATCTGCGACGACACGATCCCCATCACGCGCTCGAAGGCAGTCACGTCGCCCACGGACGTCCCGCCAAATTTCATTACTGTCGGGCCGAAAATCTCACTCACAATACGTTGTAGATTAAAGCAAACCAGAGGCGGAAACACGAGCGGTAGCGAGTGTGCCCCCAAACGGTTCCGAGTTCCGGGTTCCACACTCACTAAACACAGGCACACTCCCTACCGGTCGTGTTTCTGCCTTTACTACCCGCAGAGCACGGCACCGCCGTTAATGTTCACGATCTCGCCCGTGATGTGGCGTGACCATTCTGAAAGCAGAAAACAGATTGCTAGGGCCACATCGTCCGTCGTAGCCACACGGTTCAACGGGATGGAATTCAGGACACTCTGTTCATATTCCTTATCTTCAAATGCTGGCCGCACCATCGCGGTTTCGATCCAGCCGGGAGCGACCGCGTTGACGCGAATCTTCGGGCACAGCTCGGACGCCAACGCCTTTGTAAAGGATATCTGTCCGCCCTTTGACGCGGCATAGTTGGAATAATTCGCCTCGCCCCGCTGGCCGGCTGTTGACGAGACCATTACGATCGCCCCGCTCGGCTGTTTTTTCATCGCCGGCACGCACGCCTTTGTCATTGCCCAGGCGGATTTGAGGTTTGTGTTCAGCACCTTGTTCCAAACCTCCTCCGACATCTCCTCGATCGGCGCACCTTCCCAAACTCCCGCGTTGCACACCAGCAGATCGATCCGCCCGAATCGCTCGACCGCCAGCTTCGCCAACTCCCTGCACGGCAAAAACTCCGAAACATCAGCCCGCACCGCGATCGATTCCACACCCTTGTTCTGGCAAGCCTTCACCGTCTCAAGAGCCTCAACCTCGTTGCTCAAATAATTAACAACAACATTCGCCCCGCCCTCGGCCAGCCGCAAGGCGGTCGCCCGCCCAACACCGCGCGAAGAGCCGGTAACAATCGCCGTCTTCCCGGCAAACAGATTCCGAGGCAGCTCGATATCGACAGGCAGTTCGTTCATAGATTTTCTCGTGTTACGATTACTTTAATACAGAACTGTCAGAACCGGGAGCGGTAGCGACCGGGTTCTTTGCCCGCAAACAAGCGCGAATCTTCGCGAATAACAACGTACGATCCTTCTCTTCTTATTCGCGTAATTCGCGGGCAAGATCTTTTATGCACGACACCAACCTCCTTGAAGACCAACCCATCGCCTGGACGCCAACGCCCGACGTTATCGAACGCGCGCAGCTCACAAAATTTATGCGCCAAGTCGGCGTTGAAACATGGGATGAGCTTTACGAATTCTCCATCCGCGACGTCGAGAAGTTTACCGAAGAAGTCCTGAAATTCCTCGACATCCGCTTCGACCCTCCATACAAAAAACTCCTCGACACATCGAACGGAGTCGAATTTCCCGACTGGTTCACCCGGAACGCGGACACAGAACGGAACGCGGACACAGAACGGAACGCGGACACTCTTGTCCGCAATGAGGGCGAAGCCCGAAAAGGCTGGCACACCCGCGGCTATCTGCCCCACTACGACGGTCAGACAGTCCAGTTCATCACTTTCCGACTCGCAGATTCACTGCCGCAATCCGTCCTTCGCAAACTCAAATTCGAACTCGAACATGAAAAACTGTCGGACTCTTCGCGAGAATATAGAAAACGCGTGGAAGAGTACCTGGACCAGGGCATCGGCGAATGCCTCCTTAAAGATCCACGGGTAGCGGAGATCGTGAGCGAAACGATACTCAATGAGCATGACCGGAGTTGTACCGTGTTCAGTTGGGTCGTAATGCCGAATCATGCACACATTCTCCTACGCCCCCACGATGGCCATGCGATCCCGGCCATAATGAAGCGGATGAAAGGTGTCTCCGCCCGGAGAATAAACCAGTTGCTCGGCCGGTCCGGCCCCGTCTGGCAGCCGGATTACTTCGATCGCTACATACGTGATGCAGACCATTTCCACAAGACGGTCCGATATATCCACAAGAATCCCGTTAAGGCAGGCTTGTGTCCGGAGCCGGAAGACTGGAAATTCAGCAGCGCCAACCGGAACGCGGACACACGTTGGAACGCGGACACTCTTGTCCGCAATGAGGGCCGCCTCGGCCCGAACGATCGGAACGCGGACACTCTTGTCCGCAATGAGGGTCGCCTCGGCCCGAACGATCGGAACTCGGACACTCCTGTCCGCAATGAGGGTCGCCTCGACCCGAACGATCGGAACGCGGACACTCCTGTCCGCAATGAGGGTCGCCTCGACCCGAACGAGCCGCGCATCACTCAAGTGTCCGAGGAATCAACGCCAGCTTCGCCGGAGGAACCGGCGATTGCGGACAAGAGTGTCCGCGTTCCGTCGCATGCAGGCCTAAACATCACCGAAATGTGCCTCGACCGCTGGCAAACGGACGAGATGAAGGATCAGCCGGCCGTGATTTGGGAAGGTGAGGATGGAACGAACCAAACGATCTCATATGAGCTGTTGCTTAAGTATGTCAGTCATAGCTGCACAGCGCTGAGTCAAGCCGGGATCGGTCGTGGAGACGCGGTAGGAATTCATTTGCCGATGCTGCCCGAAACCGTAATTGCTTTATTGGCGATTGGTAGGATAGGCGCGATCGCCGTCCCTGTTTTCTCCGGGTACGGTGTCGACGCCGTCGCGAGCCGTTTGAACGCCGTTGGTGCCAAGGCGATTTTTACTTGTTACGGTACGGAACGTCGCGGAAAAAAGGTAGACATGATTTCGGTCGCCGGTGAGGCCGTCGCCCGAATCCCGTCTATCAAAACGGTTCTCGTATTCGGAGCTCCGCCCTTTTCGGAGGAAAACTTTGATGCAGCATCTGAGGCTCTCGACGATCTCGAAGAACTTTTTGGTGACAAGATGCTTTCGCTGCTGTTTCCGTACGCGATCCCCAGTGATGCGTTGCGAGATGATCTCGAGGCCAATCGATCCTCCGCCGAAGACCCGCTCATAATTCTCTACACCTCCGGCACGACGGGCAAGCCGAAGGGCATTGCGCACACGCATGCGAGTTTTCCGCTCAAGGCGGCGCAGGATATGGCGTTTGGGACGGATGTCGGACGCGGGACGCGGATCTGCTGGTACACGGACATCGGCTGGATGATGGGGCCGTGGCTGATCTACGGCGCGTTGATAAACGGCGCGACGATCTGCATCTACGACGGAGCGCCCGATTACCCGACGCCCGACCGAATGTGGGAATTCTGCGCCAAACACAAAGTCGAAGTCCTCGGCATTTCGCCGACCTTGATTCGCTCGTTGGCTGCCCACGAAGGCCGGAACGCGGACACTCCTGTCCGCAATGAGGGCCGCCTCGGCCCGAACGATCCACGCCTCACTCAAGCGCCCGAAGAATCAAAGCCAGCTTCGCCGGAGGAACCGGCGATTGCGGACAAGAGTGTCCGCGTTCCGTTCGAGCGCCACGATCTTTCATCCCTCCGCATCTTCGCCTCCACCGGCGAGCCGTGGAATCCGGCTCCGTGGTGGTGGCTGTTTGAAAAGGTCGGCAACAGCAAACTTCCGATCATCAACTACAGCGGCGGCACCGAGATCGCAGGCGGAATCCTGATGGGAAATCCGCTGCTGCCGATCAAACCGTGCTCGTTCCCGGCTCCTTGTCCGGGAATGGACGTGGATATCGTTGACGAAAATGGCCAATCCGTGAACCCCGGCGAAGTCGGCGAACTCGTGATCAAACAGCCGTGGATCGGAATGGCACGCGGCTTTTGGCAGGAAAAGGAACGCTATCTCGAAACCTACTGGCGGCGTTTCAAAGACATCTGGGTCCACGGCGACTGGGCGATGCGCGACGCTGACGGCCACTGGTTCATCCTCGGCCGCAGCGACGACACGCTCAAGGTCGCCGGCAAACGCGTCGGCCCCGCCGAGGTTGAATCGCTCCTCGTCGCCCACCCGCTCGTCACCGAAGCCGCCGTCATCGGCGTCCCGGATGAAACAAAAGGTACCGCGATGGTGGCGTTCTGCGTCTTGTCAGAACCGGGAGCGGTAGCAACTGGGTTAGCGGAAGAGCTAAAAGCCCTCGTTGCGCGCGACATGGGCAAACCGCTCGCCCCTTCGAAGATCCACTTCATCTCAGCACTACCCAAAACCCGCAACGCCAAAGTAATGCGCCGCGTTATCCGGTCCGCCTACCTCGGCCAGGATCCCGGCGACCTTTCGTCCCTCGAAAATCCGCAGGCGGTTGACGAGATCGCCCGGATCACTGGTTGAACAATGTAAGAAAGGCCACCCACTACTTAGCATAAGATCCGCCTGACGCAACCAAAGACCGCGGTGAGTCATCTAGGCATTGACACGGACGTTATAATTCACAAGTGCTCGCCCATCGCCTGGCCGGAGAGATACCGGATCGGCCAATGGCAAACCGAAGAAAAAGGAAGTAAAAGTGATGATCAAACAATTCCCCACTCTGCGTACGATCGTGTGCGCCGTCTTGTTTTTGGCCGCCTGTATTTCGTTGAGCGCCCAAACCGAGGAAGAGGTTGCTCAGGCGACCGTCAAGGCAATGGCCCTGATCGAACAACAGCGGTTTGCCGAGGCTCTCCCGCATCTTGAGATCGTGGTAAAAGCCATTCCGGATGATGCAAAGATCCGATTCTTTTACGGCTGGAGCCTCATCGCGAAATCGAAGCAGGTGGATAATCTGGACGAAGCGAAACAGCTTTCCGCCAAGGCTCTCGAGCAGTTGAAGGAAGCAAAAAAGCTTGGCATGAACGAGCCGGAACTCGATTCTCTTCTGGCGCTTATGTCCGGTGAAGCCCCTGCCGGCAGCGGCGGCCCTGCGTATTCGCTGAACGCCGAAGCCGAGAAGCTAATGCACAAGGCTGAAGGCCTATTCGTTCAATCGAACTACGCAGAAGCGGCCAAACTCTTCGAACAGGTGCTCGCCATCGACCCCAAGGTCTATCAGGCGGCGGTTTCAGGCGGCGACTGTTTCGTCCAAAGTGGCGATTGGGCAATCGCCGAGAAATGGTATCAAAGGGCCATCACGATCGACCCTACTCGTGAAACGGCCTATCGATACTCAGCGACGCCGTTGATGAAACAGAAGAAATACGACGAGGCCCGCGAGCGATACATTGAGGCATTCATCGTCGAACCCTACAACCGCATGTCGCACCGTGGGATAAACCAGTGGTCCGATGTCACGGGCAAAAGTCTGCGCCACCCGGATGTCGAGATTCCCGAATTTACGTTCGACGCGAAAGGAAAAGCGGCCCCGAAATCCGCAATTGACCCGAAAGATCCGTCTATGTCCCCCTGGCTCGCCTATCTTGCGACGCGAGAGACGTGGAAGAACGAAAGATTTGTAAAGACATTCGCGAAAGAAAAGCAGTACCGGCACTCGCTTGCTGAGGAAGCCGATGCCCTGCGGGCAGCCATCAAAGCCGCCCAAACAGGAAAATCTTCAAACAAACAGTTCGAAACACTGGGCCAACTCGATAAGGAAGGGCTGCTCGAAGCCTTCATCCTCTTGGCCCGCCCCGACGAAGGCATCGCCGAGGACCACCCTGAATACCTAAAAAACAATCGTCCAAAACTGCGCCTGTACGTGGCGAACTATGTGATCCAGAAATAGCCGCGATACAATTGGGGTATTGTCAGAAATAACCATCTACACCATCGGCCATGGCCGGCATTCTTTCGACTATTTCCTCGAATTGCTGCGGCAGTATGAGATAGAATTCGTCTGCGATGTACGGACCGCACCGCGATCTCGGTGGCCGCAGTTCAATCTCGGCGTACTTCGGGAGCTGCTCGCAGAGAACGGCATAGGATATGAACACTTGCCGGAAATGGGTGGGCGGAGAAAACAGACGCAGGAAGAACGTGAGCGTGGGATCGAGCGTATCATCGAGATCGCATCCGAACTGCGGACGGTTTTGATGTGTTCCGAATCACACCCGCTTTCGCAGCACAAAGTGCCTCGGGCGAACTGCCACCGCGTCGGAATGCTCGCTCCGATGCTTCGTGCCCGCGACGTTGACCGAATAATTCACATACTTCCAGACGGACGCACCACGGAATTCGACGAATCGGCGGTACCGTCCATCTGGTAAGTTAGCTTCGGATCGTATGGCGTCCGTCGTGGCACCCAGCACTTTGTTGCTTCACAATAGCGTGAATACGGCTCGCCGAATCTTGCCGAAAGGTCGTCTTCCTCCATCGGCCTGAACACCAACTGCCATATCGCCGAGCCGATCAAGGCGTAAACCGCAACCAGCGGCGAGCCAAGGAACAACGCCACTGCCAGGCCCTGGCCGATCCCGGATACCGCCATCGGGTTGCGGACGTAAGCATAAGGCCCGAGCACGACCAGGTCCGATGCATGGTCAAGCGGCAAGGGCGTCCCCTTGCCAATGCGCGACATTACGACCGCCGAATAAACCCCAACCCCGCTAACCGCAAGGAACAAGGCCGCGGCGATCGGCCGCTGAAACGCAAATTCCAGCCGAGGGATCCCAAGCTTGCCCTCGATGATGGTGATCAGATAGGGGAATACGAAGAGGATGACGGTCCAAACGACGGCGATCTGCGTAAATGTTTTCAGCAGCACATACTTTGCTGAACTCGTCTTCGCTTGACGAAACATCTCGCCCTCTACCGTAAGCACAGTTGCAAAAACGCCCGTCCAAAGCATCGCCGGCAGCATCAACGTGACGCCCAACCAGCCGTGGCCGGCAAGCAGAGCGAATGAAAAGGTGTAAGCAGTCGCGTAGCTGATCGCTCCGGTTAACAGCCAGAGCGCGGCTGTCGTGTACCGGTTACGAGAATAGATAAGATATGCGGCGACCAGCGACCCAACCGCAATAAACACCGCATCCGGGAGGAAAAACGCTAACAGTGACGTTTCCGAATCCGCTTCAAGCAGGAAATACGCCCGGGAATCTGGCCAACCGAATAAAACGATCCACCAGCAAGCGACTGCAAGCCCTTGCAACAGATAGTAAAGAATTGCCGTCCGCCTCACCTTTTCCATAAGTACCAGCAATTTAGCAGTGGTTCGCATGAATTCCAACCAGCCCTGGCACCGCCGCCTGACAATCCATCCGCCCGCGTGAGAGAATCCGATAGAACTTTGCATCAATGGGCCGGAACGGTTATCACAAGCAATTGACTAAACGCACACTCGCCGAGACGTGTCGCTCACTGGCGACCGTTGACCCGATATTTCGCCGAGTTCACGAAACGCACGGCACCCCGCCGCTTTGGGACAGGCCCGCGGGGTTTGCGACGCTCCTGCAGATCATTCTCGAACAGCAGGTTTCGCTTGCCTCGGCGAAGGCGTGTTTCGATAAACTCTCCGTTCGGCTCGGCGAAGTGACGCCGCAGACGCTGCTGACGCTGGATGACGCTGAGCTTAAAACGGTCGGCTTCAGCCGTCAGAAAACAGCTTACGCGCGACATCTGTCTGAATCCGTCCTTGCCGGCCATATTGACCTGGACGCGTTGTCCAGACTCCCCGACGCCGACGTGAAGGCGGAGCTCATCAAAATGAAAGGCATCGGCGAGTGGACCAGCGATATTTACCTGCTGATGGCCCTGCTCCGGCCGGACGTGATGCCAAAAGGCGACATCGCTCTCCACGCGGCTTATCAGAAACTTAGCGGCATTGAACATCGTCCGGCGTCCGATGAATTCCTCGAAATCGCCGAAAAATGGCGGCCATTCCGATCAACCGCCGCCCGACTGCTGTGGCATTTCTACTTGTCCGAAAGGCGGAAACACGACCGGTAGGGAGTGCGCCTCCTTGAGTCGAGAGTCGAGGGTCGAGAGTCAGAGATCTTAGGCTTTGGACTCTAGACTTTGGACTCTAGACTCTAGACTTGATGGGCACACTCCCTACCGGTCGTGTTTCTGCCTTGCGTATGCTAACTTCTCAAACGATGAAGATCCTCGACGTCGGCTGCGGCGTGAACAAATATGAGGGAGCCGTCGGGCTGGACTACAAAGCCGGCACCGATGCCGATGTGATCCACGATCTTGGCCAGTTTCCCTATCCGTTTGAGGACAACGAATTCGACCGGATCGTCTCGTTTCACGTCATTGAGCATGTGCCGGACGTGATGAAGCTCATAACCGAGCTTTATCGCATTACCCGTCCCGGCGGCCGGATCTACCTGGTCACGCCGCATTACACCAATCCAGACTGGGCATCGGACCCGACGCATCGGAACCACTTTAATTCGTATTCCTTCAACACTTTCGTTCCCGATAAACGCGAGTTCAAGTTCTATACCGAGGTCAACCTCCGGCCCGTGAAGGCGGAGGTAACGCTGTTGAATCTTTGGAAGGCGCTGGGCATCGAGTTTCTCGTAAACCTCGACAATCGGGCACCGCGATTCCGCTTTTTCCGCAAATTTTGGGAGCATTATCTGTGCAACATCATCCGCGGCAAGGAGCTCCGGTTCGAGTTCGAAGTAGTAAAGGCAGAAACCTGAGCGGTAGCGAGGGTGCCCCATCAAGTCTAGAGTCTAGAGTCCAAAGTCTAGAGTCCAAAGCCTAAGATCTCTGACTCGCGTCTCTCGACTCTCGACTCAAGGAGGCACACTCCCTACCGGTCGTGTTTCTGCCTTGATTACCGGCAACATTTCGGTGATTTCGCTCATCTGTTATCGTGGATCGAGGAGATTGGCATTGAGCGGCCCCGAGGAAGTCAAATGAAAAATAGAATGTTTGCCCTGTTGTGTCTGTGTTTATTGGTCATGAACCTTGCCGGCCCAACGGTGGCCGACGTCCCCGCAAAGCGGAAGGCCAAAGCGCAAACCAACCAACTTGCCCATCTGCTGCCGGCGACGGACGGCATTGTTACGCTTGATGTAAAGCGTTTCTTTTCAATCGCTTTGCCCAAGGTACTCTCGGCGAACCAGCCGATGCTGGACAAGATCACGGTAAAGGTTGAGAGCGTAAAATCCCGGACGGGCATCGACATTCGCCAGTTCGATGCGCTTGTCGCGGGAATAACCGCAAAACAGATCTCGCCAAAGAAGTACGATCTTGACCATGTCGTCATCGCCCGCGGCCAGGTCTCGTCCGCATCGATCATCGGTGCGGCCCGGCTGGCTGTTAACGGCAAATACCGTGAGGAAAAGGCGGGCGGCACGACGATCTATATTGTCTCGGCAAAGGATGTCGCCGCTCAGATAAACCAAACGGCTCCCGTCGCGGCGAAGCCGGATCTCATTGACAAGCTCATCGGCAAGCAGTCGGGCGAGCTCGCCCTCGCGGCCGTCGATGCCAACACTATCGCTTTCGGCGAGCCGGAGTTGGTCCGGCAAACGGTCAACGGCGTTGCCACCGTAAAAAGTGACCTGATCCCGCTGCTTGCCAAACGAGAAACGTCAGTTATCAGTTTTGCCGGCAAGATGCCCAACGGCATGAGCGGGTTTTTGCCGCTGGACAACGACGAGCTCGGCAGGAATATCGATTCGATCCGCTATGTTTACGGCGACATGGACATCGCGGGCGATGCGGCAACACTGAATGTTACCGCAAGGACGCTGCAAAACACGCAGGCGACCGCGCTGAAGGAAGCGCTCGAAGGCGCGCAGATCTTCCTCAAAGCGTTGCTCGGCGGCTCGAAGGGCCAGGATAAACAGGTCTATGCCCGCATGATCGAAAATGCGAAATTCTCGTCCAGCGGCAATGAGGTGATGCTAAATCTACAGGTCCCGCAAAGCGATATAGATATTTTAGTTGCAGGATTAAAGTAAGCGACAAAATGCGTAAGCCCGCACGGAGTAAGGGCGATATTCAAACTAGAAGAAGAATGCGTAAGCCCGCACGGAGTGAGGGCGATATTCAAACTAGAAGAAGAATGCGTAAGCCCGCACGGAGTAAGGGCGATATTCAAACCAGAAGAAGAATGCGGAAGCCCGCACACAGTAAGGGCAATATACTCAAGTTTGAGCACATCGCCCTTACTGTGCGCGGGCTTACGCAAAGCTATCGCCTCCTAAACCCGCGTCTCTTTTCTGGAATAAACCGCTCGACGTCGCGATTAAAGTTCCCTTCTTCATTGAACAAAGGATAGAGCTGCAGGCCCGGTGATATATAGGCCGCGCGCAATTCGACCGGCCGCGACCCGGCGCGGTTTATCACGCGGACCTGCGTTCCCCGCACGTCGCCGATCCACCGTGCGAACTGCTCCGCGCGGCCGACCGTCGCCGAAAGGAGCAGCATCCGTATCCGCGGCGGCGTCAGGATGATCGCCTCTTCCCAAACGTGACCGCGTTCCTCGTCCGCCAGATAATGGGCCTCATCCAGGATCACAAAATCGGTTTCGACCTGCTCGCCGCTTCGAAGGGCGTCGAAAAGCTGATTTCGATAGATCTCTGTCGTGCCGACGATCAACGGAGCGTCGCCGTTCTCCTTCCGGTCACCCGTCAGAATGCCGACATTTTCCGCCCCGAATTCCTCGGCGAACTCTACGTATTTTGAATTCGTCAGGGCCTTTAGCGGCGTTGTGTACCACGCACGCTTGCCCTGCGCCAGCAGCCGGCGTATCTCCTCGCGGGCGATCCACGTCTTGCCGCTCCCGGTCGGGGCCGTCACCAAAACATCCTCATGCTCTATCGCGGCCAGGGCCTCCAACTGAAAATCGTCCGGTTTTAGTGGTTTTTGTTCTGGAACGCCTATTCCGGCAAGAAGGTTTTCTACCGCCCGCTTCTGTGCCGGCGATGGCCCGCCTGGACGTGTTTCGGCGGAACTTTCTGATGCAAGATCGCGTTTAACATTGCGTTCCTTTCTATAACGCCCGGCGGAGCGCGGTCCGCCCTTATTTTTACGGGATCTACGCTGGTCGGAACGCGGCATATATTGAAATATTAGGGACTTATGGGGGCAAAGTCCATGCAGGCGGCGGCTTGAACAAGGGCGAATTGCCCAGTATCCCGATACGTTCATGCCGAAGGGCAGACATGTGAAGTAAATCGCTACTAATTGCCAGGTCGACGTGTTAAACTTTTCATTTGCGCCGCAACGCCTAACGCGGGGTGTGCGTCTAACGTCGTATGGCAAGCGGTTCGAGGCCATAGGACCTTTAATAGTAATAATCAATTTGTTTTATGTTCGAGCAGGAATCATACGATCAGGCGACACGACAGGCCGCATCACAGCCGGAGGGTGAACTTTTCTCAAAATACGAGATCAGAAACTGGGAATTCTCGCCGCTGGTATACAAAATACTTGCGGCTTCGGCTGTACTCCACATTATTGTTATCGCGGTTATCGCCCAGACAAATGTCCTGACCATGCGCGGCTGCGACAGCCCGTGGGTCAGCCGCGTTTGCCAGGTTGTAGACGTGGCATATTTGGGAGCGATGCTTTACGGCACCGACCGCGACTTTGTTGACGAGGCTTACGATAATATCGACCTCGGCGAGGCTGAGATAACATACATCGACGTAACCGGCGAGACGCCGCCCCTGGAATATCCAGAAGGATATTTCCAGATAGCCAACCCTGTTCAGTACGCCATGCTTCAGCAAGGCGCACTGTCGCCGGGCGGCGTAGATTCTTTTCAAAACGGCACAACACCTTACACTCCGCTTGGGGGCGGCGTACCCGACCTTTTCAAGGTCGAGCCGAAACCGCCCACGGCCGATCCAAACGCCTTTGAGCCCGATTCGTCTTCACTGTTCAAGGTCGAGGACACTGCACCGGGCACTCGCAATCCTGTGAGGCGAAAAGGCCGCGGCGGCAAGGTGAAGCCGGGAGGCGATGCAAACACGACGGCCGATCCGACCGCCGATGATCCGAATGCCGAAACGGCCGTGGCGGCGACTAACACGAATACCAGCACGCAGTCGCCGCAAACCCAGGCCGCGACGCCGACCGATCCGGACGCCGGGCTCGATTTCAACAAGCGCCCGATAGAAGATCTTGGCAATTGGGTGAACGAGAAGGTCGAGAAAAAAGAGGTCGATCTTCAAACCGATTTCCTTGTTAACGCACGAGGAAAGCTCGACAAGAACGGCCGGTTTGACCCGAAGACCTTCGAGTGGGTCCAGGCCATCAGTTCGGACGAAGACATGGTCGAGGTTGTCAAACGTGCCATCGAAGCCATCAACATGGCCGGCTATCTGCAGTATCTGAAAGACATAAGCGGCAAAGACCTTAATTTTCAGATCCAGCAGGATGCCGAAAACATCAGCGCTGTAGTATTATCTGAAATGGAGAGCGACACGCGGGCAAAGTCCGTTAAGAGCGGGCTCGACCTTTTGATAAGCGTCGCAAAACTGAAAAAGCAGAGCGAAACGGCCGACCAGAATGACAAAGACGATCTGCTTTTGCTTGAAAACGCTCACATTGAAACGGACGGCAAGCGTCTCATCCTGAAATTTGTTGTCCCGAAGGCGATAGCTCATCCGATGATCCAGCGAAAACTCGCCGAACAGGCCGCCGAAATGCAAAAACCGCGCGGAACGGCCCCGGTAAAACCAGAGAACAACACAGCCATCAAATAACCCTTTGAAGAGCCGAAAAAGCCAAAACTCGATACTTTTCCTGACCACGCTCGGCGTGTACCTTGGGCTCGTCCTCGTCGGCGCAACGCCGGTACTTGGCCATGCGGCGACGACGCGGGTTTTCGAGATCTCGGACGAGATCGAGATAAAGGACGATCTTGACCGCAAACCGGACGATGAGTCGGAACTCGATGCGTTCTCGTCTTCCTTTGAAGAACTGGTTCGCGTTGCAATCGAATGGTCCGCCGCTAATGCCCCGGATGGTTCATTGGATGAACTTTTGTCATTCAATCACTTCTTGTCAGTAAAACCCTCCGGTTCCTCCAGGCGCGTTTCGCATCCGGACTCTATTGGCCGAGAGATTTCGCTGGGCAGAAACAGCAGGGCCCTGGTGCGGCTCTACGATGCGTTTTTGGATCGAGACGCAACTTGGCACGATAAATTTCTTGTTCAGTTCGGATTCGGGCTTGGCGAGATCTCGCTCAAAACGGCAATTCTTCAATCCGGTCCCGAGGCTGCTGATATCGCGGCCAACGCATACTCAAAAGCTCTCGCCCGCAAACTTGCAGCCGAAACCTCAGCCGTACGCGCCGTGATCTTCCGGTCAACGCAGGTCACCGCTGAGGGAGACCGAGTGATCCTCGTCACCCGCCTTCCCCGCGCCGCTTTAGAACCGCTTCTTGCCAACGACGCAAAATAGCGGCGAAGCGGAGCGATATTTCAATCCTTTACTTCTTCGACTCGCCAAACCGGAAACCTGAGTTAAACACAGTCAACGGCCGCTCAGTGTCACTAGCCCGCACGTGTGTCAGTAGCCCGCACGTCAGTAAGGGCTCAACGTGACCAGAAGTCTACGCGAAGGAGGTTAGAGTGATGAGCACTAAAGGAACATCAGCGTTGCGCATCGCTAAACCTGAGCCCGCACTGACGCGAACCTGAGCACAACGGCCCGTGACTCTTATAGGAAACACAAAATGGCAACGAACAAATTTGCAGACAAGCTAGTCAAAACGATATTCGGCTCATCGAGCGATATCTTTCTCAAAAAAGTAAAACCGACCGTTCAGGAGATCAACGACCTTGAACCGCGGATGGAGTCACTCTCGGACGACGAATTAAAGGCGCAGACGATCAGGTTCAAGGAACGCATCGCCGCCGCTCTCAACGGCATCGACGACAAGGCTGAGCGGCGGACAAAAGAGCAGGAGATCCTGCACGAGCTGCTGCCCGAAGCCTTCGCCACCGTCCGCGAAGCTTCAAAACGCGTTACGGGCATGCGTCACTTCGACGTGCAGCTCATCGGCGGCATCGCCCTGCATCAGGGCCGCATCGCCGAGATGCGCACAGGTGAAGGTAAGACACTTGTCGCCACCCTGCCCTCGTATCTCAACGGCCTTACCGGCCGCGGCGTCCACGTCGTAACGGTCAACGACTACCTGGCGTCGCGTGACGCCGAATGGATGGGCCGCATCCACAAGTTCCTCGGGCTGAACGTCGGCGTGATCCAGAACGACATGGACGATGTCGAACGCCGCGACGCTTACGCCTGCGACATCACTTACGGAACGAACAACGAGTTCGGCTTCGATTATCTTCGCGACAATATGAAGTTCGACGTCGAATCGCTGGTCCAGCCGGACCACTATTTCGCGATCATCGACGAGGTCGATTCGATCCTCATCGACGAAGCCCGAACACCGCTCATCATCTCCGGTGCGACCGACGACGCGACCGACAAATACTACGTCGCCAACGAGGTGATACCGCACCTGGAAAAAGGCCATAAGGACGAAGAAACAAAGGTCACCACCGGCGATTTCCTGTTGGATGAGAAGAACCATTCGTCCGTGCTCACCGAACAGGGAGTCAGCAAGGCCGAAAAACTGCTTGGTGTTTCCAATCTCTATGACCCGGCGAATATGGACCTGCTCCACTGCGTCGAACAGGCACTCAAGGCCCATACACTGTACAAGCTCGACCACCACTACGTCGTACAGGATGGCGAAGTCATTATCGTCGACGATTTCACCGGCCGCCTGATGCAGGGCCGCCGCTGGTCAGATGGATTGCACCAGGCCGTCGAAGCCAAGGAAGGCGTCAAGATCGAGCGCGAAAACCAGACGCTCGCCACCATCACGCTCCAGAACTATTTCCGAATGTACGAAAAACTCGGCGGCATGACCGGTACGGCCGAGACCGAGGCCGAGGAATTCGGCACCGTCTATTCGCTGGACGTCGTCCAGATCCCGACCAATATGCCTATGATCCGCAAGGACACATCGGATGTGATCTACCGAACGCTTCCGGAAAAATGGGATGCCGTCGTTGAAGAGATCAAGGAACTTCACGAGAAAGGCCAGCCGGTGCTGGTCGGTACCGTATCGGTCGAAAACTCTGAGCTGATCGCCGACCGCCTGAAACAGATCGGTGTAAAGCACAATGTGCTCAACGCAAAATACCATGAACGCGAGGCGGAGATAATCGCTCAGGCGGGCCGCAAAGGTGCGGTCACCATCGCAACGAACATGGCCGGCCGCGGCACCGACATTTTGCTCGGCGGCAACCCGGATTCTCTCGCCCGCGAATATCTGAAACGGCAGGAGATCAACCCCGACGAAGCCACACCGGAACAATTTGAAGAAGAACTGAAAAAAGCAAAGGCCGTCGTTCAGGCCGAGGCAAAAGAGGTGATCGCCGTCGGCGGCCTGCACATCCTCGGCACCGAGCGGCACGAGTCGCGCCGCATCGACAACCAGCTTCGCGGACGAGCCGGCCGTCAGGGCGATCCCGGCTCATCACGGTTCGTTCTTTCATTGGAAGACGACCTGATGCGCATCTTCGCGGGTGACAAGGTGCGTTCGATGATGGAATGGCTCGGGATGGAAAAGGGCGTCGCGATCGAATCAAAGACAGTGTCGCGCCAGATCGAACGTGCGCAGAAAGCGGTCGAAGCACGCAACTTCGAAACCCGCAAACACGTTCTCAAATACGACGACGTGATGAACAAACAGCGCGAAACCATCTACGGACTCCGCCGCCAGTTGATGTTCGAACCCGAGCATCGCGAATACCTGCTCGGCGACACCGGCGTTGCACGCGATCTGCTCCACGACCTGACCGACCACTTCCTGCCGCTCACCACTGCCCCTGACAAATGGGACGTTGATACCTACGCGGCCGAGATCGAAAGCATATATGCGATCGATCCTGCTGTCGATGCCGGTGCCGATTTCAAGGGAATGAAGCCGGACGATATTCAGGACGCGATCTGGAAAAAAGCCTCGGCCAGCTACGCCGCGAAAGAAAAACTCGCCGGCGAAGACAGCCTGCGTGCCTATGAACGCTACATAATGCTCAACATCATCGACTCGCAGTGGAAAGACCATCTCGCGTCGATCGATCAGGTCAAACAGGGCATCGGCCTCGTGGGATACGGGCAGAAAGATCCGCTTGTCGAGTATAAGAAACAGAGCTTTACGATGTTCCAGGATATGCTCGACCGCATCGACACGAACACGACCAAAGCCCTGTTCCACCTCCAGATCGTCAGCCAGGACGAGCAGGAAGAACAGGAACGCCTCGCCCGGCTCGAACACCAGCGTGCCCGCCGCCAAGCCGCCGGAATGGCCTTCACCGGCGCCATGGCCGGTGCCGAAGCCGCCGGCGCCGAAGCCGCGAGACACACCCCGTTCGTCCGCGATCAACCAAAAATAAAACCCAACGAACCCTGCTACTGCGGCTCAGGCAAAAAATTCAAAAAATGCCACGGTTCGGGGATATAGGGTCTCACCTCATCAAACGAAGACGGAGCTTGCTCTTAGGTACACTCCGTCTTCGTTTTCCTACAACTAGGCTTGAGGAGCGTGTCGACACCGCTCTGTAGGCCGCTCGACGGTCTTGCTATTTCACTTCCGCACCAGCCTTGTCGATAAAAAATTCCCGGCCATTGATCTTTACCTTGGCCTTCCCATTGCGAAATGGTAAAGCATTATCGTACTGAGGAAGGATAATTTCTCGTCCGGTTTTGTCAATAAAACCTCGTTTGCCGTTAAGGATGACGATCGCAATACCGTTGTCGAAACGGTCGTAATTGGTATTGCTGTCGTATTTGAATTCAGTGATCGCTTTCCCCGCGGTATCGATATAGCCCCATTTGCCGCCCTTCTTGACAAAAGCAAAGCCTTCAGAAAAAAAGCCGGTATCTTCGAATTGAAAGTCGATGACAAGCTTTCCGCTTTCGTTCACAAAGCCGTATTTGCCGTTGCTTCTGATCGCGGCATGACCCTGAATAAAAGCTTTTGCGTGGTCATATTCAAATGGCACAACCGTTTTTCCCGTCGCGTCAATTAATCCCCACTTGCCATTCTTTTTCACGGCGGCCCGGCCGTTAAAGAACTCACCTGATTCGTCAAACTCCGCGGCGACTACGAGCTTTCCGGTGTTATCGATAAAGCCCTTCTTGCCATTCAGCTTTACCGCTCGCATTCCGTCCCGATCCACAAAGATCGATTCATAGACCGGCGCAACCAGTTCACGGCCCTGACTGTTGATCAGCCCCATTTTGCCATCAGCGTTACGGAATGCGTAAACGCCATTATGGCCAAGGCCGATGTACGCATATTTTATCGCAACTATTTCGTTTCCGGTCCTGCCGATGATTCCGTACACACCCTTCATGGTCAACGGATCACCCTTAAAGACTACGGCGGCATCATTCTCATCAAAATCGAACGCGTGGTCGTAGATCGGGCTGATCGCAACATTGCCGTTCGCGTCGCGGTAGCCATACTTGCTGCCGGACTTGAAAGGCTTTGCCGCGATCAGCGACGCAGACGCTCTTGCCGGTGATAGCTTCCCTGCCGGCGTCTTAGGTTGGTTCGACGAGCTAACGCGTGCTCCAATTGGCCTTGATGTCTCCAAAGCGCTGCCGGAAGTTCTGGACGCTATGCTTGCCGGCTCCTTTCTAGCCGAGAATTGGTGCGTGAAGGCTACGCTCGTGCCCTGTATGGAAAGGAGTTGGATTCCACTCATCTGTGACGATCCGCTGTCGATCGTTCCCGTGCCTTCCACTTTCAACCTTGGCGGCACATTTAGTTCGAATATGAACGACGGACCATTCTCTCCGTCAAAAACCTTGAAGCTTGTATATTTGAGGTCGGCCTTGCCTTTGACGACCCGCCACGCCTCCAAAGTTCCCTTCACCATCCTGATCTCGAAGCTTGAATGGCTAACTTTGCCGGATGTCTGGTCCTTTGTGGTCACGGCCCAAACGCCGACAAGATCTTTATAGCTCGGCGCACCTGGTGAAACGGGCTTTTCCGCACCGGAAACCGATCGAGCTGGCACAGCCGGCGAGGCGGACGCCACAGATGTATCTTTTTGCGCCGTCCATTCTTCGTCCCGAGTCCTGCCTCCCATGGGTGAAAGCTGTGTACCCGTCATCCGAGAGATATCACGGCTAACGCTGCCGGAACCTCTGCTTACAATTTTGCCGTCAGGGCTGTACTCAAATATAAACCGCAGCTGGCCCATTAAATTGAGAAATTCAAAACTATTGAATCGTTTGTATGGAACTCCGCCCTCCAACATCCAAACTTCGGCCTTGCCGTTGACGACATTCTTTATCTCGATCTTGTAGTCCAGCGGAAGCCCGAATTTCCTGTCCTTGACTGTAACCGACCATCTTCCCACCGCCTTATCGAACACGCCCAATAAGGTTTTGGTGACCACGGACATATCCGCGAGCGTCTCGGCCTTATTTTTCGCCGGCCCGGTTGCTGATGGTTTTGGTGTACGGGCCGGCGGCGTTGGCCCGATGTCTTTGCCCGTCGGGTCAATGTAGAAATACCGTCCGTCAAGCTTTACGCGCGCGACGCCGCCCTTGAAATGAGTTGCGGATTCATACTTGATCGGGATCACAAGTTTTCCCAACGCGTTAATGAATCCAAACTTCCCGCTCTGCCGGGCCGCGAGGTTAAAGCCTGTATTTACGCGCGCCATGCCTTCGGAAAATGGGCCGACATGATCATACTTCGGCGGAACGACGATCTTGCCGTTTGCATCCTTGAACCCAATTTTGCCGCTTGAGTCCATGAACGATCTCAGGTTCTGTGCCTGCGCGGCCGCAATTCCAGTTATCAACAAAAATATCGCGGTGAATACTGTCTCACGCATAAGAAGGTGGTTCGAGTTTACTTCCAGGATAAAGTGCCGGGTTGTAGAGGCCGGCATGTGAACAGAATATCAGAAAAGACCACAAGCCCGTACCTTCCCTGCATCGGCGTTCGGGTCGCTCCAGCATTGCCCTATCTTCCGTGCAGGCAGCCAAAAATTAGATCCAACGAACCTGCTACCGCGGCTCCGGCAAAAAATTCAAAAAATGCCACGGCGCGAAGATACAGCTTGGTAACGGTCTGCTTCATTTACCGGTCGGACGTTTCCGGTGTACATTCACACCCGGAACGTCTTTCGTGTCCGCTGAGGAATGCGGTCAAAACCCACGCTTAAAAAAGAAAACGATAAGCGCTAAGAATAGGCCGATCGCAGGAATCAAAAGCATTATTAGAACCAGCCACTCTGCTTCGGATTTGTACGAAAACTTTAGCTTCATCGATCTTCTCCCGGTAAATTCGCGACTGCACTCAAGAATAGAATCCCTAACAGTGCAGCTGGCCCTAGCTCCGGAGGAGCGGTATGTCTATAGAGGTGATTCGAAAAATGCAGAAGCTCCATAGGAGCGGCATGTCATTGGTCCGTTTGGGTTTGATGCCGCCCCTACGGGGCTCGGTACCTCTTTCTGTCATTCGGTTCTATATACATTTTGCTCCTCTGGAGCACCAATAGTCATCTGGTTCGCGATTGCATCACCTGGGCCGTCCTTCCAACTCTTTGGCCTTTTGCCGATCTTTGTCCGCCAGCGCTTTCTGGCCCTTGGCCTCGTAAGCGGAAGCGCGGATATTGTACGCTTGGGGCCACTTGGGGTCGAGTTCGATGGCCTTTGTGGCGTCGGCGATGGCTCGGTCGAAGTCCTTCTTCTTCAAATAGGTATTTCCGCGATTGCTGTAAGCCCAGGAAAATTTCGGTTCGAGCTCGATCGCCTTTGTATAGTCCGCTATGGCCTTGTCGAACTGGGCCTGTTTGAAATAGACGTTAGCCCGGCCATAGTAAACGTCGCTTTTATCTTTCTCAGGTGCGACTTCGATCACCTGTGTGTAGTCCGCAATCGCCAGGTCATACTGCCCTTGATCGTCGTAAACACTCGCTCGGCTGTTTTGATAAAAGTAGGCATTCTTCGGGTCGAGTTCCATTGCCTTTGTCAGATCGGCTATCGCCGGCACGCCCGCCTTTTTCTTTGCGTAGCTTGTGCCCCTTTCGAAGTAGACATACGACGCCTTTGGATCGATCTCGATCGCCTTTGAGAAATCTGCGATCGCCTTGTCATCGTCCTGCTGGGCCTTATAAGCCAGGCCACGGTTATAGTAAAGCACCATGGGCCGCGGATCGATAGCGATCGCCCTGCTGTAATCCTCGATCGCGAGTGCGAACTGCTTCTTTCCGTGGTAGGCTATGCCCCTGCCCAGATAGGCGCCCGCGGGCTTTGGGTCCAGATCGATCGCTTTTGCGTAATCCGCGACGGCTGCGTCGTGGTCCTTCTTTGCAATGTACGAATATCCGCGGCTTGTATAACCGGAAGTCCTTTTCGGTTCGATCTCGATCACTTTCGTAAAATCCTCTATGGCCTTGTCATGATCTCGGTTCGCCTGAAAAAGGCCGCCTCGTCCCCAAAAGGCATCAGAAAACGCCGGGTTTAGTTCGATCGCTGTTGTGTAGTCAGCTATCGCCTGCTGAGCTTGCCTTTTGCCCGAGTGAGCGCCGGCCCGATTGTAAAAAGCCCACGAGTATTTCGGATCAAGTCCTATCGCCTTTGTGCAATCCGCGATCGCTTCATCATACTTTTCCAGCCGTCGCTCGGTATAACACCTTGCTTCAAACTCCTCGGCGGAGGCTGCGTTCTTCAGCAATGCAAACGCCGCCATCGCATCCGACTTGCCCTTTTCCGGTTCGTAGTTTCTGTAATAGGCCGACGAACGCATCCTCAGCGCGATCGCATGCTTTGGGTTCTTTGAAAGTTCGATCGTCGTTTCTTCGACCAATCCTTTAGCGTCTGCGTACATCATTCGTTCCCACCGCTCTCGCATCGCCCGTGAATAGGTTTGCGCGGATACCGAAAAACCGACAACCAGCGTCAACACCGCCAGGTTCAATGCTTGCCACAGCCTGCGATTCATGATCTCTGCCTCCTTAAAGGTCATGTTTGTGCCTCTTTATATATCGGGCGGCGATGGAAGTAAAGAAAAAAGCCAACCCGTGTAGTTAGCACATCATATGTCCTACGAGAATAGCAGGTGAGATGTCCGCTTTCGGCGGTTGAGGGTAAATGGCTATAGAAAGGAGTCATGAGAAATTACCCGGAGATCGCGATGGAGAAGGCG
>JBFWPK010000021.1:0-80172 GCA_050250045.1 Pyrinomonadaceae bacterium | reverse complement strand
GAGGTCTCTTCTACGGAACAGGCTCACCCGTCCAAAAGGAGCAGCACAGACTCATCTTTCCCAACAATCAACAAGCGTCCTTGTTAATTGCTAAGCGTTCAATTGTCAAGATACAAGGAGCGGCCTGCTATTGGCAAGGCCGCCCCTAACGGGGCTTGGGCGCGTTTCTGCGATTCGCTTCTACAGACAGTTAGCTCCTACGGAGCATTAATCCAAAAATTGCCGATCAGATCTCTACAGACGGATGGCTCCTACGGACCCGCCGGGAGCTTTGTCAAAGAGCGACCGGCCGAAGGGTGCCAGCGCACATTGTTGCATAAATGAAACACTTTTGCAAGGAAATCTTTGATCGGCGGGAATCGGGTGAGGGCGTATTCCAAGGACGTCCTACAAAAAGACTTTGTTCCGATTTGGAGGACGACCTTGCGCGGCGGGGCCGAACCGGGGTTCTTGTCACTTTCGCCGGAAGCTTCGGCGGGGTGTTGCCAACCGCACGCCAATCGTCCAGAATCGGATAAACGCAGCAAAGGGAGTTCGGTATGCAAAAAAGAACCATAGATCCAGCCGAATGGGACGCATTCCTTTCCGAATTTTCCGACCGTAACGCCGGCCGACGTGCCCGGTTTGAAGCTTTCACGGAGGACGGTGTGGCGGAAGAGGATGAGGAGGGTTCGTTTCAAAGTGTGTCGATCGACGCTCACGTCATAACCGTCGATCGGGTGACGGCAAACGGCGAACCCATAGAAGACACAGTAGAAGACGTCCGCGGGATCGCGGTCCAGCTTGACTCTGACGAGAGCGAGAACACACTGGAACTTGCCGATTCGAACGGTGACGTTACCGTGCTTCATTTCGAATCGATGGTGGACGGCGAATCCTAGCTAGGCGTCTTCTTCGCTCGCATCCTCGAGCATAAACGTACGCCGTCCCGCGATCTGGAGACGGCCTGAGGCGATACGCCGAACGGCCTCAACGTAGGCGGCGTGCTCCTGCTCCAATATTCGTGCGGCAAGTGTTTCGGCCGTATCATGATCCCGCACCTCGACCGGCCGCTGCAGAATTATCGGCCCGGAATCCAGACCTTCATCCACAAAGTGAACAGTGCAGCCGGATAGTTTGACACCGTGTTCTATCGCTTGTTCGTGGACATTTAGGCCGGGAAACGCGGGCAGCAGGCTGGGGTGAATATTGACGATCCGATCGGGAAACGCCCGTATAAAATCGGCCGACAACAGACGCATATAACCCGCAAGACAGACAAGCTCAACGCCGCGAGCCTTCAATTCGGCCACGAGCTCGGCATCGTGCTCCTCGCGCGGCCGTCCTTTGCGTTCGATCACGACAGTTTCGATCCCGCGTGCCTTTGCCTTCGCAAGCCCCGCCGCGTTCGGCTTATCGCTTATCACGACGACGACCTCGGACGCGGGTATCTCACCGCTCCCGACCCCATCGATAAGTGCCTCCATATTTGACCCTCGGCCGGAGATGAGAATAGCTATCTTCATAAGATCAAGCAGTGTAAAACCTACCATATTGTTCGGCCCATACACGATTTCGTCAATGTTCGGCCGCAAAACCTGCCGGACGGCCGGCCGGGGCCAGGTGGAACGGTAATTGCGGCCTGACATTGAGACAACAGGCAAAATCGCTTCGAACATTGGGGGAAATCATGCGATCAAATGGGTATTTTAAAAAGTTTTGGGCGACGGCCGCTTTCACCGCGGCGATCGTGTTTTTACTTTCGGATCCGGCCTTTGCGCAGCGCGGAAAAGGGCACGGAAAGAACGCCGGGCACCAACCGGAACGCCAAAAGCAGGTTGTCCGTCGACAACGAGGCGGTAACGCCGAGAGACAAAAGCGTCAGTCGAATGATCAAAACCGTCGGGCGCAGCAGCAGATTCAAGCCCGGAGCGCCGAGCGCGGACGTAACAATGCGGTTCGGAGTGTCGTACGTAAGCAGCATGAGCGGAACAGGCAGGTTCAGCAGCAAAAGAACGTCAGAGCACAACGTCAACAGCAGATAAACGCCGTGAACTCGCGCCGCCGGCAGGAGTTTCAGCAACAACGCGATGCAAATCGGAATGCGGCACGTCAGCAGCAACAGGCACAACAGAGGCGATCGAACTGGAGCGAGCATCAGCGTCGGCAGCGGATCGAGCGGGACCGTTCAAACCACAACGCGGTATTGCGTCAACGGCAACAGGCACAACAGAGGCGATCAAACTGGGGCGAGCGTCAGCGTCGGCAGCGGATCGAGCGAGACCGTTCAAACCACAACGCGGTACTGCGTCAACGGCGACAGGCACAACAGAGGCGGTCGAACTGGAGCCAGCATCAGCGTCGACAGCGGATCGAGCGAGACCGTTCAAACCACAACGCAGTACTGCGGCAGCAAATGCGGTGGAGGGATTCAAACCGGAATGCGGCGCGCCGTCATGACCAATGGACCTCCCGGCGTGTACGCAGGCATGAAAACACGCGGCAGAGCTATTATTCGCCGGTTCAAATATTCACCGGAAATGCCTGGGCTGGACGCCAATGGGACCGGCGGAATGCTGCGAAGCGCGCCCGCCGCGACATGAGACATTTTTGGAAGCAGCAGAGGAAGGCCGAGCGCCGATTCGAAAGGCGGCAGCGCAGATTCGCCAGGCAGCGTGTCCACAATTACTTCTACACTAACAATTATTACGTGAACAACTACGGGTACGATCCTTATGTGAACAGCTATGGATATGATCCCTATGTGCCCGGCCACGGATACTATCGTGCTGCGAACAGGTACAGATACGATCGGTATGTAAACGACTACGGACACGATCGGTATGTGAACGACTACGGATACGATCGACCCAACTGGGCACAACGGATATTCAGCATCCTAATCGACGGATTCCTGAATCGAGGCTCGCATGGTGATCGGGCCTACAGCGTCTTTACCAGTTACGAGGAACGAAGATACACGCGTTCGGTGTATCCCGTCTATGCAGAACCGATGCCGCCGCGCTACTACGAACCACCGGTCTTTGTCGATCATTCGACGGATTACGGCTATGAACCGGAGTATTATGACGCCGGCTATAGTGAATACCGCGATGGCCCGGACCTCGGCGGCATCCTCGGACAACTGCCGATCGACGGCCTGCTGTCGAGCTTCGCAGGCGACGGATTCGTTTCGGAACTGCTCAGCGGCTTGTTGATGCAGGGTTACGACGAAGGCTTCCTTGCCGGCCAGTTCGCTCGCGAGAACGGCTATGGTGACGATTATTACGACAACCCCTATATGTTCGATGGCGGCGTCTGCGATCCGTATTCGGTCAGCATCGGCGAGAATCGCGAGGTCCTCAGCGAAGGCTACGCCTTGGGGTTCGACGACGCTTTGAATGAAGAATATGATTACGACCCGTATTCGGCGGGAAACGGCAACCTTGTCAGCGCTCTTTTAAGCGGACTGATCGGGCGAGTAGAGGTTAAGACTCCTTTCCGGGATCCATGAGGCGGCCGCGAGAAAATCGCCGCTGCTGCATCTGTATCTACGATCAAAAGAATTTCAGCCGCTCGTAGGAGCTTGCATCGAAGATGACATCCGAGTTCTTCGGGTCCTGGACGAATTGCACGGTCGTCAGTTTATTCGGCTCCACTACCATCGAACTGCCGATCTGAAATCCGGGAGCGGTCGTTTCGGCGATCACCCAGAGTTTTTGATTCCAGGTAAAATCAAGCTTGTTATCGTTCAGGAAATTACCCTGCGGCACGGCGACGGTTATGTGGCGAGGGCAGTAAAGCAGGATGTACTCTTCGTCGATCTGCTCGAGCAGGGAAGCAAGCAGGATGGTTTTGTTGCTGCAATCGGCGGAACGCGTCATCAGGGTTTCGTTCGCACGCTTCAACGTTTCCCGCGAACCGGTCGCTTCGGTGTAGCTGTACTCGATCTCGTTTGATACAAAATCAACCAGCCGCTGAATACGTGCCTCGCGGTTGTCGGGAACGCCCTTCAAAAGCTCGCCAACCAATCGCTTGAGCGTCGGTTCCTCGGGCTTTGCGACCATGATCGCGTGGTTGGCGAAGACCATATGCGGCTGGTCGCTTCGTTCGGGCACCTGCGTGAGCAGTTTGCCGCCGTAAAGCTGCGAGTTGTTCGTCAGCCGCCGAAGCTCTTCGAGGCTGGCCACATAGTTTATCCCGTTGAACGGAATTGTCACGGACTGATCGGTATCGAGCTTGAAGTTGTCAGTCGGGGTCTTGAAAAATCTCGCTGCGGCCGGCGAAGGCGTCATTTTGTAACTGTCGAGCACGACACGGCCGCCTTCGAGCTTGCCAAACTCTAGCTGGGCCGCGTCCGCGAAATATTTCGACACGAATTCCTGAAATTCAGCCTCGGTGCTCTCAGGATAAGTAAAATAGGCAACCTTCTCGCGCCAGGCATATTTCTCAAGCCGCCCGCGGCCAAGCAGCTGCGACCGGAATTCGTCTCCCGAAAAAGTCGGCTGTGCCAGCAATAGTACGGTGTTTTCCCTGATCTCAGCCGCAAGCAGATCCTTCGGGTCCGCGGGTATCGGCGATGTGTACCAATAAAGCCCATACCCGATCGCCGCCAATACGAGAAACGCCATCACGGCGATCAAATAGATCCCTTTGCCGGGCCCGCTCTTTGTCTCTGAATCGAAAATACTACCTGCAGACATTTTTTAACGCTCAGCCTTATCGCACTGCTTTGTGTTGTAGTGTCGCACAAGGCTAGATCCCGTTGATGAACTTTTGGCCCCCACCGAGGAAATCACGCAGGTCGGCATCAAGCCCGCTTCCATGTGCGGATGGCATTAAGACCTTAACCGTTGCCTCGAACTTTCCTCCGAGCACTTTAAGCGGCTCGCCGTATACCTTGGCCGGGAAGGGCAGGCCGCCGACGACCGTTCCTACGCCCTTGAGGAGTTGGCCATAAGCCTTTGCCGCAAGGGCCGGATTGTTCGCCACTTCCTTGTTGTTAAGCAGTTTCAGGGCCTGGTAGATCGATTCCATATCCTTATAGTAAACCCATGCCTCCTCCAGGCTCTTGATACCCCTTGCCGCGTCAAGGATCTTCCCATGAACATTTTGCGGCATTAGGTACTCCCAGCCAAACTTGTACTTTTCGTATGCCTTGATAAGCTTCGATATCTGATTCAACGTCTCTAACAGACTTTTTTTGTCTATTTGCTTGTCCCACGGAAAATTCATAGTAAACTCGCTCCCATTTCTCCTTTAAAGAATCGGCCCAAAAGGCATCCGAATCATTTTGGACCGGTGATAGCACGACGCGATCGTCTGTTCTGATCTCGGACGACACGAACAACGGCGACTCACGACCTGATTGTTTAGCTTATACGACCATTATATGGAAAAATCTTGAAAACACACGCTGAGTCGCCGAAAACTCCTATGCTGGCGGTCTAAGCCGCACAGAAAAGTCCAGGTATGTTTTCGGTTTCGAAATCGCGAATGCGGGATAGGTTTTGCTATTGCGGCCGTGCCGAACTAAGCCTGATCGCCGACACACAGCGGGACCGTCGGTGAAGGCTTCGGACTTAACGCTCGATCAGGACCGTTCTGGCCGGAGAGCCATCGCCGCCGCCGCCGTTGTATTTCAGGGGCAGGCAGATGATCTCGTAATCGCCGGGTTCGACAGAGCGCAGATCGACGCCTTCGAGGATGACGATCTCTTTTTCGAGCAGCGTGACGTGTACGGGATGTCCCGGTGAGCCGCCCTTTTCGATAGATAGGTAGTCGATACCGACAAGGACAACGCCATTGTCTGCCAGCAGTTTCGCGGTCGCGGGCGTCAGATAAGTGTAATCTTTGCGGAATCCGCGTTCAGGTTCGTTCCAGAATGCCGAGTTGCGAGATTTGAAAAGAATTCGCTCGATTCCAGCGATATCGCCAAGGTGTTCGGGCTCGATCTCCTGAACATCGTCAGGCACGCGGACGACGCGGCAGGGGCCGATCAACTTGTGCGGGTCGAGTTCGTGAACACGCCGCGTGCCGTCGATAAAATGGTTCGGGGCGTCAACGTGCGTTCCAGAGTGAACGCCCAAAGACAGTTTTGAGACATTGGCCGAATCACCACCCGCGATCGACTTTGCCGCGGTGATCGAGACGGTCGGATCGCCGGCATAGATGGGCATCGTTTCGCTGAGCCCGATGGTTATATCGTAGATCTTCATACTGGGGTCCTGTACCTCCTTTCGGTTCGGCGAGCCGCTTCTGATGGAGCAGTCCCGGCCGGCAATAACAAGGGGTTCATAATCAGAAGGATAGACAATTAGAATGTTCGGCACAACCCGTTTGCAATGCGGGCCGCTTTCTTTGTAGGCTGACTATAGATGGATATTCAAAGGGAAGAACACGGACGCAAAGGGGCGTTTTTCATTGATGAGGATGGCGAATGGGTCGCCGAGATGACATACATACGAAACGGCCCGGACACTATGGTTATCGATCATACCGAAGTCGACGAAAAACTTGCGGGCCAGGGCGTTGGGAAAAAGCTGGTTGCCGCGGCGGTAGAATTTGCGCGGGCGAACGGGCTGAAGATACGGCCGCTTTGCCCTTACACGAGGAAAGTGATCGAATCAACGCCGGAATATCAGGACGTCCAGGCTTGAGGGGAACTGATATGGAGTCGCGTCCGCCGCGGATCTCGGCCTCAAGCTATTCGAATACCTCGCCGCTTATCTGGAGCTTTCTTTATGGGCCGCATCATGGCCGGGTCGAACTGGTGTTGGACAATGCTCCGGCAAGGTCGGCAGACCTTCTCTCTGCCGGCCGGGTGGATGCGGCCCTAACGCCGGTGATCGCTTACCAGACGCTTCGCGACATTCGGCTTGTGCCCGATGTTTGCGTAGGAGCAAGGGAACGTGTGCGGAGTGTCTGCCTGGCTACCCGCGACCGGCCGCTCGAAGACGTGCGGAGCGTCGCGCTGGACGTTTCGTCGCGGACCTCGGTGGTCCTTACCAAGATAATATTCCGCGAATTTCTGGGATTCGATCCCGAATGGCGCGAAGCAAGGCCAGATGTGGAAGCGATGCTCGCCTCCTCAGACTGCTCATTGCTGATCGGCGACCCGGCACTTCGCGTTGCGGCGCGGCCGGCCGATGCCGCCTATCAGGTCTTCGATCTTGCGAAGCTCTGGCACGACCTTACCGGGCTCGGTTTCGTCTTTGCGATGTGGATGACCCGGCAGAAGGCAGCTCCCGTCGATTTCGCCGCCGTTAGAGACGAGGGCCTTGCACATATCGATGAGATCGCGGCAAATTACGTCGGCGACATCGACCTGTCTTTCGATGAACTGAAGGAATACCTTACATCGAATATTTCTTATGAAATTGACGAATCAATGCAGGCGGGGTTGGAGCTTTATTTCGAACTGGCGTTCAAAAACGGATTGATCGAGCGAAATCGGCCGCTCGAATTTACGGCATAGATCACTGAAATATCCCGGATTGGAACAGCAGCAGCCACCCGGCCACGATCACGAAGACCAGCAGGCCGATGTCGGTTGTTCCAAGTTGTTGTTCACGCCTATCCATTTCCAACGTTCCCATTATTTCTACATCTTTAATCGCGTGGAAATTCAGCAAAAAGTATCAGTTGCCAGAGAAAATTCCCGCAATTTGTTTCGATTGAAAAGCGAATACAGATTCAGGACGCGATCGGAAACTGATTTCTGCTCAGAGTTGGAGGCGGGCCTTCGCGGCGGCAACCGCCAGATATATCGCTTCGTCCTTATACGTCGGCAGCTTTACGCAAGCCATTTCCGCCTCGGCGATCCGGGCGACAACATCTTCGGCAGCGTCCGGATCCGAAACGACCCAATGATCCTTGCGTTCTTTACCTTTTTGATTCCAACATCGGGTCGCACGCCTCAACGATCCGCGCGGTTTCCCTATTCGGACTTTTGCTTTCGGATAAGCTCGGAATCGGAAAAGAACAGCAAAAAAGGGCCGCCCTTCATGGCGACCCCAAAGTTCCTAATTTGTCAGAACTATGCAACGTGTCCAGTACCAACCGTGAGAGGTTGCTCGCGCTGACGAAGGTAGGTCTCGAACATCGATCGCGCCTGCTGGTAAAACAAGATCTGCTTACCGACCGTTTGGGGGTCGTAATTCGCGATCTTGATGGCTCCGATGTACTGGGTCATGTCGAGATCCGCCAGGTTTATTGCTAAAGGATCAACCTTCCATCGAAGCACCTTCTTCTCGGAATCAATTTCGATAAGCTCCATGACGCCAGTAACCAACGGATAAATGAAACCGGGTGGGTAGGTTTTGTCGCACGTTCGCGTCCTGAAAAGCGATTGCTTCGCTTTCTTGTCGTCGACGGACTTGATTCGTCCGAAGCCGGGAGACACGTCGTTATAGAGCTTCGGAAATTCGGCAAAGACCTTGTCAAAGAACTTCATGATAGTGCTAACCAAGCCTAGTCCGGAGTCGATATAGGTGTTGTTGAGAACATGCTTGCCTTGGTTCTTACCACTCACGTCGTCGTGTGACAACACCGCGTTGTAGAAGCTAATACATTTGCTCTTCGCACGGTAGGTATCGATGATGTTGAATTGCGGCAAATTGTTGGGCAACAGCCCCTTTTCTTGGAGGAGAAACAGGGGAATTGAAGCCATGCTGATGACTTCATCAGATTTGATATTTCCGGCTTCGCCAGTCTTCCAGATGACGCTAAAGTGACCGTTAAGCCGGTCTTTTAGCGCGTCGTATAGTCCAATCTTGTTGCCTTTCGCCTCTTCCCTCAACTGAACGTTGTTGTTACGAGCTGAACAAATCTCAGCGATAAAATCGTAATAATGGTCTATCGCTCCTTCTTCGCTGTTCGGGTAAAGAATCTCGACTGGTATCGAAAATGAGGGGATTTCCGATTCGTTCGCATTAAGTTCTGAGCTAATCGCGTCAAAATTCCCGTCCCAAAAATCCTTACACTCCGACCACGATTTGAACGACTGCTTAAACAACCGGCCGGCGATGAAACTCGCAATCGCGAGTGCGTTATGACCTCCATCCATGATGCCTTCATATTCAGGTTCGTTGAACGACAATCGTACACGGTTTCGATCTAGAATCTGACAGGTTTCAGTTGCAAGAAGGATCCCTTTCGATTTAAGCCAAAAGAGATCGGGCGATTCTTCCAAGGTTTCTTGGATGCTATCAGTGATAGGATTCTTCTTTGCACTTCTCGGGTTGACCTTGTTGTCAGCTACTTTTAGCAATCTCACAAAATCCCGGACATTTATGCTCGAGACAAGCTTGTTGAGTTTTACGTTTTCGGGTGACGTGTGTGGTTCCGCTGCAGACTGCAGCTTGATTATTGTGTCGTTTGACATGCGAATATGCTCCTATAAGCGGGGTAATTTATTGAGGGTGGAGCAATGAGAATGAAGGAAGGACAGTTGGCTTACCCATGTTCCAAATGACTTCACAATCACTTTGCCTTGCATCTATCCAGACGCGTTCGCTGCCAATCCAAACAGCCTCTTCTCACCGAAGATTTTATTATCTTAACACATTTATTCAGAAACCGCAACCGCCGAAGTCGGCCCTTCAATAACATGAAACTACCAGAACGCTATTCGAATTCAGTTTCCGTTCCGGTGTGCAGGCCTTCATTCCGAGGTGATGTTACGGCCTTCATTGCGGTGTACTGGGCGTGGTAATCGAACTTACCGTCGGCGCGTTTTAGCAATTCAACGCCGGTGAGCGAACGGTCGATCCGCTTGTCGATGCCTTTCACCATCACGATCAGCTTCAGCATCAGCCGCTGGTTGCCTGGTGAGAGGGCATTGAAGTGGCGTTCACCTTCGCTGTCCTGACGGAGCACTTCGGCGAATTCTTTCGGCATTGGCATGCCGAATTTGCTCGTGTCTTTCTCAAGTTCGACGCTTACGCTGTCACCTGGCTCGATGCCGAGTTTATCGCGGAGCTTTTTGCTGAGTGTGATGAAATAATCACCCTGGCTTGGGAAAAGCGAACAGTTGAACTTTTCCGTCCCGTTCAGCGTGCAGACGACGCGGCGTAGATTGCCTTTGAATCCGAACGACGCAACCTTTGACTTAGGTATGCGCAGGATGTGCCACGGCGGCCGGGTGTCGGTGGTTTCGAGTTTTGATCTAAGTTTGACAGTGCCCATCGCCGCTGCGGCATCCCGGCCCGACCTGGAAAGCTGTACAACAAGCCCTTGCCGGCACGCGGACTTCCGCAATTTTCTGCTAGAATTATAGTGAAATGCCCAGCAATATCCAGCCAATCTTGGACAAGGCGTTGGCAGGCGAGCGCCTGTCGGCCGACGACTGCACCGCGTTGCTAGAATCGCATGATTTTGTCCGCATCGGCCTTGCCGCCGATGAGATCCGGCAGCGCAAGAATCCGACGGATGTCGTCACCTACATCATCGACCGCAACATCAATTACACGAACGTCTGTAACGTAGTCTGCACCTTTTGCGCGTTCTACCGGCGGCCCGGGAAGCCGGACACTTATGTGCATTCGATCGAAGAGATCGAGAAGCGTATCGACGAGACCATCGCCCTCGGCGGCACCGGCGTGCTGATGCAGGGCGGGCTGCATCCGGATTTTGGGATCGAGTGGTATGAAGATCTGTTAAGAACGCTGCACGCGAAATACCCGAAATTTCAACTGCACTGCTTTTCGCCGCCGGAGATCCACAATATTCATCTTATTTCGGGCCTCGATTACGTCACGATCATGCAGCGATTGAAAGCCGCCGGCCTGAACTCGTTGCCCGGTGGCGGCGGCGAGATACTTGATGATGAGGTCCGCAAGCGCGTCTCGACCAAGTGCAACACTCAGGAATGGCTCGACGTTATGCGTGCCGTCCATCAGGTCGGGCTGATCTCGACCGCGACGATGATGTTCGGCATAGGCGACCGCGTCGAACACCGCGTCCGCCATCTCCAACGCATCCGCGACGTTCAGGACGAATCGCTCACCCGCAAGTCCGAGACCGGGTTTGGCGGTGAGTTTACGGCGTTTATCCCGTGGACCTTTCAGCGCGAAAATACCGCGTTGGGAAGGAAGA
Organism: Pyrinomonadaceae bacterium; assembly: GCA_050250045.1. Taxonomy (GTDB): domain Bacteria; phylum Acidobacteriota; class Blastocatellia; order Pyrinomonadales; family Pyrinomonadaceae; genus OLB17. The sequence continues at coordinate 69,096 of JBFWPK010000021.1, read as the reverse complement.
TCACCGTCGAACCAACGGGAATCGATTACCTGAAAATGCTCGCCGTCTCGCGGCTGTTTCTCGACAATATCCAGCACATCCAGTCCTCGTGGCTCACCCAGGGCCTAAAACTTGGCCAAACCGCTCTCCGCTTCGGCGCCGACGACATGGGCTCGATCATGATCGAGGAAAATGTCGTCTCCGCCGCCGGTGCAAGTACTTGCGCAAATGAGCGAGATCTGCGTTACCAGATCCGGGAAGCCGGATTTGTCCCACAGCAGCGGGACATCCTCTACAACCACGTAACCCGGGAGGAGATCGATACCATCGACAAAAACGATTCAATGAAACTCAAACAACTAAGCGTCGCGTTTGCAGATTAAGAAGTTTTTATACTGCCTCGGCCTTAGATTGCAAGCATCGCCTGTAAAGTGAGGGCAAACGCGAAGATTCGTCATATCGAAAACAGGTTTGCGGTGACATTTTTGTCAAGTTGTCAAGAAAATCTTCTATAATTCCCCCATGAAAAGTTTGCCTGTCGGTGAATTCAAAGCGCAGTTGTCGGAATTGTTGGAGATGGTTCAGCAAGGCGAGACGGTCGAGGTGCTTTATGGGAAGAAGCGCAAGCCTGTGGCGAGACTCGTACCGGTTAACGGGAAGAAAGCGGCGAAGAAGCGTAAACTCGGCGCGTGGGAAGGTAAGGTTAAGGTGACTTTCGGTCCGGACTTCAAGATGACGGACGAAGAGCTTCTCGATCTGCGCTGACAGGAATGCGGTCCCTACTCGACACTCACGCGTTCCTTTGGTCAGTGGCCGAACCTCGAAGACTTCCCCCTAAAATAGCTACTGTCCTACAAGATCCGGAGAAGGAGATCAATCTTAGTGCCGTCAGTATTTGGGAGACTGCGATAAAGCTGCGTGCCGGCCGGATGGATCTTCAGGGTAGAACCGCAGAAGACGTGCTGGATGAGGCTGTGGCGATGAATCTCCGTTTGATCGACCTTACACCTGACGATGCGGCAGGCCAATCATTGCTTACTGAGAATACTCATTTCGATCCGTTCGACCGAATGCTTATCTGGCAGGCCATTTCGCGCGGCCTTACTCTCATGAGCGGAGACAAAGAATTCACGAAGTTTAAGAAAGATGGTCTGAGCCTCTTGTGGAAATAGTTCGCAGACGAAAGATATTATAACTGCCTTGAAGCTTGCGCGGTGCCGGTTTCGTCGTCGTAACCTGGCATTTTTGTATAACTCCTATTTCGCGACCGTATGGGATGAGATTGAAAAAGCGATTCAATGCCGTTCGAGAAATTGACCGTCGCGTTTGTGGACCGACCTGTTATTCCATATAGCATGTGACGCTCTGCCAGATTCCTTATATGAACCAGTTAACAATATGAAGCAGTTAACAATCAGATTGAAAGGGGAGATCCAAAGCTCTAACTTTGCTGAATGGAAGAACGATCTTATTGCACAGATTCAATCCGTAAATACTGAATTGAGTACAGATGATGATTTTGTGGAAGCAATCCGGCATGTGAAATTATTCAGGGAGGCAGAGAAATACTTGAAGAGTGCGAAGCAGTCAGCGATAGACCAAGCATCTGATATTCAAAGATTATTCGCGGCAATCGATGAAATCTCAGAAAAAGCAAGACAGGCCAGATTATCGTTGCAACGCCAGATTAATGTGCGCAAAACCGAGGTAAAAGAAGGATGTATACAATCAGGAATTGACGATGTGCGATCTTTCATCAATCGGCAAAATAGTGATTTTCAATTAGTGGACCACGGCGGCTACTTAGATCATAATCGTTTTCAATCAGCCGCTAAGGGCAAGGGAGGTGTAAAGGGAATTCAATCCGCAATTCACAATTTGTGCGATGAGATAAAACGTGAGATCGCACAGAAAGCGAATGAAGCGTCAACTAATGGAGTGACAATAGATACCGTACCTAATAGATACAAACTATTATTTCAAGATCGAAATTCCCTTATTTCATTAAACAACCGGGAATTAGGACTAATCATAGAAAAGCGTATTGCCCTCTTTAACGAGGAAACCGCCAAGCTCGAAGCGAAAAAAGCGTTAGAACCCGTTGAAGACTTAGAAGATGTCGGGCTGAGCACTGATACCGTTTCACACGCCGAAAAATCAGGTGTATTGGAAAAGCAGCAGTTTAGGTTGATTATTGAGATTTTATCTTCAGAGAATACTGCAATAGAAATAGCTCGCGCCATCAGGCAAACATATAGTGAGAATGCCTCGATTTCAAACATTAGATTAAATCGTGTTCATGACTAAGTATCATTTATGAAGCTTATATATGCATCGAGTCAGAGGCCGCAACTTTTTTTTGTCAGCTTAGATGTGGCCCGGCAAAAAGAACTTTGCCGACTCGTCCGATTCATGATGTAAAGACGGGTATCGAAATGGGTCACGATAGAAAACGAGCGATCGCGTTAAAAGCCGCTGATGCGCGGGAGTTGATCGGCAAAGAGCTGCCTGTGGTGTTAAAGCACATGTCGCGGGCGCAGGTTGAGCACGTTCAGAAGGTGCTCGATGCGGCGGTGGTAAATCCGGTCGTCCAGCAGGAGTATAAGGACGCGTTGCGGCGTTCGATCGTTACCGGAGGACGGGATGGCGGGAGCTACGAGAGCGTTTATCAGAATGGCCGGATGGTCCTTCGGGACGTGCGTTTGAGGCGGCGTGCCGACCGCATTTTTGAGCAGCAGATCCCGATCTCAGAAAAGGACAAGCAAGTCCGGCTGAACTTTTGGGACCTTCTTACCGCTGACGCCCTGACTCCGAGGACGAATAATCCCGATGAGGCGGAATTTTACTTCGCCCTCGCCGAACAGCTCGAGAAGAGTGGAGTTTGGCTTCGTTTCACGCCAAAGAGGGTTCGTGATCCGGAGGAGCCTTCATCGTGGATAATCGATCCACGCAATTTTGAAGTTTGGCTATCCTACGGCGCGGGCCGATGGCCTGACCCGATCCCAACAAAAACCGGGTTGATCGACCAGAAATCGCTTCTTGGGACGACACCGATCGGGGCCGCTTTTTATGAGCGGGTCCATCAAGGGCCGTTCATGCGAGAACTTTCCAAGGCGATGGCCGAATTGTTCGAGGCCATCCAGGACGGCGAGCAGGAACACCTCCGGCAGGAAGGTGTGCGCGCAACCGCCGCACCGCTTGTCCCGACCATATCGGATTGGCTCGGCGGAGCGGAATTTTCCTCGCCAAAGGTGTGGAAAAAGCCCTTTGCTCTCTATATGAAGGCTTGGGACCAGCGGAACGGCGGAGACGTCCTAGGCGCGGTTGGGACGGTCGTCGCCTCGGCCATATTGACAGAGATCCTCCAGCGAAAGTTAAACGAGTATATTAACCGGACGGTCGCGGGTGCGGGGAGGGCAGTTGGAATTCTCGAAGTTATTGTTATCGTTTCGTCAGTTGCGGATATCGCCGCACCGCTCTTGAAAATGGGGGCGAGGTTTTTCCTGCGGCAATGGGTGAAAAGCGCGGTAACGGCCGAAGCGCGCGGACTGGCAAAAAGTACTGTACGCATGGAAGCGGCCGAAGCCGGACTTGCCCGAAGGGCGAAAGGCTATATGGAGGACATGACCGAATGGATGAAAAAGAATCCTGACGCCGCTGCAAGTGAACATGTTGCCGCCGTTGAACGCATGATGCGAAAGTGGAAGGTCAAAGAAGTTGAGTGGATGAAAGTCGTTCCAGGGCCGAAGGGGCAGATATCGGGTACTATGAAGGGTGGACATAGCTCGGGTATGAGCGGGCTGGGCATGGACAAATTCTTCTGATCCTGATTGAACTATTCGAAGTCGAACGAATCCGCTGCAAGTGCCAACCGGCGTTTTCTGCACTCTTTTTCTGGCCGTTGTAGAAAATCTGATGATGAGCTTAAGCTATCGCTGCTTCGGGACGGTCCTGCTGATCCTGCTTTTTGCTGTCTCCTCGCAAACCGGCGCGCAAAAAATTCAGAACGTAGTGCTGGTAACGCTTGACGGCGCCCGAACGCAGGAGATCTTTGGCGGGCTTGATCTTGATATCCTGAGATCCGTAAGCACGAAGCCTGAACAAACCGCCGCATACACGAATTTCTGGGCCGCGACGCCAGCGGAGAGGCGTGAAAAACTGATGCCGTTCTTTTGGCAAACGCTTATCAGGTCGCATGGGTCGGTCGCGGGCAATCGCGAACTAAAGAGCACGGTCCAAACGACGAACAAACTCTGGTTCTCGTATCCCGGATATTCCGAACTGCTCACTGGCCAGGCTCATGACGACGTTATAAAAAGCAACAGCCATCCGCAGAATCCCTACCCGTCGTTCCTCGATTTTCTGAAAAAGAAGATGGGGCTCGGTTATGAGCAGGTGGCGGAATTCTCGTCGTGGGATGCGTTTCAAAGGATCGCGACAAACAAGCCCGGATCGTTTCGGATCAACGCGGGTTATATGCCGTTCGAGATCGGCGACAAGGATATCTCTGCATTAAGCCGGGCACAGTTTGAGACGGTCCCTGCGTGGAACTCGGCCCGGTACGACTATTACACACACCGTTTTGCGCTTGCGCATATGAAGAAATTTCATCCGCGGGCAATTCATATCGGCTTTGACGAAACCGACGATTGGTCACACAATAAAAACTACGAACGCGTCCTCGAAGCGCTCCACAGGTCCGACGGTTTCATTCGCGAGCTTTGGGAATTTCTGCAGTCCGACCCTGCCTATCGCGGCAAGACATCGCTGATCATCACGACCGATCACGGGCGCGGGAAAACCATCAATGACTGGGACGATCACGGCGAGGACGTGCCCGAGGCCCAGTTCATCTGGATGGCGTTTTTCTCGCCCGACGTCGAGCTCCGCGGTGAATGGCGGAACGCCGAAACGATCTATCAGAACCAGGTTGCCGCGACACTAACCAAATTTCTCGGACTGGATTATAGTGAACAAAACCCTGAGGCCGGAAAGCCCGTGAAGCAGTTGTTCCGATGATCGACAAGTTTTCGAAATTATGAGATCAGGAACGACGATCGCGATGGCTCTGACCGGCGCGACGATCTTGCTAATTGGCATTGCGTCGGGGTTTGCCGGCTGGTTTATGTGGGCCCTCTCGCTGAATGGGTTTGCGGGCCAGCAGCGGGCGGTTGATGTATCGCTTGTCGTTTATGTCGTCTTAGCTGTCGTTTCGACCCTTATTTGCGTCGTTCTCAGCGTTCTGACGGTGTACATTCTATCGGGAAGATTTAACTGGAACGTCGTCGGCTCGGCCGTTTTGTCGATCGTCGTCTTTGTCGTTACGACCGGCGTTCTAAATACGATCTCTGTTGTGATAAGCGCGATCGTTGCGAGCGAACTTCGGACCAATAAGTGATCGCAAACTATAAAGAATTCTGGCCTTTCTACGTGCGTGAGCATTCAAAGCCCTTGACGCGATGGCTGCATTTCGCCGGGACCTCGATTGGGCTAATACTGCTGGTTTGGCTGATCTTGCGCGGCACATGGTACTACTTTCCGCTCTGTTTCGTCGTCGGCTATGCGTTTGCGTGGTTCGCCCATTTCGTGGTCGAAAAGAACCGGCCCGCGACCTTTAAATATCCGCTTTGGTCGTTCATCTCAGACTACAAGATGATGTGGTACATGCTCACCGGCCGAATGGCCCGCGAGGTTGAGCGCGTGCTGCGACAGTCGTGACGCGGTTTCTATTTCCTCGGCCCGTCGTTCTTCTTTTCCCGCGCCGGCTTGCCGCCTTCGGCGATCTTGAATATCGGATCACCGTTCTTGTCTCGGTCGGGAACCCTGTCCAGGCGTTTCTTCAGTTTTTTGTCTTTAATGATCATGATGAGGTATTAACGCTTGCCGGAACAAAGAAGTTCCGGAGATGCCGAAATATCCTGACAGTTCAGATCCTGGCCGCGGGTTTGATATATTGGGCTTGTGCCCGAAAGCATTTCAGCCAACCTGGCCGTGATAGCCGGACGCATTCAAGCGGCCGCCGAACGCTCCGGACGCGACGAGCGAGAGGTCAGGCTGATCGCCGTCAGCAAAACGCACCCGGCAGATGTTTTACGCAGCGCGATCGCCTCGGGAATTTCGGTCTTTGGTGAGAACAAGGTTCAGGAGGCTGAATCGAAGGTCAACGAACTCGGCCGCGGCGCCGCTGAATGGCACCTGATCGGCCACCTTCAGTCGAACAAGGCCCGCAAGGCCGTACAGTTGTTTGATGTGATCCACTCGCTTGATTCGGTTGAACTGGCCGAACGGCTGGAGCGTATCTGTATTGAGGAAGGACGAAAGGAATTGCCCGTCCTCGTTCAGGTCGACCTGGCGGGAGAGGAAACGAAGTCTGGGATCACTGAGGAAGAATTACCAAAGATGGCCGAGTTTTTGAAAGGCTGCGAACGGCTTAAACTCAAAGGCCTGATGGTAATGCCGCCGTTTTATGACGATCCCGAAGCGACACGGCCATATTTTGCTCGACTTCGACAGTTGCGGGACAGGCTGGATGAGAGTGGCGTTTTTGAAAGCGGCGGCGAGCTTTCAATGGGAATGAGCCACGATTTTGAGGTCGCGATCGAGGAGGGCGCGACAATGGTGCGAGTCGGTACCGCTATTTTTGGGGCAAGAGAATATCCGCAATGAACGTAACTGGTTTTTTGTCGCTGACGGTTTACCCCTTCGTTTGGATGGTGCTGTGGGGAGTTTTTTTTGTTCTGCTGGCATTGCTCATTCTTCGGATGATCTTCAATTATGCCGACCCTAATCCGTTCGGCCGGATCGGCAGATTCGGATTCCGGATACGAAAACTGACCGAGCGGTTCGTCTATCCGGCGGCAAGAATGCTCGCTACATTTCGCGTCGATACACGGCTTGCGCCGCTCGTGACAATGTTCGTTTCGCTTGTGCTGACCTATTTTGTGAGCAGCATTGTCTGGAACACTTTCTTCGTCATCGACGGCCTGTCGGCCGGCGTCACGACCGGCAATCCAAAGGTCTTCATCGGTTTCTTGCTGTACGGGCTGCTTAGCATCCTGGTGCTTTTCATCTTCATCAGATTTATCTCATCATGGTTCGTGTTCACGCGAAACACTTTTCTCGGTTTCGTAAAGCGTGTGACCGATCCGATAATGCTGCCGGTCCAGCGGCTTATCCCGCCGGTCGGGATGTTCGACCTTTCTGGAATGATCGTGCTGATCGTGATCATGTTTTTGCAGACGATCGTGCTGAACATTTTCGTGCGCAGTTAGATTGTCCGCTCATTCTTGTTGCTCGTATTCTGTGGTCAATCGCTGATCGGACCACGAAACCGGGTTCATAGGCCTCCGTGGCTTGGCCTTTCGATCCGAGCAGGGAAGAAGGTGGAGAAGGGGAAATTGGTCAAGGATCAAAAACCTTCTTTCTATTAGAAGCGTATGGTGTACCGGGTTTAAGGTCCGTAGATCTTCGAACCTCCGCAAGCCGCAACATATTCAATGGCCGATGATGCCCAGAGAGCAAATCTCGCAATTGACGGGGATGAAGAACTCACGTCCTCACCCGCGACAAAAGCAAAATACGACCGCTCGATAGTTGAAGGGCCGCTTTCGCGCGCCGTTTGGAAGATCGCGTGGCCGACGATGCTCGCGAACGTTATCGGCGGCCTTCAGGGAATTGTTGACCACGCACTTGTCGGCAATCTTATCGGGTTTACCGCAAATGCGGCGATCGGCGTTAGCGTCCAACTCTGGATCGTCGTGATCGTTTTCATTTCGTCGATATTTATCGGGATGAGTGTTCTGGTTGCTCGCTTTGCCGGTGCGGGTGAGACAGAAAAGGTGAACCGAACGGTTTACCAGGCTTTCCTGACGGCGATATTCCTTTCATTCGGCATCCTTGCCCCGATCGGGTATATCGCTGCTCCTTACCTGCTCGACCTTGTTAACGCCGCACCTGAGGTAAAAGCTGAGGCCCTGCCGTTTCTTCGGACGATGTATGTGGCAAGCGGCGGCATGCTGATCTTTTTCATGCTCGGCGGGGCTCTTCGTTCGGCGGGCGATGCCCGGACACCGATGGTACTCGGGATCGTGATGACGGTTTTGAATCTTGTTTTTAACATCATCCTGATCCGAGGGTTGGGGCCGATACCTGCTTTCGGGACGGTGGGTTCCGCAATGGGTACCGCTCTCGCGTCCGGCACAGTCGCCGTCTACGCTTTGTGGAAGCTATGGAGCGGTGGTTGGGTGGTATCGTTTCCCCGCGGGGGAAGCTATGCTCCCGATTGGAAGGTGATCCGCAAGTTATTCAAATTCGGGCTTCCGGCAGGTATTCAAGGGATCGCGATGAACGTCGGCGGAGTTCTGATGCTGGCGTTCATCGGCTCGCTTGCCCAGAGTGCGGCGGCGCAGGCTGCCTTCGCGGTGTCGTATGTACAGTTGTTCTCCCTGGTAACCTGGACCTCAATGGGGCTGATGGGTGCGGCCGCCGCAGTGGCCGGGCAAAATCTCGGTGCCGGAAATCCCGATCGTGCGGTCTCAGCAGTCAACGCCGCCGCGAGGTTCGGACTGATCGGAGCGGCGTTTCTCGGTAACTTCTTCTTTTTCTTCCCCGAGCAGCTTCTGGGCCTTTTTGGAATGACGGACCCAGCGGTTGTTGCGATCGGAGTTCAATTGCTCCGCGTTCTGGCCTTCTCCGGATTGTTTATTTCAGTTGCCCTGACCTACACCGGCGGGCTGCAAGGCACAGGCGATACCAAGGGGCCGCTCTACATTTCGATAATCTCGCAAGTGATCATTCCTCTCGGGATCTGTTTCGCTATCGACCGCCTCGGGACACTCGAGCCATTGGACATTTGGCTCGCCATCCTCGCCGGACATATTTCCCGCTGTGTTCTGAGCGTCGCTCGATTCCTTCAGGGCAAATGGAAAAGGATCACGGTTGATATCGAGTCAACGCACGGGTAGAAAACAAACCTTCTAATGGCGGATACAAATTTCGTTAGAGTAACTGAGTTTTGAGCCAACACAATTATGTCTCTTGACAATAGACGTCGGGACGTCTACTGTCTTCGTGTGGAAACTGAACAAACTCGATATTCTCCTGGAAAAATTCGGGACGCAATCATGCACGTTTTGTCCCAGGCATCAGCGGCAATGTCGGTAAACGACATTGAACTGCGCGTGAACCAGATTGTCGGGGCTACGCCTTCATCATCCATTCGATCCTATCTAAGATTGAACACGCCTGACATCTTTTTGCGTGAAGAACGCGGTATTTACAGGCTTAAAGAAAAATCAGTTGCGGAAGAAACCCGTAGACCAGCTAATCAAGATAGTGAAAGATCGTTTCGTTTTGGGAACGTAAAACTGATTATGGCCGACTGCCTTGACTGGATATCGAACCAGGAAGTAAATTCGATTCATGCCGTTGTAACGGATCCGCCATATGGACTGCACGAATACACACCTGAACAGCAATTAAAGTTGAGAAGCGGAACGGGTGGTGTTTGGAGAATTCCGCCATCGTTTGACGGTCACACGAGGTCGCCGCTGCCCAGATTCACCACACTTACGCGAGAGCAGTTGAACGAACTTCAAGCATTCTTTTCACTTTGGGCCCGGCTCCTAATGCCGAAGCTTGTTCCAGGGGCCAACATACTGGTCGCTTCGAACCCACTCCTTTCTTATATCGTTTCTGGGGCCATGGCCGAATCGGGACTTGAGCGGCGGGGAGAAATAGTACGTCTTACGATGACCATGCGTGGAGGAGACAGGCCGAAAGCTGCACACCAAGAATTCGCCGACGTAAGCGTTATGCCGCGCTCCGCATGGGAACCTTGGCTCGTATTTCGTAAACCGCTTGACGGGAGAGCACAGGACAATCTACGAAAATGGAAAACGGGTGGTTTTCGCCGTCCGTCCGCCGACAAGCCGTTTACAGATGTTATTGAGTCGTCACCAACCGGAAAGAATGAACGGTCATTGGCTCCGCATCCCAGCCTGAAGCCGCAGTCGTTCATGCGGCAAATAGTTCGTGCATCGCTCCCGCTTGGTGAAGGCGTCGTTGTTGACCCGTTCGCCGGAGCGGGATCCACTTTGGCAGCTGCCGAAGCTATTGGTTACCAAAGTATCGGTATAGAAAAAGACGAGCATTTCTTTAAGATTGGGTGCGAAGCGATTCCAAAGTTAGCAAGCTTGCGGACGAAGCAGTTCAAAGCTTGAATATCCAGCGATCACGAAGTTTCTTTATGCCGTCCTTATGCAAGGTCGCCGTTCGCGTTCCAAGTTCACCGCGAGGGTTTTTCCGAAAGTCTTCAATTTCGACCTTGCCTAAATAAACTTCGGTAAAGCCCATAGGCCGACGATCTCTTGCTGGTTCAGTCTCGGTATCAACTTCGTATACCCAAACACACATCCATTGATCCCTTGCTCCATGGGTGTCAACAGCACCGCCGGTCTTTCTAGTCGTTTTTATTTCAACACCTTCTGATCCCGCTACGACAGCGTTTCCCGCATAGACCCCTTGAACTATCAAATCCGGGTGACCGTTATGGTAAAGATTCTCAGTTAGAACTCGAGAATGCTTGGCCAGACTTGCGGTTACCATATCAGACAAAAGCCCCGACATGATGGCGGGCCGCAACATATCATCCAACCGCTGAAGGCCCTTTCCAACAAGATGAGAATTTACGTCAAAGAGAAAATCGTAGACATCCTGCATCGCCATTTCAAAATCCTGAATTCGCAACTCGTATGGCAATAGTGCGTTTCCGTTGAATCTTGAGTTATCAACGAGGTTTCGATGTATCGGCATGTCCGTGATCGTTATAGAGAATAGAAAACCCGATTGTCATTGCTCTATTGCTAAGTCAAATTCTCAACGGCATAACCACATACCGATAATCGTAGGGCGAGTCGCCGGCGATGCGGAGTTGGGTGCCGGCGTTTGAGTCCTTGAACTCGAAGGAGATGCGGGTCGGACTTGACGATTCTTTTACCCGGACCTTATCGCCGTCGGTTTCTTTTTCCGAGGTTTCGGCTGAGGCGGTCTCGGCGTCGCCGGTTTGGACGGCCGATACGACGTTTAGGAAATCCTGCAGGTACTGCCAGTTAAATCCCAGCGTAGTTTCTTCGCCTGAGCAATCGGCCGGCACGACCTCATTGCCCTCGCCTTCCTCGCTGGATTGGGCGCTCAACTCGATCTCGCCTTCGCGGACAGTCAGACGGATCGACCGATTGCGTTCATCGGCCATCAGAGCAACGCGGCGAACGGCTCCTTTCATTTCGTCGAGGTCGAAAACGGCGATCCGGTCGTTGTCCTTTGGCATGACCATCTCATAATTCGGGAAGTTGCCGGACAATTTACGGGTTATCAAAAGGCGGCCGTCAAGCTCGAAATAGATATGGTTCTGGTCCTCGCCGAACGAAACATCTTCGCCCGATTCGCCCGATATCTTCACCAGCTCAAGCAGAGCTTTCTTAGGGATCAGGGCGTCCATCTTAGCGTCCGACGGCGTGTCGGTAGAGCGTTCGATATATGCGAGGCGGTGGCCGTCGGTCGTCACCATCCGAGCCTTGCCGTCAGCAAGGAGAAACTTCGCTCCCGAAAGGGTGAATCGTGATTGTTCATTCGTGATGGCAAACGCCGTGTGACGAATGAAATAGTTGAAAACCTCGGCAGGCAGTCTCAGCGGGGCCGATTTGAATATCGGTATCTCCGGGAACTGTTCCTTGCTTACGCCGGCAAGCCTGAACTTGCCTCGGCCGCATGTTACCGTGACCCATTCATTGTCTTCCTTCCTGAACTTCACATCGTCAGCGCTCAGCAGCCGTGCGAGATCGAAAAGTTTACGGGCCTGGATGCACATTGCTCCGCCTTTCTTCACATCGGCCTCGGCGTCGCACCGGATGGTCACATCAAGATCAGTCCCGACTATCCGGATGGAGTTCTCTCCCAAACTCTCGATCAGAATGTTGGACAGAACCGGAATCGTGCTTTTCCGTTCAACAACGCCTTGAACAAACCCTAACACCTCTCTCAATGCCGATTGCTTGATAACAAACTCCATACCGGTTGCTCCTTACTTCCTCTTTTCAACTATCGCTCTGTTGATCTACTTCTTCTAAGAATCTTCTTTAAGCTATTTATAGCAGAATTAATAGGGCCTGTGAATATCTGCAAAAGTGCCTAAAGGCCTTATAAAATAACCAGTTTTCCGTCCACATTCTTTGTGGAAAACTTGTGGAAAAATCCCGCTCTCTGCGGATAAACGGCAGTTCCGCGATCCCGGCGTAGCTTCCACAAGCTATCTTCTTCGCTGGGTGGTGGAAATGTGCAAATCTTATTGTCAAGTAAAACAAAATAAACCACTTACAGCACTTTCTAAATTCACCGCCCTGTGGATCGTTCGACAGGTCCGAAAGGGTAAAAAACGTTTAACTAACTGCAAAGACTATCGATTAACTCGCTCACAAGCTTGTGGAAATCGCGATTCTCGTTTGTAAGGCCATCTATCTTCTCATAACTGTGCATAACAGTAGTGTGATGCTTGCCGCCGAACTCGCGGCCGATCTCAGGATAGCTGCTTTTCGTCAATCGTTTACATAGGTACATCGCCACCTGCCGCGGCACCGCTATCGCTCGCGCATTGTTCTTTGATTTTAGTTCCTCGACCGTAAGTTTATAGTGAGAGGCTACCGTTCGCGCGATACGCTCCATGGTAAGGCCTTCCGGACGCTCGCTGTCGATAACGTTCTTCATCGCGTCCTGCGCGAGCATTTTTGATATCGGAACTCCTCGCAGCGAGGCGATCGCGACAAGGCGGACCAGCGAGCCTTCCAATTCGCGAACGTTGCTTCGGATCCGGTTCGCGATGTAGATAGCAATGTCATCCGGCAAGTGGATCCCATCAAGATCGGCTTTGCGTTTAAGGATAGCGACCTTTGTTTCAAGGTCGGGCGGCTCGATGTCGGCGATCAGGCCCCACTCAAAACGCGAATGCAGCCTTTCCTGCAGCGTAGGTATCTCGCGCGGCGGGCAGTCGCTGGTTATCACGATCTGCTTTTGTTCATTGTGCAGAGCGTTGAACGTATGGAAAAACTCTTCCTGCGTGCGTTCCTTTCCCGCCAGGAACTGAACATCGTCCATCAGCAGAACATCGATCGAGCGGTATTTTTCGCGAAAGCTATGCGTCGAATCATATCGTATCGCGTTGATCAGTTCGTTCATGAACTTTTCGCTTGTTACGTATGCGACACGCATGTGACGGTTTCGCTGTCGGATAGCATGGCCGACCGCGTGCATTAGATGCGTCTTGCCAAGCCCGACACCTCCATAAAGAAACAGAGGGTTGTACGTTTTGCCCGGAGTGTCCGCCACGCCGAGAGATGCGGCATGGGCAAACTGGTTCGACGACCCAACGACGAACTTATCGAAGGTATACTTCGGGTTTAGCGAGCTTTCGGCCGGAGTTTCAGATGATCTGATCGCCGGGGCCGGCCCTGAGCGATCAGGAGCTGAATGATCCGTTTGCGAATGGCCCCTGAACTCGAATTCGTCATCCGATTCGCCTCCAAAACGATCGTCTTCAGATTCAGTCTCATCGACGCTCCATTCGATCCGGCAATCCGGATAACCAAACTCGCCGAATGTCTTGATCAGCAGGTCCGAATAATAGAGTTCGACCCACTCCTTGGTGATCCGTCCGGCGTGCAGGTGAATTTGCTTTTCATCCGCATCCACATCGATGAACCGGATAGGGCGCAGCCAGGAATCTACGACAGGCTTGTTCAAACGTTTTTCGGCGGACGAGATGACAGCATCCCAAACCCCGATCTTGCTCAAAGAAGTTTTCACCAACAGCTCCAGAAATAGACGAGAGAAATTCTCAATGAAGGTTCCTTGCTGCTTACCGCCGACGTTGTTTCCCTTAATGAGTTTTGGAGAGCGATTTTGACGGCCTCCAACCGGAAGATACAGCCCTACCGTAAGTTTTCCACAGAGATTTCCACAGGCTTGTGGAAATGAACGAAAAAACTTAAAGTAGTAGATTAACTCGTTTGTTTACAACGATTTACAAGAAATCTGCATTGTCGAAACGGGTTACAGACTAACACACGGGAATAGGAAGCGCAAGGAGAATTCCACAGAAAGATGGTGTAAGATTACAAAGCTGTTAACGGCTTGAAATAACACGATTTGCGACCTGTTTCATGCAATTTTTGGCGTTGTCGGGGCCACTCAGAATCGGCAAAACGAGCAAAAAAAGAGAAAAAATTTTGACCAGCAAAGAAAAAAATAAGCTAACCGGAGAGTCCCTAAGAGCCGAGATCGAAAATGCCTGTCGCGGGCTTGTCTATGTCAGTGAAACCGACGCTGAGATTCTTGCGGTCCTTGACACGACCGGCCGCCTTTCGGCGACGGAATTTGTTGGAACCACAAGCGGCACTGAATCAAGCCCCGCATCGGAGTTCTTCGCGCGGTTAACTAAAGAAAGGGACTGGCATGGTGACTCCGAACGCCGGAGTGTCCGCCGATTCATGGAACTTGAGATGCTTCTGGCCGCGAATCTTGAAAAATTGAGAATGTTCAGGCTAGGTCACATTCAGGTTGAGATCTTTGTGCTGGGATATGACGCGAAGGGATCGGTTTGCGGCATCCAGACAAAGGCCGTTGAAACGTGAATAAGGTCCGAGCACCGAGGCCCGGACCACGATCACTTCTCGCGGATCGAACCGGCCCCGCTTGACCTCTTCTCGATCGATGCGGGGTTTCCGGAAAAGAGTACTGTTGCGGCCCCGCTTGCCTCCGAATGTAGATCTTCCGTCGCAAAAACAAGGATGCGGCTTGCCCCGCTGGCGCTTACTTCGGCCGAGCCCGCTGTGACTCCTTCGGCGTTGATCGCACTTGCACCGCTTGCCTCGGCAGTAAGTCTTGCGATATCGCCGGTCACATTTACTTTTGAAGCCCCGCTGGCGTCAACGCGAAGTTCGCTTCCCGTAACATTTACCAGGCCCACATTTGAAACACCTGATGCCGCGATGCTTTCGATCTCAGGGGCGGATATCGTGATCTTCAGGGGGTTGTCTGTCGAGACACGGCCTTCGGTTTCGATGTGCAGCACGCCATTGCGTACCTCGGTCGTGATCAACGACAAGAGATTATCGTCAGCCGAAACCTCGACCGCGAAATCCTTTCGCGCCGTGATCTCTACCTGGAACGTGCCGCCGACGTCAACGCCGCTGAAGCCTTTAATATCACGGGACTCAGTGACCACGTGTCCTGAGCCGCGAGTTTTACCGTTTATCGAAAATTTGAAAATTCTCTGATCAAGCCGGCCAAACGAGAAGATGCTCGCAACAAAGATCCCAAGAGCAACAGCAGCCGCGAAAACTAAAATACCGAACTTTTTCATAATTGCCTCCGCCTCGATAGGTCTGATGAGGAAAAACGTCTGTGGTTTAGCAAAAGTTCACGGAAATTTGTCGTTTTGCAAATATCGCGGGGAATCCTGAAAACGAGGGAAGCCGCCCTTTTTGAGCGGCCTCACGGTTGCTGCAAAAGATCCTGCCTTTTATTCCTTGCAGTATCCTTCGCTTCCCTTTGTAATGACGACGCAGTTCTTTTGGCCCTTCAGCCATTTCATGCCCGTTTCCTCGGCGGTCGCGGCTTTTATCGTTTCCAGTTTTCCTTTGCGGGTAAACTGGATCGTATCGTCTTTTGCCGTACCTTCGAATGTCTCGGTCTTGTCGAGGTCTGTGATCTCGATCTTATACTTCTCTCCATTCTTGGTGACCTTCAGCGAGGTTCCTTCGACGCCCGGCCAGGCACCTTCGAGGGCGGCGAGTTTTGCTCCCGGCGCTTTTGGGTCAATAGATGGTGAAACGGAAGGAGATGCCGCGGGTGCCGCGGGCGATGCCGGGACAGCCGGACTCGGCCCGGCGTTCGGTACATTCGGTTTTGGCGTTTCGGCCGGCTGGCATGCGGCAACAAAAGCGGCAATGCCTGCAAACGATATTGTTATTACTGATCTTCTCATCGTTTTACTTCCTTTATTCAGTTGTGTTCGCGGTCTTTCCGGCCGGCCGACAACCTGCGGCGCTGGCCCCGCCAATCAAAAACACAGCCTGACTATTCGTTTGCGGCCACTCCGTTCCGATGCTCGAAAAGCGTTTACATCGGCCGGCTTTGGTCATACGAATAACGCTGCGACCCAAAGAACGCGCGGCCGCCATAAACTTGCACGAAAGTTTTCGCCCGTAGAAAAATTTATTCGGTCAGGAGAAGAGGTGTGAATATCAGGGGCTTGCTCACTTCCCCGAAAATGCCCAGTATGAGAGCACCGCCTGAACCACCCCGATGATGAAGCCGAAGAATGCTCCAAAAAGCTCGATTGTCCTGAGGTGTTCTTTCGCAACGGACATGACCAGCGATTCGAGTTTTTCCACAGGGTAATTATTGATCTTTTCGCGAACCACGCCGCCGACGTCGAATTCTTTGATCGCTTCGGGAAGTTTCTCCTTTATTGCATCGATGATCGTGTCCGAGAGCGACTCGCTGCCGGCTTTCAACTTTTCTTCGGAAACGCTGTCAGACAAGCGGCCGATAGGCGTTGCGAGGAGCGTTTCGACCTGTTTGTTGAGTGCGGAATTTATGATCTGTGAAGTTTCGCCGCGTGAAATGATGCTCAACAGTCCCTTAGTGAGCATGTTCTTGAGCTTTTCCTCTGACTCCGGATGAAGCGTCTGCATTATCGCGTCGATGCTGTGCGGGCGGAGTCGCTCGAGCGTTTCGCGGAGATAGCCTGAGATCGATGCGATCATCTGTTCGCTGCGGAGAAGAGAAAGAACGCCCTTGAGTATCTGGCGTTTTAACCGATCGAGCTGTTCCGGGGCGATCGTACCGATAAGGTCGGGCAATGGGCGGGCGAGGGCGTCATCGATACTGGTGTTGATAAAATTGCGGGCTTCCTCGGCAAAAAAATCGCCTTTAAGTGTTTCCTCTATTCGCTTCGGCAGGCTTTCGTTGACCAGGTCGTCCACCTCGCCGATCAGATTTTCACGCGATACAAAGATCTTTTTGAAGAACGGCAGCGCTTCGTAGTAAGAATGCACTTCCTTTTTTATCAGCGCTCCGATCTGGTTGCGAGTGCGTTCGGCCGCGGCGATCTCCGTCAGGTGGTGGGCCATTGGAGTGATCTGATCGTTGGCCTTCTCTTTTAGCAAAGCGACCGCATCATCAGTGAACATCGACCCGAGCGGTGTCTCGGCATTTGCCAGATCGTCGACGCGGCGGCCAATGAATTCGCCGACCTTTTCTTCAAGAGTGGGCGAATTTACGGCCGCCTCGATCCGGTCGTCGAGAAAGCCTACGATCTTTTCGAACGCCCGATCGTCGATAACCTCAGATACGCGTTTTGAGAGAAATTCATCGACCCGGCGTGTGACAAAACCGCGGATCGTATCGAGCGATTCATCGCTTTTCAGCACGTCCTCGATGTGCCGGGCGACCTTTAGCTGGAGCGATGTGATAGCGTCCAGCACCGGCGTACGCAGGTTGCCTGGAAGGG
The DNA here is from genome assembly GCA_050250045.1 of Pyrinomonadaceae bacterium. GTDB lineage: Bacteria > Acidobacteriota > Blastocatellia > Pyrinomonadales > Pyrinomonadaceae > OLB17. Next base: position 51,551 of record JBFWPK010000021.1, on the reverse strand, counting down.
CTTCGATCAGCGACGGATATTCGCGGGCGATCAGGTCGCTGGTGTAACTTTCAACGACGCCGCGGATCTTTCTTCTTAGAAAATCCTTTCCCAACAGCTCTTCCATTATAGTTTCCTGCGAAACCAGTTCCTCGCCGACTGCCTTGCCGATAGCATTTGCCAGCCGGTCACGATGGCGCGGGATCATTCCTTGCGGGAAGAGTGTGATGCCAAGAAGTTTGAACGGCTTACGCGGACGAAAGAGCATTCTTACCGCAAGCCAGGCCCCGGCGTAGCCATGGACCGTAGCGAAAAGAATAAGCAGGGCGATCTGGACCCAGAGATGTTTGAAGAAGGGTGAGAGTATGCCCGATATGTCGTTAAGAAAATCCATGAAACAGGCGGAAACACGACCGGTAGGGAGTGTGTTCTTATAGACAGTACAATTTTAGCGATGACCAAATTCGCACCATCGCTCCGTTCAGTTTCTGCCTAAAATATTTGAAAACCCTTTGACCGCAGGCAGAAATCGGAAAAATCTTTCAGCCATTGATAGCCGACGCTGTAGTTCTTCCACTGTTCATCCTCGTCCTTGAAAAGCGTCATATCGTCCGGCTCATCAGTAATGGAGCCATCGGAATAGATTCGTTTGTTGGGCTCGAGCCGCGGCAGGACCTTATCGCGGATCTTTTCGCCGATCACGTGAGCGTCCTCGAGTTCGACCTTAACGCCAAGAGCGTTATAACTCATTTGTCTGACCTTGCCTTCGCTCAAGATATCGAGGTCCTTGATCACCTCAAGCGCCGCCTTCCAATTCCAAACATTCGAGCTGAATTCGAAGTTTTCCGAACCCATGTCATGCAGTGTGAAGCTCATATCGTCAGTGTTCCGAACCGCGGGTGATTATTGTTCCACATCAAAAATGCTAAAGCGCGCTTGTTCTCAAGTCAATAATTGGAACAAAGTTTCGCTTCTCACGCCTTGCGTGGTTATACTTTTACCTTTCGAAAGTAGAGATGAACGTTCGCGGATATGTGCATCGATTGGGACTCGTTCCGGACCATTTGGGGCCGAACGAAGAGGTCCTTCGCCTGCTGCAGCGAAGGCATTTGCTTGCCGTGCCGTTCGAGAATCTTGATATCCACTGGAATCGGCCGATCATTCTTGATGTCGACAAGTTTTACGAAAAGATCGTAGTGAACCGCCGCGGCGGCTTCTGCTACGAGCTCAACGGCCTTTTCAACGAGTTGCTTACGGCACTCGGCTTTCAAACCCGCTTGATCTCGGCCCGCGTCTTCAATGGAGCTGAGCACGCGCCGGAATTCGATCATGCCGCGATCATCGCGACCATCGGTGATGACGAATATCTGGCTGACGTCGGCTTCGGCGATTTCACGACTGAGCCCTTGCGTTTTTCACTCGGGGCAGAGCAGCAGGATCGGTCAGGGTTTTTCATCATTCGCCGGTTCGACGACGACTATTTCGAGGTTGCAAAACGCGACGGCGACGAATGGAAAAGTGAGTATATCTTTAGGGACATTCCACGCGAACTATCCGAGTTCACCGAAATGTGCGATTTTCAGCAGTATTCGCCCGAATCGCATTTTAAGAAAGGCAAGGTCTGCTCGATCCTGACCGAAACGGGGCGAAAAACACTGACGGACGGTAAGCTAATTGTGACCACAGGTGAAAGCAAGGAAGAAGACACCATAACGAGTGAAGAAATGTTCGGTCGCGTATTGGGTGAAAAGTTCGGAATTAAATCGCCGATTCGTTCGGCTACAGACTAGTAAGCTAGAATGGTTTTGCATGACTTATTGGGTCACAGTTTCTAAGAAAGGAACGATTACAATTCCTGCCGCCATCAGGAAGGCTCTGGCTTTGAAGCCGGGTCAAAAGGTGACGCTATGGAAAGAAGGAAACAGGATCATTGTTGAGTTTGATCCTGCCCCGTTGAATCCACCTCCCGCGAAGAAGAACGCCCGGAAAAAATGACCGATTCAATTTCATACGCCGATGCTGGCGTTTCCATAGATAACGCTAACCGCGCGGTGGCGAAGATCCGCGAGTACGCGCGGAGCACGTTTAATGAGCGGACGCTGACCGAGATCGGGAGCTTTGGCGGGATGTTTTCGGGCGCGTTTCCGGATATGGCGGAGCCGATATTGGTCGCCTCGGCCGACGGCGTCGGGACTAAGTTAAAACTGGCTTTTGAGACCGGCATTCACAATACGGTCGGGGCTGATCTGGTCAACCATTGCGTCAACGATATTTTGGTCCAGGGGGCGCGGCCGCTGTTCTTTCTGGATTATTTCGCGACCGGGAAGCTCGAACCCGACGTTACAGCCTCGGTCGTCGAAGGCATGGCCCGGGCCTGCCGTGAGAACGGCTGCGTCCTGCTCGGCGGCGAAACGGCCGAGATGCCGGATTTTTATCCTCCCGGAGAATACGATCTTGCCGGCTTTATCGTCGGTGTGGTCGATAAAGCGAAAGTGATCGACGGCAGCTCGATCGAACCGGGCGATGTCGTGCTCGGTATTCCGTCGAATGGGCTGCAAACGAACGGCTACTCGCTTGCGAGAAAGTTATTCTTCGAGGTTGGTAATTACAAAGTAGATACATCTGTCGATGAACTCGGCACCACGGTTGGCGAAGCCCTCCTCGCAACTCACGAAAGCTTCCTCCCGCAGATCGGACCGCTGCTCGACACCGGCATGGTCAAAGGCCTCGCCCACATCACCGGCGGCGGCTTCCTCGAAAACATCCCGCGCATCTTGCCCGAAGGCGTCAGTGTCGAAATAAACCGCGGCACCTGGCCGGAACTACCGATCTTTGGCCTGATGCAAAAACTCGGCAACGTAACCGACCAAGAAATGTTCAGAACATTCAATATGGGAATTGGAATGATCGTTGTTTGCTCGGCCGACAGTTCCGATATGATCCGCGGCCAGATCCCGGAATGTAGAATGATCGGGAAGGTCGTAAATGGAAACAACGATGTCTTGATCAGCTAGCCGGTAATATTGATCTTCATCCGCTCAGTCGAGCGTCTGAACGCCGCCGCCGTTGACGAACAGCACCTGTCCGCTGACCCACTTCGATATCGGTGCCGCAAAGAATAGAACGGCTCCGGCGATGTCTTCGGGTTCGCCGAGGCGTTCGAGCGGCGTGTGCGCAAGCATTCTCTTTTCGATCTCCGGCGTTAACACCGAAGCCAATGCATCGGTCCTGATCGCTCCAGGCCCGATGGCGTTGATGCGGATCTCCGGGCCGTAGTCGAAGGCCAGGTTCGCCGTCATGTGATTGATGGCGGCCTTCGAGGCGGCGTAGGCGCTGATGGCCGGGCTTTTGTTGATCGAACTCATCGAAGACATATTGATGATGGAGCCATATCCGGCTTTTTTCATATGCGGCGCGCACAGCTGAGCCAACCGCCATCCGCTAAAAACGTTTAGTTGAAAAGTGCGTTTGAACTGCTCAACCGAGATATCGAACGGGCTTTCTCTACCCGCTCCGCCTCCACCGGCGTTGTTGACCAAAATCTGTACTCCGCCGAAATCGGCAACCGTTCGCTCCACGAGACGAACCAGATCTTCGTCCTCGAGCACATTGCACTCGATCGCCAACGCTTTGCCGCCGTCGGACGCGATCTCGTCCGCGACCTTCTGTGCATCCGCAACTTTTAGATCGGCAATAACGACAGCGGCGCCATGAGCGGCCATCATTCGGGAACTTGCTTTACCGATGCCGTTGCCGCCGCCCGTTACAATAGCAACCATTCCGCTAAGATCGAGAAGATGTGTTGGTTGTTCCATTTTTCTATTTTCCTTTCATCAAATAACGCGCGACGGCTTCGTATGCGGGCAGCGATGTCGCGTCGTTCGCGGTGTTGGCGGCGATCGGATGCGAGGCGAAACGCACGATCACCATTTCGGCTTTCGGGTCGATATAGATGGTTTGCCCATGCACGCCGCGAGCAGCAAACGCGCCGTTCGCGTTTCCGGTGTGCCACCACATATCCCGATACGACCAACCGGGCAATTCGGTATGGCCCGATTTAGCGAACGCCGCCTTGTCGCCGCCGCGGGCGATGTCTTTGACGGCACCTTCGGGCAAGGTCTGCTTGCCTTTCCAACGGCCGTTGTTGCGGATCAACTCGCCAAAACGCGCCATGTCACGCAGACCCGCGTTGAATCCGCCGCCGGCGAACGGAGTGCCGAGTTCGTCAACCGAATAGTAGCTGTCCTGCTCCATGCCGATCTTGCTCCACACGCGTTCTGAGAGCAATGCGTCCACCGGTTTGCCGCTTACGCGGGCGACGAGCCAGCCCATAACATCGGCGTTGGGTGTTTTGTAGCCGAAGACTTCGCCATGTGTCCCGGCTTTTTTGATCGTTTGCAGTGCGGCGTAATAGCCGACCGGCCCGGTGTAATTTTTGGGCTTGGGCAGCGGATTCCCCGCGGCCGAATAGACCCAGATCTCAGCTTTCGGGTTGGCGTACTCCTCGCTGAACTGCAGAGCGGTCGTCATGTCCAGCACCTGCCGGACGGTCGCGTCGCCAAATGCCGAATCCTTGAGTTCGGGAATGTATTCAGCGACCAACTTGTTCTCGTCCAGCTTCCCTTCCGCGACAAGCACCGCGCCAAGAGTGCCGGTGAAAGATTTCGTCACCGACATCGCGGCGTGTTTTTTGTCGGCCGTGAGCGCTCCGAAATATCTTTCGTAAACGACGCGGCCGCGGTGCATGATCAGAATGCCGTCGGTGTAGTTCTCCCACAGCGATTCTTCCCACGTCATGTCTTTGTCGGCGTTGGTCGGTCTGAACGTGATGGAGTCGATGCGTGGATCGAGACTATATACAAGCGGATCGGGTGCGCCCAGCCCGCGTGAAACGTTGACGACGGGCATGAACTCGCTCATATGCACAACGCTCCAGCGCATCGCCGGAAACTCGAAAAACGAGCCGTCGGCAAAGTTCAGCCGCTTGTCCTTCGGCGGCGGAAAGCCCTGCATCCAGCCCATCTTGATCGGGTCGCTCTCCTTCGCCGAAAGAAACCGCCTCTCACCTTGCCCCGAATCCTGAGCGGTCACTGAACTCATACCTAAAACTATAACTGCACAAACGGCAAACCCGCCGCAAAACCGTATCCATTTGCTTTGCATAGGAGTTATTTTATCAAACCAGGCACCGCAAGAGCTGGAAGATCGGAAACGGGCATATTTTGTGGGAGGGCGGAATTCAAAGAAGTGCCAATTCACAGACCAGCATTTCCATCTGGAGCCGAGAACCGATCGGTCCGCTCCCGCCTACGGAGGTTTTGATGGCGAGGTCGGCCTGCGAGATGCGCTGAAGCGCGCGGGCGAGTTTCGTTGTTTCTATCCGTCGCGCGGCCGCCAAAAATGCGTCCTGGCCCGAGCTGAAGATCTTCGCCGCCGAAACAACGTTGCCCCGAGGCTCGCCGCGGGAAAGCATTTCGCTGGCGATAAGAAGTCGTCGATAGTTTGAGGAGATCAGCCCCAGAAGTGCGAGCGGTTCGGTGCCGTTATCGAGGATCCGCTTCAGCGTGCGAAGCGCGTCTGCCTTTCGTCCAGCCAGCAAATTGTCCGTCAACCCAAAATTTGAAAGCTCGCGCGAAAAGGGAACAAGCGAGTCGACCAATTCATGTGTGATCTTCCCATCCGGCAAGGCCGCGGCCGCCAGTTTTCCGGCTTCATTCGAGAGCCGCCGAACGTCGTCCCCAGCCATGTCGACAAGGTGGCTTATCGTTCCAGCGTCCGCATCGGCCCCGAGGCCGCGAAGGTGATCTGCCGCCCATTTTCGAAGGCCCGCGCGATCTAGCCTGGCAAACTCGACCGCCGTCGTCTTGTCTTTCAGGAGCTTCCCAAGTTTGCGATTGCCGCTAAGCTCGTCCGCCACAAAGATCAATACGCTGCTCGCACACGGGTTCTGAATGTACGCCGCCAGGGCCGGCTCAAACTCCTCTTTAAGCGTGTCACGGTTTGACGTCGCCGCCACGCGGACATCCGTAACGCGAATGACCCGCCTTTTTGCCATCATCGGCAGCTGCTCGGCTGCCGCCAGTGCGGACTTCAGGTTTTCCGCCGTATTCAGGCTGTACTCGTCCTCATTGAACTCGCGGAGCTCGCCTTCGCTGAAACAAAGGTCGGCGATATACTTCACCGCAGCATCGCGCAGGTAGCTCTCTTCGCCGAACAGCGTATATACCGGCGTGAGCTTGCCTTGACGGAGCTGCTCTCTAAGTTTCTCTCGATTCATAATCACGGCGGAAACACGAGCGGTAGGGAATGTTCCCGGTTTGAGTTGTGAGCCGTGAGTCTTGCGGAAAAGGCTGACTCGAAACCTGGAACTCAAGACTCAGGACACTGCGACGCATAGGGCACACTCCCTACCGGTCGTGTTTCTGCCTTACTTCTTTTCCTCCTTCACCCCAATGCCGTTCACGATCGTCGAAACGACCGATTCTGCGAATGCTCGGGCGATGCGTTCCACCGCCGGGTCTTCTTCGTTGAAGAACGAGCGCGGATCGGACGAGAACTCGAAGGAATCGCGGAAGATAAGATTCTGGTCGTCGTACAGGACCTTGTTCTCCTTAAGGTCGCGAATAGTAACGGCCGCAACGATGGTTATCTCATAAACCCGGGCCCGGCCTTCGCGGTCGAGCAGAACGCCGGTGAAGCTGAAATCACGCACCGTCCCGTCGACAACCGCGTCCGCCCCTTCGGTCGTTCCCTGCACCTTCAAACCGCCGCCGCGACGGATTATTTCCTTGGCAACCGCATCTGTGAACCGCGACGAAACGCGATATCGCAATGCCCTCGCCTCAAACTGAAACGCCGGGACAGCGATTTTCTTTATATGTTTCGGCAGCCCGGTACTCGTTACCGGCTTGTAGCATTCGGTAAAGCCGAAAACAAACAGTCCAAGAATCAGAAACAGCGATGTTCTAACAACATTCATGGAATACCCCTCGACTTCGCGCTGCGTCGGCCGCTAAATCTCTTTCCTATATGAGCGGTGCCACGACCTTCTTTGACAGCCTGGACATTTTTGATAGTTCCTTTGTTCGCCCGACGCCTTCCAACGGATTCCGCCCATATCCCAATACGACTGCTCAAATCCGCATTTGGTACACTGCATATGCCATCGTCGCGAATCCTCTTCCATCGACTTTGCCCACGAGGCGGGGAAGATCGATGTGAATAACTTTTGAATCCAGCTCATGGTGCGGGCCTATTTGGTCCCTGGATCTCTGCGGGCAGACTGCATGGCCGCGACCATCCTGACCAACTCGACCGTTTCCTTTACGTCGTGAACCCTAAGAATTTTCGCTCCATTCCAGGCTGCGATCGCCGCTGTCGCAAGTGAACCGTTGAGTCGTTCGTCCGGCGGCAAATCGTCAAGCAGTTTGCCGATGAACGATTTGCGCGAAGTGCCGACAAGCATCGGGAAACTTGGAAATTCGGCTATGAGTTTATCAAGTTTGGCAAGCAGTTCTAAATTCTGATCGAGCGTTTTGCCGAAACCGATGCCGATGTCGAGGACGATCCGTTCAGGTGCAACGCCGTGTTCCATCGCGAGCGAGGTTGAACGGCGAAGATCGGCGGCCACATCGGTCAGAATGTCATCCACTGGAGGCTGCGAGTGCATTGTCTCAAACTCGCCCCGCGAGTGCATAAGTACCAAGCCTGTGCCGTACTCAGCGGCAATCTCTGCGATCGCCGGATCGAACCGCAGGCCGGATATGTCGTTGATGATCTCCGCTCCGGCTTCAACGGCCGCGCGGGCGACCTCGGCCTTTGACGTGTCGATGGAAATCGGAACGTCAAAACGCTCCGAAACCGATCCGATCACAGGCACGGCCCGAGCGATCTCTTCCGCAGCCGAAACCCGGCGGCTGCCTGGCCGGGTCGATTCGCCGCCGATGTCGAGGATATCGGCTCCTTCGGCAACCAGTTTTTCGGCCTGACGAAGCGCAGCGTCCACGTTAGCGAACATTCCGCCGTCGGAAAAACTGTCGGGCGTCACGTTCAGGATCGCCATAACGAGCGGGCGATAAAGCTCAAGCTTCCTAGTGGACGTATGCCAGATCATTTCTTGCGCCGTGCGGGAATGAAAAAATAGCTGATAGCTGCTGGCTACCAGAGAGATTTGAGAAACCGTTTTCGCTCCGTTAGAAGCGCCATGTGTGTTGAAGGTCGGGCATCCGGTTCGCTAAAGCCCTTTTGGGGCAGCCTGCTAAGATGCCGCTCCTAGCGGAGCTTGCGACTCTGGTATCCGGCTTCTCGCTACAGACAGGCCGGTCCCTACGGGACTATCTTAAACGAAAACAGAGGATTTCAAAGAAATCTATTGGCTACTCTTAGGATAGACGAAAAAGGATGAAAGCCTCAGCCTTCATCCTTGTTCCTAGAACTGAACTCCTCTTAAGCCGTTGCCGGGTTATTCGGTGTTATTGGGGGTAGGATCGGCTTCTTAAAGCGGCTCTTTGTTTCCTCGGCTTCGGGCGTTCCTCCTTCGTCCGTCGTCGATGGTGCCGGATCGTCGCCGTCAAGGGGCAGGCCCGCGATCACCCGCCGCATCTGGGCGTTGTCTAGTGACTCGTGCTCAAGAAGTGCTTCGGTCAGCCTGCCCATCGCCTCGCGATTCTCCTCAAGGATCTGTTTCGCACGGGCATACTGCTGCTGCACGATCTTGTTGACCTCCTGATCGATGCGGATGGCAGTATCCTCCGAAAAGTCGCGGTGCTGCGCTATCTCGCGGCCGAGGAAGATCTGTTCTTCCTTTTTGCCGAATGCCAATGGGCCAAGATCGGACATACCGTACTGACAAACCATCGCCCGTGCAACCTCAGTCGCCTTTTCAATGTCGTTCGATGCACCGGTCGTTACCCGGCCGATGAAAAGCTCTTCCGCAATACGTCCGCCCATCGAATTGGCGATCATCGCTTCGAGCTCCTCCTTCGTTCGGCCCAGGATGTCCTGTTCCGGAAGGAAGAACGTAACGCCGAGGGCGCGCCCGCGGGGAACGATCGTCACCTTGTGGACCGGGTCGCTTTCCGGGATGTTCATCCCAACCAGTGCATGACCGGCCTCGTGGACCGCCGTCAGCCGACGTTCCTTATCCGTCATCACCATGGAGCGACGTTCCGGGCCCATCATCACTTTGTCTTTGGCAAACTCGAGGTCTTTCAGGGTCACTACCTTTTTGTCGCTCCGGGCCGCTACGAGCGCCGCTTCATTGACGAGGTTTGCAAGATCGGCCCCCGTAAAGCCCGGCGTTCCCCGGGCAATGATGTTGACATCGACCTTTTCATCGAGCGGAATCTTGCGTGTATGCACCTTTAAAATTCCCTCGCGGCCGCGAACGTCCGGATAGGAAACGACAACCTGGCGGTCAAAACGACCGGGCCTCAGCAATGCGGGATCGAGCACGTCCGGGCGGTTGGTCGAGGCCATCAAGATGACGCCGTCATTCGACTCAAAGCCGTCCATTTCGACAAGGAGCTGGTTCAGCGTCTGCTCGCGTTCATCGTGGCCGCCGCCGAGGCCGGCACCGCGATGGCGTCCGACAGCGTCGATCTCGTCAATAAAAATGATGCACGGAGCATTCTTTTTGCCCTGCTCGAACAGGTCGCGAACGCGCGACGCACCGACGCCGACAAACATTTCGACAAAATCGGAACCCGAGATCGAGAAGAACGGCACATTGGCCTCACCGGCGACAGCCTTCGCAAGCAAGGTTTTCCCCGTTCCCGGCGGGCCCATCATCAGCACACCTTTCGGGATCTTGCCGCCGAGTTTCTGGAACTTTTGCGGGTCCTTGAGGAACTCGATAACTTCTGTTAGTTCTTCTTTCGCTTCATCAACACCGGCGACGTCCTTGAAAGTGATACGCTTTTGCTGATTATTGAGCAGTTTTGCCTTTGATTTGCCGAAGCTCAGTGCCTTGTTACCGCCTGCCTGCATTTGCCGGAGCGTAAACGCGAGAAAACCGATCAAAAGGAGGAAGGGAAGCGCCTGAATAAGGATCAGCCAACCGAGGCCGCTTGAGGCGGCTTCTTCGGTTGCTTCGACGGCGTTTGAAGGGTTCGCCTCGTTAAAATCCGCGATCTTCTTCATCAGGATCTCGCGGGTAGCGTCGCTGCCGATCGTTGTTACAAACTTTGCGTTATTAAGATCCGTGAATTCAACCGCCGAAGCCTTGAACTCAGCCTTCTTAAATTCCTTATTTTCGATCTTGGTCATCGCCAAGTTAATGGCGAGATCCTGAGCGGGCTTGCCCTGCTTGCTGTTAAGAAAATAAACAAAGGCAAGCGCGCCGGTGATTATCACCAGCCACAATAAGATCTGCTTAACTTTTGAACTCAATTTATAGCCTCCAAATCGGGTGCCGCCATCGGCCGCAAATCGACCATTGCCATTGGATGAGAATCCATGCCCTCCGCGTTGCTGGCAAACCGGCGCTTCCGACGCCCCAAAGCGTCAACCTTCAATTGTAGTTCCGCTCCTGCTATTTATCAACCCTTTATCTTCTCAAACAGCAGGCGGCCGCGGTGCTTCCGAATCGTGCCTTTTCCGGGAAGTTCGACGATCCTTCCACTCTTTTGGCTGTTGACAAGCCTCTCGATGGCCTCGATATGCCTAAGAGAGATCGACCGAAGCGAGCCGCGCCGCATTTTCAGCCATTTTCGAAGCGTTTCATACAGGATCAGCCGGGGCAGGGGCTTTAGATCGCTGATCGCCAGGGTTTCGGGCTGGTCCGAAGGAGCTTCGTAATTGGACTTTCCCTCCTCGTTGAAGGACGGACCGCCCCGGTCGGCCGAGGTTCCAGCCGAAAAGACGGCGGTCCTTTCGTCAAGAAGCTCGGCCGTTTTTGCCAGAGTTTCGACGATCTTGGGGTTGAACTCCTTAAGCATCGGCAGCAGCATTTTCCGCACCCGGACGCGTTTGAACGACATATCTTCGTTCATCGTGTCGTAGCGGAATCGGACGTCCGATCTGCGGCAGAAATTCTCTGTATCTTCGCGTTTGGCCCAGCGAAGCAGCGGACGTACGAGCAGCGGGGGACTAGGGCCTTGGCGCGATTGCTCGGCCCTCGGTTGAGCGTCTGCCTCCGGTCTCATCGCGCGTACCGGCCGCATTCCTGACAGCCCGTCGGGTCCGCTCCCGCGGATGAGATTGAGTAGAAACGTCTCGGCCTGATCATTCATCGTGTGGGCGGTCAGGACCCACTTGGCCTTTAGGGCATCGGCCGTTTCCACGAGGAATGCGTAGCGCGCGTTTCGGGCGATCTGTTCAAGATTTCCTGCGCTCGAAATACTCCCGCGGCGGACGGCAAGCTCGATCACTCGTTCGGCCGCGATCCTTGTGACAAATTCCTCATCCGCATCGCTTTCCCGCCCGCGAAGCTTGTGATTGAAATGTGCCGCGACGATACGAAGATCAAGCTTTTTTCGATTCCGCAGTTCGTCGATGGCTAGAAGCAGGCTCAAAGAATCGGCCCCGCCCGAAACCGCTACAACGATAGTGTCGTCCTCAAAAGGAAGCTCCAGCTTTCGCCATTCGGTGATCAGTTGCAGGACAAATTTGTTCACGCGTGGATTATAGCCGTTTTCAATTGCGGGCCGCGCGCGTAATACTATCGATTATCAACTGGTTATTCTAATCAGGAAGACTTGATCGTTCTTTTTCGATGTCGGGAGGGCTACATGTATCGTTTGCTTCAGCCAATCAACATAGGAGACATCAGCCTGCGCAACCGTATCGTTTTTCCTCCGGTCACTACGGGCTATGAGAACCGCGGCATGATCACCCCGCGAAGCCGCAACTTTTATCGCAATATAGCCCGCGGCGGTGCGGGACTCATTATCATCGGCGATATGTCGATACAGCCCAGCTTCACGCAGACGCCATTTGTTTATGACGACAGTTTTGTCCCCGGCCTGCGCGATCTTGTTGACGATGTTCACGCCGAAGGTGCGTGCATCGCTGCGCAGCTTTTCCATCAGGAGTATGACGCCGCGGAGGTCGGGCGTATCGCGAAAAAGGAAGGCCGCGAAGCCTCGATGCAAAAGCTGCATCGGGACATGAACGACTATTGCAATCGCCTGACCGAAGCCGACATCGCCGTTATTCTTGAGCGTTTTCGAAGCGCGGCACGGCGTGTTCGCGATGCCGGTTTTGATTTGATTCAGGTACACGGCGACCGGCTGTTGGGGATGTTCACTTCCGGCCTGCTGAACAAACGCACCGACGTTTACGGCGGCTCGCTGCGTAATCGGGCACGCTTTCCGATCGAGGTTGTGCAGGCGATACGCGAAGCGGTGCCGGAAATGCCGATCGAGTATAAGCTTGCCGTCATCCGCACCGGTCCGCCGATGGGTAAAGCCGGTCCGACCTTGGAAGAAGCGCAGGTCATGGTGGAGTGGTTGGAGGAAGCCGGTGTTGACGGATTTCATGTCGCGCTCGCCAATCACAGTTCGATCGGCGACACGATACCGGCGATGGGCACACAGCCTTTTGGCTGCTTCGTCGATATGGCCGAGACGATCAAACAAGTCTCAAACGTTCCGGTAACCGCTGTCGGCCGCATTGTGGATCACGATCAAGCAGAAGAACTGCTCGCGTCCGGCAAAGCCGATCTCGTGGGGATCTGCCGCGGCATCATCGCCGAACCAAATTGGCCGCGCGGCATTGAGCAGGACGAACGCGAAACCTTGCGCAAGTGCATCATGTGCAATCACTGCGCCAGCAGCCTGATGTCCGGCGAACCTATGCGGTGCGCGATCAACGCCACGATAGGCGAGGAATCAAATGTAGCCATCGAACCGGCCGCCGAACCTCGCCGCGTTCTGGTGATAGGCTCCGGTCCTGCCGGTATGGAGGCCGCCCATATCGCGGCGCAGCGCGGACACAGCGTGACATTGGTCGAGGAAAAAGCAGAGATCGGCGGCCAGTTGGATCTCTGCGCGGCGGCTCCGCACAAGCACGAAATTACGAAGCTCACCGAGTATCTCGTCACGCAGCTGCGGATTCAGAACGTGCAAGTAAAAGTCGGAGCCGACGCGCCCATCGGCGCATTGCTCGACGAACTCAAACCCGATGCCGTCATTGTCGCGACGGGAGTCGTTCCCGCAATGCCCGCGGTGCTCGGCATCGATCGTCCCGAAGTGATGTCAGCCTGGGATGCGATGAGAAACACCGAGCGGGTAGGAAAGTCGGTCGCGATCATTGGCGGCGGTTCCGTCGGTGTAGAAGCCGCACTACTGCTCGCCTCTTTGGGATCTCACGTCACGCTTGTCGAAATGAGCGACCAGATCGCCACCGGAGAATCGCCGACCATTCTGCCGTTTATTCACAGCGAGATCGAACGCTACGGCATTCGCGTGCTCAAACAGCACCGGCTCGACGCCATTGAAGACGACGGCCTGCATCTGATCGCCGCCGATGGCACCCAGACGATCGTCACCGCCGATACCGTGGTCGTTGCCGTCGGCACGAACCGCAATCCGGACTTTCATGAAGAATTGACTGCCCGCGGGATCGAATACCACGTCGTAGGCGACTCCGCTGAAAACAGCCCCGGCACGATCGCCGGCGCAATTCACGACGGCTTTTGGGCGGGAATGAGAGTGTAAAAATCGGATGATCTGAAACTATGAAAGCGGCGTGGTATGAAAGGCAAGGGGCGGCGGGCGATGTTTTGGTTGTCGGTGAGATGGATGAAACGCGGCCGAGCGCCGGTGAAGTTCGGATCCGGGTGGCCGCATCGGGCATCAATCCGGGTGATGTAAAAAAGCGGCAGAACGCGTTCGGTGTGGGGATGCCTTTCCCTCGTATCATTCCGCACAGCGACGGCGCGGGAACGATCGATCTGGTGGGCGATGGCGTATCCGAAGAATGGGTCGGGCGGCGTGTGTGGTGTTACGGAGCCCAATCCTATCGCCCGTTCGGCACCGCGGCCGAATACACGGTCGTTCCTTTGGAGCAAGCGGTTCCACTGCCGGAAGGCGTTTCGTTCGAACAGGGCGCGTGTCTCGGCATTCCCGCGATAACCGCGCACAGGGCGATTCACGTCGCCGGTCCGGTCGAAGGGAAAATCGTTCTTGTGCAAGGCGGGGCGGGTGCGGTCGGGGCATGTGCCGTTCAACTCGCACATTTAGGCGGGGCGTGTGTCATTGCGACCGTCCGTTCCGAGAGTGATACGTCGATCGCTTCACGTGCAGGTGCAGATGAGGTCTTGTTGATCGATGAAAATTTGGTCGGGCGCATAAAAGAATTGGCTCCCGACGGCGTTCATCACATCGTCGAAGTGGCCTTCGCCGCGAACATTGCAACCGATGTTGAGGTGTTGGCACAAGGCGGCTCGATCGCCGCATACGCAACGAATATCTCGACGCCGGAGATTCCATTCTGGCAGCTCGCGTTTATGAACGCCAGAGTTTTCTTTATCGGCAGTGACGATGTGCCGACCGACGCAAAAACCGAAGCCGCCCGCGCGATCAACCAAGTGTTTGAAGCGGGATGGAAAGGGTTCGAGATCGCCGCAACGTTTCCGCTGGATCAGATCGCACATGCACACGAACTTGTCGAAAACCCGACAAGATCAGGCCGAGTGTTACTTGTGACATGAATTGCTTAACCATCTCAGTTAGCAGAAAATACTATATCGGTACCTGCGTGGATCTTATACACAAAAACGCAGACGGGAGTTTGCATATCAAAAATCTTACATCACATTTCTTTAGGACGATCATGAGTAATTTATTTCTACTTATTCCATTGGTTGGCTGCGTCAGTATCAGTTCGGCTCAGCAAAGTTCCTTGAACCTAATGCCGGTGCCTTCGAATATCGAGATGGAGCAAGGGAGATTTGTACTTACCCCGGATTTCAATGTTTCCGTCCGTGCCGATAAAGGAGATTCGGTGTTATATGGGGCGGTAAACCGCATGTACCAAACGCTGAACAGGCGAACCTCTTTATATTTCAAGACGCAATATATTACGCCGTCTTCCGAGACAAGTCCCGCGCAATTGACCATAACCGTACGCCGCAAAGCTTCGGGAGAAATCGGTGTAGATGAAAGCTACAGCCTAAGGGTTACAGAACAAAACATTGTGCTTGATGCTGCGACTACACAAGGTGCGTTACACGGACTGCAGACTATTTTACAGCTCGTTTTTAAAGATGATCGTGCGTTTTATTTGCCAATAGTTACCATCAATGATGCACCGCGTTTCAAATGGCGTGGGCTAATGATAGATGTGGCCCGGCATTTTATTTCACTCGACGAAATGAAGCGCAATCTTGATGCGATGGCTGCGGTAAAAATGAATGTGCTTCACTGGCACCTGACGGATGACGAGGGCTTCAGGGTTGAGTCGAAACAGTTTCCATTGCTGCATCAACACGGCTCAAACGGCGACTATTATACGCAGGCGCAGCTAAAAGAACTGGTGAAATATGCCGCTGACCGGGGCATTATGATCGTACCCGAGTTTGACATGCCCGGCCACTCTCAAAGTTGGTTTGCAGGATATCCGGAACTGGCCAGCTTGCCCGGCCCTTATCGTCCAGGGCCGAGGACGCAATGGCAAAATGATCACCCCGACCCAAGCCGGCCATCAACGAAATCAATAGGTGACCTAATAAAGTATATGGTGTCGCCGACATTCGACCCGACGAATGAGGACGTATATAAATTCCTGGATACGTTCATCGGCGAGATGACAACAATATTCCCTTCGGGTTATGTCCACATTGGCGCCGATGAGAACAATGGCATGGCCTGGAAATTAAACCCGGAAATAATGGCCTGGATGAAGAAAAAGGAGATGCAAACCACCGATGACTTACAACGGCATTTCGTTAAAAGGGTTCACGATATTCTCAAAAAGCATCGCCGCCGCATGATAGGTTGGGAGGAGATCTATAACGACAAACTGCCAAAAGATGCGATCGTACAAAAATGGATAACGGAAGCAGGCGACCTTACCCATCCACGGGGCACTGCAAAAGAATTTGCTTCAAATGGCTACAATTCTTTGCTGTCTGAAGGCTTTTATTTAGACATTTTTATGCCGGCCTATATTCATTACAATAATCCGGCTATTGACGGCACGGATCATAGCAACTTTCTTGGTGGCGAAGCCGCACAATGGACAGAGATAGCTAACAATGAAAATTTGGCCGGAAGGATCTGGCCAAGAGCAGGCGCTGTAGCAGAACGATTCTGGTCGCCCGCAAGTGTGAATGATGTCGATGATATGTATCGCCGGTTATTCCAGTTGAGCAACCAATTGGACGAGCAGGGGCTGCAGCATCTCAGCAATTACGGACGGGCTTTGCGAAGGTTAACCAACAATGCACCAACGGAAAATCTAAGAACACTCACCGATGTGCTTACGCCTGCTAAAGGCTATAGGAAATTGTTTGCGAAAATGACCAAACCGGCAAACCAAACACAGCAAACGGCTCCGCTTACTGATGTGTCGGACATCGTATTCTGCGACTCAGAAGTCAAGTGGGCGTTTCGCAGAAACGTAGCGGCATATCTGGCGTTGCGCGATCCATCTCTGGAAAATTTGCTAGAAAAGCAATTGATAAAATGGCGTGATAATGACGCCGGCCTTCAACCTTATTTTCAGCGATCCGCACAGTTGGCCGCGATCAAACAGCACTCTGCGAATCTCCACGATGCGGCAGTAATAGGGCTTACGGCCCTCGAAAACATCAAAGCCGGAACCCCGCCTGATGCAGCATGGCAACAGGACCAGTTGAAAAAATTAGCTGAATACAAAAAGAGCTTCGGAGAAACGGAATTGGAAATAGTAAGTGAAATAGAGGCTCTGGTGAACCGGAAGCTTTCACCGCTGCCAGCCAGCTTTCCGGTTTTTTAATCTAGAACCCGGTGTCGTGCACATTCCCACGGTTTACTGAGAATGAGGAACTGCCCGAAATATAGAAGCAATTGTTTTGAGCACGATTTTGAATGACCGCTCTTGCTTTTCGGACTTCCGCTTTGAAATTTCGATCTCCGCGGTTCGCTGTTCGGACTTCTGCTTTCGGATTTCGGGGGGCTCTTTAGGTATTGCGGCCAACCGCCTAAGAATTTAGAGGTTTGCGAGGATTTTTGCGAGACACGTGTCAAGTCTCTTTCGAATATCTTGTTCCCAGAAACGCAAAACTGTAAATCCCTGTTTCTTTAGCATCCGATTGTTCGTCTTATCACGAGCAATATTACCTTCTATCTTTGCGATCCAATACTGCCGATCTGCTTTGATCCTTGGCTTTCTAGCGGTTGAACCAACCAAAATATTACTGACGATTCTACGATTTATCCTGCTTTTCGTCATCTCTGTAGGGCATTTTCCATGAACGTGGCGCAATTCGGGCGTTGTCGTGCGTGGTTTGATAAAATTCCTGCTATTCGAAGCAAATGGTCGGGAGGAATATGGGCAAGCTTACAATTACGTTTACCATCGGAATATGCGGAGGCAGCACTGAGTATTACATTTGTTACGTTCGAAAATGCCGGAACGAAGTAATTGTTTCTTAGCGCGTTAGGCGACGGAAGGTGGAGGCAAATCGTGGCGGTGCACCTCACGCCAACTCTAGCGTTGGGCGCAAGCCAATAGTCGAAACTTATGAGCGCAAGCGCGGTCGCATGAAGCGGATTGACTGGAAACAATTGACTGGCAGGCGGGCGCTCGGGGTAGGTTTGATCATTCTGGGCGGGACGGTAATGTTCGCACCGATCGTTTTCGGCGAATGGATCATCGCCCTGCTGGGAATCGCGCTCATTGTCGCTGGCCTCCTGTTATTCGCCGCGGTCTTTCGCGCCGCCGACCGCATGTCTTCGCTAACGGATTACGCCGCCGGAGCGGGAACCATAGCGCTCGGTTTGGTTTTATTCGCAAGCCCGAACGTCGCCGTCGCCGGTTTACTCCTGGCCGTCACGCTCGTTTTCGTCGCCGACGGAGCCTTCAAGATCTTCAACGCGTTCAATCTGAGCGGGCACGAACGCCGCTGGGCGATATTCAACGGGCTTTTCGTCGTCGCGCTTGGCGTTTCGGTTTGGTACTTCCTCTCGGTCGATCTCGGCATATTGGCGATTGGCGCGATCCTGGGCTTGCGGCTGATGGTCGAAGGCTGGGCGATGTTTTTTCTGCCCGAAAAAGGTTTCGAGCCGCCGGATTTCGAACCTGACCTGCGCCTGCATCCGGACGCCCAACTTGGGCTTGAACCCAACGATTACGTCAAAAACATTCGTGCCGAGATCGCTCCGTCGTTCGCACACGAAAACGGGCGCAACGTCGTTTGGTGCCTGACTCTCCTCGGTATCTTCTTTTTCATTCATATTTTGAGAACCGACGCCCGCTGGTCCTTCATCGGATTGATCTCGCCTTTTGCCGCGGTTGTCGGCGATGGGGTCGTTGCTCTTCTGCTGGCGATCGTGCTGATTCTGCCCGCATGGATCGTCTGGCGCAAATTAACGCGTCCTATCGAACGTATCGCTTGGCGCAGGTTTTTTATTTTGGAGGAAAATACTGAAACGCCTTCTGCCGCTGAACGACTTTTGAAATTCTGGCTCGGAAACCGGTTGCATTTCGCGATGGAAACGCGTGAAATGCGCTATTCCCTCAATTTTGCCTTCTGGCGCTTAATGCGCTTCGGGCTGCCGTTGGTTGCGGTTTTGATCGCGGTCAATTCGATCTGGGGTTTTAGCTGGTATTTCAATTCGGAAAACTGGGCGTCCGCCGTTTGGCAGGAAATTACGAAAGACCGCGTTGACGTTTGGCGAATGCGAATGACGGAAGACGTGGAAAAAGACGCACACACCAAAGGGATTGCCCCGGAGGCTGTTTTTGCGATCAAGCCGGAAGGCGTTACGGACGAAGGAGACTTCAGTTTCATCGTCATCGGCGACACCGGCGAAGGGGACGCGTCGCAATTAGCGCTGCACGACCAGCTGATCGCCGCTAGTAATCGCGAGGAAGTAAAGTTTCTTGTTCTCTCAACAGACGTGGTTTACCCCGACGGCAAGATGAAGGATTACGAACGGAATTTTTATCTGCCCTTCAACGGCTTTGAAAAACCGTTTTACGCGATTCCCGGGAATCACGATTGGTTCGATGCCAACGAAGGTTTTAACGCAAATTTTTTGACACCGGACGCGGCTCAAATTTCCCTGCGTTCGCGTCTGGCGGAAGATCTAAAAACCGAAGCGGTAACAACCGGCCAAAGGTTTGACGAGATAATCGCAGAAGCCGAACGCCTGCGCTCCTATTACCGCATCAAAAACGGTTTGCAGCGGGCGCCTTTTTTTGAAATGCAGACGGCCGGGTTTTCTTTGATCGCCGTTGATACCGGAATTATGCGCCGCATTGACGCTAAACAAAAAGCGTGGCTCGAAGCTGCGCTCACTCGTGCCGGAGATAATTTCAAACTTGTCGTCATCGGGCATCCGTTCTATGTCGCGGGCCAGTATCAGGGAAAAGACGATAAAGATTTCGACGAAATTTACAAGCTTTTGCAACGCTACAATGTTGACGCGGTGATGGCCGGCGACACGCACGATTTTGAATTCTATAAGATAGGGCCGCAAGCAAGCGGGCAGAGGGAACTACTAAGTTTTGTCAACGGCGGCGGCGGAGCCTACCTAAGCATAGGCACATCGCTCGGTTTTCCCGACGACCCGGCGACTGATGATTATGCGTTTTACCCGCGCACAGATGAGCTGGAAAAGAAGATCAATAGCGAATCACCGTTCTGGAAAATGCCGTTCTACTGGTGGCTGAAATGGTTTCGCGGCTATCCTTTTGACGAAGAAATGGTTTCGGGCGCGTTCGATTTCAACCGCTCGCCATTTTTTCAAAGCTTTCTGGAAGTCAGCGTCGAACGCTCGCAAAACCGTGTACGATTTCTGCTCTACGGCGCGAACGGCCGGCTTCGATGGCGCGACATTCAGACGAGCGGCGCCGCGAAACCCGCCGGTCGAAGCGACGACGACCCCGTTGAATTCATCGCACCCCTCGCCGCCCAAAATGTCCAAAACTTCTTTTAGGAAACATCTTTGATCTGTTTCGTTTGATTTTTGTTTTTGCTCATGACCCCCAGTCCATGAAAAACCAGATCGAACGAAACAAAGGACACGCGGCTTTGGGTAAATGATTGTAGGGGCAGCAAACGGCTGCCCGCTCAATGTGGCCTGGGAAAGGCAGATCGGCGGGGACTAGCCCTGCCCCTACAATATGTGCGAACGGCGCAGCCCGCCCGTCGCGAAGCATGCCCGATCGGGCCGATCGTTCCTAGATCGGTTCGATGCCGAGCCCTTTGTTCAGGTAGTGATACAACTCGTTGAAATCGAGCACCGCACGGTTGAGGATCAATGGAAGCTGTGCGATGTCGCTTGTGTTCACGATGAGGTTAAGGTTGCGAAGGAATGCCTCGTGAGCATTCATCGTAGCCCCGCCTTCTTCCAATGAAACCAGGAAAAGCCGGCGCCTTTCGGATGTATACATCGCGTTCGCCTTTTGCTGAAGGATCGCGGCCCCGCCGAACTCCGCGGCAAAATCGGGTGAAAAGATCACGATCTCGGTTTTGCCTTCGCGCAGGCGTTCGTTCGCCTGGGCCGGTGTTTGAGCCAGATATACGCGATAGCCGCTGTCCGTAAGTATCTGGGCGACCTCGTCCTTTCTTTCGCCGAGACAAAGCAGGACGCGGCGCGGCTTTTCGCTCTTCTCATCGCTTGCTTCAAGCGCCGTGTTGCCTGATTTCAATGCCGACAAAAGGGATTTGAGGGCGTTGTTGATCTGAAACTCGGATTCCTTTTCGCGAAAACCACCCGAATTACCGTCAGCCGCCGGGGCGGCCTTGTTATCGGCCAACTGCTGCACGGTCGACGAGATGTGGCCCTTCTGGTCCTTTTTTGCCCGCAGCATATTCTGGCATCGTGGACAGCGGACCGTGAAGTTCCCACTCGGGATCTTTGATTCGTCCAACTGCAGGGAAACTGAGCAATTGTCGCAGCGTATTATCATAGGGATTTGGTCTTCTGACTTTGCGCTTTTTCGAAGGAAACTTAAGGAACGGAAAGCGAAAAATGCAGCGACTTCTATTCGATCATGTCCAGAACGGAACTGGAGTTCGATGGTGCGGGCGGCGGAGGTGCCATCGGCGGCGGCATGCGGCTAGCCGGCTGGCCAAGATTGGCATAGTCTTCGGTTGACGAAAGGCCCTTGAGCTGGAGCAGGAGGTTGTTCTGGTTTGTCGAGTACGACAGGCCGTCTTCCAGCGTGATCATCTTCGTTTCGATCAGCTTCCGGATCACCGAATCAAAATCCTGCATTCCGTCGATCTCGCCGTCACGAATTGCGTCAAGCAGGGTCTTGCCCTCGCTTTCGCCCTTTTCAATGTATTCACGCGTTCGAGGGTTCGATTTCAGTATCTCGACCGCCGCGATGCGGCCGGAGCCGTCGCCTTTCGGGATAAGCCGCTGCGAAACAATGAAGCGGAATGTCTGAGCAAGGCGGGTACGAATGATGCGTTCTTCGTTCTTCGGATATAGCCCGATGATGCGGTCGATGGTCTTTGACGCATCGATCGTGTGAAGTGTCGATAGTACAAGGTGTCCGGTTTCAGCCGCTTCCAGTGCGATCTCGGCCGTCTCAAGATCACGCATCTCGCCGACCAGGATCACCTTTGGAGCTTGTCGCAAAGCGGCCCGCAATGCGGAGGCGAAATCCTTGGTGTCCGCACCGACCTCACGCTGGTTGATCGTGCTTTTCTTATGGTTGTGGAGAAACTCGATCGGGTCCTCGATCGTCACGATGTGATAGCACTTCGTTTCGTTGATGCGGTCGATTATCGCGGCTAGCGTCGAGCTTTTTCCCGAACCGGTTGGGCCGGTAAGCAGAACGACGCCGTTTCGTATCTCGCAGATCTCAGCAAGCTGCGTTGGCAGGGCGAGCGATTCAAAGCTCGGGACCTCGTGCGGGATAACGCGCATTACGATCGAATACGAGTTCCGTTGCTGGAAGATGTTCACGCGAAAGCGGCACTTTCCGGGAAGTGCGTAGCTAAGGTCGGCGGTACGTGTCCTTGCGAGCTGCATTGCCGCGTCGGCGTTGTCGCGAAGGATCGCCATCGCGATCATCTCCGTTTGATATGCCGTCAGTTTGCCCAACCCGAGCGGCGATGCGGCATGCAGCCTGCCGTTGATCTCTATCTGCGGCTTCTGTCCGCAGGAAAAGTTCAGATCGCTGACGTTGTCGGACGTAAGCAGCATCTGCTCAATAATGGGTGCTATATCAAGCAAACTCATCGGGTAGGTAACTCCTGGAAGTTTTTGAGGGCGGGCAAAAAAAGATCGAGAATAAGGGAACGGCAGCTGCGGACGGCCGCATTTGCTACCCGGCTATTATCACTTATCGTTGCGGCGAAATGCAAGCACTTTTTAACAGTGCTAAATGATCTTGTTCACCGAACTCCTTTCAAGCGCAAGCCTAAGCAGAGAGCGAACCCTTTCGGATATCCCGTCGGGATCAGCCATGATGCCCGCGACCATTGCGGCCGAATCGGCTCCTGCCGCAAGGACCGACGGCAGATTGCGCTCGTCAATCCCGCCGATCGCAACAATAGGCAAGCCTCCCGCCGCGCGTTTAACCTCGACCAGCAGATCAAGGCCGACAACGGGGTCGGGGTCCTCCTTGGTCGATGTGGGGAAAATTGGTCCAAAGGCAAGATAGTCGATGGGAAGCCCGGACGCTTCGACAGCTTGCTCGAGTGAGTGGGTCGAGAAGCCGATGATCGCTTTCTCGCCCAACAGCTTTCGGGCTTCAAGCGGCGAAAGATCTGACTGGCCCAGGTGAACGCCGTCAGCGTGGAGGGCCATTGCAATGTCCACCCGGTCATTGATGATGATGCGGGCCTTGTTCTCTCTCGCGAAGCGAACAGCCTCGGCGCCGGCTGCGAACAGCTCGCGTGATGAGGCATCTTTCGCCCGGACCTGGATGAGGGTTGCCCCGCCCGCAACAAGCCGCCTTATCTGTTCCGGGATGGAAAGGCCGGATAGGGCGATGTCGGTTATCGGGTAGATAGGCGGGAATCGGAGGTTCATGAAAAAGCGGCCGCCTCACGCGTCCTGCGGAAGCGCGGCGGGCAGGACCTTCATCATCAGGAAACCGTCCTCGCCGTCATTGTAGTAGCCCTCGATACGCTGTGTGACACTGTACCCGCAGCTTTCGTAGAGCCTTTGCGCGGGCCGGTTGCGAACGCGCACTTCGAGGACGATCGACGCAATGCCCCGCTCGATCAAGGCCCGATCAAGTTCGTCTAGCAGCCGTGCGGCCAGCCGTCGCCGCCGGTGCTCCGGGGCAACACCGACGGTGGTTATATGTGCAATGCCGTTATCACCGATGAGCGTGAACAGAAAGCCGGCCATCCGTCCTTCCGCGGTTACCGCCTGGAAACAGAGAGAGTTCGGCTGGCCCAACAGGTACGAAAAGGTATGTTTGGTGTAATTCTCACCCTTCGCAAAACATCGGAGATTCAGGCGGAGTACCTCGTCCAGGTTGCCTGTGCCCAGAGGCCGGACACGGTATGCAGTGATCGGTGCAGGCTCCACTACCGTGAACTTTCGGGCCGCGGGCCGGACAAGAAAATTGCGAAGAGACTCGAGGAAAGCCATACGAAACAACCGTCATTCTATCAACATACAGTCGCCGTAACTATCAAACCGGTATCGGGACGCGACCGCATGCCGGTATGCATCCATTATAAGTTTATGGCCGCCGAATGTTGCAACCAGGATCAGCAACGAGCTCTCGGGAAGATGAAAGTTGGTCAAAAGAGCGTCGATAGCGGCAAAGTTGTGGCCGGGCAAGATGGTCAGGTCCGCGCGGCCCGAAGCTTCACGGAACTTACCGTAACGGACCATCAGATATTCAAGTGTTCGCGTTGTGGTCGTACCCACGGCGACGATCCGGTGCCGGTCTCGGCGTGCCTTCTCGAGTTTGTCCGCGGCCTCGCTGCCGATCTCGAATCGTTCCGGTGCGACCTTGTGTTCTTCCAATACATTTGCTCGAACCGGTTCGAAGGTGCCGTAGCCAACATGAAGCGTTATTTCGGTGATATCGATGCCGCGCTGGCTAAGTTCATCAAAAACATCCCGCGAGAAATGCAGGCCGGCGGTCGGCGCGGCTATGGCACCGCGGCGGCTGGCGAATACGGTCTGATAGCGTTCGCGATCCGCGTCGGGTGAGGCGCTTTCGCGTCGGATGTACGGCGGCAGCGGCGTTCGGCCGATCTCTTCAACAGTCGCATCAAACCACGGACTGGGATCGAACCTGACCAAGACTTTTCCGTCTTCGCGCTTTTCCAGTATTTCCGCACCGAGCTTGCCCTCAAAATCGACTCGGCCACCGGCCCTCAACCGCCGGCCGGGCCGTGCGAGGGTGATCCATGTTTGTTTTTCTATTTCCTCGACAAGAAAGATCTCAATTCGGGCGTCCGTCTGGGTCCGGCCAATAAGCCGTGCCGGGAACACTCGTGTGTTATTGAGCACGAGAAGATCACCTTTCTTCAAGATCCGCGGCAGGTCCGCGAACCGGCGATCGGCGATCGACGCACCGGCGCGCTCGATCGAGAGCATACGCGATGCGTCGCGCTCCGCGAGCGGCTCCTGAGCGATCAGGTCCTGTGGGAGCTCGAAATCGTATTCCGAAATTGGCATATCAACTCAAAATTGTAACCGCACCGCATATCGAATATAATCCGACTGACCAGGATCGAAAACTCAAGTAGAAAATTGCCCACGGCAACCATAATTTGCGCATCTTAGGTGTGTGAGGAACGCGGCAAGCTGTTCTGTCGAAGCGTTCTTTACCTCTCCATGCACAACTTCACAAAAGGAGCAAGGACTATGAACATACGGAAGGTAATCTCGACAGCAACGGCAACGCTCTTCACTGCCGTTTTTGTGTTAATTGCGGCTGACGCGTCGAATGGCCAGGACCGTGGCCGATATGCAAACCGCTACTCCAAGCGCGATGTCAGCGGTATCATTTCACAACTGGAAACCAGCAGCAATCGATTCAGGCGTGATTTCGACAAGGCGATGGACAACAGCAACCTGGACGGTACTTCGCAGGAAGACCGTTACAACAACATCGTGCGCGATTTCGAGAATTCGGTCGACCGCCTGCGACGTCAGTTTGACCGGAACGATACGTGGTGGGAAACCCGCGACGATGTCCGGAACATGATCCGCGACGCCAGCCCTGTCAACACAATGATGAACACTATCCCGTTCCGCCGAAACCTGGAACGGCAATGGTCGAATTTGCGCGGCAATGTCAATACGGTGGCCGACACGTATGACCTGCCCGGCCTGAACGGCGGCGGGTGGAACGGCGGAGGTGGAGGAAACGGTAGTGGCGGAAATGTTCCGAGCTGGGCGGTGGGCACATTTTACGGCCGCAATCCGCAGACCGGCGGCACGATCGTAATGAATGTTAACAGGAACGGCTCAGTAAACATCTCGGTCGATGGCGATCCGTTGGTTTACGCAACAATGAACCGCACGACGTTGAGGAATGGGCCCTATGTTTCGCGGGTCACCCGTATCAACAACGGCATCCGCACGACGGACAATAATAACGGAAACTATATCGACTATTACAGAACCCCCAGCGGCGGCGGCGGCGGAAATGTTCCCAGCTGGGCGACGGGCACATTCTACGGCCGAAACCCCGAAACGGGCGGGACCATCGTGCTCTACATCCAGCGCAACGGGAATGTGACCATTACCGTTGACAACGGAGCCCCGGTCTACGCTTCAATGAACCGCACAACGTTGACAAACGGGCCGTATGTCTCGCGGGTCACCCGCATCAACAACGGTATACGTACAACTGACGTAAACAATGGCCGTTACATTGATTACCGAAAACGGTGAGTCCGATAAGACACGCCCACATGCGGCAGAAAAGGCGGGCACGCGTAAATCGTGCTCGCCTTTTCCATTCCGCAAAAGAAAAGCAGCCTGCATACTATACAAGCTGCTTTATCTATATTTGATCGGGCCGATTTAGCTTCCGGCCACCTTGATTGAATTATTTATCATAATATCACCCCCAGTCCGTATATGATGCCAGCACTTGCGTCCCGTATGCTATTGATTTTTCGATTGGACATTCGCTGATCAAAGAAATGGTGCCGGAGGTCGGACTCGAACCGACATGAGGTTGCCCTCGCCAGATTTTGAGTCTGGTGCGTATACCAATTTCGCCACTCCGGCTGGAACGTAGAATGATACGACGGCGAGTTTAGCTGGGTCAAGAAATGGGGAGCAATAGTTAGAGCGGTTTCGCGTGCGGCTATATCGGATTCAGCGTAACTATATCAACCCGCCGCTTAGCGTCGTCCAGAAATGCCTCAATGTTTGCGGCCAGCTTTGCTTCGGTAAGCATCTCGTAGATGTCCTTTCTCTTTTCCTCCAGCGTGGGCATAAGCACGCCGGGATAACGCTGGCGGAAGTCGGGGACGAACGTTTCATTGTAGTAACGGGCCTGTTCCTCCGGCGTATTGACGATGAACGACCGGAAGCGAAAGTCAATATAGTTCTCGATCGCGATCCGCTCGGCAATCAGCAACTGAAAATTGTCGTCCTTTACCGAATCGAACCCGACCTGACGCAATCTCCGTTCGAACTCCGCCGTTGAAGGGAAGGCGGCGAGGATGCGTTTGATCTCGGCTTCGACCGCATCTTTTGAAGGTTCCTGACGGGGAATTCGCTCGGCCTCCAGTGCAAAGATCCGCTGATTGATAAGTAGATTCAACGCGTTGGCCAGATCCTCGGGCCGCATCGGCGAAAGCGGAACACCCGGCTGAAGCGCGAGCTGCCACCGTAGATCGGAATATGTGATCAGCTCGGTGCGCAGGCCATCGCTGACCGTTACAACCGTTTTGTCGACAACGGTTTGGGCGCGTGCGGTGATCGACAGAAGAAGGAACACCAGCGCCGCGGCGACGAACGGGCCGGATCGGAAACTTCTCAATCTATGGACATTGACAAACATTTCTATTATTCGATTTTCGTGCCGATCACTACTTAAGTCAATGGCCGATGCGGCGTTTAAACCGTTGACAAAATGCTTAAAATCCTTTTTAATCTAATAGGCCGATGCGAGCACACCCTCGGCGGCCGTTCACCACATCTCACCTGTATTAACCTGTTTTGTATAAACAGTTTGCGGATTCTTACAATCATCAATGACCGCCACTTCGGCTTCAGAAAATCCGGGCAGGCCCCATATGCTATCCGGTGAGACGGGCGACCATTCGACCGAACTTCGATTCATTTCCGAGCTTGGGCGAAGCCTACTTTTTACCGTCCACCCGAAAAAGGTCGCAAGCCGCGTTGCAAGCGCGATCAGGCGATCGTCGGGCGCCGAAGTGTGCGCATTTGTCGCAGAACTTGAGAACATCGGGATGGTCACCTGCGCCTTTGACCGCAAGGGCGAGATCGACCCGCGTTCATTTCCGAAGACCAATTTTGAGAAGTGGCTTGAGCTCCTGCCGCCGCAGGTTGGCTACCGGGAAGAGAACCGCGGCGAATTCCTGATAACGGGCGAGGGACATTGCCTCGAGTACGTTTCGCCGCTTCACATAAACGGCGAGATAAAAGGTGCGATCGTTGTGGGCTTTTCCGCGCGGGCGGATTTCTCGGAGGCAAAAGGAAGTGTGATCGACGCCGCTACGCAGATGGCGGCAATGAGCATCAACCTTTCGGCGCATTACGAAACGGCGATCAACAATTCCATCAGCCGGGCAAAGGACGAACATCGCCGTTTTACCGAGTCCGTTCTGGACGCACTTCCCGTTTCGCTATACGTTGTCGATCGCGACTATAGGATAGTCACGTGGAACCGCCACAGAGAGAATGGTGCCCAGGGCATCCCTCGTGATGCCGCTATCGGTCGAAACGTGTTCAAGGTGCTGTCGCGGTTTCCGGAAGGGCGAGTCCGCGATGAGTTTGAACGGGCTTTTCGTACCGGGCAGATCGAGCGGATCGAACAGCAGACGGCGGATAGCGATGGTTCCACGAAACACTGGATGATCAGCAAGGTGCCGATGGTTGATGACGAGACCGGGGCTGTCACCCACGTGATCACGGTTGGCGAAGACGTCACGATGCAGGTTGAGGCGATCCATGCGGTTGGCAGGGCCGAGAAACTTGCGGCAGTGGGGCGACTTGCGGCGGGTGTCGTACACGAGATCAACAATCCGCTCGCGACTATTTCAGCTTGTGCTGAGGCCCTGGAAAGGAGAGTCGACGAAGGCTCGTTTTCAGAATCTGAGGCAGAAGGGGACCTGGCCGAGTATCTCGGGTTGATCAAAAGCGAGGCGTTCCGATGCAAGTCCATCACCACTGGCCTGCTGGACTTCAGCCGTCACCGCACTGGCGAGCGACACCCGATCGATATCGGCGACATACTCCGGTCGTCCGCAAATCTGATCTCGCATCAAAAGCGCGGCGAGGACATCGAGATCAGGGTCGAAGCGGCTGACGGCCTCCCGCTGGTCAAAGCAGACGGCGGCCAGATCCAGCAGGCGATAATCGCGCTCAGCACCAATGCGATCGATGCGATGCCGCACGGCGGTGCACTCATCTTACGGGCATCCGTTGAAGGCAAACGGATGATGGTCGAGGTGGAGGACACGGGTGTCGGGATTCCGCCGGAAGACCTTTCAAAAATATTCGAGCCGTTCTTCACCACCAAGGCGGTCGGCGAAGGTACGGGCCTTGGGCTGGCGGTTTGTTACGGCATTGTCACCGATCACGGCGGCCGTCTGGGCGTTCGCTCAAATGTCGATCGCGGCACAACATTCACGATCACTCTCCCAGTTTTTAGTCGAGAGTCGAGAGTCGAGAGAATAAACGGTCTTAGGTAACCA
Organism: Pyrinomonadaceae bacterium; assembly: GCA_050250045.1. Taxonomy (GTDB): domain Bacteria; phylum Acidobacteriota; class Blastocatellia; order Pyrinomonadales; family Pyrinomonadaceae; genus OLB17. The sequence continues at coordinate 22,591 of JBFWPK010000021.1, read as the reverse complement.
AATATGGCTGGATTCAAGAAATTTGAAGAGATCGTGGCGTGGCAGAAAGCTCGTAATGCGGTGAAGTGGATATATGAAGCTACATCCGGCGAGAAATTCTTGACCGACTTCGCGCTCCGCGATCAGACGCGCCGTGCGGCGATCTCGATAATGGCAAATATTGCCGAAGGACAGGGAAGGCATTCGGACAAAGAATTTGCGAACTTTCTTAACATCTCCCACGCTTCAGTTGCTGAAACTCAATCCCACCTTTACGTCGCGCTTGATCTCGGTTACGTGGAAGCGGCTGAATTCCAGGAAGCATATGATCAGCTTCAGGAAATTGCGAAGATGACAATGGGGCTAATGAAGCATTTGAGGTCGGCCTAAATTCCGCGTCGATCTCGACTCTTGACTCTCCACTCTCCACTTATAGTTATGGCAAAACTACTTGTAGTTGATGATGAAAAGAACCTTCGCCTGGTCGTCCAGAAGGAACTCAGCCGCCAGGGTCACCAGGTTGACGCGGCTTCGGACGGTGAAGAGGCGTGGGAGGCGATCGAATCAAAGGATTTCGATATTCTTCTGTGCGACATAAACATGCCCCGGTTGGACGGCATCGGGCTCTTGCGGCGTGTGCGCGAGAAATGTCAGACACCGCCCGAGGTAATAATGCTCACCGGGCAGGCGACGGTCGAAACGGCGATCGAGGCGATGAAGCTCGGGGCCTATGATTACCTGACGAAACCGTATCGCTTGAATGAGCTCGCCGCATTAGTGACGCAGGCGTCTGAAAAGCAGCAGCTTAAGATCGACAATCAGCGACTTCGGGCCCAGATCGAGCGTACCAACGTCCAGACACCTGACATTGTCGCGGAATCGCCGCAGATGAAGGAGGTACTTCGCCTTGTACGCCGTGTTGCTCCGTCGGATACGTCCGTGTTGATCACGGGCGAATCCGGTACTGGAAAGGAGTTGATCGCACAGGCGATCCATCGCCTCAGCCCGCGCGCCGGAAAGGCCTTTATCGATCTTAACTGCGCGGCTTTGCAGGACAGCCTTCTGGAATCGGAACTCTTCGGGCACGAGGCGGGGGCCTTCTCGGGTGCAAGGGCCCGGAAGCTCGGCCTGTTTGAGCTGGCCGACGGCGGCACGCTTTTCCTCGATGAAATTATGGAAATGCCGGCGCAGCTTCAATCGAAACTGCTTCGAGCGCTTGAAACACGCGCGTTCTTCCGCGTCGGCGGTGTGAGGAAGGTTGAGGTGGATGTGCGCCTGGTGGCTGCGACGAACCGAAACCCCGATCGAGCCGTGGCCGAAGGCCTGTTTCGCGCTGATCTGCTCTACCGAATCAACAGTTTTGAGGTAAACATCCCGCCATTGCGAGAGCGGGCCGAAGACATAGAACCGCTTGCAAAACATTTGCTCGAAAAGATCTCCGGGCCCGACGTTGCCGTCCTTACGACGCAGGCGGGAGAAGCTCTGAAGGGGTTTTCGTGGACCGGCAACGTCCGCCAGCTTCGCAACTGCCTCGAACGGGCGGCCCTTCTCGCGGACGACAACCGGATCACGGTCAAGGAGCTTCCGCCTGAGGTTGTGTACAAGATCGAGAAATCGAACGTCTCGGTGAACTATACGTCGCAGCCGAGTTCTACAGGTGTGAGTTCGTTCCAGAACGTGCCGCCGACCAATCTGCGCGAATCGGAACGCCAGCAAATATTGAATGCCCTCGAAAAAACCGGCTGGCACCGCGGCAAAACGGCCGAACTGCTCGGCATCTCGCCCTCGACGCTTTACCGCAGGCTGAGGGAGTACGATCTGGCGGCCCGCTAGACGGGGATCATCAACGTCCTTGTGAAATTTTTGAGGTTCAGCCCCATGAAAATCGAAAGATCCATATTTGTGGCCATCGCGACGCTTGTTCTGGCGACCGCAGTCCACTCGCAATCAATGCTGGCGGGCCGCGTCGTTCAGGTACTCGACGGCAAGACCGTCGTCATTGACACATCTGGCGGCAAGCTGACCGCCGAGATACAGTACATCGAAGTGCCGGAGCCTGAACAACGGCTGCGAGAAACCGTGCGCGGTCATTTGGAAAGGCTTGTGCTGAACAAAGATGTGATGTTCCGCTCAGCCGGATTTGCACCCGGGAAAACATTTGGCCAGTTGTACGTTAATTCCCTGGATGTCGCCGTTCAGATGCTGCGCGATGGTGCGGCCTGGCACATCGACCCGGAGAAAAGCGGCCAACGTGGCGTAGACAGTGATGCGTATGAGTACCATCAAACGCAGGCAAAGATCGAGAAACGCGGAGTTTGGGGCGTTAAGGATATGAAGCCCGCCTGGCAGTTCCGGGCCGACAAGCTTGAACTGGAAAGGCAGGCGCAAATAGCAGCGGACTTCGCCGAGGCGAACAAAGGCGAAGGAGATGTCCAACCCACGTCGGCCAGGAAGCCCGCGCGTCGCACCAGTGCATGGTCCGACATTAACCCGTCGATGAAGGATCCCGGCCCGCTGATGCACGGCTATAACGCAGCGTCCAAAACTGGCTGGCTCAGCACTTCATGGATGGGCTTCAAGGAGCTGGGGGACATCCCCGCAGGGCAGAAATTGGCCTGTGATGTCACCTATGTGTACAAACAGGAAAGCGACAAGGCACGAAAGGGAAAGTTCGTTTTCACCCTGGTGTCATCTGCGGATGAATGGCGCTTTCTAAAGGAGAATACTGTGTCCGTTGTTGTGGATGAAAAGAGCGTGTTCTCCGGAAGGCCCAACAGAACTACAACGAGAGAAGATGGAAAATCGATCGAGAAACTTACCTATGAGGTAAGCAAGGCGGCGGTTGAAAAGATCGTTTACGGTGGCGATGTGTCTGTGAAGATCGGAACTTATACGCTGTTCCCCGGCCAGGGAATGCAGCTCTTGCTTTACAACATGCTTCAGGCCGCGGAGTAGGCAGTCTCCCGGAGGAACACTATGAAACTGGCAACACGAGCGTTATTGATCCTCATTACGGCCATTCTGCTTGGGAGCCACGCCCACGCGCAGGCAACGCTGTCGGGCCGGGTGACCAGCGTGGTCGATGGCCGGACCTTCATGTTTGAATCGGCGCACGGGCGAGTCACAGGCAGGATACAGTACATTGACGTTCCTGAGCCTGAACAGCCGCTCAACCGCGTGGTCCGCGAGCATTTTCACAAGCTTGCCGCAGGCAAGGACGCGACGTTCATCACAAGCGGATTCTCGCCCGCTGCACTTATCGGCACGCTCTACATTGATGGCGTCGATATGGGCCAACAGCTTGTTCGCGACGGCGCCGCATGGCATGTGCCGCCCGAACGTACCGGGCAGAACCCGGAAGAAAGCAGCATTTATGAAGGCCATCAGGCGATGGCCCGGCTTGAGCGGCGCGGCGTTTGGTCCATCATCAACCTGACACCTTCGTGGGAATTCAGGCAGTTGAAGGAGAGAGACTTTCAGGAAACGGCCTTTGTCCAGGCTGCACAACGAACGGCTGACGGCAAGGCTGCGAGGAACTATCCGATCTCGAAGGAAAGCGAAGACATGTGGGTCGAGGTTGGCGGCGAGCCGCTATCTCAACGAAATCCGACCGGAAACCTGTTCTGGGGCTATGATGCCGAAAAGAAGATCCGCAACGTATCGACACCGAGCATCGCTCAGGTGCTGGTCAATGGCAACAGGCCGCTGGAAGTCGAACTCCGGATAATCTATTTTCAGGGAGAGCTCAAGCCGCGAACGTCGAATACCGTGTACGTACTTGCTCTTTTGGCGACCTCGCCTACGCACAGCTTTGCGGGTTCCGATTCGCTGCGGATCGGTGCCGACGGAAAGGATATCCAGGTTGGCAGCGGGCAAAGATTCTGGCGGGAGAACGGCATAAGCGTTCAGGAACTCGTTCAATACAAGATCAGTCGCAGCGACCTAAAGAAAATGGCCGCAGCGAAAACCCTAAGGATCACCGCGGCAGGATTCTCTGGAAACGGGAGCGACGGCTTCCGGCGGGCGATCGGCCAATTGCTCGAAACGGTCAAGTGATCAGGGCGTAAAGATATCTTCGCTCAGACAGCGGCATCAGTTCAGCGACGGTTGTGATGCCAAGTTTTTTCAGCCCGGGGCCGAGCTGCTCGCCGCCGAAGAACAACAGCGAGCGGCCGCGCGACCATTTCACAAGCCGCGGTAGGTGTTCGCCAAATTTGTCCAGTGCCCGACAGGTGACAAACGCGGCGTCGCCGGCCTCCGTTTCGTTAAACTGCCTCGCAACGACTTCGGCCCGATCCCCAAGCTTCAGCCGGCTGAGTGCATGCCTTAGAAATTCGGCTTTCTTTTCCTTGGATTCGATCAGACGGCAGCGAAGATCATCGCGCACCAGCAAACACGGGATCGCGGGCAGGCCGCCGCCCGAACCAACATCAACGAAAGCCGCATGTTCGGGCAGATGCTTGATCAGCCTCAGCGACTCAAGAATGTGCCGGACTGCAAACTCCTCCGGCGGGCAGGGTGCCGTTAAATGCAGCCGCGGGTTCTGTTCCATTACCAGGCCGTAGTAATCAGCGAGGCTCTCCCTGACATCCGGCTCGATATCAAGCCCAAAGACCGACTGATTCTTCGACAATGCTTCTATGATCAGTTCACGCACGTTCAGCAAACATTAAAACGACGTCCGGACCCAGGCAAACGTCCAGTGATGGACCTGCAAGAGACTGAATTGTCCGTTCTTTCCGCTTCCCCCAGTTCTCAACAAAATAACAAACATTGGTTTCCTTTGCCCGGCTGAAGGAGCATCAGTTTAATTTGAATTTGATCATCAAATTCTCAAGACGGCCGCCCGCACAGATCGGAGCCGCTCGGATCGGACCTTCGCAAACGGCCCTCGCTTCTAGGGTCGATGGCCGGCATCGGTCGGAAGCCTGGAGCGATCAGCGGTAGAGCGGGCGTTTCTTTTAACATAGAAAAGGCCCGCGGTATTGCTGTAAGTTCTAATGTTTGAGTAGGTTATAAATTGGTGCGGACGAGAAGAATCGAACTTCCACTCCCTTGCGGGAACAGGCTTCTGAGACCTGCGCGTCTACCAGTTCCGCCACGTCCGCACGGTTGGGCGAACCTAGAGAATACTCGTTCGGTAGTTGAATTTCAAGGATCGCGCCGAATGTTCGATCAGCTGCCGGCACGGGCCGAGATCAGTTCAAGCGAGCGGTCGTAGCGGTACGAGATGTGAAAGTGGCCGTCATCGAATTCCTCGTGCATGTGATCGATTCCATGCTCGGACAGTTTTCGCGAAAGGATCTTTGCCCCAATATCCAGGGCAAACTCATCGCGGGAGCCCGCATCGATGTACAGCAGCTTTAGGGTTTTCAGATCGCTCGCATGTTTTTCGACGAGCCGTACCGGATCGTGCTCGAGCCACCGGGCCCAGACATCCTGACGAACTTCGCCGGTCCCAAGATCGAAAGGCATGTCGAACGACTCGCCGTCGGGCGAATAGCAGGCGGCCATGCCGATGGTATTCAACGCGGCATGATCGTCGCGGCCCTGTTTTTCGGACGACCACAATTTTCGCATAAAGCCGATCGGGTCGCCTTTTATCATTCGAAAGGCCTTAGCAAAATCCATCGGGTAGCAATATTCAAAATAGGAATCACCGGCCGTTGAACAAACCAACCCAAAGACGTCGGCGTGCCGAAGGCCCATGATGAGTGAGCCGTAGCCGCCGGACGATTTGCCCATAACGGCGCGGGTGTTGCGGTCGGGTATCGTGCGAAAATTTTCATCGATCGCGGCGACGATCTCATGTGACAGGTAATCCTCGTATCGCCCCGTTGCGGTCGAGTTGATATACTGCGAGCCGCCGAACCATGTAAAGCAATTCGGCATCACGACGATCATCGGGCGGATCGAACCGGCGGCGATGAGCTTGTCCATTCGTTCGGCCAGATTGGGCGAAAACGGGTTGTCGTTCAGCAGCATTTTGCCGCGGCCTGTGAAGCCGGTTAGGCAATAGACGGACGGATAGCGTTCCTCGGAGGCCAAATAGCCCGGCGGAAGATAGACGAAAATATCGCGGACATGCGGGTCACCGAGCGGATTATCCTTCAGTACCAGACTCTCGTTCCGCAACCGGACAACCGAGCCGCGACCCGCTTCCTCAGGAATCATTGTGTACATTGACGCCTAGTATAGCTTAGAATCTAGCGAATATGTTTGCGGGCGAAATAGTCAATATTCGGGACAGTTTCAGCAGTACGATCGAGTTTCTGACGGCTATGGTCACGCCGACGCTGCTTATTTCGGCTACGGGCTCCCTGGTGCTGTCAACCTCAACGCGCCTTGGCCGAGTGGTCGACCGAGCGCGTGAATTAGAGAAACGGCTCGGCGAGATGATCTATGTCGAGGATAAGTCGGAGGTACCGCTGTACGAAAAGCGTGTTGAAGTGATCGTGGACCTTCTCGATAAGGTTACCAGCCGATCGCGTCTCCTGCAGCGGGCGATGGCTACGTTCTATTACGGGCTTGGGATGTTTATCCTGACCAGCGTGACGATCGCGATCGCGGGACTGTTCAACATCTATCGCTGGCTGCCCGTGCCGATCGGTGTGATCGGGATTCTGTTCCTGCTTTACGGCAGCCTGCTGATGCTGAGAGAAACATCGATGGCAACGGCGACGATCAGGGCCGAGATGGACTTTACCTGGGAACTGGCACGCCAGGTGGCACCGAAGGACGTCGCAAACCGTTACGACACGCACGGACGAATAAGGGCCTCGGGGAAGAACCCTCCCAAAGTATCCAAAACTCTTGGCGGAGATTAAGCTCGTCGTCGAGATCCGCAACATTCTAAAGTCCACTTGTCTTCCATTCCGACCGCAAGGATGCGGTTTATGGCCACGCGCCGCATGAAGGCAGAGGCTGACCGCGCCTGGACGACCACCTGAAGTGCCGTTTTTTGCTGCAATGATGACAGCTGCATCAAGGGTTTATCGGACTTCGTTATTTGGCTTATACTGTCCTCAGCCAACAACATTAAAGGAGGGTCAACCTATGCTTCTAGCGCGCAACTGGTGGTTGTTTTTGTTACGGGGAATATTGGCGCTTGTGTTTGGTGTGGTGGCGCTGTTCTTCCCGCAGGCGGCGTTTCTTTCATTGGTGCTTGTTTTTGGTGCATTCGCTCTGGTGGACGGCGTATTCGCCCTAATAGCCGCGTTCTCCGGCGGGGCAAAGTCGGAGAGTTGGTGGTGGTTGATTTTGGAGGGACTTTTTGGGATCCTGATCGGCGTACTAACCATCGTCCAACCCGCTGCGATGGCGGCGGCCTGGATCATTCTGATCGCCGCCTGGGCGATTGTGACGGGCTTATTTGAGATCATCACCGCTATTCGACTGCGAAAGATGATAACGGGAGAATGGGCCCTTATCCTGAGCGGCGTAATATCGGTGCTGTTTGGTCTACTGATCGCGTTCTACCCGGCTTCCGGAGCGTTCGCCTTCGGCTTTATGCTTGGTTTTTACGCGATCTTTCTGGGCGCGCTCTTCATTTGGCTTGCCCTGAGCCTGCGCAAATTTAAGGACGTGGCGATCACGTAGGTGTTAGGCGGTCTTTCTCAGCACAGGTCTTTGCAAGTTCACGAATTTTGGCCGATCTGAGCTTTTTCGGTTCCAGGTCGCCGCCCGATGGGTGGTATGCCCGCGGGCGTTGGTGACGGTCTATTTCGCCGTCGGGATGTTCTGTGGTTGGCGGACCGAGACCAGTCGGGGCAATTGGTACCCTGCTTCTGATTTTATGGCCCTGCCTGTTCGGGGAAGCGTGATCCCAAACTTTCTACAACTTTTGGCGGAGAATAAGTTTGAAGAGCGTGTTCTCGCGCTCGAAGAACTGCTTCGCTCATGCACCGTTTGCCCAAAAGATTGCGGCAACGACCGGCTTAATGACGAGATAGCCGCGTGTTATTCGGGCCGGCTCCCGATCGTGTCTTCCTACACCGCCCATTTTGGTGAAGAGCCCTGTTTGAGCGGGACGTACGGCGCCGGGAATATCTTCTTCGGCAACTGCAACCTCCGCTGCGTTTACTGCCAGAACTATCAGATCTCGCAAACCTGGAAAGAGCAGCGAAAAAACGAGGTCACGCATGAGCGGCTGGCCGAGATGATGCTCGAACTGCAGGAACGCGGATGCCACAACATCGGGTTTGTTTCGCCCACGCATTTTGCCCCGCAGATGGCCCGTGCGATCTTGATCGCCGCCCGGCAAGGCTTGCGACTGCCGATCGTTTACAACACGAACGCTTACGATTCCGTTGAAGTGCTGCGACTGCTCGACGGCATTGTCGATATCTATCTGCCCGACCTGAAGTATGCTGATTCCGACGCCGGTTTCCAATATTCAAAGGTGCGCGATTACGCCGTACATGCCCGCAATGCGATCAAGGAAATGCATCGTCAGATGGGCGATGAGCTTGTCTTTGACGAAAGCGGGCTATTAAAACGCGGTCTTCTCATCCGCCTGCTCGTACTGCCAAACGACATCGCCGGCCTTGAAGACAACCTTCGATGGATCCGCGACGAACTCGGCCCGAAAACCGCCGTCTCACTAATGGCCCAATACTACGCAACCAACAAGGCTGCCACCGACCCGCGATACATTCTCCTCTCCCGCCGCATCTCCGAACGCGAATGGTTCAACGCCGTCTCGCTCCTTGAAGAGCTCGGCATGGAAGAAGGCTTCATGCAGGAATACGAATCCGCCTCACATTATTACCGGCCGGATTTTACGGATAAGGAAAGACCGTTTAAAGATATTAGGGATTTTCGGACCGGGGAATAGAACCAGCACGAACAAACCTATGGAAAAGAAAAGTGAAATTAAACTATTTGAAGAACGCAAAGTAAGAACCGTTTGGGACCCTGAGATAGAGGTCTGGTACATCTCAATCACCGATGTCATAGAGGTACTAACTGGGACGGATCGCCCAAGAAAGTACTGGAACGACCTGAAAACTAAGCTAAAACGAGAAGGAAGTGAGTTGTCCGAAAAAATCGGACAACTGAAAATGCAGTCCTCCGATGGAAAGTTCTACAAAACCGATGTCGCTGATACTGAACAAATTTGCAGGCTCATTCAGTCGATTCCATCACCGAGAGCTGAACCTTTCAAGCTATGGCTTGCCCAATTGGGCAAGGAACGTCTGGACGAAATGCAGGACCCCGAACTCACCATAGACCGTGCGTTGGAACAGTATCTCAAACTCGGCTATTCGGAAAACTGGATCAATCAGCGGCTGAAAAGTATTGAAATTCGCAAAGAACTGACCGACGAATGGAAACGTCGCGGGATGAAGGAAGGCGTTCAGTTTGCGACGCTAACCGACATAATCACGAAAACATGGTCAGGGAAGAACACAAAAGGATACAAGACGCTCAAAGGGCTAAAGAAAGAAAACCTCCGCGATAACATGACCAACACGGAATTGATCTTGAATATGCTCGCTGAAGCCTCGACCAAAGATATCTCGCAAGCGACCGAACCAACGACCTTTGACGAAAACAAAAAAGTAGCCCAACAAGGCGGAAATGTCGCAAAAGTTGCAAGGCTCGAACTCGAAGAGAAAACCGGAAAGAATGTTGTCACAGAACTCAATGCAAAAGCGGCATTGAAGGAAATTGCGGCGGCGAACCGCAAACGTTGAGAATCAGGTTCACGACGGTTTTCGGCGTTTGACGATACAGAGAAGCCGTTAAGGATGTTCGAGATTTCATCCCGAAACTAACACCGATACTATATGAAGCCAGTTTATTTAGTTCTTGGAATCGTTGCGGCTACGGCACTGGTAATTCTTGTTTGGAAACTTTTCCGAACAAACGATTCGGTCCAGTTGGCAGGCAGTAATATCGATGACTCGTCGGACAGAGTTGCCGAACGGGAGAATCCATATCTTGAAATAAGATCAATGGCATTGAACTTTCCGGCAAGCCAAGTCGACATCGAGAAGAATGCTAACAACCCGATCGTATATGGTGTTGTAATGGATTGGAATGTCGGTCCAGGTGTGGTTACATTCGCCGGATATTCAAGCGGCGACGCAAGCATGTACACAAGTTCCGGTGGTGGAATAATCGGCGGATATGCACATGAGAGCGTAGCGAAAGCGGCGAAGGCTCTTGTCCAAAAGGCTGCTGAGTTTATGCCGAAGGCGGAAAAATCTGAGGACACTACCACGCCAACCGCGAACAAAGTCAAGTTTTTCCTACTCACCACCGAAGGTCGTTTTGTTGCAGAAGAAGATTTAGAGGATTTTGACGATGGAACGAGTGAATGGTTGGAGTTGTTCGTTGAGGCAAACAAACTGATCGGTGAATTAAGAGCCCTTGATGAGCAAAAGAAAGCGGACTAACAGCTTCGCTGTCACAATTATTGTTATTGATACCAGAACATGTCATTCCTTACCAACCAAGAACGTTTCCCTTACGCCCGAACTAGAAGTAATAATTGATCAAGAAGTTAAAGCGGCATGTACAATTCCGCAAGCGAGGCCGTTCACGAGCTTTATGGCTTTGTAGCTGAGCGACGAACTTCGCGAGGCGAAGCTGAATGCCTTGCGTGCTGAGATTCAAATGGCCTTGACGACGTCGAAGCCAGGCGCTCAAGGGTGGACCCGAGACAATGGCCGAGATAACGGAGCGACTTCTAGTACGAAGGCTGAACAATGGCTAAACGCATTGTTACCCGCGAACCTATCGCCGGTGGTCCGGCAAAATTGCTATAGCGCGTGTTATCCACAGCGCTTGGGATCTGGATGAGATTTCTTTTAGCTGAAGGAATTTTTGCAGCAAAGGGTAGGAACATGACGCGCTAGGCCGATCGTTCTGAAATTGCTAAAACAATTGAAAACGAAGGCTCAAAAATTAAAATCCCAGATTTCCGTACCTTTCTTCGGTTTCCTGACGTCTATATAGGTGTGAATAGAGCAGCGCTGCTTTTGGCCATCTTGATTGCCGCGTCGAGCTCCGCGCTTGCGGGGCCGAGTATTTCTTATATCGACCGTACGCGAATTGCGGAAGCGTACCGAATTGCCGAGTCGATCCAGAATGATCTTTGGAAAAACTGGAGCACCGCGCCGTTTGGGATGTTATTTATTACTGACGAACACGAGTTTCTCATACGTCATAAAAAGCCCAGCGACGAATTCACATCTATCGGGTATGACAAACTGCTGAAAAGCGAGGTCTTTGTCCGTCCGCGAAAGTTTCAAAAAGATTTTCTTGCGACGTTTCCGGCATTTGACGCTACACCGGTGATCGTTGTCGGAAAGGCTGAGAATACGTCTGACAAAACCTCGACGCGTTGGGTGTTTGTGCTCCTTCACGAACATTTTCACCAGCTTCAATATTCGCGTCCGGGCTATTTTGCGGATGTGAACGCACTTGATCTTTCCGGCGGGGACACGACCGGAATGTGGCAGATAAATTATCCGTTCCCGTATAAAGACGAGTTAGTGGCGAAGAGTTTTCGCGGACTGACCGATTCGTTGCTTGCTGCCTACGAAGCGGGAAACAAAGCAGATCGTGCAAAAACCTTTGCGGCTTACGATTCAAAGAGAAGGTCATTTTTCGAATCGCTGAAAAAGGCGGATAACCGCTACGCTTCATTTCAGCTTTGGCAGGAAGGCGTGGCGCGTTATACACAGTACAAAATGGCAAGGCTTGCCGCCCGCAAGCTGAAACCGAGCAGAGCTTTTGCGAAGCTGACGGATTTTGTTCCGTTCGACAAGGAAGCCGACCGGCTTCTTGCCGCCACTTTGAAAGAGATGCGCGAGCTCGATTTGAAAGAATGGGAGCGCGTGGTTTTTTATCCTTTCGGCGCTGTGGAGTGCCTGATGCTCGACCGGCTTGATCCGAATTGGCGGTCAAGATACTTCGTCGAAAAATTTGCGCTCGAAAAGCTCTATCCCGCAAACACCGCGAATTGATCACGGCCATCACTTCCATTTCGTGCCGTTTCGTGCTATTTCGTGGTTACAGATCGGGGATTCTGAACCTCGCGGCTGCGCGGCTCTAATGAAAAGAAAAATACTCAACGGCCTATTGATACTAACTTCGCTTTTCGGCTACCTGGAATGGGGCACTGACCAGCGCATGTTCCTGTTCCAGGGCGAATGGGAAGTACTTGGTAGAATCATCAGCGATCCGGTCTCGGCGGCGCATCCGTTTACCCTGCTGCCGCTGCTTGGCCAGGTCCTTCTGCTTGTCACGCTGTTTCAAAGAGAGCCGAGCAAATGGCTCACCTTCATCGGACTCGGTTGCCTGAGCCTTTTACTGGTGTTTATGTTTCTGATCGGATTACTTTCGTTCAATTTTAAGATACTTCTTTCGACGCTCCCGTTCGTGGTGACGGCCGTTTTGACGATCATAGAGGCGAGGAGAAAATGAGCCAAGTGGGAACGGACGCGCCGGATTTTACGCTTAAAGACGGCGACGGAAACGATTGGACACTGAGCGATCATCGGGGCAAAGCGGTCGTGCTACTTTTCTATCCGGGCGATAATACGCCGGTGTGTACGCGGCAGCTTTGCTCGGTACGCGATCATTGGTCTGAGTATCAGGCGACGGGAGCCGAGGTTGTCGGGATATCGACCGATTCGGTCGAATCGCATGAAGGATTCGCGGAAAAGTATGAATTGCCATTGAAACTGCTCTCGGATCCGGACGGGAAAGTGTCGGCCCTGTTCGGGATGAAGTCCTGGCTGCCCGGACGTTCGGCGCGTGGCGTAGTTGTGATCGACAAGGACGGCAAGATCGTCTATCACAAGGTCCAGGCACTGAGCCTGTTCCGGCCGGCGGATGAGGACGTGCTTGAAGCGATCAGGGCTGCCAAGTAAACCTGTAACGATCAGGAACCCAGTCGCTACCGCTCCCGGTTCTGACTCTCTGTACCTCTGTGTCTCTGTGGTAGAATCCTGCTATGGCATTGTTTGGAAGTGACAAATTCAAATGCGCCCGATGTGGGCAGAAATCGGAGCCGATCGGCTTTGCGCCGGTTCCGACGGAATTGGGGCAGAAGATCGGTGAAGAGATGTGCAAGGACTGCTGGGCTGAGTGGCAGAAGAAGCAGATGCAGCTGATAAACCATTTTGGCCTGGATGTTTCCAATCCAGACTCGCACCAATTTCTTTTCGACAATATGAAGATCTTCTTTTACAACGAAGGCGTTGACCTGGCTCAGATCGATACTTCGAAAGAAGGAACGGTCAATTGGTAGGCCGACGGTCTGAATTTAACGGAATAACTGATAGCTAATAGCGGAGCAGGTTATTTTTTCTATTAACAGCTGTCAGCTATTAGCTCTCAGCTATCAGTTGATCCGAGTTCACTCACCTTGCTTTCTCAAACTTCAAGGCAGTTCCGTTGATGCAATACCGCAGACCGGTCGGTTTCGGGCCGTCGTCGAAAACGTGGCCGAGGTGCGAGCCGCACCGGGCGCACTCGATCTCGGTACGGACTTCGGCCTCACTTCGGTCTTCCTTTTCGACCACGTTCTTTTCGTTGGCGGGCTGCCAGAAACTCGGCCAACCGGTGCCCGAATCGTACTTGGCGGCAGAGCTGAAAACCTTCAGGTGACAAGCGGCACAATAGTAGTCGCCTTTCGCTTTGTGGTCGTGATACTGGCTTTCAAATGGATAATCCGTGCCCTCTTCGCGGAGAATGGTGTACTGGGCCGGCGTGAGCAGCTTCTTCCATTCGTCTTCCGCGCGTTCCAGTCTTACGCCGTCAAACACGGCGTCGTTCGCCGCCGCCATCGAAGATCTGGAAGGTGTTGCCGACACTTCGGGCGCCGGGCTTTCCGACATCGACGCCGATGATTGGCTGCAGCCGAGTGCAAAGCCGATCGCGGTAACTACGAGTATTATTGCCAATGTAAGACCTGTTCTGAGTTTCATAATTTTCACCTCATCTAAATGAAGCCCGAAAACGCGCCTGCGTATTTTATGATAACAAACCCCTTATAAATTATTCCGCTAGCGTTCTCAAGGCGAAAAAAAGCGGGCCCTTTTCGATCTGGGACGATCCCCAGTTCGGCTAAGGGCCCGAAGTTTTGGAGAATCAACTAGTTCGGCATCAACACCGAGTCAACCACATGAATAACGCCATTTGACTGACGAACATCGGCGATGGTCACCGTCGCGGTGCCGCCCTTTTCGTCGGTCAGGATCACGTCAGAACCGTTCATCGAGGCCCACAGCTTTCCGCCCGCGACGGTTGTCAGCTCGGCTTTGCCATTGCCTTTTTTAATGGCCTTGGCTATCGATTTCGCATCCCAATTGCCCGCGACCACATGGTAGGTCAGGACCTTTGTCAACATTGCCTTGTTCTCCGGCTTAAGAAGCGTATCGACCGTGCCCGCGGGCAGTGCGGCGAAAGCCGAGTTGACCGGAGCGAAAACCGTGAACGGACCTTTGCCCTTGAGCGTGTCCACCAGGCCGGCCGCTTTAACGGCCGCTACTAAGGTCGTGTGGTCCGCCGAGTTTACGGCGTTGTCGATGATGTCCTTGGTTTTGAACATCGCGGCACCGCCGACCATCGGGTTGTCCGACTTCATCATTTGGGCCGAGGCCGCAACGTTACCTAAAGCAAAAATACCAACTGCAAACAACATTGAAAGTGCAAGATTTTTCATTGTATATCCTTCCTAAAAATTTCTCGTTCTCGAACCGTGCCCTTTGGGCGTACACCAGAAGCTTTCGCTCCCTTTCGGAGATCGGATTCAATTTGGAGGGCGGACGGCTCGTCCGCTCGTCGTTCCTTGCGATCTCAATCGTCCGGACGGGCCGTCGGGGCTCCGGTTGAACTTGACTCCATTTCGATCCGTCCGGCGAACTTATAAGAGGCAGGAATAATCGAAGTTCGTGATAACCTTACTGACATCAAAATGAAAAAGCGTTTGGAGAAGAAGCATCCGCTGGCGATCAGGTGGCTGCACTGGATCAATTTTCCGCTTTTGGCGATGATGATCTGGAGCGGACTCTTGATCTATTGGGCGAACGCTGTATACGGCTTCTGGCTTTTCCGCACCGAGGTCTTTCATTTCTTCCCGCAGTGGTTTTATGACCTGCTTGGCATTCCTTACAGGCTGGCAGAGGGTATGCGGCTTCATTTCTTTTTTATGTGGCTGTTTGCGATCAACGGGCTGATCTATGTCATTTACCTTGCCGTGTCGGGCGAATGGCGTGCGGTCTTGCCGGTTCCCGGTTCGCTTGGGCGTGCGGTGCGTGTGGCGCTTTATGATGCAAGGATCGTTAAGAAACTTCCGCCGCAGGGGAAATACAACGACGCTCAGCGGATCGCTTACTCGGCCGCTATTCTGATGGGAGCCGGTTCGGTTGTCACCGGCTTGGCGATCTATAAACCGCTGCAGCTTGCGTGGCTGACCTCGCTGCTCGGCGGCTATTCCTGGGCGCGGTGGATGCACTTTTGGCTGACGATCTTGTTCGTGCTTTTCTTTGTCGTTCACATTATCCAGGTGGCAATGGCGGGCTGGGCAAATTTCCGTTCGATGGTCAGCGGTTACGACACGGTCGATGCCGAACCGGCGGCCGCCATACCCGATCTACCTGAGAGCGAAGGAGTCCGCGTATGAAAAAGGAAGAAGTTCTTCTGGAAAAGGTGCGCGAGCTTCACGACTCCGGGCCGGACGGACGCGAGAACACCGCCGCTATCCTAAATGAAAAGCGCGAACTCGGACCGCCGGTCGACGCCTTGACCGCGAAGCGTGAGATGTTCGGTCGTTCGCGCCGTTCGTTCCTGGTCGGCGGTGCCGCGGCGCTTCTCGGCGTTTTTGGCTGGCGATGGATGCCCGATGAGACGAAGAATGACCTACTCCGCCGCACTTTCGAATTTAACGAAAAAGTAAGCCAGTTTTTCTATCGCCCGTCGAGGCTTGCGCCTGAGTTTTCCCCAAGCCGCATATCCGAGCGGCGTGTGAATGGGATGCTCGGTATCGAAAAGGAACTCGATCCCGCGGCATGGACATTGAGCGTAGGCGGGCTTTACGGAAGAACGGACGACCTAACCCTTACGCTAGCCGATATAATGGCCCTTCCGCGGGTCGAGATGATAACGGAGCTGAAATGCATCGAAGGCTGGAGCGTGATCGTGCACTGGGCCGGCGCACGGTTCTCTGATTTTGCCGCTCGCTACTTGCCGAAAACGATCGATGGCAGCCAACCAAATGTTGCGGCCCATCCAGAGAAATTAGTGCCCTACGTTTCACTCACAACACCCGATAATGAATATTTCGTCGGCTGGGATATGCCAAGCATCCTGCATCCGCAGACGCTTCTGGCCTACGAGATGAACGGCGCACCGCTCCTTCCCGAGCACGGCGCGCCGCTGCGGCTGGCATCGCCGACGAAATACGGCATCAAGCTGCTGAAACGCATCGGGCGGATCGAATTTACTGCAGACCGGCCGCGTGATTATTGGGCCGGAGATGGGTACGATTGGTATTCAGGGCACTAATGCCCGGAACTGCCGATGAACGATCAGGCCTTATCTTTCATAAACGAAGAATTCACCCGATCCTCGGTAACACCGGCGGAACACGACCGACTTCTGGCGGACGGCTGGCGTCATTTTGCGCAGCAGTATTTCCGATACAATCTTGCGCCGTATGAGAATGAGATACGGCTTGTCATTCCGCTTCGGATCCGGCTTTCCGATTTTCGACTTGCTCAAAGTCAGGAGCGCGTTGTTCGAAAGAACAGCGACGTCTCGGCCAGTTTCGGCCCCGTGAATGTAACATCCGAAGTGCTGCGGTTATTTGAAAGCCACAAGCGACGGTTCAGCCGGCATCCGCCGGAGAGCATCTACTCGTTCATTGCAGAATCACCCGAGGCTGAGCCCTGCGAAACTCTTCAGCAAACCTTGCGGATCGGCGACCATCTTCTGGCGACGGGCTTCTTCGATGTCGGGGAAAGAGCTGTTTCCGCGATCTACACTGCCTTTGATCCGAATCAGCGGCAACGAAGCCTCGGGATTTTTACGATCCTGAAGGAGATAGAATTTGCCTCGAACTGCGGAAAGGAATTCTTCTACCTGGGCTACTGCTATAACGGAAGTTCTTTTTACGACTACAAAAAGCGTTTCCATGGAACTGAAGCCTACGATTGGAACGGAAGATGGACGCCCCTGCCCAGAGATATTTAAGGTCGCGGTGTTCGAAGAAAAGGAGGAACGAATGGTTCCCCGTGATCGGGGCCTCAATGTTCGTTCGTCTCAAGAAGCACCTGGGCAACCGCGTGGTCACGCGTGTGCGAGATCGAAAGGTGGGTCCGCGCCGCACCAAGTTCGTCCATCAATCGCGCGGCTTCGTTAGTCACGATGAGTGACGGGACTCCGTCCGCGTCTGACACGATCTCGATATCGTGCCACGCGAGTTTCCCTCGCCAGCCGGTCTTCAGCGCTTTTAGGAATGCCTCTTTAGCGGCAAAGCGGCCTGCATAGGACTGGAACGCCGCCGCGCCTTTTCCGTCACAGTAAGAGCGCTCCGCGTCAGTAAATACGCGTTCGGCAAACCGCGGTGTCCTGGTCATGGATTCACGCATGCGATAGACTTCCACGATGTCGATGCCGATCGAAAGTATCATGTCCGATGAACAGATTCTAGCTGATTCCGGCTTCTATTGGCGAGAGCGTGCCAGCGTTAGAGTGCTCGTTTGCCGCCCGCTCGAAGAGGCCGGGTTTACGAATGGCTTTTCGACGCGGCTCGGCGGTGTTTCCGATATTACAGGCGGCACCGATGCGTCAGTGGCAGCCCGCTCGGGCGCGGACATCGCGGGCGACCTCAATCTCGCCGGATTCGACGAGGATTCGGCCGAGAACATTCGTGAAAACCGTCGAAGATTTCTGCTGGCCCTAGACGGCAGGTATCAGCTTACCACCGTGTGGCAGGTACACGGCAGCGACGTAAAACTCGTTCGGACCGCGGCGGATGTAGATAGAACCGAAGAGAAATTCGACGCACTTGTTTCAGATCTGGCTGGCGTCCTGATCGGCGTGAAAACGGCTGATTGCGTGCCAATCCTGATCGGCGATGCGAAGAACAGGGCATTTGCCGCGGTACATGCCGGCTGGCGGGGAACGTCAATGTCGATCATGCGACGGGCGGTCGAGATTATGTCGCAAACCTTTGGTACCGATCCGGCTGATCTTGCCTGCGCGATCGGCCCGGCGGCGCTATGCGACAGGTACGAGATAGGACAGGAAGTGCTCGACGCCTTTGCGTTGAAGTTCACGGATCACCAAAAATACTTCTCCCCCACTCGTGAGGGCCATGCGCTGGTGGACCTGCACGCGGCGAACGAGGATCAGCTCATTGCCTGCGGTGTGAAGGCCGCCAATATTTACAAGACACCGTTCTGCACAATGAAACGCACCGACCTTTTCTTTTCCTACCGCGTTGAAAAACCGAAGTTCGGAAAGACCGGCCGGTTGATGTCGGTGATCGGCCTGGCATAGTCACTTTTTTACCACTGCGGTCATTACTATCTCTTTATTCTTCGGCTGATAACAAACCTCCTCGGTGCAAGCCTGGTAGCGGACGAGGGCCTTCACCGACAGCCTTCCACCGCGAAAGTCCTTTGAGACGGTGAGGGTGAATGGGATAACGACCTTGCCCTCGTAAACATTCAACTCGGATTCGGAAAACTGGAACTTCCGGTTTGTGCCTTCAGGGTAAGTGATGGCCCCGGGCGTGACGCCATTGCCGCTGAGTTCGACCGTAGTCGGAATGGCGTACTCGCTATACGGCCGATTTGAGTTAACGTGCAGACCGGCGGGGATATCGAGAACGATCGATCCCCTCACCGTTGCTCCGGGCGCGGCTGATGTTTCACAAAGTGATCCGGTAATGGTTTGCGCTTCGGCTGACACAACGGCGACGGCCGCGATCAGGAAGGCAAGAATGAACGAAAGAGAATGGCGGTACTTCATGGTAGCGAACTGATGCGGGGCGGGCGTCCCGGGAATACGGCTATGGGAGAGAAAAACTGATCAACGCCTCGTCGAGCTTTGCTTCCAGATCGGCCTTGTATTCGGGGATAAAGTTGACGACCAGATGATAAACAGCGTCGGGGGCCGCAATGATCTTGTGCCGGCTTTCCAGAAGGACATCCTGTTCAAGCCGCTCAACAATAATATTAGCGCATTTATGCCCGCCCACGACACCAATTTGTTCCGAGGCAACGGCAGTTGAATCAGCCTTCACACGCTTCACTATCGCATCAACGTCGCCGCCCAGCTCCCGTCTTAGTTCGATGGTTGCCTGACGAATGCGGCCGGCGGCTTCGCGTCCGAATTCCTTTGAATACGCTGATATTAGAAGGCCACCCGGCGGATCGACCACTGACAGGAATCCTTCCGGCTTAGTGATCGAGAATTCCTCGGTTTCGATCTCTTCGCGCTCGAAGGCTTTCGCGGCATTTCGTTTGATCCGCGTCGAGGCCCAGATCATAAGCCCGACGAGGATCAGCCCTGGAATAAGGATCATCAACATAACTTCATCGGGCCGCGATCTGAACCAGATTGGGCTCGTTCTTCGCCGCAAGCTGGCCGCAAGCCGCGTAGATATCACGGCCCCTCGGCGTTCTGATATACGCCGAGATGCTGTTCGCCTCAAGGACCTGCTTGAACCGGCGAACCTGTTCCGGCGACGATGGCCGGTATTCAAGCTGCTCGGCCGGGTTGTGCGGGATCAGATTGATCTTCACTTTCCGAAGGCCGTATTGCCGAAGCAATTCCGCCAGCTCTTCGGCATCGGAATCGCTGTCATTCACACCGCCAAGCAGCACGTATTCGAACGTGAATCGCTCGCCCCGCTTAAGGGTTTTCTCAAACGCTTTTGCCGCCGCAAGCAGTTCCTTGATCGGCCAGCGTTGATTGATGGGCATCAGCTTGTCACGAAGCTGGTCGTTCGCCGCCGACAGTGAGATCGCAAGGTTCGGCCGGCGTTCTAGTTCCGCAAACTCGTATATCTTGGGCACGACTCCGGCTGTCGAGACGGTAACACGGCCGGGAACAATGAACAGGCCGTTCTCGTCGGCCATGATATCGAGTGCTTTTGTCAGGCTCCTAAAATTCATGAACGGCTCACCCTCGCCCATTGCCACGAGGTTCGTGCCATGGGGAGTTTCGCGGCCTGTGCCGTAAACGTCGTTGAGGACGAGAATTATCTGTTCGATGATCTCGCCGGCGGTAAGGTTCTTCAGCAGCCCGAGCTTTGCGGTCAGGCAGAAATCACAGTTGAGCGCGCACCCGGATTGAGATGAAAAGCAGATGGTATCGCGGTTCTCGGTTGGTATGAAAACCGCCTCAACGGGGCTGCCGTCGCTGGTGCGCATCAGGAAACGGCGTGTCCCGTCAATCGAGGTGTATCTCGACTCGACACTCAGCGCCGAAGCCGTCGCCGATGCATTCAGCTTTTCCCTTAGGGCTTTTGGGAGGTCCGTCATTCCGTCAAATGAAGTAAGCCGCCGCTCGTGAAGTCCGCGAAATACCTGATCGGCGCGGTAACGCGGCTCACCCATCCGCTGAAACAGATCGATGAGTTCGCTGCGTGTAAGACCAGTCAAATGCGTCCGCGCTTCCATCGGTTAAATTCTATCGTTTCCGTATCGACTTTGCGACTTTGCTATGTAAGCCGCCAACCGTCGCGAAAATGCGATATTTGCTAGACTCTATCTGATGACGGATCATCTCGGAGGGCTTCGAGCGTTTCTACTTTGCCTTTTCACCGCCGCAATTTTTCTTCTCGGCGGCTGCGCGAGCATCCGCGGGCCGGCCGCCGAAAAGACCGAGCCTGAAAAACCGCGTCCTTCGTCATCGCTTGAAAGCAGCCCTCACTTTTTCTTCGGCAATCCTTCGAACGCAAGTGAGGGCGACCCCGATAATTATCTGATCGTGGGTGAAGGTTCGATCATCTCGTATAACAATTCGCGCGGCTCGGCGAATTGGGTGGCGTGGCTGACAACAAAGGCCGATCTGGGCCCGTCGCTCCGTCGGCCGGATTTTCAGCCAGACCCTCGCCTGCCGCTCTCGTTCACGCGCATCGGCTATTTCGATTATTCGGGCAGCGGCTATGACCGCGGGCATATGGTACCGAGTGCGGACCGCTTTGCCGATCGAGAGCTGAATGAAGAGACCTTCCTGATGACGAACATCGTGCCGCAAACCGCGGCGTTGAATCAGCACCCCTGGGAGAAGTTCGAATCGTTCGCCCGCGGCCAGGCTCGGCGCGGTTTCGACGTTTATCAGATCGCGGGCGTTTACGGCACGAAGGAGATCCTGAAAGGAAAGGTTGCCGTGCCGACAAACTGCTGGAAGTTGATCGTTGTGATGCCGGGCAAGCGGTCCGACATAGGCGAACGCATCCGAATGATCGCCGTCGATATGCCAAACGAAGACGGCATCGAGCAGGGCGGTTGGGAGAGATTCAAGACCAGTATTCGTGCGATCGAGGAGAAAACCGGTTACGATCTTTTTCGCACGCTGCCGAGGGAGATACAGGATGATATCGAAACGCGGGTCGAACTGAGGTCTTATTGATGGAGGATGACCCCCATACCACTTTTTTATTCGATCAAAACCTGAAACCCAGTCGTTTTTCGGACGTAGTAAGTCTTCATGAAGAACGCGATCTCTTTGGTTTTGATGCTTGCACTTCTCGCCGCCGCCGCCGCGGGCCACACAGCGACGGCACCGAAAGAAGCCAACCCGGCCGACGTGGCGTCGCTTGACGCGATCATGAAGGCCGTTTACGACGTTATCTCCGGTGATGCGGGACAGAAACGCGACTGGGACCGGTTTCGTTCACTGTTCCATAAGGACGCCAAGCTGATTCCTTCGGGTAAGAATCCGCAGACCGGCGTGATCGGCGCCCGGTATATGACACCGGAAGACTACGTCACGCGGAGCGGCCCTTTCCTTGAACAGAACGGTTTCCATGAGCGTGAAATGGCCCGGCGGGTGGACCAGTTCGGCAACATTGCCCAGGTATTTTCCACTTACGAATCGTTCCACAAGAAGGACGACAAGAAGCCGTTCATGCGGGGCATAAACAGCTTTCAGCTTATGAACGACGGCAAGCGCTGGTGGGTGATCAATATTTTCTGGCAGCAGGAATCGCCCGAGAGCCCGATTCCAAAGGAATATCTGAAGGCCAATAAATAAAGGGCATCCAGGGCGATTCTCTAACGCGACCGCGACTCCCGGCAGGCTCGGTTGGATGCCCAAGGCTGTCCCAAATACTGGGACAACTTTGGAACACTTTATTCATGTGTCTAAACAACTTAGGCCTGCTGTCCCTTGTCCCACGCTTTTTCAATTTTTTCCAGATTGTCAAAGATCTGCCCGCATCGAGGCGGCAGATCATTTTACCCCGGTGTTGCATCAATGGTCAAGAGTTTTATTTATGCAATTCGCGCCTCCTTAGATTCAAGTGATAAGTGCAACATTTTGGTTAAACAAGACCTCGGTTGGTGTTCTGTAGCCTAAAGTCTTGCGGGGGCGGTTATTTAGACGATGGTTGACGTGTGCGACAAGGTGATCGGAG
>JBFWPK010000020.1:0-85131 GCA_050250045.1 Pyrinomonadaceae bacterium | reverse complement strand
CGCAAGTTTCCCACATTCCCACAGCTTCTGCTGCTACTGGATAAATAAAATGAAAGAAAAATCTAAAACCAAAACCGGACATCTCATGTGCTAACAAAATAGGACATCTTCATTTGCTAACAACAGATTCTAGGCACTCTGCTGGCGGCTCTTTACGGCATATTCATCGTATTCCTATACGCCGCCGAGCCGCGATCGCTGGAAGAGGTCCGCACAAAAGCGATTTCCGCGGTCGAGAGCACGGTGACCAAAGGCCAGGTGATAACCGGCACCTATGAGATCGATCAGGAGCGGTTCAACGAAGGCCTGGCCGCCTTTCGTGCCGACAATTTCATCCTCGCCCGCGACCGCTTCGAGCGGGCCGATCCTGAGAAACGCGACGCTAACACGCAGTTCTACATCGCCTACAGCTACTACCGGCAGGGCTGGGGCCGCGTTTCAAACGACGACGCGCTTTTCAAATCCGGACTCGAAGCATTGCAGCGCGTACCGCAGATCGACCCTGACTTTGTCTCGAAAGATCCCGGCCTTACGCTTAAGACCGCGGTGGAACTGAAGAACGAATTCGAGGAAGGCCTGCAAATAACGGCCAACGATTTCAACCCATTCAAGCTGGTGCGGGAGAGGAAGTAGCAATAATTAGATTACCCTCGCTTTCTTCTTATTCCTTCTTCGTCCTCTTTTTCCGTGGTTCAGCTTTGATCGTTTGTTGTGGAAAACCGGAAAACCACCAAATGAGAAGAACAAGAAAGGAATGGAAACCGAAATAGTGCGGAAAACTCCTGAGAAATCGGCAATCGATGAGCGCGAGGAGATCGGAGCGGCGTCGCCCTCGAATGACGGCGGACTCGATCACTCAGGCAGCGATGCGATACAGGCCCGAACGCGTGAATCCTCGAACGAGATTACCCGCGAACGTCAACGAGCAGTACGCCTCTACCTTTTCCTGCCGCTGCTTTTCCTCACCGTGGCCCTGATGGGCGGACTGCGGCTGGCTTCTGCGGACAACGCGTTCGTGTTCATGGCCCCGGCGCTGGTCTGCCTGATCTTTGCGGTAGTTTTAATAGTGTTGTTTGTTCGCGGCGGGCTGATCGATCTTGACGGCTGGTTCTCTGACAGTCACACGACCCTGCACAACGTATCAAACGGCGTGTTGCTGGTCTCGCTGTTTGCCGCCACCGCGCAGGTATTCAACGCGGTCCTCCCCGAAACCGGCCTGCCGTTCTGGGTAGTGTCGTTCTGCTTTGCGTGGTCACTCTGGAATAACTTGTTTGCCGAGTTCAACAACAGAAAGCTGCTGCGGAGTATGGTCGCGTTGTTCGCGTTCGCGTTCGTGGCAAAGTACATCGTCCTCGCGGGCCTGACAGCCCCGGCGAGCGATGGCGGCTGGCTTTGGTCGATGATCGAGAACCCGGCAAAAGAAACCGTTACCTGGCTTCTTGAACTGCCCAGATATTCAGCGGGAACCGGCTATATCCAGTTCTTCTGCCTGCTCTTTTATTTCGCGGGATTGTATGCGCTCCCGAGATCGCCTGACTGACGCACGCGGCTTCGACTCAAGCATCAGGAATTCTATTGTTGTTTCTTGCCTAGATCGATCGTCGCGTCCCCGCGGAGCACCTGAATGGTAGTTGCGGAAAATGAACTCTGAAATTCAGTCCTTTCACCAACCGGCTTACCGTCGATCGACTTCAGCCTGTCGCCGGCTTTCATGCCGAGCTGGTCAGCGATCCCATTTGCACGTACCGAAATGACCACCCACGCATTGTCCTCAAAACTGGCCTCGGCATCCATCATCCGGAGCGCGTCTTTTACGCCTACCGGATTGAGCGATGAAAGCCCGCGTGGCGTCCGCGGTGTTTCCGCCGCCCGGACCGTCAGATCGGCCGAATTGCCCCGCCGATCCGGGTCGCCCGAGGATGTGAAATCGCGCGACCCGCCCCGGTTTGGCCGCTCTGTGACCGCCTCCGGCGACGTGGACGCAACAAGCGGCTCGGCGTTCTCCTTCCGCGAATCGGGCCGCTCAGGCGAGGCCGACGCAACTATTACCGACTCATCAGCCGCCCTCACTTCTGGCTTTGGCTCGTCGGGAGCGATCGGGATCGGTGAGTTGGAACTCGCAGCAGCCGCGGGTACCTGGACCATATCATCGTTGAGTCGCGGATCGTTTGCGGTGTAGAGGAATATTCCGGCTCCGACCGCCAGAAACAGGCCCAGCGGCACGGCGTATTTCAGAATAGACAACAGGCCTGTAGGACGGTAGCTCTCCGGCCGCGCGTTAGCGATCCGGGCCTTCAGATGAAAGTCAAAATCCTTCGGCGCCTCGACCCGTTTGAGTCCGCCCAGCAGCCGCGAGATCTGATGCTCGTCCGAGCCAGGAGTGCCAATATTTTCTTCGTCGTGCCTCATCGTGCCTATAAGTAATGCTTCAGTTTTTCCTTCAGCAAGCCTCTCGCCCGGCTGATCCGGGATTTTGTCGTTCCCAGCCCGAGGTCCAGTATTTCTGCCACCTCGTCGTACGATTTCCCCTCGATATCGCGCAAAATTATCGGTATCCGGTATTTCTCCGGCAGTGCAACAATTGCTTTTGCGATAACCCTGCTCCGCTCATCCTCGGCCAGATCCTCGTCCGGCCGGCTGCGATTGTCGGGGGGCTGAAACTCGACCTGCTCGTCGTCCTCGGACTGGAACAAACCCGTCAGCGACAATATTGTCCGACGCTTTCGCTTGCGAAGCTCGCTGATAGCCAGATTCGTGGCTATCCGGTAAATATATGTCGAAAAAGCGTACTCGGTGTGGTACCTGTCTATCGCAAAATAAACGCGGACAAAGGTTTCCTGCGCCAGGTCCACCGCTTCTTCGTAATCGTTCAAAAATCTGTACAGATAGTTAGTTATCGGATTCCGATAACGTCCAACTATCAAGGCGAACGCAGCCTCATCGCCGTTTTTTGTCGCCTCTATCAGGGCATGATCGGATTCGGGTGTTTCAGCCACGGCTGCTGCGCTTGCCTCCCGTGCCCGAGCTCCCATTTTGTCCAACGCCATACACCCATACATTTTTACAGCAATTTGCTAGTCCGAACAAAAGCCGCCCTTTTGAAAGCAATCACGCAGGGCAGCCCAAAATGTTGCGAAAAATTTAACGCCGCTCATTTTCGGCCTTGCGAACGGTGAGCACCAGAAACAACGTCCCGTCCGTTCTCGGCTGTATGAGCGTGCCAATCAGCGTCGGATCGTTATCGCGAACGCCAACCCGTTCTACCGTAAGGCCGATAGGCTCATAGTTGATCGGCGCCGCCCTTTCGTCGGACACGACCCCTATTCTCACCGGAACGCGGGCCCCGAACCGGAAGGCCTGAAACTGGTAAACCGGCTGTCCGGCGGCATTCTCGAGATCCCGCAACCCGGAAAGCCTCCAATCCAGAAAGCTTGGCGAACCTGGCATTGCCTCGGGTGCATAAGCGTTCGAAACGCCCTTGTACTCGATGGTTCCGGCACCGGACAAACGTCCAAAATAGGTATTGATAACGCGCAATCTGTCCGCACCAAATTCCGATCTGATCTGGCGCGAAACAGCGTTAAGCCCGCTCGGAAGGTCAGTTCCCTTGCCGGCCCGATCATCGCTGGCCAGCACGTACAGCACCGCCTCATAGCTCCGCTCTGCCTCCCTCGGCTGATCCTGTGCCATCCCCGACGCAGCCGCGATCAGGAATATGAGAAAAAAACCTGACGCTTTAGTAAAACATTTCATTTTCTGTGGTTTCTCCTTTTTTGGGGAGATTTGATCTTGCAGTGGTAACCACTTAACAACCGAAACAAAGTTGCAAAATCTTGCGGGATCGGTTTCCGATCCTGGCTCGGGAACAGCCGTGTCAATGCTGCCTTACGAAACTCAGTCGAAGAATCGGAATACCGTTTAGCTCCAGCAGGCAAAAAAAGAGGCCGCCTTTTCAGACGACCTCTCTTGCATGCTAAACCGTTTTCTGTCTCAATTCGCGGAGAAAAGAGAGTCGTCGATCTTCTGGCCGTAGGTCACCGTGCCGATCTCGGTCTCTTCGACGACCTTTCCGTCTGCGAAAAGTACGATCCTGAATGGGGCCAGTGTTCCTTGTGCGACATTGTAATCATAGAACTTGCGGCGGTACTTTACGCCGGCGTCCTCATATTCAAGGAACATCACCCTGAAGCTCTTGGCACTGATGTAATACCTGATCTTTCTATCCTGCTTGTCCACCAGGTCCACGACATGAAAGTCCACGCCGGCAACCTTTTCTCGGCCGACAAGCGTCAATGTCGATCCGTTTTCCTTGTATCGGAGAAGCGATTCGAGGCCAAAGAAGATCTGGTTCCGAAAGGCCCGGGCGGCCTCGTCCGTAGGTTTGAAAACCGAGCCATTGAAAATGCCGAATGTCTTGTCGTCCGCATAAACAAGCGAATATCTGGCCGATGGATTCTCGTGCTCCATTCGTACCTTCGCATTGGCCAGCGAGTCGCCCCGCGTGGTCCATTTTTGGTATGCGGCCTCGTCCATTTTGCCCTCGCCGTTACGCACACTTATCCGGCCGCGCTCGAGGGCGGTCCTCCTGATCTGATTCAGCGTGGTTCGGCCGCCGCCAAAACCGGATAGGAAGATCGTCGTCTCAACGATCTGTTCGGCAGTCGGGTTTTTGGAAGCCTCGCGCGCCTCGTCGGCCGATAGCGGCATCGGCGTGGCAACCGGTGTCGGCGTCGGCGCGGGCTTGCTCTCGTCCGCTTCTGGCGGATCCTGTCCAGCGACAATGACAGCCGCGGTCAGTATAAGCAAGAGAATGAAAAGCGGGTTCTTTATGCGAAAAAGCACTAAATACTGGCTCCTGAGATGTGATCGAACGAACAAACGGTGATTGTAGCACAACCGCCCGGAGGCGCTAACTGTTCCGTGCCGGTTGCAGAATTGATGAATGCTGTCCAGAAAAAGATGCATTCGGGTTTTCATTCGATTAACATCGAACCGATTCAGAATGCACGTAGCCCTTTTCGAACCGGAGATACCGCCCAACACGGGAAACATTGCACGCCTGTGCGCAGCTACGAATTCGCCCCTTCATATAGTGGGCGCCACCGGTTTCCGAATGGACGACCGCACATTGAAACGGGCCGGCCTCGACTACTGGGGCGAGGTTAAACTATTCCGACACATAGACTTGGAAGCTATGTACCGGACCCTCGCAACCAGCCGATTTGTCTATATGACGACCAAATCGCACAAAAGCTATACGGATTTTGAATTTCAGGCCGACGATTGCCTTGTTTTCGGCCCGGAAACTCGCGGCCTTCCCAAAGATATTCTCGCGGCAAACCCAGACCTCAGCCTGACGATCCCAATGCCAAACACCGCCGTTCGCAGCCTGAATTTGTCCACAAGTGTTGGCATAGTACTTTACGAAGCGTTGCGTCAGGTTGGCCTGAAGACGGGTTAAACTATTGCAGAACAACGCAAACAAATTGCCGCTTTGGGCATCCCTTACCGCAATAATCCCGTCTAATTAACGTCATGCACTTTGCGGCGAAAAGCTGCTGGATGACTAAATTTATTTAAGGAGGAGCTTGGGTAATGAAATCATATAGAAGATACCTAACATTACTTTTTGCGTTGTTTGCGTTTTCAATCCTCAGTGTAAATGCTCAAAGTTACTCCGATACCAAATCGGGAAGGACGATCGAGCAGAATGTCCGGAGACAGATCCTAAAACTTCCGCGTTACGAGGTTTTTGACTATATCGGCTACACAGTTGACGGCTCGACCGTAACGCTTTACGGAAAGGTACGTAACGCGATCAACAAAAGCGGGGCTGAGAACAATGTTGAAGATATTCCGGGCGTAACGCGTGTGGTCAACAACATCGAAGTACTGCCGCTTGGCGGGCTTGACGAATCGATTCGTGCGAGACTGTACCGCAGTCTTTCAAATTCGGGCGGCTTGTCGCGGTATCTGTGGACGGTCAACCCCTCGGTTCGACTGATCGTAGACCGAGGCCATGTGACGCTCGAAGGCTACGTTTCGAACAAGGGTGATTACAACCGGATGAACATCGTTGCAAACGGCGTTTCTGGTGTGTTCAGCGTGACCAACAACCTGAAAATAGACAGCGACCGGGCCGGATAGGCTTGGAAATGCTCGTGATTTAGTTCAAGAAATGGCCGATACGATCGGATTCGATCGTATCGGCCATTCTCTGTTTATTACCACCCGCTGCCCGGCTTTGCCTTTAACTACCGAATAAGCCATTATATTCGTTTGCCTTCGGGCCTAGATCGTCGATTATGATCAGTCAAGACAAGATTCGGAACATCGCCATCATCGCTCACGTCGACCACGGAAAAACCACGCTGGTCGATGCAATGCTGCAGCAATCGGGCACTTACCGCGACAATCAGGAGGTTGTCGAACGCGTGATGGACTCGATGGACCTCGAACGCGAGCGGGGCATCACCATCATGGCGAAGAACACGTCCGTCAGGTACGGCGATCACAAGATCAACATCGTCGATACCCCGGGCCACGCCGATTTCGGCGGCGAGGTCGAGCGCGTGTTGAAGATGGTTGACGGTATCGTCCTGCTCGTCGATTCCGCCGAAGGCTGTTTGCCGCAGACACGTTTCGTTTTGCGCAAAGCTCTTGAGCTGAAGCTTCCGTGTATCGCCCTGGTCAATAAGATCGACCGCCAGGACGCCCGGCCCGAAGAGGTCGTCAACGAGATATACGATCTGTTTATCGATCTTGGTGCGAACGACGAACAGATCGAGTTTCCGATCCTTTACTCGATATCCCGCGACGGCATCGCGAAGAAAGACCTCACCGATGAAAGCAAAGACCTGCGTCCTTTGTTCGATCAGGTGATCGAGACCATTCCGGCACCGAATGCCTTACGCGATGATTCGCTGCAGCTTTTGGTCGCAAACATCGACTACAATCCTTTCGTCGGCCGCTTGGCGATCGGGCGTATATTTTCGGGTGAGATCGCGAAAAACCAGGAGGTTGCGGTCGCAAAACGGGATGGATCGCTTCAGAAGACGCGTGTAAAAGAATTGTTCGTTTTCGAAGGGCTTGAACGGGTCACGGCGGAACAGGCCGGAGTCGGCGAGATCGTCGCCCTGGCCGGCTTTGACGATGTTGAGATCGGCGAAACCATCACGCTGAACGAGAATCCGAAACCGCTGCCTGTCATCGCCGTGGATGAGCCGACGATCTCAATGATCTTCGGCGTGAATACCTCGCCGTTCTCGGGGGTCGACGGAAAATTTGTCACCTCGCGACAAATAAAGGACCGGCTTGACCGCGAATTGTTAGGGAACGTTGCTCTTCGGGTTGCCGAAACCGACGCTGCCGAGCAGTTCAAGGTCTCGGGCCGCGGCGAGCTGCAGCTCGCGATCCTGATCGAAATGATGCGGCGCGAGGGTTACGAGCTGCAGGTTTCAAAGCCTGAGGTAATAACCAAGAAAGACGAGAAAACCGGCGAACTGATGGAGCCGATCGAACAAGTGGTCATCGACGTGCCGGAAGAGTTCATCGGTGTCGTTACCGAGGCCCTCGGCCGCCGCAAAGGTCAGATGACCAAGATGATCAACAACGGCTCGGGCCGTGTAAGATTGGAGTACGAAGTTCCCTCACGCGGGCTGATCGGCTTTCGCGGCGAGTTTCTGACCGAGACCAAAGGCACCGGCCTGCTTAACACTCTCTTCCTGAAATTCGACAAATGGCAGGGTGATATGAAATCGCGCTCGACCGGCTCGCTTGTTGCAGATCGGATGGGCGAATCGACGACCTATTCACTTTACAACCTCCAGGAACGCGGCACGCTTTTCATCAAACCGCAGACAAAGGTTTACGAAGGAATGATAGTCGGCGAAAACGCCCGCGCGGTTGACTTGGACGTTAACGCGATCAAGGAAAAGAAGCTGTCGAATATGCGGACAACCTCCGCCGACGAAGCGATGCGGCTCGTCCCAGTCCGCGAAATGTCGCTCGAACGCGCTCTGGAATTTATCGCCGACGACGAACTGATCGAGGTCACCCCCAAGGCCATCCGCCTCCGCAAACGCTACCTCAAGGCCAATGAACGGCCAAAGAAATAGACAGGCTCACGGCCGATTCAGATACTCCTGCAGGACGACGGCGTCGTTGTGCTCCTCATCGTGGGCCGCGTAGATGAGGGTTACAGGACCGCGGTCCGCGAATTCCCGTATCTTGTCGATCGGTTCTTGATTGGCCCGGAGTTCGGCGGTATACCGCTTGCGAAACTCCGACCACTTCTCGGGATCATGCCCGAACCACTTTCGAAGTTCGGTGCTCGGGGCGACCTCCTTAAGCCAGAGGTCGATCCCCGCCTTTTCCTTGCTTATCCCACGCGGCCACAAGCGGTCGATCAGGATCCGCATGCCGTCAGCCTTGTCAGGCGGCAAATAAGCCCGTTTTATCGCTACCTTCATACGATCCATTCTACGACGAAAACGTGTGACTCAGCCGGGCCAAGGCAAGAGCGCCCAAAGCCAGCCCAAGATCACGAAGCGCCACATCGAAGTATCCTGGGATCATCAGCAGATTGACGATTATCAGAACAAGCCATGCGGACACCACGTACGCAAAGATCTTTGGCTTGAGGAATACCCCGATGCCGGCGACAATCTCGATGACCCCGACGACATACATGAATTCATGTCCGTGGCCCCCAAGCATACGGTTGACGAATGCCGGAAGATACTGGTCCCAGTTCACGAGCAGGCCGAGAAATTTGTCAATGCCCGCCACGATCGGGGCGACCGTAAAGCCAAAATGCAGGATCTGAAAGGCCTGATACGCCGGATTCGACGCAGACGCCGTTTCTATATTCAATACCGATTCATCACTAATTGTTGTTGCCATTGCTATCCTCCAAAAATGTGGTTTCAACCCTGTAAAGTTCGACTACACCGGGATACTAATGCATTCGTCTGGTTCTGTCAAGTTAGTCCTTGACTTATTATGTTTACTACTTCACTTTTCGCTAAACCTGTGTTCTAATCGAGAAAGAATGGTTCGCACGAAACTTGATAGGCGTTTTTTTGAGAGCACTCGCGGTAAGGTCGTACTGGCGTTGCGCGGTTCCGCGCGGACAGTCAACGAACTGGCGGAGGCCCTCAACCTAACGGACAACGCGATAAGGGCGCACCTGTTGACGTTGGAGCGCGATGGCCTGATCGAGCCGGGCGGTACCGTGAAAGGCTATCGGAAGCCGCACTACATTTACCGGCTTACGAATGAAGCCCGACATCTCTTTCCCAAGTTCTATGATTCCCTGTTCAACCGGCTTCTTGATTCAGTAAAGCGTCGAATGTCCGCAACCGCTGTTGCGGCTGTGCTCGAAGAGGTGGGACACAGTCTGGCGGTATCGTTCGCGGTACGTGAAAACGACTCCAGGAATGAGCGAATCGAAAAGGCCGTGGCCGCGCTTCAGGAACTGGGCGGTGCCGCATCGGCGGTTGTGGAGGATAAAACGGTAGTGGTCAAGAGCAGTGGATGTCCGTTTGCTGACGCGGTCATGGAACATCCTGATGCCTGCAAGATCGCCGAGGCCCTTGTTGAGGAGATGGTCGGGGCCCCAGTGCGCGAGGCATGCGATCGCAACGGAGCACCTAAGTGTCGGTTCGTGATCGAGCCGACCGCGTAACGGAGCGATTCAGCCTCTCTACCTGTCCTCGACCGGGTGATCCTCATCTTCGTCCTTCATTTCGGGATCAAACTGCTCGTAACCGTAAGCGTCGTCGTAATAGTAGTCATTCGACGTCTCGCGATTGCCAGACGCTGCAGGTCCGACCTTCGCGTCGGGTTCGTTTGAAGAACTTTCCGTTGGATCTATTGCCATTACGCTACGGCCGTGATTCTACGAGTAAGTGTGCGGCCTCGCCGTTTTCTTCCTTTTCTTTTGGGCCGCACGGGATGCTTAATGTAAAAGAGTATACAATGTTCCTTTGTACCCGGATCGAACTTTTGCCCATCACCATGAAGAAAGTACTTCGATGCAGCCGCCGAATGATCGTTTACTCGGCGATGTTGAGTTGTCTTGCGGTAGTAAGCGGTGCTCAGGGCCCGACGGTCCGGGAGATCATGGCTGAGCCTTCGATCGCGGGAATGCGCGTCGAGGGTGAAAAGTTATCGCCGGACGGCACGAAGGTCGTCTACCTGTGGAACGCCGAAGGCAAGCCGCTCCGAGATCTCTATCTTGTTTCGACAAGCGGGGGGACGCCATGGGTCATTTTGCGATCGAGCGAACTGCCGGAGCCGACACGGCCGCCGGAAAAGGAGAACAAGCTGGACTATGGCGTCGACGTGCGAGACGACTTCGTCCGGTCGCGCGAGAATCAGCTTGGCAACTTTGAATGGTCGCCTGATTCGAAGAAGCTCGTCTTCTCACACGGTGGTGATCTTTACGTGATGACGCTTGAGCCGAAATCGATCAAGCGTTACACGCGCACGCAGGGTTCCGAGTCCGGCGCCAGATTTCTCGACAATGATCGCATTCTTTTCTCCCAAGGGGGCAATGCGTTCGTTCTGAACACCGCTGACGCGACACTGACGCAGCTGACCCGGGAAGCAAATTCGCAGAATTTCATCTCGGTCGGCAGTATCGTACCTAACAAGGCCGGTACCATGATCGCGTATGTTGTCTCGGACAGTTCAAAACAGCGGCAGTTGGTGGTCCCAAACTTTGTTCCCGAATATGTGACCGGCGGCGGACCGCGGCGCGGCTGGACCGAGCAAAAACTCTATGTCACTCCAGCCGACGGAAGCCGCGAGAAACCGTTCGAGATCAAGCTGCCGAAACCCGAAGGCGTCGGCAATTTCCGACGGATGGCCTGGACAGCCGACGGCCGTTCCCTGATCGTTGACCGCATCGACAAAGACACAAAACGCCGCCAGCTTTATTACGTCAACGATCCCGGCAGTAAGGGCGAGCAGATCATCCTCATAACCGAAGAAACCGACCCTAAATGGCAGGCACCGCTGTCAGCCATCTTCGAGCCGAATCCTAAAGATCCCTTGCAGCTTTTCTTCTGCTCAGAAAAGGACGGCTACAACCACCTTTACCTCGCAAAACTCGAGGCAGAAACACGAACGGTAGGGAGTGTGCCCGACACCGCCGAAAAATTGCCGACAGACGGAACGTCCTTGAGTGCGGACGTTTCAGTTTCTCAGCTTACGAAAGGCAACTGGCAGGTCGAGTGGGCGAAATGGGATCCGCTTGGTGGGCAGATACTGTTACTGTCAACGGAACGTGGCCCGCAAGGTCGCCAGTTCTCTGTTGTTGTGACCGGCGAACCCAACGATTTTGCTCGCTTAAGGGTCTCGAAACTTCCGGATCCCAGGATTTATCCAGGCGTGAAATCAAGTCCGCAATACGAGGAATCGACCTTGATTTATGGCTATTCGGAGTGGAACCGGCCTGAAGAACTTATGGCATCAACCGGACTCACTTCGCGAATGGCATTGGATGTTGAAGGTCGAAGTGTCCAACTATCCAATACCACCCCTAACAAGTTCTCTCAATTAAAATGGGCCGTCCCGAAGTTCATCGAGATCGACTCACGCGACGGCAAAAAGATACCTGCAAAGATATATCTCCCCGCCAGCCACAATCCTGCCGCAAAAACGAAATATCCGATGGTGATCTTCGTCCACGGTGCGGGCTATCTTCAAAATGTGATCAACGGCTGGAACAATTACTACCGCGAATTCATGTTCAACGATCTGCTGACGCGAAAGGGCTATGTCGTGCTGGACATCGACTATCGCGGCTCAGCCGGTTATGGTCGTGACTGGCGGACGGATGTTTATGATTTTCTGGGCGGCAAGGACTACGAAGATCACATCGATGCGATCGACTATATGGTCAAGAACTACGGCGTCGATCAGAAACGGATCGGGGCGTACGGCGGAAGCTACGGCGGGTTTATGGCGGGGATGCTCGTTATGCGGGCTCCCGAGCGGATAGCCGCGGCGGCCGCGTTGCGTCCCGTGTTCGACTGGAAAAATTACTATGCGGCCAACCCGGGTTACACGCCGCAGCGGCTTGGCTTTCCGGACAAGAATCCCGATGCCTACAAACGAAGTTCACCGATCTCATACGCCGATCAGCTCCAAAAGCCGCTGCTTATCCTGCACGGAATGTCGGACAGCAACGTGCACGTCCAGGATTCGATCCAGTTAATGGAGAAACTGATCCGTCTTGGCAAAACCCAATATTTCGAGACGATGCTTTACCCGTCCGAAAACCACGGCTTCGTCCGCCCCGAAAGCTGGACCGACGAATACGAGCGTATTTTGGCCTTTTTTGAGAAACACCTGAAGTGAGTTTTTGCTAACGCTTGCTAACCGCAGATGAAGCGAATAACGCGGATAAATTGCATAACATCTCCTTCTAATCCGCTTTATCTGCGTCATCTGCGGTAAAATCGTTTACGGAAACTGATCGACATTATGCGAATACTTGTCACCGGCGGTGCCGGGTTTATCGGCTCGCATCTCTGCGAGCGGCTGCTTGCTGAAGGAGGCGAAGTCGTTTGCCTGGATAATTTTTTCACCGGGCGGAAGGAAAACATCCTCCCCCTGATGGATGACAAACACTTCGAGCTTATTCGCCACGATGTGACCGAGCCGATACTTCTCGAGGTAGATCAGATCTATAATCTGGCGTGTCCGGCGTCCCCGGTGCATTACCAGTACAATCCGGTTAAAACCGTAAAAACGAGCGTCATGGGAACGATCAACATGCTCGGGATGGCGAAACGCGTAAAGGCTCGGATCTTGCAGGCCTCCACAAGCGAGGTTTACGGCGACCCGTTGGTTCATCCGCAAACGGAAGATTATTTCGGCAACGTCAACCCTATCGGCCCGCGAAGCTGCTACGATGAAGGAAAGCGAGTTGCGGAGACGCTGATGATGGATTATCACCGCCAGAACGGCGTCGATACCCGTATCGTCCGCATTTTCAATACCTATGGTGAACGAATGCTCGAGAACGACGGCCGGGTCGTGTCGAATTTTGTTGTCCAGGCGTTAAAAGGCGAGGAACTAACGATCTACGGCGACGGCACCCAGACGCGATCTTTCTGTTACGTGAGTGACCTTGTCGACGGACTCATTAAACTGATGAACGCCGAAGCTCCTGATATTCACTTGCCTGTCAACATTGGTAATCCAGCCGAGTTCACGATGAACGAGCTGGCTGAAGAGGTCGGCCACGCAACGGGAAATGAAATAAGAGTAAGATATTTTGAGCTGCCGGCGGATGATCCAAAACAAAGGCAGCCGAACATCGAACGGGCAAAGTCGCTCCTTGGTTGGTTTCCGACCGTACAGTTGCGGGACGGATTGAGACGAACGGTTGCCTATTTTGCTGGTAGAATGAGTGTTGCAGAAACCAAGATTCAATTAAATCGTCTCGGTTGAATGCAACCCTTTGACGATCACGTTATGAAAATACTAATCACCGGTGGAGCCGGATTTGTCGGGAGCCACCTGGCGGACAAGCTGATCGCGGACGGGCATGAAATAACGGTCATCGACGACCTGTCGACCGGCAAATATTCCAACGTCGAGCATCTGGAAGGCGACCGGAATTTTCGCCTGATAATCGATACGGTCCGTAACGAGGAACTTCTGGAGGAACTCGTGCGCGAGGCCGATCATGTCTATCACATGGCAAGCGCGGTCGGTGTTCGGCTGATAATGGAACAGCCCGTGAAAACGATCGAGACGATCTTTCACGGCACGGACGCGATCCTTAAATTTTGTTCGCGCTACCGCAAACGTGTGCTAATTCCGAGTACCTCAGAAGTATACGGCAAGGGCACAAGCATCCCGTTCAAGGAAGATGACGATCTTCTGACCGGTGCGACCGATAAGCACCGCTGGGCGTACGCGTGCGCAAAAACGCTGGATGAATTCCTCGCGCTTGCTCATTGGAAGGAAACTCGCCTGCCGGTGGTCGTCGTCCGGCTTTTCAACACTGTCGGCCCGAGACAGACAGGCCAATACGGAATGGTCGTACCGAGATTCGTACAGGCCGCGATCAGGAATGAACCGATCGAGGTTCACGGCGATGGGACGCAATCCAGATGCTTTGGCCACGTGGCCGATATTGTCGGGGGCCTATGCGGGCTGCTTGATTCGGACAATTGTCTTGGGCAGGTGATAAATATCGGAAATGACGAAGAAGTATCGATCACCCAGCTTGCCGAACGGGCCATATCCCTGACGGGAAGCTCGAGTGAGATCCGGTACGTACCGTACTCGGAAGTCTACGGCGAGGGCTTCGAGGATATGCGTCGCCGCGTTCCGAGCCTTGAAAAAGCCAAACTGCTGATCGACTACAAGCCAACCCGAAGCCTCGACGATATCATCAATGATGTAGCCCGCGAGTTTCGACAGGCCGCGGACGCAATGACAGCATGATGAAATTCAAAAGCATTCTCACCAGGTTTACGGCTGCTGCATTCCTTGCTGTTGCCGTCCCGTCACTGGTTGCAGTCGCCGCGGCGCAAACCGGCGGACTCAAGGGCAAGGTCAGGAACAACAGCGGACAGGCCATCGCCGATGCCACGATCACCCTAACCAAGAACGGTGATGAAGTAGGCTCGGCCAGATCAAACGCGGATGGAGCTTTTGAGATCAAAGGGATCGAGCCCGGTTTTTACGGGCTTCGGGTCGATGCCGACGGTTATGCCACGGGATCGCTGTTCAGCGTCGAGGTCAAGAAAGGTAAGATCCGAGACTTGGGTGACAAACTGTTCTTGAGGGTCGATCAGGGGACTCTTGTCATCCTCCGCGGAAGTGTTTTCTTTAAGGAAGGCACCAGTGTTCCCGGCGCAAGGGTGGAATTAGAACGCGTAAATCCTGATGGAACAACGAAGGAACTCGGCTCAACAACCACTAGCATCAGTGGAGAGTTTATCTTTCGCCAACCCGCAGGGGCCGCGAAATATCGCGTCACCGCTAAGCATGATGGCGTCACTGGCTCAACCGAGGTCTCGGTCGACAACGCCGCGGTCTACCGGGTCGCGATTTCGCTCGACCTTTCGGGAGCGGATCAATAACTCAGTTGATTGTCTCTGAGATCTCTTCCATCGGCTGCATTGCCTGCACTTCTCTTGCATCCGCAACGATCAACGGGAACTCTTCAAGCACCACTGCATCCGCCAGCGTCTGGACCCAGTAAGTTCCCGCGCTTGGAAAGACCACGTTAACAAAAAAACTT
This sequence comes from Pyrinomonadaceae bacterium, assembly GCA_050250045.1. Taxonomy (GTDB): domain Bacteria; phylum Acidobacteriota; class Blastocatellia; order Pyrinomonadales; family Pyrinomonadaceae; genus OLB17. The sequence goes on along the minus strand of JBFWPK010000020.1, from coordinate 69,857 downwards.
ACGTTGTCCGTGAATCCACCCGGCGTAAGGTCAAGGGGCGTAGCCTGGGACGAAACGACCTGATCTGTTCGGTCGGGTGAGAGAATGCGCACCTCGGTCTCATGCGTGCCTTCGCCCATCCAATGGTTGATCACAGCGAATTTAATGAGCGAAACTGGCAATTTCTCGACCATGATATTCTGAAAAATCCCCATCAGAGATATTTTGTTCCCCATCTCGATGCGAACATCGTCGCACAGGAGTGTGTAGCGCAGTGTCAGGTTCTGTTCGGTTTCCATCGTTTCTGGCATATGAAATGTCTAATCGCCGTGGGTTTTCACCATCCCCCCAATTCTCCCTTTTAATTGTGTGCCGTCAACAGTATAATCAATAAACGGCTTCACGTAATTGGGAACGGCATGCTTTATTACGTTCTTATCGGATTATGTCTCTCACTTGTCGGTGTTGCGGGACTTCAGTTGACCTATTTGTTCTACCTCGATCGCCTCGACCGTGAGCGTCGAAAGCGGCTGGTGGAACTTGAGCACCGCTGCCGAAGCCTCTCTGCCCAGTTGTCGGCAGCCCGATCTCGGATCGAGGAACAGGACCTACTTATCGAAAATCTCGAGGTACTTCATCAACGGTATGAAGAAGTGTGGGCCGACGTCATTGAAGAGAATTAATCGCCGTACTTCAGCTCAGCTATTGTCGCTCCCCAGCCACCTGAAAATTCGTCTCCCGACTTAAAATCTCTGACCAGGCGACTTTCACGCAGTGCCTTCCGCACTACCTCGCGCTGTACGCCAATTCCTTTACCGTGAATTATCCGAACGAAGCGGAACCCCTTTGCCCAGGCTGCTTCAAGATAAGCTGTCAACACGGCCCCTGTATCCCGCGGTCGAAATGCATGAAGATCGATCGAATCAGTGATCTCCATTTCGACCGGCTCCGAGAAAGGATGATCTTCCTGCAAACTCGTCATCATTTGGACTTCTGCATATACTGAGCGATGTCCTCCGGCTGAGTTACCTTGATACGGTTCTTGTCGCGGAAAACGACAAATCGCTTCTCGTCCATTCGCCCTTCCGGATGACGCAGGTTTAGCGTAAAGGTCTTATTGTCTCCTTGCCCCTCAACCTTTAGCGGAAGCGTCCCCCAGACCTCGCCAGACGATCTCCAGACGGTATAGAAGGCCTGATCGTATTTATCAAAAGCAAGAACGAGAATGCCGTCAAAGTCCGGCTCGACACCGTCGATCGCCTTTACCTCGTTCGTCCGCGTGAGAATGACCCAGTTCCCCGGTGAACCGACCTTCTCGTGCAGACCGACCTTGTCAGCCAGGTCCGTATCGAGCCGCTGCCATGTTACGAACTTTCGATTGTTCGCTTGAAAAAAGACGATATCATTCGGCACCTGCAGTTCAACTTGCCGCCCGAATAGCCATCCCGCCGGGGCGGGCGAGATCGATGGATCAAGCTTCACTTGATACCAGATGTCGTACTTCTCGTCGAGTTTCTCCGGTTCGCCATCGACCTTTGCGGCCTCGATCTCGGCATTCTTTACCGGTTTCTTCGGGTTCTGCTCATCCGGGGCCGCGTCATCAACATCCGAAACCTCAGCTTTTGGAACAAACTTCCACGTCATTATCTCGAACGTTGCACCGTTCGCCAGTCTGAAGAGAATGTGCTCGGGGCCCAGGTCAGGAGCTAACCTTAAATTGGATGCGGCCCTCAATTGGCCAGCCGCCTGGGGTGACTGATTCGCAAAGCTCTCCGCGATCTTTTTCGATTTCTCTAGAACTTCGTCGGTAATGACATGCTGGGCCTCGATCCATCCCTCGGTTGCGGCATCATCGTGAGCGCGCACCCGATACCACAGGACCTTCTGGAACGTGGTCTCGTCGAGCTTGTCGAGTTTGTCGCCCCGTTTCACCTCCAGCAGATCAGCCGCTACGACCGCGTATGAAGTACGTATCTGGGCAGTCTTCGAGATCACGATGGCGCTGTCGGTCAGGCCGATGGCGTTTGAGACACCGCCGAGAGTATTGTCGATAAGCCCGCATCCTGGCTGTATAACGACGATCGCCAATAGAAACAGAAATAAATAAAATTGCTTTGTGTTGGTCATTTTCGGATCAACTTTCGCCAGTTATTATAGCCTAATTTGGTCAGCAGTGCCTTTTCGCGGCCCGACAGTTTCGGCTTGACCCGCAATTTTAACGATCGCGGGTCCGCCTCAAGGCCGGCACGGCTTATGATGCTTGTCCACTCGATAGGCTTTGCCCCGCTAATGTAAGAGGCAGCAAGCGGTTCGATCCTCGGGTCGGCCTCGAACAGGCTCAGGATCGCGGTATTGGCGTCCGTCGCGGCCCCACCGCCGCTGTATTTTGAGTAAACCGTCGCGAGAAGCTTCTCGACCGAATCTTTACCCTTCGACGACCGAAAAAGGAGAATATCGCAAAGAAACGCTACAACCATTCCCCGCGCGTAGACCTGCGTCTCACCCCCGATCCAACGCTCGTCCGATGCCTCGATCAGGGAACGGCGATCCGTTTGCGCCCGGTCTATCGCATAGGCACGGGACACTGTATCGAGAAGGTCGTCAAACCTAAGCCGATTTACAGCAACTCCGGTTCGCAGCGATTGGTAGAGGGCAAATCCCTCGTAGAACCAGTCATACCTGCCGGTGAGGCCGACGCCGTTCGGAAGCCACAAATGGAACATCTCATGCCTAAGCTGTTCATGCAGCCGCTGTTGTGACTGGGTCTTGAACGCCATATCCGACGAGGTGATCACGACCGTTGATCCGCGAGTCTCGGCTTCCCAGGTCCCCTTTGGAGCATCCGACTGAGGAACCGGGACCAAAACGACAAGGGAATCCTTCGCCGGAGCGACGCGAAAGATGCGGGAATATTCGCCGAACACTTCATCCGCCATATTGCTCGCCTCAGCGTCATCGAACAACCATTTGCCCGAAACGGCAACTTTGAAACCGCCTTTTGCTCCCGCGATGGTCCGGATATTTTTCCCAACAACGAATACCGAACGCTCGACGTTTTCCACCTCGAACGAACCGTCCGGGCGTCGCGATGAATCTCCGATGGCCCGCCAGCCATCCGGCAGCCCGAACGAAATGGCCGCCCGTTTCTCATCGTTTAAGGCGGGGATCGGGAGAAGATCGTCGGGAAAAAGTATGCCGTCATCCTTACCGACCCACGAGACATGGGCCGCCGATCGAGCGTTTGAAAGCGGAAACAGATCGATCTCATAGCTAAAGTTCGTGAATTCGCCTTCCGCAACATACTCCGCCCCGCCGAAGGCCCGAAACTGAACCGGCCGCCCGTTTGCCGCCTTGAGTTCGACCCCTGAGATCCTGCGGCCAAGGTCGGGAGCTCCAATATCGGAGAGCAAAAACGAAAGCCGTCGCTCACCGGCCGAGTCAAACTTTCCACTCACGGTGGCCGATGCCGAATCGGGGTTGACGGTGATCGATGCCTCAAGATATTGTGCCGAGATCTCCATCGACAGAAAGGCGAGCGAGGCGATCCCGAAAAGGAACCGAAAAATCAGGTATCGAGATTTTGACATCAAAAATACGTCGGAACTAAACTGTAAGCTTGTCGTACAGAATTTGGAGTCCTTCTTCAAACAGGATAGAGATTTTTGTGAGCGTTATCAAAATAATCATTTACGCGCTCGTCGTCCTTATTGGACTGTTGTTCCTGGGACGCTTCTTTGGATAGGCTAGTCGGTTTCCCGGCGCCTTGGACGTGTGCCCGGGTTCATGGAACATCGTACGTTAATGTCTGGGCCCTATGGCCCCTCTTGGATGATGCGGTCGTTTTTGACCGCTTTTTCATTTTGCTATGAGTGACCTCAAAAAGATCAAGCGGGCATTGATAAGCGTGTCCGATAAGGCCGGCGTGGTCGAACTGGCACGCGGCCTGGCAGAATTCGGTATCGAGCTAATATCCACGGGCGGTACCGCACAGGCCTTGCGAGCGGCTGGACTGGCCGTAACCGATGTGTCCGGAGTTACCGGTTTTCCCGAAATGATGGATGGCCGTGTCAAGACCCTGCACCCAAACATTCACGGGGCCTTCCTCGCTCTCCGCGATAATGCCGAGCATCTTGATTCAATGCGAAAGCATTCGATCGAGCCGATCGATATGGCCGTGGTCAATCTATATCCCTTTGAACAGACCGCTGCCCGGTCCGGCGTTCGCCTCGAGGAGGCGGTCGAAAACATTGACATCGGCGGACCGGCGATGATCAGGTCGGCGTCGAAAAATTGGCGCGATGTTGCGGTGGTGACGGCCCCGAATCTATACCCCGAAATTATCGACGAATTGCGCCTGAACGATGGGGCTCTTTCGCTCAAAACCAGGCAGCGGCTTGCCACGCTCGCCTACACGCGGACCGCGAGTTATGACCTCGCTATCTCATCTTACCTCTCAAAGCAGCTTTCGGATGAAGACCTGGCGTTCCTTGAGCCAATGAATCCGCTCGGTCATCTGGTGTTCATTGATTCCAACGAGGTCGATGAACCCAGCGAAGATACCGGAACTCTTCCATCACACTCAACGCTCGAACTCGTGAAAGCGGTCGATCTTCGCTATGGCGAGAATCCGCACCAGCAGGCCGCTCTGTACCAGACCGGAGCGTCCGCCGGACTCGCCAATGCAGAACAACTCCACGGCAAGGAGATGTCGTTCAATAATTATGTGGATGCTGAGGCCGCCTGGAACCTTATAAACGATTTTGACAACCAGGCAGCTGCGATAATTAAACACACAAACCCATCCGGCGTCGGCGTCGGTAATAGTAACGAAGAAGCCTACCGGCGGGCCCTATCGACAGATCCGATCTCGGCGTTCGGCGGGATCGTTGTGTTTAATCGTGTAGTTGATGCGGCCGTTGCCGCCTCGGTGACCGAGGTCTTCACTGAGGTCGTACTTGCTCCGGGCTTTGAACCCGAGGCCCTCGATATATTGCGGTCAAAAAAGAATCTGCGTGTCTTGCGAGTCCAGGGCGATGACCTTTCATCGCGGGAAAGGCTTCAGTTCAAACAGATCTCGGGCGGGATGCTTATTCAAACAAACGACTCGCATATAATTTCTGCCAATGACCTTACGATCGTTTCTGAGAGACGTCCCTCGGAAGCCGATATCGCGGCCCTGATGCTCGCGTGGAAGGTTTGCAAACACGTCAAATCGAACGCCATCGTAATTGCGAACGAAACACAGACACTCGGAGTCGGCGCCGGACAAATGAACCGGGTCGACTCGCTACGCATCGCCGCAATGCGAGCCGAACGGTTCGATCTTCCTATCAACGGCGCCGCACTTGCCTCCGACGCTTTCTTCCCGTTTCGAGACAATGTCGACGAGGCAGCACGCCTCGGCATCTCAGCGATTATTCAGCCGGGAGGTTCGATCAAGGATGATGAATCGATCCAGGCCGCCAACGAACACGGAATCGCAATGGTTTTCACTGGCGTGCGGCATTTTTGCCACTAAGCTTGTCAGTTATGATGCCAAAGCCCGCACCCAAGTAAGGGCGGTACATTCAACCTCGCATCGCCCTTGCTGGGTGCGGCCGCTGTGGAACCGCAGGAAAACTATCCCGTCAAGTTCCAAACCAGGCCAATGCAGATGCAAAAAATGTGTTGACAATATATTGGGGTAGTGTTTAAACTTTACCCAATAAGGACTACGTAGGAACGCTCGTTGGGGTTTAGGAACCTCATCGGGGTAGTGTGCCCCGCCACGATCCGGCGGCAAAGAGTTCTTGCCTCTTGGTTACGCCTCGGCCGCTTTGGCCTCCTCTTCAAGCAGGCTGTCCCTGATCTCATGGACAAACCGAATGTCGTCCGGCACTCGGTCTGCCAATGTGACGACCAGCTCACCCTTGCGCCCGTTCTTGATCGCATGATGGATCGCGTCGCGGCTTTCCGGAATTACCCGGACCTGAGGCTTGTTTTCACTCAGCGCGATCCCTTCCTGCAGCACGGCGATCATTTCCTCTTCCGTGCGGCCGCGCAGGTAATTGCCGCGGCGGAGAATGATACGGTCAAAATTGTCGGCAATGATCCGTGCAAATTCGCGAATGTCCTCGTCACGCCGATCTCCCGTTCCATTGAGGACCGCCGTTTTATGTTTATTCGGAAGCTTTGCAATAAAGTTTGTAAGGCCGCGGGCCCCCGCAGGATTGTGCGCGTAATCCATTAGGACGGTGACATGCCCAACTTCGATAAAGTTCAGCCGCCCGGGCGTCTGTGCAGTACCCGCATTAAACGTCGTTAGGCCAACGCGGATGTCCTCGATCGATACTCCGTGAACGAAACACGCCAGGGTCGCCGCAAGAACATTCTGCACCATAAACTCAGCCCGGCCGCCGTAGGTCAGAGGAATGTTTGCGGCCTTTTCGACCCGTACCTTCCACTTGCCCTTCAGAATCGTGACAAAACCATTCTCGTAAACGCATGAAACCCGCCCGCGTTCCGCACGGCGTTTGATATTCGGGTTATTTTCATCCATCGAAAAGCACACTACCGTCCCGTCAACGAGTTCCTTCATCTTATAGACAAGCGGATCTTCGGCATTCAGGACGGCATAGCCCCGCCGGCTAACTGCCCTGGGAACTACCGATTTAACGCGGGCAAGGTCTTCGAGCGTATTTACATCTTTTAGCCCCAGGTGGTCCTCCGCAACATTCAGGACCACACCAACATCCGCATGATCAAAGCCAAGCCCAGAGCGAATGATCCCGCCACGAGCGGTTTCAAGTACTGCAACATCGACCGTCGGGTCCTTTAGCACTAGCTGGGCGGAAACCGGGCCGGTGTTATCGCCCGCGGTTATCTGGTCATTGCCGATGTAGGTACCGTCTGTCGTGGTAAAGCCTACCGTATGCCCCGAATTACGGAGAATATGAGCGATAAGACGCGTCGTCGTGGTTTTGCCATTCGTGCCGGTTATCGCAAAGATCGGGATCCGCGACGGCGTGCCCGGCGGAAACAGCATTTCGATCACATGTTCCGCTACGTTGCGGCCGATGCCTTCAGACGGCGCCAAGTGCATTCGAAAGCCCGGTGCGGCATTAACCTCAATGATGCCGCCGCCATTGTCGCGGAGCGGTTCGCTCACGTTCGGCGCAATTACGTCGATGCCCGCTACATCCAATCCGATAATGCGAGCTATCCGTTCGAACAGGACCACATTCTGCGGATGGACCTCGTCGGTAAGATCGATCGCCGTGCCGCCAGTTGAAATATTCGCCGTTGTCTTTAGGAACAGCCGTTCGCCCTTCGCCAGAACGCTGTCCAGTTCATACCCCGCCTTGTGAACACATCGGAGCGTTTGGTTGTCAATGTCGATCTGTGTCAGCACGTTCTCGTGCCCGTAACCGCGTCGCGGATCGGTGTTAGTTTCATCGATCAATTGCTGGATCGTGCTTTTCCCGTCGCCCACGACGTGAGCGGGTACGCGTTCCGCCACCGCGATGAGCCGGTTGTTTACCACAAGGGCCCGAAAGTCGTAACCCTGAAGCTGCTGCTCTACGATCACCCATCGTGAATACTCCTTTGCTTTGTCAAAGGCGGTGCGGCCTTCATCAAGAGACTTGACGCCGACAGTTGCACCTTTGCCGTGATTCCCGTCAAGCGGCTTGATGACCGCGGGAAACCCGACATTTGTGAGAGTCTCTTCAAGTTCGTCGATATCGCGGATGCGATATCCTTTCGGCACCGGAACGCCCATTTCCCCAAGCAGCTTCTTCGTCGCATGTTTGTTTCCGGCAATGTCGACGGCGATCATGTTCGTATTGGCCGTTGTTGTAGCCTGGATCCGCTTTTGATGGACGCCATATCCAAGCTGGACAAGCGATTGGTCGTTCAGGCGGATGTATGGAATGTCACGGCCGACCGCCTCTTCAACAAGAGAGCCCGTTGAAGGGCCGAACCGGACATCCTCGCGGACCTCCCGCATCTTTTGCACGTCGGCCGCTATTTCGGACGTGATCTCACCTATCGGCTTGTTTTCCGCAAGCGCCAGAAAGGCCCGGACCGCGGCACGCGCGGCATACCGGCCGACCTCTTCCTCGTGATAACTGAAAACAACGTTGTAGATTCCCGCCTCGCTCGTCTCGCGCGTCCGGCCATAGCCTGTGTCCATACCCGCAAGCGTCTGCAGTTCGAGCGCAAAATGCTCGATGATGTGGCCGGCCCAGGTGCCTTCGTCGAGTCGCTTGAAGAACCCACCCTCTTCACCGTAGCTGCAGCCATGCGCCTGGAGCCCCGGAAAGGCCTCGCGAACGCGGTCATTGAAGCCTTCGATCTTATTCGACGGCTTCTGTTCATAATCGCCGATGTCCAGGCGCATTATGATCAGGTTTTTCCAATACCCGCTCCAGTAATTCGGGCCGCGTAGCGTTCTGATCTCGAGGATTTCCATAGTTTTTTACCTTAGCCTATGTCAGGCAACAGAAATTCTTTCGCCGGCTGGATCGGATGGCGCTCGAGGTAATTGTAGATGAGCCCATCCCGAAGAATGTGAAGCTGGACACCGCAAACACTGAACGATTCGTTGTCAGTGACCTCCGCGATCTCATTGTAAGTGATGTATGAGCCATCGACGATCGTCGCCGATCCCACTCCGAAGACCTCCAGCACGCCGTTGCTGTCGAGAATAATAGCCGTGTTCTCATCGATCCCGAGCCCTAAATTGTATGGATTGTAGGACACGGCCGTTATCAGCCGGCTTATCCGGCCGCGTTCGGTAAAATGCTGATCTATAATGATGTTCTTCAAGAATCCAAGTCCCGGCGAAAGTCGAACGCTGTTTCTCTGCGGGTGCGGCAGCGCCTCGCCGCGGACGATCATCGAGGTGCTCATCCCCGCTGCCCCCGCGCTCGTTCCAGCAAGCACGATCGGCGTAGAGCGGACCAGCTTTCTAAGTTTAGCCGCAAACTCGGTCCCGCCGAGAATAGAGACCAGCCGCATCTGATCGCCGCCGGTCATGAAAACACCCGTCACGCCGTCGAGCAGCTCGGCCGCATCTGCCCCGACCACATCCTGACGCGAAGTGGCCCGCAGCACGCGAGGATTCGCCACCCCAAGGTTACGAAACGCCTGCGTGTAAACATCCGCCGCGAACTCCGGATAATCCGACGCCACCGGAACGATCAGGATCTCAGCCTTGTCCCCGCCCGCCAGTTCGAGAAATTTCCTCAATATCCGCCGCTCGTTATACTTGTCCTCTGCTCCGCCGATCACCAGCAAATACCCGCCGATCACCTCGCGGTCATGCGATTCACTCATTGTTATCGATTATGAAAGACTTTACGTTAAGTTATTGCAAATGGCGGGATTGGTCAAGAATAGACCGGGCCCGCAGCGGCGGGACATTCACCCTCTGGTTCTAGCTTGCGATGTCACCTGTTCTTTAGGAGCGTGGATCTCCTGCAGGCTCCGTACATTCACACCTTCTTGCGATTTTTTCGCTGAGATCGCCTCGACCAGAGCCTCGGCTCCGGTGATGGTGGTCACGCACGGGACGTTAAACTGCAACGCGGCTTTACGAATCGCCTTTTCATCATAATGTGAGGTTTTGCCGAGCGGCGTATTGATGATCAGTGCGATGTCGCCCTGGCGAATGAGGTCAGCGATATTTGGGCGGCCTTCGTTCACCTTGAAGACATCCTCGCATTCGAGGCCGACTTCGCGGAGACGTTTGGCAGTGCCAAAGGTGGCGACGAGGTCGAAGCCGAGTTTTTTTAATCTGCGGGCAAGAACAACGGCCTGGCCTTTGTCGGCGTTGGTCACGGAGATAAACGCCTTGCCAGTAAGAGGCAGACGCAACCCCGCTCCCTCCATTGCCTTGCCATAGGCCTCGCCGAATGTCGAGCCAACGCCCATAACCTCGCCAGTTGAATGCATCTCAGGCCCGAGGATAGGATCGACTCCAGCGAATTTCTTGAACGGGAATACGGGCGATTTCACAAACACCTGCGGAACGGGAAGGACATCGGGCAGACTGAAATCCGCAAGAGCGTTATCTCCTGCCATCACAAGGGACGCTATCTTCGCTATCGGCACACCGGTCGCCTTCGCCACAAAGGGAACGGTGCGAGAGGCCCTTGGGTTGACCTCCAGGACATAAACGCGGTCGTCCTGGATCGCGAACTGGATATTCATCAACCCCCTGACCTTCAACGCGCGGGCAAGCAGTTTCGTGTAGTGCTGAATGGTTTCAAGATGTTCGGCCGCGATCTTCTGGGCTGGCAGCACGCTCGACGAATCGCCGGAGTGGATTCCGGCTTCCTCAATATGCTCCTGAATCCCCGCGATCACGACGGCTGTTTCATCCGCAAGGGCATCGACATCTATCTCGCCCGCACGTTCGAGAAACTTGTCGATCAAGATAGGCTTTTCGGGCGATGCGTCGACCGCCGATCGCATATATTCGTCAAGGCTCGGCTCGTCGTACACGATCGCCATCGCCCGGCCGCCCAGGACAAAACTCGGTCTGACGACGATCGGATAACCTATTCTGCTTGCAACAGCTTTAGCCTCGTCAGATGAGGTGACACTCGAATTTTCCGGACACGGAATGTTCAACTTTGCAAGCAACGCTCCGAACCGTTCTCTATCCTCGGCAAGATCGATCGAATCGGGCGATGTTCCGATTATCGGGACGCCCGCCTCGTGCAGCCTGTCGGCCAGATTCAGCGGCGTCTGTCCGCCGAACTGGACTATTACGCCATCGGGCTTTTCGACATCGACGATATTCATCACGTCCTCGAACGTGAGCGGCTCAAAATAGAGCCGGTCGGACGTGTCGTAGTCGGTCGAGACGGTCTCCGGGTTGCAGTTGACCATTATCGTCTCGAAATCCGCGTCCCGCAGTGCGAACGACGCGTGGCAGCAGCAGTAATCAAACTCGATGCCCTGCCCGATCCGGTTCGGCCCCGAGCCCAATATCATGATCTTTCGCCTCTGAGTCGGCTCGGCCTCACATTCTTCCTCGTAAGTCGAATACAGATAAGGCGTAAAAGATTCGAACTCGGCCCCGCACGTATCTACTCGTTTGTAGACTGGAGTTACCCCTAATGATTGCCGATACTTACGCACTTCTAGTTCAGGTGAACCTGTAAGAAATGAAAGGCGCCGGTCCGACAGACCGTATTCCTTGGCGATCCTGATCTCGTCCGCCGAATATTCGCGCATCGGCCTGGCATCGAGTCCGTCCTGAAACTCCATCACCTGCTTCAGTTGGTCCAAAAACCACGGATCGATCATCGAAAGGCGGTGCACCTCTTCGATCGAATATCCACTCTTCAAGGCATAAGTGATATATGAGAACCGCTGCGAGTTGGGCCGGGCGAGCTTTCGCTGAAGGTCCTCGTCTGGAACATTCTGTAAACGCAATGGTTTAACAGCCTCAAGCGAACGTAATCCCTTAAACAAACTTTCCTTAAAGGTCCGGCCGATCGCCATCACTTCGCCCACCGATTTCATCTGCGTACCTAGAACGTCTTCGGCTCCCGGAAACTTCTCGAACGCCCATTTCGGGATCTTGGTCACAACATAATCGATCGTCGGCTCGAATGATGCCGGCGTCTTTTTTGTGATGTCGTTCGGTATTTCGTCCAGCGTGTATCCGACCGCCAGCTTTGCCGCGATCTTGGCTATCGGAAAACCGGTCGCCTTCGAGGCCAGCGCGGAAGATCGCGACACGCGAGGGTTCATTTCAATTATCCGCACCTCGCCATTTTCCGGGTTCACCGCGAACTGAATATTCGACCCGCCCGTCTCAACGCCGACCTTGCGAATGCAACGGATCGACATATCGCGCAGGTTCTGATATTCGACATCGGTCAGCGTCTGGGCCGGAGCGACAGTTATCGAATCGCCCGTATGCACGCCCATTGGATCGAAATTCTCGATAGAGCAAATGATGACGACGTTGTCATTCAGATCGCGCATCACCTCAAGCTCGTATTCCTTCCATCCAAGGATCGATTCTTCAACCAGGATCTGCGAAACCGGCGATGCGGCCAGACCGTTGCGCGCAATTTCTTCGAATTCTTCTGGATTGTACGCCGTTCCACCGCCCGTCCCTCCGAGCGTAAAAGAAGGCCGAACGATCGCCGGATAACCCGTTTGCTCAACTATCGCCCGGGCTTCTTCCCAATTGTGTGCGAAGCCGCCCTTTGGCGATGGGATCCCGACCTCGTCCATCGCCTTTTTGAAAAGCTCACGGTCCTCGCCGACCTTGATCGCGTCGATATTTGCACCGATCAGCTTGACGCCAAATTTATCGAGAATTCCCTTCTGATACAGCTCGACCGAAAGATTCAAGCCGGTCTGCCCACCGACGGTCGGGAGTAAAGCATCTGGGCGTTCCTTTTCGATTATCGCCGCAACAGCCTCGACGGTCAGCGGCTCTATGTAAGTGCGGTCGGCGATCTCAGGGTCCGTCATGATCGTAGCCGGATTGGAATTTACCAGCACTACCTCGAACCCTTCGTCCTTTAACGACCGGCACGCTTGCGTCCCCGAGTAATCAAACTCGCACGCCTGCCCAATTACGATCGGGCCGGACCCGATGATCAGAATCTTCTGGATATCAGTACGTTTCGGCATGAACTTCCTATCAGACTGCAATCAAAAAGTATAACCGACCAGCCCGCCGCGACAAAAATGGAGACAGTCACTCCGCGCGGCGCAAGATATTGGCTTAGAAAATCATTTACTAGCAAGGGATTTTCGTGTATTGTTGCGGCGTTCACGTCAATAACCCGAGCTACCAACTTTATTTAGGAGAAAATTCGCGATGAAAGAATGGACCATAATGGTGTACATGGCGGGGGACAATAATCTAAGCGAGAACATGGCTTACTCGCTTGCGGATCTTGACGCAGGATTCAACGACTCCGGGCTGGGAACCGCCGACAAGGTCAATCTGCTGGCTTTTTTTGACAGCGCTTCTCTAACCGCTCCCACAACTTATTTTGACTACTCTGACGGAAAAACGATCGCGCATCCGATCGAACCCGACGATATCTACCACAAAAAGCGAAACACACCGCCGCCCGACGAATATGATCTGGACGGAAATGCGGCTTCGGCCTATTCGATCATGAACTTCGTTCGATGGTGCATAGAAACTCGGGAGCGGACAGCGACAAACTATGCGTTGATCTTCTCAGGCCATAGTTTTGGTTTCCACGGGACGAGTTTCCTTAGGGACGAGAGCTCGGGCGGTTTCATGACTTTGTTCAAGTTTCGTTGGGCGCTTGAAGAAGTAATGAAACAGTATCTGGGCAACAAGCAAATAGCCATTCTCGGATTCGACAGCTGCGTTATGAGCATGCTTGAGGTGGCCTATGAGATAAAGAACACGGCCCAGACGATGGTTGCGTCCGAGGGCAGCCTGCCGAACTCGGGCTGGGGTTACGCGCCGCTGCTCAGGCGGTTCGTGGGGACATTCGGCAAGGAACAGCGGGCAGACAACAAGTCCTTCAACGCATGGATCGAAACGGATGACTATGTTAAGGAAGCCGCTAAGTCGTTCGTCACCGCTTTTGTCGAACACCATAACCGTCTCCTCATCGGAGGCAGGTCGGTTGATATCGCGGCTTGGGACCTTGGAAGGATAAAGGAGGTCTGCACCAGTTTTAACGACCTGGCAAGCGGGTTAAATGAGGTCCTTGACCTGGCGCCAAAGATCAATGACGCCGGTATCACCGACGACGACATTTTCCTTTATCATGAGCTCAAAAAAGTGGTCCTGCAAAGCCAGTTCGATGCTCAAGCCTACATGAAGAATCAGTGCGTCGATCTATACGATTTCTGTGAACGCCTGTCGAGTGAATGCGAGTTCATGGGCCGATCACCGTTTGCCGGCGCATTCGAATCCATCGGAAAGGCCGCGGATCAGGTGCGCGCCGCAGTCGATGCGTGTATCCTAAAGGCGGGATTCAGCGGCGAAGAGTATCAGTTCTCCAATGGTATTTCCGTTTACTTTCCCTGGACATACCTTACATACCGGCTGACCGATCATCGCTACCGATATCTGCGTGTGAACCGCGGCGGACGAGAGAATAAGGAGGGGATCTGCGCTGAATGGAACCGGTTTCTGGGGAACTACCTGTCGCGTGTGACATTCCGTCTTGCGAGGGACGGCAAAGATCGAGTTCGCCCCGCCGTGGCGTCCGACGGAGCCGAGACTCCCGCGTGGAGCAAGGATAATCCAAGATGGACGAAAGACAACCCGCGTTGGACGAAGGACAACCCGCCATTGTGCAAGGACAATCCTCGATTCAATCGAGACAATCCACGGTTCAATCGAGGCGAGGTTGGAGAGTACCTGTTCTATTTCGAACGATTCAAGAATTTTCAGCTCGGATGGGACATCACCGGTTACGCTGAGGATTTCAAGGAGGACAAGAAAGTGCCGGCTGCGGCGAAGTAGCCATCGCAATGCCTCTGCTTTACGATGAGGTTTTCACTCAAATCTCTGATCCTGCTGACGGGCCTCGCAGCAACTATTGTTTGCGCTGCGGGGCCTACAACGCCATCGGTACGCATGATCGAGGCCGAAGCAGACCGGGAAGCCGCGATTTGGAGCGGCACGGCGCGGAGGCATTCATCGAAGCTTTACCTGGAAGCGGCCGAAAACTGGAGATCTCTTGGTTCTCCTACCGATGCGGGACGCTGTTTTCGCCTAGCGGCCAGACAGGAAATGGTACTCGCGGACAGCAGACGGGCGGCGGAACTATTGCACCGAGCTCTCGATCAGCGGCCGTCGGACGACGCTCCCGGAAGATCAATTACCCTTAGCCTCCTTGCCCAAGTCGAGCTAAGGTCTGGAAACCTCAATAAAAGCAAGGCTTACCTCAACGAGGCGCAAAGGTTAAGCTCCAACGACGCGGAGGCACTTGCGACGTATGCCTTCAGTGCGGGCGACTATCATTACTCACGACGCTCCCTTGATGTGTCGGGGCGGTTTTACGAGGAGGCCGTCGCCAAATGGCGTTCAATCGGTAGAAAGGCGGAAGAAGGAGAAGCCTTGATCGGCCTCGCGTATACCAGGATGACGATGGGCGAACCGGGCCAGGGCCTGATGATCGCGAAACAGGCGGAAGCGATATTTGCCGACCTAAATTATCCGCGAGAAATGGCGCGAAGCCGGATCGCGATCGGAGCGATGCAGTCAGTTCTTGATAGAAAGCAGATGGCTCTGGATGCCTACAGACAGGCGGAAACGGGCTTTCCTGACGATGTCGATCTGATCGAGCGCGGGCGTCTATTTAACGGGATCGGGTTGATCCATGAGGATCTCGGCGACTGGTCCCGATCACTCGCCTATCGCCAGAAGGCTTTGGACCAGTTTAAGAAGGCGAGCTATCCCTACGGGCAGATGGCAACGCTGCCGAGTTTGGTCCGACTGAATTATCTTGTCGGAGATCCGGCGGCAGCAGTTGAACGGTTTGACGAGACCATCGGGCTTTCCCGCCTCCTGAACGAAGACCTGTTCGTCGCGGCCGGCCTGCAATATACCGGCGACTATCAGTCTGAGATCGGTGATGACGATGGTGCGATCAAATCGTATGAGAGCTCGTTGAACATCCTGAGGCGGCACAACGCAAAGTATCATGTTGCCCTCCTTCAAAGTAATCTGGGCGACATTTATAAGCGTCAGGGAAAATTCGAAAAGTCCCGACAGCTCCTTGATACCGCCCTGCGATCGAATCGGCTCGTAAGCAGCCCCATCGCCGAAGCTCAAACGCTTTTCAGCCTCGCCGCGTTGGATAACCTGGAAGGAAACTCGGACGCCGCGTTGCAGAGGATAACGAAATCGATCTCGATCACCGAGGAGCTTTACTCTGACGTTGCGAGTTCCATTCTTCGGCAAGCGTACTTGGCAAATAGCTTCGACAGATATGAGCTTTATATCGACTTGTTAATGCGTCGAGCCGAAAACTCCGGCGATCGCGGGCCCATTGTCTCCGCTCTTCAGGCGGCGGAGCGTTCGCGAGCACAAGCGATCCTGGCTGATCTTCGATTTTCGGAAGCGCTTGGCAGTTCGGTCCTGGACGCCGCACCCGAACTCGCGCGTCGGGAAAACGAGATCCGGGCCGCGTTGAATCTGAAAAGAGATTTGCTGACCAACGCTCTGAGCGTTAAAGCTCCGAAAGATGAGGTCGCCTCGCTGGAATCCAGCATCGAGGAACTTGAGGATGATCTCGAGCGCGTCCGAGTAGAATTGAAACGCTCAAGCCCCGTCTATTCCGCCATAAAAGCTCCGCCAGCATTTGACGTCGAGGCGTTTCAAGCGAACATTCTCGATGATCGGTCCGTCCTGCTCGAGTATTCGCTCGGAAACGAAAGGAGCTATCTTTGGCTGGTAGACAAGGCGAATGTCACGGCGTTCATTTTGCCGGGCCGTGCTGCGATCGAAACCAAAGTTGAGAATTTACGCGAGCTTCTCGCATCACGGGTACCACGGCCCGATGAATCCGCCGACGCGCAGCAGGCCCGGATCGCGGACGCCGATGCGAAGTACTGGCCAGAGGCACATGAACTTAGCCGGATGCTCCTTGGGCAGGCCCTCGAGCAGATCCAAGACAAGAGGCTCATCGTCGTACCTGACGGAAAGCTGCACTATTTGCCGTTCTCCGCACTTCCCATGCCCGGTGCGCCCGGCAATGTGCCTATCGTCATGACGAACGAGGTCGTTTATCAGCCTTCTGCCCAAACCTTGTCGCTACTGACAAGGCCCGGCTTGGGTAATGCCGTGGACAACAGACGCGATCTGCTTATCCTCTCGGATCCGGTTTTTGCAAAGGATGACTCGCGATTATCCGAGATGACCGTGTCGGGGGCCGAAAAGCCCCGAACCGATAGCTTCCGTTTCGTTGAATCGCTCAGTTCCCTGCCGCGTCTGCCGGGTTCAAAAGCAGAAGCTTCGGCCATCCTCGATATTGTGGGCGCGTCCTCGGCGGACTCACTATCCGGCTTCACCGCCAATCGGGAGCGGCTGCTCGGGTCAGACCTCACAAAGTATAAGATACTGCATTTTGCGACACACGGAATCGTTAGTAACACCCGGCCGGACCTGTCCGGGATCGTTCTTTCCCGTTTTGACCCGCAAGGTGAGCCAACGAATGAATTCATCAGACTTCAGGACATTTATGGGCTGAAGCTGAACGCAGATCTTGTGGTCCTGAGCGCATGCGACACCGGGACCGGCAAGGAGATCAAGGGTGAAGGAATTATCAGTCTGAACACGGCATTTCTTCAGACAGGGGCACGCTCCGTAATGGCAAGCCTTTGGAAGGTTGAGGACAGCGCAACCGAAAAGCTTATGAAGGCCTTTTATGCTGAAATGGCCAGGAACGGCTCGACCCCGTCCGAAGCGTTACGCCAGGCGCAGATATCCCTCGCGAATGATCCCCGCTACGCTTCTCCGTTTTATTGGGCCGCTTTTACCCTTCAGGGCGACCTGAACGTGCGTCCAAACATCGGGCATAGCATGATGTTTCCGTGGTGGCTGGCCGTGATCCCGGCCCTGGTGGGATTGTTTTGGGTGCAAAAACGGCTGCGTAGGTCTCACTGATTGAAATTATTTGAGCGAAAACGCGTAAGTCTGTGTGAGTGACGGGTCTGCGTTGTTCGTAGTTTTGAGTAAGATCTGTCCCGATGGCAGGACCGTCCGTGGGAGCAGAACCCGTACCTCATTGCCGGATGGTGTCGAATATGCACGGGCCTCGCCGACGACGAACACCTTCGCATCACCGGCGAACACTTCTACCTTGAAACTCGAATCGGCCATCGGCGTATACGGCAGGACAAGTCGAAAGAGCACCGATTCCGAGAGCGTTCCCATTTCCATGCGCGGGACCGTACTCAGATCGCGAAGCTGTCCAGGTGCAAGAGGGATCGTCGTCCATGCCCCATTGAGCCCTAGATCGGCCCTGTTCAGCGCCGCAAACTCACGCTCAAGCGGCGTATATTGCTCCGCAACAAAGACCCGCCATCCAACATATGAGAACAAGCCGATCACGAGGATGGCAGCGGCGGCGGCTAACGGGCGGAATCTCGTGAAAACATTATCAATAAACCCGGCGAACGGTGACTTTTCCTCCGACAAAGGCGACAACGTCCCAGCGGCATGAGCTTTTAACAGGACTATCATACTGAGATCTTCGCGGCGTCGGTCGGACGTTAGGAAACGGTCATTGAACAGGTCCCGGTCGCGGTCCGAGAGGACTCCTTCCAAATACTCTTCGATAAGTTCGTGTTCCGCCGCCTCCAGGTTAAGGCGGGAGTTTTCGTCCGAAATGACCTGTCGATCAAGGCGTTCCGTCTCGCTATCGGCCAGGTCGCCAAGTAAATAGCGCCGCAGTTGAATGTCGTTCCATGCCATAGGATATTCCGCTCACCGCGGCCTCTGTTTACTATTGACAGAATCGTCCAAAATCTTACGCACGTTTTTTTTCCCGGCAACGCCGAATGCAGGCTTTTAGGGTCGCTTTGATCCGGAAGATCCGCGATTGCAGTACCTGCGGGCCGCCAAGCCGTTCCGCCATCACCCGGCGGAGTTCGATCTTTTCCCGCCGTTCACGGCTAAAGTATTCAAGCACGAGTGCCCCGTCCTCCGGCCGCAAATCTTCCAGGCAGCTTTCAAGGCAGGCGAGATCGGTTTCGCGGTCGTCAGGAACGGTTTCGCTGTCGGTACTATACTGAAAGTGCTCCCATTCCAGTTGAGACTCACGATTCTTTGGCCCTCGCATATACTCAAGCAGGACGTTGCGTGCAAAACCGTAGATATAGGACGCGGGGGCTACGCCGCTTGTTTTATCGAAAGAACCTGCCTTCGCTGCCACGCGATTCAATGTTTCGTCCGCAAGGTAATCATGGTCGGAGCACCCGCGAAACTCAAAAAAGCGCACCAGGCCTTCCCGAAGCTTCCCATATCGAAGCGCCGCCTCGTCGCGGTCCTCTGACAGAAGGCGCAGCAGATCATCGAATCCTTGTTGGTCTAGGTTATAGCTTCCTTTCATTGAGCGGGCATCCGCGAAAGCCCGACATAAAATTGCGAGGTTTGGTAGGTTGAATTTATACCAAATTCGTAAAAGAAAGAAAATTGCGAAGATTCGATTTAT
Source organism: Pyrinomonadaceae bacterium (assembly GCA_050250045.1). GTDB lineage: Bacteria > Acidobacteriota > Blastocatellia > Pyrinomonadales > Pyrinomonadaceae > OLB17. The sequence continues at coordinate 50,706 of JBFWPK010000020.1, read as the reverse complement.
TTCCGAAAGGTATTGCGGCAAAAGCGCAATATATATTGAAAACTGAACGCGGCGAAAGCTGGCCACCCGCGTCGAAGGCCGAAATGCTTCTCCCAACCGCATATTTCTCCCGAATTATTCCGAAATAGGAGAACGCCCGACGAACCACATGGTTTGCCGGGCGTTTTTTTCTAAAGCTGCATTTGAGCTAGTACGGAATTCCGGGAATGCGGATCTTCTGCCTGAGTTTCTGGGTTCCGTAATCGATAACTTTACCCGCAATGATCGCACCGAGCTGGTCGGCCAGGTCCGGGCGGATCTTCTTGAGTTTGGCTTGTGTCCTCCGGGCCGCTTTCTTATCGCCCGTCGCATACTGGGTGGAGCCGAGATTGTACAGGCCGGTGACATTGTTACCATCAAGGACCACCGCTCGGTTGAACTGGGCCAATGCCATCGATAAGTTGTCCGATCCGCGATAGGCCAAACCCAACTGGTTGAGGGCGATCACCCAATCGCTATGAAGCCTGACCGCCTCGTTCAACGAATCGACCGCCTTATCGTGCTCACCGAGGCTGTTATACGTCGAACCGAGATTGAGATGGGCCGCATCGAGATTCGGGTCCTTTTCGACGGCCGCTTGCAGCGAGGCCTTACCCTTTTCTAGTTTCTCGTTTGCCGCCGCATCATTCTTTGCGGCCTTATCTGCCTGAGCAGCGTTGTAGTATGACCAACCGACGTTCGAATCATCCTCTGCGGTTGAGCTCATGCTCTTTGCCGTCTCAAGTCTCGCGGTGGCCTTGTCCCATTCGGCGGTTTTCCCCAGGCAATACCCCCACTCGCTGTATAGGTTCGGATCATCTTTGATCGTCACGGCGGCGATCTTGTATTCCGCGTTGGCCTCGGCAAAGCGCTCCTGTTGACGCAGAGCGCTAGCCAGATTAGCGTGGGCCTTTGCATTACCGCTGTCCGCGCTGATCGCCGCACGGTAGGCGGATTCGGCCCTTGTATATTCACCTCGGTTGTAGAAGATGACGCCGAGGTCATACCAGGCCAGCGAGTATCCCGGGTCGAGCTGAACAGCACGCTGATAGGCTGCGATCGCCTTGTCCTGCTGGCCGAGCCGGTCAAAGAGGACACCGCGCTGATACTGAACGGCGGCGTTCTCTGGATCGGCCTGAGCGATCTGATCGAAAACGCCAAGCGCCTCATCGTGTTTGTTCTGCTTATACAAAAGGACACCGCGGGCAAATTTTGCATCCGTGCCATCCGCCCCGGCGGCCTCTGCTTTCCCAAGATAAATTTCGGCCTTGTCGACATTGCCCTCCTCGACGTATGCCAGGGCAAGCGGCAAGTATAGCGAAGTCAGTTCCGGGTCGATCGCAACGGCCTTCTCGTAATTTACGAGTGCGAGAGAATTTCGTCCCTGAGCATCATGGATCTCACCAAGTTTAGCGAAGGCGATCGCATTCTTCGGATCGTGTTTCACCGCTTCCTCGAACAGCGGCACGGCCGCCTCGATGTCATTCCCAACCGCCGCCACGATCCCGCTCGCCGTGAGGGCCTCACTTAGCCCGGCCAGAGCCTCAGAGTTTTTCGGATTAACTTTCAGCGATGCTCGATAATCGACTATCGCTCCCGGAATATCGCCTGCCCCCATCTTCTTGTCGCCGGCCGCCGCGAGAGTGTTCGAAAGACGCACCTTCGCTGTCTTCGCACGCCGACGTGCCGTTGCCTTTTTGGCCGAATGGGACTTCGCCGCGTCCGATCTCTTCTTCCTTGCGGCTGCAACCTGTGCGTCCATCTTTGCCCGATAAGCCCTCTTCCGCTTCGAGCCCAAGCTGATCGATCCGCCAGCCCTCTCCTGCGGCCGTTTGCTCGACCCGCGAAAAACGAAAACACTCGAACCTGAGACGACATCCTCGCTCGCCACGATATCGTTTGCCCGTACCGCAACGAAGCCCTGAAGATTCACACTGACGAGAGCGATGATGGAAAATATAGCTTTTGGTAGGTTGTTGGCCCGAAACATTGTCACCTCAAAGAAGTAGGATTGTGGGGATGGAAGATATATCCATCCATAATAATATCTCATTCTGGACGAATCCTGGACAACTTTTTTGCGGTTCGCAAATTGGAAAAACGATGATTGAGACAGCGGATGCTGGATCAGCCCCGGCGGTCTCCAAAGCCCACAAAGATCGGCTCGGGCAACAGTTCGACCCCAAACTTGTCGGCAACGGACGAAACGATCTTTTCCATCAGCGCCAGTATCTCTACCGAACTCGCGCCATCGCGGTTGATGAGGGCTAGGGAATGATTTGCCGAGATACCCGCATTTCCCAAGCGGTAACCTTTTCGAAACCCTGCCTTTTCGATCAGCCACGCGGCGGGAACCTTCACAAGGCCCGCGCCGGCTTCAAAATACGGCACGTCGCCGGTTGAGACAGCATTTGCAATTTTCGTTAGCTGCGAACGCCCGATGATCGGATTCTTGAAAAACGAACCGGCGCTTCGCGAATTCGGGTCCGCGGGGTCAATGACCATGGACTTCGCCCGGCGGATCTTTAAAACGGCGGTTCGGGTTTCGGCAAGAGAAGGTTCTCGGTCCGGGAAAACGGCTTTCAGGTCACCGTAGCTGATAGTCGGGGACCCATTTGGGCGCAGGGCGAATGTTACCGCGAGCACAATGTAACGATCTCTGGCTGTCGAATTGAAAATGCTTCTGCGATAGGAGAATCCGCAATCCTCGTTTGACAGTTCCTCAATTTCGCCGCGCTCGCGGTCGAAGCAGCGAACCTTAACTATCGTTTCCGAAACGTCCTGCCCATAAGCCCCCACATTCTGGATAGGAGTACCGCCAACCATGCCCGGAATGCCGCTGAGGCACTCAACCCCGGCAAGGCCCCTGGCAACGCAGTAGTCCACGAACGTGTCCCAGTCCACTCCGGCCTGGGCACGGATAAGGACCCGGCCATTGAGTGCTGGATCCGTGGTTCGCAGCTTACGGACCCCTTCCAGGGCCAATCGAATGACCAGCCCGTCAAAGCCGTCGTCCGAGACAAGTATGTTGCTTCCGCCGCCGAGAATAAACACCTCAAGCCCGCGCGACGACGCCTCGCCAAGGGCCCGCGATACCTCATCTTCGTTTCGTACCTGGACAAAAAAACGCGCCGGGCCGCCGACCCTTAACGTGGTCAGCGGCGCCAGCGGAATGTTCTCTCGAATATCGAGGTGTGTTTCCGAACCCAAGGCGTCGTTATCCCTTGATACGCCCGCCGCTCAACTGCCGGAGTTTCGCCGCATAAGCGCTGCCTGCCGAACCCATCTTCTTCAGACGCTCGTAAGCCTTCTTCGCTTCGTCGATCTCGCCGTACTGAAGAGCGGCCTCACCCAGGTTGAACTGGATCACCGGATTCTTTTCTTCTCTTTGCGCCGCCTTTTTGAAGGCGGCTGCAGCCTCCTTGAATTTTTTCTGCTTACGGTAGACCGAGCCCAGCTCATTGTATACAAAACCCTCGGGCAGATCGCCGCCCATATCGAGGGCCTTGTTAAATGCGTTGATCGCGCCATCATGATCCCCCATATCGGCAAGAACGCGCCCAAGATTGACCAACGCGCCGGCTTCGTACTTGCTGTTTCCGGAAAGTGCTTCCTGCAAAGCAGCTCGGGCCTTTTCCAGGTTTGGGCCAGCCGCCGCTGTGTTACCGAAGCTTAGGTCCTCGCGCGCCGCATTGTAATAAGCCCAGCCCAAATTTGCCTTATCCACGCCGCTCGGACTGTGTTTCGCAGCCTTTTCAAGGTACGTTATCGCATCACGCCAGCGGCATCGGGCATTACGAGCACGGTTCAGCTCACACTGTTTTGCGACCATGAACGCGCTCTTGCTGTAAATATCGGCAGCCTGTTCCTTGTTAAAATCTGCTGTTCGCTCGATAAAGAGCGCGGCAAGCTTATAGTTCGATTCAGCCTTCTGGTAGTCAGGGATTTGCCTGTATGCGTCCGCAAGATTCTCAAACGCCTCAGCGCTATTGTTCTTAAGCCGCGTCGCCTCGTTGTAGGCCTTGACCGCTTCGGCCCAGTTATTCGATTCGTACTCGGCATTCCCAAGGCCAAGCCAGGCTTCGAAATAGTCACCCTTTATCTGGGTGGCCTTCTTGAACTCGATCGCTGCTTTGGCCGGCTCGTTAAGCCTCATGAGTGTCTCACCTGCCTGGTAGTAGGCATCGCCATAGGCTGGATCGGCGGCTGTCGCGCTCCTGAAAGCAGTTAGAGCCTCGCTGTTCCGGTTCTGCGCAAACCTGATCAAGCCGAGAAAATACTGCGTCTCCGCATCGTTCGGAGCGATCGCAAGCGCCTTGGTCAACAGTTCATCCGCCTTGGCGATCTCGCCGGCCCGATAATACAGGATGCCGAGCGGCACATAGATCGCCGTCAATTCCGTGTCGTTAGCAAGAGCTTTTTCATAATTTGCCCTCGCTTCCACATCCTTCTCCTCCGCCGAGAAAAGCTCCCCAAGGCCGAAATACGCCGGGGCATTCTTTGAGTTATAGGTCAAAGCTTCCTCGAAGAACGCACGGGCCGGCCCGCGAGCGTCGCGGACAAGCTCTTCGTTTCCTTTTAATGCCAGGGCTTCACTTAGTCCGTTCCGAGCGACGCCATATTTGCGGTCGAGCGAAATGGCCTCGCGAAAAAAGTCTATCGCGTGGTCAAAGTCGTCACGGTCCATATAGTATTCGCCAACGCCCGCGAACAATCGCGCAGCCTCGGCAGCCGGCATCGTTTTCACCTTCGGCAAACGCGGATCATCGGGATTCACCGCGGCAGTTCGCTGGCGTCGCGGATTGACTTTAGCGAGCGTGGTGTATTGTTTGCTCACCTTTCGAGCTGTCGCTATCCGACGGCTCTTCGTCCGATTTGCCCGGCTCCGCGACGAATACTTTCGCGGCGCGGCCTTCGAACTGTTTCGGAATACGAAAACGCTCGATCCGCCGGTGATATCGCTGACCGAAACAAGCTGTTGCCCGCTAACGGAGATCGGGGCCAATAGCAGCGATGTAATAATGGCCGCCCCTGAAAATGCCTTCACCGAATCGATAAACTCTTTCATTCTTACCTCTGATCCTGGAATTTGAACGCCTGCCGTATACTCCGGCCCTCACGCCCGGATAAGCACAATACATAGAACGACGCCGAAGAATAGGTTTTGCACTGTCGAACTGAACCGGGCCCCTACATTGTAACCCATATCGTCAACTTCACCGCCCCGGGCAGCCTCGCCGCATTAGCTCGGCTTATCTTGCCATTATGTTTCCCGTCGTATAAATTATTTTGTTACGAACAATTGTTACGAATCCCGGGTTGAGCGCGTCCGCGGCCTTTTTGGGCCGGCGATTCACTTGGATGCAGCAACGCCCCATCGAGACTACAAATCAGGAGATCTTGCCGAACATGAAAGCTTTTACTACTGAGAATCTCAGGAATCTGGCTGTCATTGGACACGGCGACGCGGGTAAAACGCAACTCGTATCGTCGCTGCTCCATGTTGCCGGGACACACACGCGTTGGGGAAAAGTGGACGAGGGCACAACCGTCACAGACTATGAAGAAGATGCGATCGAACGAAAGATCTCTCTCAATAACAATTTCGCCCACCTCGAATACAAAGACGTCAAGTTAAACCTGATCGACACGCCGGGATACGCGGCTTTTGTATCCCATGCCCGTCCGGCGCTTCGTGTGGCTGACTGCGCCTTGGTTGTTGTCGATGCGGTGCACGGGATCGAGGTCCAAACCGAGAAGACCTGGCAATACGCCAATGAGTTCCTGCTGCCGCGTTTTATGGTCATCAACAAGATGGACAAGGAGCATGCCGATTTTGGCCACGCACTGGAAACTGCTGCCTCCAGTTTTGCGAGATCGATCGTTCCCTTCACACTCCCGATCGGCAGCGAAGCGAATTTCAAGGGTGTGGTCGATGTTGTTCATCAAAAGGCGTATGAGTTTGACGAGGCAGGAAAAGCTAAAGAGATTCCGATCCCTGAGGCGGGTCGTGATATTTTCGACCGGACCCGCGAGCGCCTTATCGAGATAGTCGCCGAATCCGACGATGAGCTGATGGAAAAATACTTTGCCGACGGCACCCTGCCTGAAGAAGATATTTATCCCAACCTTGCTAAGGCCATAGCGAACAGCAAACTCTGTCCGGTATACGCCGTTTCGTCAGCCACGCTGGTCGGCCTTCAGATACTGCTCGATCATATCGTCGAGTTCGCGCCGAATCCGGCTGCACATGAGGCGGAATACGGCTTCACGAACCCTGAGATGGCAGGCGATCGCGTTAACAGAAAATACAGTAATGCCGAACCATTCTCGGCATACGTTTTTCGTACGATCGCCGATCCCTTCGCTGGCCGGATAAACGTGATGAAGATCGTCAGCGGCAAAGTTGCTTCCGACGCCACGGTATTCAATTCCAGCCGCGACGCATCCGAACGGCTCGGGGCTCTCCATGTGATCAACGGTAAGACGCTCGACAAGATCAGTGAGGCACAGACGGGCGACATCATCGCCGTTGTCAAACTCAAAGAAACACAGACCGGCGACACGCTTTGTGATAAGGCAAACGCGATAGTCTACCCGAAGGTGGAATACCCGGAGGCTGCCGTCGCCTTCGCGATCGAACCAAAATCACGAGCGGACGAGGATAAGATCTCGAACGCTCTCCATCGGATCCTTGAAGAAGACCCGTCTCTGCATTTCGACCGCGACGCACAGACGAAAGAGTTCATTCTTTCAGGATCGGGCCAGCTCCATATAGAGACGGTCGTCAAAAAACTCGCCGACCGATATCATGTGGAAGTCGCGCTTCATCCGCCGAAGGTCGCCTATAAAGAGACGATCACTGCGAGTGCCGAGGTTCAGGGCCGGCACAAGAAACAATCCGGCGGACGCGGCCAGTTTGGCGACTGCAAGGTCATATTCGAACCGCTGGAACGCGGAAGCGGATTCGAGTGGGTCGATAAGATCTTTGGCGGCTCAGTTCCCCAGAATTTCCGCCCGGCCATCGAAAAAGGCATTATCGAGGCCGCACAGAACGGAGCGGTTGCCGGATACCCGCTTGTCGATTTCAAAGTAACCCTTATCGATGGAAGCTACCACACGGTTGACTCCGACGAGCATTCATTCAGGGCCGCCGGGCGCAAAGCGTTCCGCGCGGCGATGGAAAAGGTAAAGCCGACCCTGCTGGAACCGATCATGGACGTGGAGGTCTTTACGCCCCAGGAGGTCAGCGGAGACATCATGGGTGACTTGAACTCCCGACGGGGCCGCGTCGGAGGCATGGAGGTGCGCGGAAAGCAGCAGGTGATAAAGGCTAAAGTGCCGCTGAGCGAGATGCTCGATTACCAATCGAAGCTCAACAGCGTCACTCAGGCTCGTGGTTCATATCATATGCAGTTCTCTCACTACGACCCGCTGCCGCACAATTTGGCCGACAAGGTCATACAGGAAGCGGTTGCCGCCGGGCGTGTTCGAGCGCATGACGACGATGAATAGCGGCCGGATGTCTCGTGATAGTTACCGATTGCGGCTGATCTCGCGGAGGTCAGCCGTTTTGATTCCGCGTTCCTATCTTTCATAATGTTAGGCCAATGAACAATGCTGGCAAGATACGGGCGGTCATCCCTGCGTGTGCGATCGCGGGGGGCGAGATCACGATCGAGTGCGATGGATTTCGGCTTGATCCGGACGGCGAGCACGGGGCGTTCGTCAATGGGATGAGGTGCACGCTGACAGCGGCGTCGTCAACCAGAATCCTTGCCCTCGTGCCTGACTGTTCGCCGGGCGAGGCTTACGTGCATCTCGAAAATGGCTCGGACGAAAGCCCGACCGCGGACATAATGATCGGCGAAAAGATCGCAGGCGACATGCACATCGTTGGCAATCCAGCGATCGATCCCGGTGATGACGCGATCATCGTCACCCGCTCAGGGGCACGCGGCCAGCAGCTTCCGAGCACGATCTTCCGCATCGAAACTGACGGCTATATCGACGAGTTACCCGATCCCGTACTAAACCCGACGGGCATCGCCTTCGGCCCGGACGGGAATATGTATGTCACCAACCGTGCCCAGGGCGAGGTCTATGTCGTCAGCCCGAGCGGGATCAATCCTGTTTACGCCAGCGGATTGGGAATCGCGACCGGCGTGTGTTTCGACGCCGAAGGAGTGATGTTCGTCGGCGACCGCTCGGGGACGATCTATCGCGTCCCTTCGTTCGCGGCGGTGGAAGAGTTTGCGACGCTTGAGCCGTCGGTCGCCGCCTATCATCTCGCGTTCGGCCCGGACGGGCGATTGTATGTCTCCGCCCCGGGGCTGGCGAGCCATGACGCGCTTTACAGGATCGATAAACACGGCCGAGTCGAGAAATTCGCTGTCGGTTTCGGGCGCCCGCAGGGACTTGCGTTCGATCGCGAAGGAAACCTCTACGCCGCCGCCTGCCACGCCGGCCGCCGCGGCATATTCCGCATCTCGCCCGACGGCCTCACCATCCAACAAACCGTCGCCGGCAACAATATCGTCGGCCTCTGCTTCACCTCGGACGGCCGCCTCATCGCCGCCACCAACGAAGCGGTCTACTCGATCAAGGCCGATATTTGGGGAACATTGCTCTCCAACAATTGATCGCGATGCAGAGCGTGGGCGATCTCCGTTCCCATCCGGGTCGCTCTTCTCGCCGTAATCCTTCTTCTCGCTGAGCGAAAAGCACGGCTTCCGCCGATCCTTCTTCTTGCCGAGCGGAAAAGCTGTGCTTTTCCGGCCCGGCCAAAGAGCACCCGGGCGGCTGCGCCGCCGCTTATCGCCAATCTATTTTCAGGTGATCGGTAATCAGCGGCTCATCATCGCTCGCACGGCCTGCCCATTGCCTGGCGCTTGAGAATCGGTATTCAAGAGGATTTACAACAAACCCTGAGCGCACCGGATTCATATGGATATAGTCGGCCTTCTGGCTGAATGTGCCCTCGCCGAATATCTCCAGCGAATCGGGATGATGCTGCCACACCGAGTGTTTATGATTTCGCTCGCGAACCTGATGGCGAAGTTTGAAGAGTGAGCTTTCAAAGTTGTTGTCCTTCAGATATTGAATGATTCGCCTGGCGGATATGCCGTTGAGAAGGCGAAGAGTATCTTCCATGTTTCGCTCGGCGCGTGTCAGCAAATGGACGTGGTCGAGCATGATCACATAGGCGAGGATGAGAATGCCGTGGCGTTCGCGCGCCTCTGCGTAGGCGTCACAAAGGACTTGTTTGAGTTTATCCGTCCGAAAGATCGGAAGGCGATTGTGGCTGACGGAGGTGAAGTAGTAAGCGGGAGTTGTTCTTGAGATGCGGAACATAAGTGGGCGGCGCAGCCGCCGGATCATTATAAAGGACATATCGGAAAAGCACAGCTTTTCCGCTCGGCGAGAAGAAGCTTCGCTGGTGGACTACCTATTTCCTTTGGCCTGATTATGCGTTTTACAAAGCATCTGGCAGTTCTTTGCCGAACTGTCGCCGCCCTTGCTCCATGCCGAAACGTGGTCGGCGTCCATTTCGGCGAGCTTATAGATCCGGCCCTTGTTCGCGTCGTGCCCGACGGCGCAAAGCGGACAGTTTGACTTTCCCTTTACCTCGGCCGCATGCGTCGGCCATACACAAACCGTTCGCAGATATCGGGTTTTTCGGGTCGTTTTCATAACGTCGTTGCCGCGTCGGGGATTGCCACTAGCTTCAGCGAATTGCCACTAGCTTCAGCTAGTGGTTTGATATTCATAAAATTCTTTCGGCTTTAGCCGAATGTTGGGCTGAAGCCCATGATGTGTGTGTGTCCCCTTGACCACTAGCTAAAGCTAGTGGCAATTCATTCCATTACCTAAAGCTAGTGGCAATTCATTCCCTTACCTAAAGCTAGTGGCAATTCATTCCCTTACCTAAAGCTAGTGGCAATTCATTCCCTTACCTAAAGCGCGTAACTATTCATTGGCCTAGGAGAAGTACTTTACTAGCTTCAGCAGGAGGTTCCTCGAATTGCCACTAGCTTCAGCTAGTGGACACCGATGACCTCAAAATGGGCTTTAGCCCAATCCTCGCTTGAAGCCGCCGCGCTCCAGGAAATCATCAAACTCATCGTCAAATGGGCGCATGCGATGATGCTCTTCCTGTGAGTCGATGTACTTTCTCACTTTTGCCAATAAGGACTCGCTTACCGAAACCGCAAAATATTCTTCCTGCCAATGAAACTTTCCGTGGCAAAGCTGGTTTTCGTTGATCCAGTGGGAAGATTCGCCCTTGAGCAAGCGCATTACTTCATCCAGGCTTTGACCCGAACCCAGGGAAATCAGGCAGTGAACATGCTGAACCCAACCGTTTATTGCGCCGATAAAGATATTCTTGGCACGCGCATTCTCGCGAATATGCTCAAAGACCCTGTGCCTGATCGATTCTGTAAGGAGCGGCTCGCGGTTCTTTGTCGTCCATACGAAATGTATCCAAACACTGATATGCGGCATAATTCTGATTACCTCTTGAGAATTTCCACTAGCTTCAGCTAGTGGCACGCTGTCCGAAAAATATTGGGCTTTAGCCCAACAGCTCTTCTGGGCTAAAGCCCAAGATCTGTGTCTGCCCATTGTCCACTAGCTGAAGCTAGTGGCAATTCGAAGCTAGTGGCAATTCGAACCTAGTGGCAATTCGAAGCTAGTGGCAATTCGAAGCTAGTGGCAATTCGAAGCTAGTGGCAATTCGAAGCTAGTGGCAATTCGGAGTTAGTGGCAATTGGCTAAATCATGGGTCAATGAATTGCCGCCAGCTTCAGCCAGCGGGAATTGTTCGGAGCCGACGCCGGAAATATAGCACTACAGACGCCGCGGGGCAAAACGGGTTGCTCAGGGACAAGTGACCGCGGCTCTTCTTTCCAAATCATTCCATCCATTCGTTTTCGTCCAAATCATTCGTATCGTTCGGATTGGGGTTGGGGAATCAATCGCTGCGGTTTAGATTCGTGGGTAGCGGCTGGGTCGGCTGTGGGGCGAATCTTATGAAGCGAACGCGAGTGAGGCATACGGACAAGGAACTGGTCGCGGCTGTACGGAAGCTGTATCTGAAGTACAAGGGATGCCAGCACAAACGGATCACGGCCGAGATAAAGGCGTCGGGCTGGCCCACGTTTAGTCAGAGTGTCCTGGGGACGAACAGGGCTCATGGAAGACGAATACCCGGATGGATAGAAAGGTTCGGTTGGAGAAAGGAGTTGGAAAGGCGGGCCAAAAAGATTGACGCCGCAAGAGCCAGGCGAGTAAATACCTTTGAGAAGTGGCTGAAGACTGCTTCCCCCGGGATGACGTGGACGGCGTGGCATCATCGGTTTATTTGTGAGCATTTGCGGCGGGTGACCGAGGGCGAGTGCAGGCGGCTGATGATATTTGTGCCGCCGCGGCATGGGAAGTCGGAGTTGGTGACGGTGCGGTATGCGGCGTGGCGGATGCTTAGGGAGCCGGGGCAGAGGGTGATAATCGGGTGTTACAGCCAGAAGCTGGCGAACCGGTTTTCGCGGAAAGTTATGAGGATGTACGAGGCCCGGGGCGAGATCTCGCGTCGGAAGCATGCGGCCGAGGAGTGGGAAACAGCGGTCGGCGGAAGCGTGAAAGCGGTCGGGGTTGGGGCGGGGATCACGGGGTTTGGAGGCGATCTGATAATTATCGACGATCCGGTGAAAAGCCGGGCGGTGGCAAATTCGCGCACCTTTCGTGATAAGACCTGGGATTGGTACAAGGACGATATCCACACCCGGCTCGAACCGGGCGGGGCGGTGATCCTGATCCAGACGCGGTGGCACGACGACGATCTGGCCGGGCGGCTGTTGAAGGATATGGAAAACGGCGGCGAGCAGTGGGATGTGGTGAGGCTGCCGGCGTTGGCGGAGCGTGGGGCTGACTTGTCGGTACCGCCCGCTGTAGCGGGTGGTTTAACTTCCGCGTTCGACAGCCCAGGTATCTTGACGCAGGCGCAGATCCAACCAGCGGCTACCGCCGCCGGTACTGACGAACTGGCGCGTTCCGAGGGCGAGGCACTTTGGCCGGAGAGGTATGATCGGGATGAGCTGCTGGCGACGAAGACGCGGTTGGGGCCGTGGTCGTTTGCGGCATTGTATCAGCAGCGGCCGGTGCCGGAGGGCGGCAGGTTATTCAAGGCTGAGTGGTTCGCGAATATTGTGAACAAGCGGCCCGAGGGATTGATCTGGCATCGCGGGTATGACCTGGCCGTATCGCTGAAGGATTCGGCGGACTACACGGCATCGTTCCGCGTGGCCGAAGACGCTCGGACCGGCATGATCTATATCGCCGACGGCTTTCGTGCGAGGCTGGAGTATCCCGAACAGCGGCGGTTTGTGATCGAGCGGATGGAGGCCGAACCGGATACGCGGCACGGCATCGAACTAGCCCTTCACGGAAAGGCGCTTGTACAGGACCTGCTGCTTGACCGGCGCACTCGCGGGCGAGCATTGCGCGGGGTCAAGGTCGATGGCGACAAGCTGCTCCGCGCCGAGGCTTGGGCCGGTTATGCCGAGGAAGGCAAGATCGCGCTCGTGAGCGGGCCGTGGATACACGACTTTATCGACGAGGCGTGCCGCTTCACCGGCCGCGGCGATGCTCATGACGATCAGGTAGATGCCGTCAGCCTTGCCATTCAGATGCTGCGAAAGCGGAGTGCCGGACATTCGTTCTAACGGCACGACAGCGGCTATAAGGTCGGTTGTAAATTTCACTCTTCCCTTTTGATCGTTTCGGTGTAAAATCCGGGTATGCGTTTATCCATTGGTCGCGGGCGGCTTTTATTTGCCGTCATCATGTTTGTTTTGGCGGCACCGAGTTTTGGACAGGACCTGACGGCGTTTACGGGCCGCGTAACGGCTGTCTCGGAGGGCGATGTTATTGTCGTCGCGGACGCGGCGGGCAAGCAGCACAAGGTCCGGCTCGCCGCGATCGATGCGCCCGAAATGGGGCAGGAGTATGGCGCGGCGGCGAAGAATTTTCTGATCGGGCTGGTCCTGAACCAGCCGGTGACGGTCGTTGGCCGCAGGCGCGACGATGACGGCCGGTTGGTCGCCCAGGTATTTCTGCTCGGGCGCGACGTGAGCTACTCGATGCTCTGGGCCGGCCTTGCATGGCACGACAAGGACGCCGGCGTCGATCAGACAAAGGATGACCGCAAGCAATACGCCAAGGGCGAGAAGTTCGCCCGCGACATTAAAAACAATATCTGGTCACAGTCGAAACCCGTTCCGCCGTGGGATTTCAGAAAGGACAATCCGCGGCCAAAGGAATCGCAGCCGCAGTTGACCCTTACACAGATGAGCCAGCCGATCGCTCAACCCGCACCGGCGCCGCCGACGGCCGCTCAGCCCGTGGCCGCGGAAGGCTCGCCTAAAGCCCTCGAGATCGTCGGCAACAAGCAGTCGAAGATCTATCATTGGAATCCCGGATGTCCGGGCTTTTCCAAGATCGCCGAAAAAAACCGCATCCCGTTCGCATCAAAAGCCGAAGCCGAGGCCGCCGGCTACCGCCCGGCAAAGAACTGCAAACAGCAATAGGCCAAAAACACTCGCTATGAGATTGGCGGTGGCAGTTGCAGTTTCTGCGTGGTATATTCGTTTGCTTATGAAACAATACCTTCTGATCCTGGCTATTTTCGTGACCGCTTGCGGCGGCGCGGCCGAATCGAACCAGACAGCGGCCCCGACGCCCGGTGCGGTCGTTACAAAAACACCGGCCGCAAAACAAGCCCCGGACACGCAGCTTGAGCAGCAGTTTGCCGAGATCGCAAAAGAGGCGAAGGGCAAGGTCGGCGTGGCGGCGTTTGTGATAGAAACGGGCCAGAATGCATCGCTCAACGGCGACGAAAAATTCGCGATGCAGAGCGTTTATAAACTGCCGATCTCGATGGCAGTGATGAAGCAGGTGAGCGCCGGAAAGTTCAGGTCGGATCACGAGGTCGAGATAAAAAAGGAAGACTTTGTCGCAAAGGGCCAGGCATCCCAACTGCGCGATAATTTTCCCGACGGAACGAAGATTCCGCTGTGGCATGTCATCGAATACGCCATCACGCAAAGCGACGGTACGGCGAGCGATGTGCTGATGAACCTGGCGGGCGGCGCCGACGAGGTGCAGAAATATGTGAACGAGATCGGCATCACGGATATGGCGATCAAAAGCACCGAGAAGGAGTTAGGGAAAGACGTCAAGGTGCAGTATGAAAATTTTTCGACTCCGAATGCCGCGATCGCTCTGCTGACCGAATTGAAAACCGGAGCATCGCTCGAACGCGAACGCGGCAAGCTGATAATGGATTTTATGAACGAAGCCGTGACCGGGCCTAACCGGCTTCGCGGCATGCTGCCCGAAAGCGCCTACGTTGCGCACAAGACCGGTACATCAGGTACCCGCGACGGCGTAACCGCCGCCACTAACGACATCGGCATCATCCAACTGCCGAACGGAAACACGCTGCTCATCGCCGTATTTGTCGGAGATTCGAAGGCCGATGAAAAAACGCGCGAGGCCGTGATCGCAAAGGCCGCGAAGGCGGCGTGGGACAAGTGGGGGTTGTAGCACCACGTTTGATCGAGCGCGGATCTGGGCGACCGCATAAGAGTATTTTACCCGCGAAATACGCGAAAGACGCGAAATTAAGGCGATCTTATTTCGCGTCTTTTCGTGTGTTTCCCGGGCAAGTGCTTTCGCGCTTTATTGCTTCCCTCCCTTGATCTCCGCGATGCGTTTTTCGAGTCCCGAGGTGTCGGCTTTTTCAGCCTTGCCGGCTTCGACAGCTTTTTCGGTTGCGGCCAGGGCCTCCTGCATCCGGCCGGCGTTGTAGAGCGTGTTCGCCCGGCGAGCGAGGTTTTGGAAGTTGGGCTTGGTTTTGATCTGCTCGTCGATGGCCCGGAGCGCTTGGTCGTACCATTTCGCGGCCTCGTCGGGAGATTTGTTGGCCTTGGCGTAGTTGGCTGCCTGATAAGGCGTTGCCCAATCGTCCGGCTTTGCCGCGGCGACGGCGGTGCGAGCATGGGCAAGAGCGGTTGCTGCGACATCCTTTACCTCGACCGTGAACGGGACCGCCAATTTTTCCCATCTGATGCTGACTCGGGCGGCGTTAGCGGCGGTGGGCTCGATGTCGAACGCAAGCCATTCCTGATGTGCGGAGGCTTGTGGTTTCGCTTTTACGCGGAGTTTGTCTTTCGCCGCATCGTAGTTGAAACTGCCCCACTGATTCTCGGTGTCGTTGAAAATGATCGTCCATTCATCCCTGCCGGGGATCGTGTGCAGGCTGTAGCTCCCCGCGGCGAGCGGCTGGCCGTTGACCAGCACATCGTCGGTGACGGTGATCGTCGTAGCGTCATTGGCACCGGTGCGCCACATATGGCCATAGGGCACGATCGGCGCTCCAGCGGGGCGCGTGTTCTGGTTATCCAGCGTCCCCTCGCCCTTTACATCAGCCGGCCAATCGCCCCAGATCGTGCGTCCCTTCACACCGGGGCGGCTGTACGTGATCGTCACATCCGTCACCCCAAGCGTCTGCATGACGGTCGCGTTCTGACTGGCCCGCGGCAGCCGGAGCTGGGCCGACGCAATGTCAGCGCCGATCAGTACGAAAAGAATAGCAATTGAGATAATCGAAAAACGCGTAAGCCTTAACATCGCAAGTCTCCTTTAGTTAGGTCCAATTCCGAGGGATGTCATCGATTATGCATCCGAAATGCCGTTGACCTCAAACGAATAAACAAATAATACGGCCCGAAGAATCATATAGTTTCGCTTCCCGGAGCCCGGACGGCTCGTCCGGCGAACAAGAATATATATCTTGAGATCTCAAACGAGACAGCCTATTCTACGGAGCGCGGACGGCCCGTCCGCCATTGGAAGCGTCATCAATTAACACTGGCGGACGAGCCGTCCGCCCTCCGAAGTTGTCGGATTCCGGACATCTCGTCGGGGCGAACAGGAGTATCTACGCTTGAGATCTGGAACGAGACAGCCTATTCTACGGAGCTCGGACGGCCCGTCCGCCACTGGAAGCGTGTACGCGGGCGGACGAGCCGTCCGCCCTCCGAGGTTGTCCGCCCCCGGACATCTCGTCGAGGCGAACAGGAGTATCTACGCTTGAGATCTGGAACGAGACGGCCTACTCTTACGGAGCGCGGACGGCCCGTCCGCCCTTGCAAGCGTGATCAATTAACACTGGCGGACGAGCCGTCCGCCCTCCAAAATTGAGTTATGAGACCTAAAGGCTGGTACAGTCGGGGCTATCTGCCGCACTATGATGGCGGCGAGATATTGCAGTTCGTGACGCTTCACCTTGCGGATGCGTTGCCGCAATCGCTGCTTCGACGATGGCGGATCGAACTGGAGCAGGCAAGGGATGAGGAGCGAAAGCTGGAATTGCAGCGGCGCATCGAACGGCATCTCGATATGGGAGCGGGCGAATGTCTGCTCGGAGTGCCTGAGGTCGCCGCCGCGGTGCAGGAAGCCATCATTTTTCGTCATGGCAAACAATACAAACTGATCTGCTGGTGCCTGATGCCGAATCATATCCACTTCATGTTCCGGCCAAAGGCGGGTTTCTCACTGTCCGATATAATGCACGGACTCAAATCCTATACGGCACACGAGGCAAACAAGATCGTCGGCCGGCGTGGCAAGTTCTGGCAGGAGGATTATTTCGACCGCTTTATCCGGGATCATGATCACTTTATGAAGACGCGGGATTACATCGAGTTGAATCCTGTGAAGGCCGGCCTTTGTTCATCGAAGTATGACTGGCCGTACGGAAGCGCGTACCAAAGGAGAGCGGACGAGCGGTCCGCCCTTGAAAGCGTGATCAATTAACACTGGCGGACGAGCCGTCCGCCCTCCGGGCATCGGTCACAGCGCCGCCGCTCGCGGATGAGACGAGGCGGGCGTACTTTGCGATCACGCCGTCGGTGTACCAGGGTTTTGGGGGTTGCCAGTTGGCACGGCGGGTGACTAGTTGTTCGTCGGTGAGATCGACGTTGAGCGAGGCGGTGTCGGCGTCGATGGTGATGAGGTCGCCATCTTTAACCAGGGCGATGTTGCCGCCGACCGCGGCTTCGGGGGCGACGTGGCCGACTACCATGCCGTAGGTGCCGCCGGAGAAGCGGCCGTCGGTGATGAGGCCGACACTGTCGCCGAGGCCCTGGCCGATGAGGGCTGATGTCGGCGCGAGCATCTCGCGCATGCCGGGGCCGCCGCGCGGGCCTTCGTAACGGATGACCACGATGTCGCCGGGTTTGATATCGCGGGCCATGATCGCGGCCATTGCGGATTCTTCCGAGTCGTAGACTTTCGCCGGGCCGGTGATGCTGCGGTGCTTGATGCCGGAAACTTTTGCGACGGCGCACTCGGTGGCGAGGTTGCCGCGAAGGATGGCGAGGTGGCCTTCCGTATAAAGCGGGTCGTCGAATGGGCGAATCACCTGGAACGCGGACACTCTTGTCCGCAACGCCGCCTGCGGCTCGGCGGCGTCGGCTGCCTGAGATGTCGATGCTGCGGCCGTTGTTCGGGCTTCGCCCTCATTGCGGACAGGAGTGTCCGCGTTCCGTGCTGCGGTTGTTCGGGGTTCGCCCTCATTGCGGACAGGAGTGTCCGCGTTCCGTGCCGCGGTTGTTCGGGCTTCGCCCTCATTGCGGACAGGAGTGTCCGCGTTCCGTGCCGCGGTTGTTCGGGCTTCGTCCTCATTGCGGACAGGAGTGTCCGCGTTCCGTGAATGGTCCGCGTCCCTAAGATTCTCCGCGATCGTCTTGCCCGTGATGGTCATACAGTCGCCGTGGATCAACCCTTCATCAAGCAGAATTTTCATCACGCGCGGGATGCCGCCGGCTTTGTGGAGGTCGGTGGCCACGTAGCGGCCTGATGGTTTGAGATCGCAGATCACAGGCACGCGTTTCTGGATGCGTTCGAAATCTTCGACAGTGAGTTCGACCCGAGCCGAATGCGCGATCGCCAGCAGGTGAAGCACGGCGTTGGTCGATCCGCCGGTGGCCATTACGACGGCGATGGCGTTTTCGAACGCCGTTTTCGTCATAATGTCGCGCGGGAGAAGGTTGTTCTCGACGGCACGAGCGAGGGCTTGTGCGGATTCGATCGCGCTGACGCGCTTTTCGTCATCCTCGGCTGCCATTGTCGATGAACCAGGCAGGCTCATGCCCATCGCTTCGATCGCGGAGGACATCGTGTTGGCGGTGTACATTCCGCCGCACGAACCGGCTCCGGGACAGGCGCTGCGCTCGACGGCGGCCAGGCGTTCGGCATCGATCGTTCCCGCTGTGAACTCGCCGACTGCTTCGAATGCACTGACAATGGTCAGGTCCCGGCCGTTGAGATTGCCGGCCTTGATCGTGCCGCCGTAGATGAAGATCGACGGGATGTTCAGGCGGGCGATGGCGATCATCGCTCCGGGCATATTTTTGTCGCAGCCGCCGATCGCGACAAGGCCGTCCATCTGCTGGCCCTGGCAAACGGTCTCGATCGAATCGGCGATCACCTCGCGCGAGATGAGCGAGTATTTCATTCCCGGCGTGCCCATGCTGATGCCGTCGCTGATGGTGATGGTGCCGAAAACCTGCGGCATCAGAGCTTCTTCTTTTGCCGTTTCGATCACGGCATCGGCGAGTTTGCCAAGGCCGACATTGCACGGCGTGATCGTGCTGTAACCGTTGGCGACACCGATGATCGGCTTGTCGAAATCTGCGTCGGTGAATCCAACGGCGCGGAGCATCGCTCGGTTAGGCGAGCGTTCTACGCCGGCGGTGGTCGATCTGCTGCGAGTGTTGTTTGACATATGACCTGGGACCGCAGGCGGCTCGCCTGCACGCCGCCGTCTTTTGGCGGCGAGCCGACTTGGCAAAGCCGGGTCGCCGCAAATTACCAACCCTTGTTCGTGCTTCGCACTCATGCAGGCGAGGGCGCCTGCGTTCCCAGGCTTCACGCCTGAAGGCGTCGCTCTTGCTCTTTGAAAAGCGATCGCCGCTTTTCGTACGCTTCCCTCACGATCCGCACGTCTTCGAGAAACTTCGGCAATTCTTCCATCCTCAATGCCTGCGGGCCGTCGACGAGCGCGATCGGCGGATCGGGATGAAAATCGACCAGGATCATATTCGCACCGGCGATGACGCCCTGGGCCGTTACGTGCATTACGTCAAGAATGTTGTCCGGGCCGCGAAACCGTGCACCGACCGAATGTGACGGGTCGATGCATACGGGCATTCGGGTCAGGCGTTTGACGACCGGCACGTGTGCGAAATCGACCATGTTGCGGTGCGGGTCGCCGATGTTGGTTTTCATTCCGCGAAGGCCAAACACGACCTTCTGATTGCCTTCGCTCGCCAGATACTCGGCCGCGTGTAGCGATTCGTCGAGCGTTATGCCGAAACCGCGTTTCAGCAGTACGGGGAATTCCTGCTGGCGGCCGACGCTTTTCAGCAATTCAAAATTCTGAGTGTTGCGCGTCCCGATCTGGAGCATCACGCCGGTCGGCCGGCCGGTTTGATCCAGCGCATTGTTGATCTCATCGACGTGCGATTCGTGCGTCACCTCCATCGCGATCACGCGAATGCCGTGTTTGCCCGCGAGATCGAAAACGTACGGCAGGCAATTCTTGCCGTGGCCCTGAAACGAATAGGCGGAGGTTCGCGGTTTGTAGGCGCCCATTCGGGTGCAAACCTGGCCGTGATCTTGCAACGCGCTCATCATCGACTCGACACTTTCCGTGCAATCGACCGCGCACAGGCCGGCGAAGACGTTCAAATTGTCCTGACTAAATTCGACGCCGTTGTAAGTAAACCCGCTGGAGCGCGTATCGTCCTTGTGCCGGCCGAGCACCTTGTATTGCTCAGAGATCCGAACGGCGCTATCCACCGCCTGGAACGACCGCATCTCATCCAGCGAAAGCGCCGATGTGCTGCCGATCAAATAGATCTCGGTCAACGTCTGCTCGGCACCCTGCACATTGTGGATGCGATATTCGATGTTCGTCAGGTTCTGCAAATGGCCCTCGAGCCGCTTGTACTCGCGCGATTCGAGGCTGATGTTTGGTTTTAAGATAAGTATCATAATCGGAACGCGGACACTCTTGTCCGCAATCGGAACGCGGACACTCTTGTCCGCAATCGGAACGCGGACACTCTTGTCCGCAATCGGAACGCGGACACTCTTGTCCGCAATCGGAACGCGGACACTCTTGTCCGCAATCGGAACGCGGACACTCTTGTCCGCAATGCCGTGCTTTTCACCGGCGCAATATTAGGAAGCAAAGTGCCGAAGTCGCCCGGCATTGTTCGTGCTATCGCACTCATTGCGGACAAGAGTGTCCGCGTTCCGCCTAGAGCCGCACCGTCGGATATCTGCCCAAGTATCTTACATCCGCCGCCTGTTCACGCACCTCGTCGAGGGCTCCCTGCAATTCTGCGTCGCTCGCGGGCGGGCGGATGTCCAGGTAAAAGTAAAACTCCGCGGGCGAATCGTTTATCGGACGGCTTTCAATTTTCAATAGGTCGATGTTGCGTCGGACGAACGCTCGCAACGCGTTGTGGAGCGAGCCGGGTTCGTGCCGCAGCGTCAGCACCATCGATATCTTGTCGCCGCGGTTCGTCTTGTTCGGTTTTGGCGAAAGCAGCGCAAACCGGGTGAAGTTTTCCGCGTGGTCCTCGATATGCTCCCGCAAAATTTTGCCGCCGTACAATTCCGCTGTCCTTCGCGAACCGATGCCCGCACGAGTCGGGTCGCCGCTTTCGATCGCACGCTTGACACTGCCCGCCGTATCATCGCCCGCGATCCGTTTCAGGTCAGGATGCGCCGCGAAAAAGCGTTCGCATTGCGCGAGTGCGGCCGGGTGCGATTCGACGGTCTTGATCGTCTCGAAGTCTGCCTCACTACAAGCGACCAAAAAATGCGCAACGGGCAGAATGATCTCAGCGGCGATGTTCAGATCGCTTTTAAGAAGCAGGTCGTAACATCGATGCACCGAGCCGACAAGCGTGTTCTCAAGCGGCGTCAGAATATAGTCAGCGTCGCCGCGATCGATCGATCGAAATAGGTCTTCGAACGTCGGAAACGAAACCGGCTCGCAATCATCACCGAGAATGCCGAGGGCTGCCTCGTGGCTGAACGTCCCGGGTTCGCCCAGGAATGCAACGCGCGAACGCTCGGCCATCAGTCCGTCGTGCGCGTGCTTGTCCGATTCGCCGTGCGGTTTGTGATAGGTGCGCTGCTGCAGGTGCAGTGATTCGTCGATGATCCGCTGGAAGATGTTCTCGATGCTGGCGTCATCGAACGGGCCGGGGTTTTCCGTCGTGAGCCGCGACAGAACCTCGCTCTCGCGTTTAGGATCGCAGAGCGAAGCATCGAGGTCGGATTTCGCCGCACCAACGCGCAGCGCGATCTCGGCGCGGCGATTCAGCAGCCGCAGCAGCTCGCTGTCGATCTGGTCTATCTCAGCCCTCGGATTGTTTACGCTTCCGTCGTTCATTAAACTGTAGGTTCGATCCAGCCCGGCGAGATTCTGAACCGGAAAATTCGGTTAAAAATGAGGATATACGAAAAGCAGAGTTTTCGGCTCTAGCTCCGGAGGAGCGGGATGTTTATAGGGGCGATTCGAAACATTGCAGAAGCTCCGTAGGAGCGGCATGTCATTGATCCGTTTGGGTTTGATACCGCCCCTACGGGGCTCGGCACCTATTCTTTCATTCGCTTCTATAAACATTTTGCTCCTCTGGAGCACGACAATCATCCGGTTCGCGACTTTTCGGACATCCCATCGGTCCCCTTCCAGACCACTAATTCTTTCCTCAAACCGCAACCGCTTGAGTTATCGGGTGGAGCCACTTTCGAAACCGCGGATCGCCGCCGGTCACTGCATTGAAAAACGTTTCCTGGATATCCTTTGTCACGGGCCCGCGTCGGCCTTCGCCGATCATGTGGTCATCGACCTGGCGGATCGGCGTGACCTCGGCGGCGGTGCCGGTGAAAAAAGCTTCATCGGCGCTGAGCAGGTCGTCGAGCTCAAGAGATCTTTCCGCGACCTGATAACCAAGTTCGCGTGCGATCTCGATAGCGGCGTCGCGGGTTATTCCCATCAGGATCGAATCGTCCGCTTTGTTGGTCGTCACGCGGCCGTCTTTGATCACGAAAAGGTTCTCGCCCGAGCCTTCGGCGAGGCTGCCGTTCATATCGAGAAGCAATCCTTCGTCGTATCCGCGGGAGAATGCGTCCTGAACGGCGAGAATAGAATTCAAATATTGTCCGCATGCCTTGGCCGTTGTCGGCATCATCGACGAATGAAACTTTCGCCACGGCGATACGGTTATCTTCACGCCGTTCTCCAAACCTTCGGCTCCGAGATAGGAACCCCACGGCCACACAATGATCGCGGTTTCCGAAGGACATTTTCCCGGATGCAGCCCGAGCGTTCCGCTGCCCTTGAAGAAGATCGGGCGAATGTAGCAGCTTGTGAAGCCGTTGCGTGCGATCAGCGTGGTAGTCGCTTCGGTCAACTGCTCGTTCGAGTACGGGATCTCAAAGTTGTACGCGGCGGCTGATGCGTGAAAGCGATCAAGGTGTTCGGCCAGGCGAAACACCGCCGGGCCAAGTTCCGTGTCGTAACAGCGGATGCCTTCGAAAACACCGCTCCCATAATGAAGCGCGTGCGCCGAGACGTGCACCGTCGCATCCGCCCACGGGACTATGTCGCCGTTTTTCCAAACCCATTTAACGTTCTCAAAAGACATAAGGCAGAAACACGAGCGGTAGCGAGTGTGCCCCACCGCTCGATCTATTGCAGCATAAACCTTTCTACACAGCCGCGGGCACACTCCCTAGCGGTCGTGTTTCCGCCTAGACGGCCCACAGAAATTGCTCTGGATTATCGTGCAGCGGCTTGTCCTGGCCGGTGCGCCAGTCGTGGCGGATCGTGGAGCAGATGTCGAGCGCAACCGTGTCCTCGATCACCTCCGACGAATGTTCGACACCCGCCGGGATGCAGACCAACTGGTTCGCCTCCACCAAAACATCACCGTCCGGCAGGTGAAAAAGCCACGCGCCCTGCAGCACATAGATCATCTCCTCGGTATCGTGCGAATGCGGCTGCGTCACCGAGCCTTTCAGCACCTCAACTCGCCCGACGGCGAGAGCGTCACCGTAAACGGCTTTTCGGTGATACAACGGATTGACCTCATCCGGTTCAAGTTGGTTCAGATCGTAGAACTTCATATGGGTGTTGCTGCTCCAGTTCATTGCTGAAGTCCGCACGAAGCAAGGGCGATATCGCCAACCTTGAGTATATCGCCATTACTCCGTGCGGGCTTCTGCAATCAGTTTTTTGCCGCGTCAACTTTCCGGTCCTGTTCGAGCCACGGCATCATCGCACGCAGGCGTTTGCCGACGTCCTCGATCGGATGGTTCTGTCCCTCCGCTTCGAGGCGTTTGAAATTCTCCTTGCCGCCGTCGCACTCGCTCATCCATTCATCGGCAAATTCGCCTGACTGGATCTCGCTCAGGATCTTTTTCATCTCGGCCTTCGTCTGATCGGTGACGATGCGGCTGCCGCGAGTAAGGTCGCCGTACTCGGCGGTGTTCGAGACAGAGTATCGCATATTGCCGATGCCGCCTTCATATAAAAGATCGACGATCAGTTTCATCTCGTGCAGGCATTCGAAGTACGCCATCTCGGGCGAATATCCGGCCTCGGTCAGTGTCTCGTATCCGGCCTGGATCAGGGCTGTCAATCCGCCGCAGAGCACGGCCTGTTCGCCGAAAAGGTCGGTCTCGGTCTCTTCCTTAAAATTGGTCTCGATCACACCGGCCTTGCCGCCGCCGATGGCCGACGCGTAAGACAGCCCCACGTCGCGCGTATCGCCCGCAACATCCTGATATACCGCCAGCAGGCACGGCACTCCGCGGCCTCGCGTATATTCGCTGCGAACGAGATGGCCGGGGCCTTTCGGCGCGACCATAAAGATGTTCACATCGTCACGCGGAACTATCTTTTTGAAGTGTATCGAAAAGCCGTGAGCAAAGGCGAGATATTTTCCAGCCGAAAGATTCGGTTCGATCTCATTGCGATAAACCGTCGGTGCGATCTCGTCCGGCACAAGGACCATTATCACGTCGGCCATCCTCACCGCGTCGCCGGTAAAGGTGACCTCGAGTCCCGCATCCTCGGCCTTTTTCCATGACTTGCTGTCCTGCGGCAGGCCGACGATCACGTCCACG
Organism: Pyrinomonadaceae bacterium; assembly: GCA_050250045.1. Lineage (GTDB taxonomy): Bacteria > Acidobacteriota > Blastocatellia > Pyrinomonadales > Pyrinomonadaceae > OLB17. The sequence goes on along the minus strand of JBFWPK010000020.1, from coordinate 26,412 downwards.
CCGGAATCTTTGAGATTGTTGGCGTGAGCGTGTCCCTGCGATCCGTAGCCGATAACGGCCACGCGTTTCGAGTTGATGAGTTCAGTGTTTGCGTCTGCGTCGTAATAGACTTTCATAATATTGGAGCACGGACACCCTCGTCCGCAACGCCGCGTATTTTGAGCGGCTTGGTCAGTTTTGGAACGCGGACACTCTTGTCCGCAACGCCGCGTGTTTTGAGCGGCTTGGTCAGTTTTGGAACGCGGACACTCTTGTCCGCAACGCCGCGTGTTTTGAGCGGCGTATGAGTAACCTCTAATTTGCCGAATTAGCCACCGTTGTTCGCGATTCTCGCTCATTGCGGACAGGAGTGTCCGCGTTCCGATTGCGGACAGGAGTGTCCGCGTTCCGATTGCGGACAGGAGTGTCCGCGTTCCGATTGCGGACAGGAGTGTCCGCGCTCCTCAGAGTATTTATCGCTACATATCCCGTCCGCACTACCTCGTTCATCCCGAACGATTCGAGCAGGCCGATGAATCGATCTACTTTTTCCTTGTTCCCCGACGCCTCGATAATAAGGCGGTCGTGCGTGATATCAACGATCTTCGCACGGAATATATCGACGAGATTCTTTATCTCCGCTCGGTCATCGGGCGTGAGCGCGTTCACATCGATCAGCGCCATTTCCCGTTCGATGTGCGGCTGGCTCGTGACGGCCTTTGCCTCGCGCACACGCGCCAGGCGTTCGCATTGTTTTAGTATCTGCTCGACGATCGCCGCATCGCCTTCCGTCACAATGGTACACCGCGACCAGCCGTCCTCAAGCGTTGTGCCGACCGAGATCGTTTCGATGTTATACCCGCGGGCCGAGAACAATCCAACGATCCGCGACAGCTCGCCGGGTTCGTTTGCTACTAATATTGAAAGTGTGTTTCGCATTCTACTTCTCAAGAGGACGCCCGAAAAAGAAGCGTTTTCGGCTTTAGCTCCGGAGGAGCGGTATGTCTATAGAGGTGATTCGAAAAATTGCAGAAGCTCCGTAGGAGCGGCATGTCATTGATCCGTTTGGGTTTGATGCCGCCCCTACGGGGCTCGGTCCTTATTTCTTCGTTCGATCCTATAAACATTTTGCTCCGCTGGAGCACGATAGTCATCCGGTTCGCGACTTTTCGGACATCCTCTCGCATGTTGTCAATCATTCTTCAAGATCATATTCCTAGTATCCTGCCCCGCCGGGATGATCGGGAACACGTTCTCTTCCTTTGTCACGACGATGTCCCAGATGGTGACGCCTTCATATTCCAGGCCTTGTTTCAATACATCCTTTAACTCCGCCGGCGTCGTTGCCCGCAAGCCCTGGGTACCGTAGGCTTCGGCCAATTTTACGAAATCGGGCGAGATCGAAAGATCGACTTCCGAATACGCACGATCGTAGAACATCTCCTGCCACTGCCGGACCATTCCGAGAAAGCCGTTGTTCATTATCAGAACTTTCAGCGGAACATTGTACTGGATGGCGGTGATGATCTCCTGATTCGTCATCTGAAAACCACCGTCACCCACAACCGCGACCACCCTTTGATCGGGCAGCGCGAGCTGCGCTCCCATGGCGGCGGGCAGGCCGAAACCCATTGTACCGAGGCCGCCGCTGGTCAGCCACTGGCGTGTCCTTTTAAATGGATAGAACTGCGCCGCCCACATCTGATGCTGGCCCACGTCGGTGACAATGACCGCGTCGCCGTTGGTCGCTCGATGCAGTTCTTCGATCACATGCTGCGGCTTGATCTCGGTATCGGAGATCTCACAGACCAGCGGCACCGAATCGCGCCAGTCCGAAAGCTTTTTCCACCAGGCCTCGCGTTTTGCCTTGCCGGCCGCGAGCGGGCCATCGCCGCGTTCACGCACCTTTGCGTTCAATCGTTCAAGCGCCGGTTTGGCATCCGACACAAGCGAGATGTGCGGCTGTTTCACCTTGCCGATGTTTGCCGGATCAATGTCAATGTGAACGATCTCGGCCTGAGGTGCAAATGTGGCTATCTTTCCGGTCACCCGGTCGTCGAAACGGACGCCGAGCGCAACGAGCAGATCGCTTTCCGAAACGGCCATGTTTGCGGCGTAAGTGCCGTGCATCCCAAGCATCCCCAAACTCAACCGGTGCGCCGTCGGGAAACCGCCGAGGCCCATAAGCGTTGGTGTAACAGGTGCTTCGAGCAGCTCTGCGAGCCGCATCAACTCTTCGGAGGCCCCCGAGGTTACAATACCTCCGCCGACATAAAAAACGGGCCGCTCCGCATTCATCAGCCGGTCAGCGATCAAGGCTACCGTCGTTTCATCGCCAACCGCCGCGGCGGGTTCTTCGGCGGCGGTCATTGCCGCAAAGCGCGTCCGCGGCTGTTCGCAGATGTGCGCGGTGATGTCTTTAGGAACGTCGATGACAACCGGGCCCGGCTTGCCCGCGGCAGCTATCTCGAACGCCTCGTCAATGATCGCACCGAGGTCGCGAACATCGCGGACAAGATAACTGTGCTTAACGATCGGAAGCGTAATGCCGAAGGTGTCCACTTCCTGAAAGGCGTCGGTCCCAATGGCCGGCAGCGGCACCTGGCCCGTAATGACCACGAGCGGGATCGAGTCCATATACGCCGTCGCTATTCCGGTAACGGCGTTCGTCGCTCCGGGGCCCGACGTGACGATCGCGGTCCCGACCTTTCCCGTCGCGCGTGCATACCCCTCGGCGGCGTGGACCGCTCCCTGCTCATGGCGGACAAGATAATGGGTTATCTGATCGCGGAATCGCCAAAGCTCGTCATAAATGTGAAGAACGGCACCACCCGGCAAGCCGAAGATCTTATCGACCCCATTTCGAATCAGCCCGCGCACCAGCACTTCGGCCCCGCGCATAGGCGCGTCCGATCTGCCATCGCCCGGTTCCATTTCTCCGGTTTCCTTCATCGCTTTTGTTCCTGCATCTCGCATACTTATAGTGTTGTCCTAAAATCGTAAAAAGGCCGTCTCTCCTGTTCGGATGACGGCCTTTTCTCACTTTTGAACTTTCAACTTGAGTAGACATCATCCGTTCCGTGCGTTACGCACAGCCACGATAATGCTAATAAAGTAAAAGTTCACTATCACTTAAATTTATCTTCTTCTAAAAATTATAACCGCTGCGTTGCAGCGCCTAAATAGAATAGGAAAAGTTTTGACGTTTGTAAAGTCATTTTCCGCGATCCCTTCAAATATTCAAAAAAAGTTTAAGCCGGAGACCAGGAAACGGCCTCCGGCTTGTCCACTTTTACCGGTCCTCGACTCAATAGATGAAGGCCGAAGGCGTCGGAACATCGTCCGTTATTCCGAACTGTTCGATCAGAATACCGGCCGTGGAACCAATTATGTACCATTTTCCGTTCGACGGCCGGAAAACGGCAACATCAGAGCGTCCGTCGCCATCGTAGTCGGCCGGAACGGGAATATCGCCTTCTTCGCCCCAGTTCAAGCTGTCAAACCCGGCTGTCGTCCGGCTTCGGAACCATTGTCCGGTCGAAGGACGGAACACGGCTCGGTCGACCGCTCCATCACCGTCAAAGTCGGCGGGGGCAGGAATATCGCCTGCCTCGCCCCACGTCTGTATCAGGAAGCCGAGGGTGGAACGCAGAATGTACCAGGTGCTGTTGCCCGGACGGAAAACCGCCAGGTCGCCGCGTCCGTCCGCATCAAAATCACCAACTACGGGCCTATCACCCGCCGCTCCAAACGCGAAAGTGTTGAACGTCCCGTTTGCAAATCGCGTGTACCACGTATTGTTCGATGGCCGGAACAGTACGAGGTCTGCCCTGCCGTCGGCATCGCGGTCCGCCGGTACCGGGAGATCGCCGTTCGCTCCCCATGAAATTGTCTGGAACGTCTGTGACTGCGACAGGTGGGTGTACCATTTGCCGTCGGCCGGACGAAAGACCGCAACATCCGTCTTTCCGTCGCCGTCATAGTCCGCAGGGGCCATTCGGTCACCCGCCACGCCCCACTGCATCGCGGTATATCCGGCCGAAGTCCGACGCAGGTACCAGATGTTGTTCGAAGGCCGCCGCACTGAAAGATCGGCACGCCCGTCGCCGTCGTAGTCGAATGGCGTCGGCTCCTGCGGAGGCAGAATAATTTCCGTAATAAACACGGCCGCGGTATTCGGCACGCCGAGAGTCGAACCGCCGCCAGTGGCATTGGAAAGGATCACGCTGAAGCTCTCGTCCGGCTCGTTGACGCCGTCATTCGCGATCGGAACAATAAATGAATGAGTCGTCTGGCCGCCATCGAACGCAAGCGTACCGGACACGGCTGTGTAATCGAGCCCCGCGATGGCCGTCCCGTTCGCGGTTGAATAATCTACGGACGCTCCAGCCGATAGTCCGCCGGTACGCTGGACGGTGATCGCGACAAACGAACCCGCTTCGCTTACCGAGTACTGGGCGGAAGTAAAGCGGAATGCACCGCCAAGATCGTCGTTCACGATAGTGCCCTGGCCCTGGCCGTCGCCGATCAACGCGCCGAGCGGGCTGGATAGCTGGACAAAGAACGTCTCGCTTGGCTCGTTCGTGAAGTCACCCGCCACCTGGACCGTGACCTGTTTTGTGGTTTCGCCGGGTTCGAAGGTAAGCGTGCCCTGCGGGATCGAGGCATAATCGCCGGGCGACAAAGCGGTTCCATCCGCGGTTTCATAGGCCACAGTGACCGTTCCGGATGACGTCCCCGCGAGAGAGACCGTAAACGTAAACGCCGTCGAGCCCGAGTTTCCTTCGTTCTTTGTAACATCGTTCACCGACAGGACGGGCTCGCCGTCGTTGTCCGTGATCGTCAGGATAGCGTTCGCGGGCGAGCCGATCACGGCCCCGCCAGTCGGACTCTCAAGTGCCAGATTAACGGTTTCGTTCGCCTCATGCACCGAGTCGTTATTGATCGGAACATTGATCATTGCAACCGCCTGATCGGGAGCGAACGTAACGAACGTCCGGGTGTTGACGTAATCCTCGCCGGCCAGTGCCGTACCGTCCACCGTAACGAAGCGCACACTTACTCCCTGCGACAAACCTCCCGTTCGGGTTATGGCGATCGCGGCCTCGCCGCCGCTTTCGTTGACAGTGTAGTTCTCCGCCTGGAACTGGATCGTTCCGGGAGCGTCGTCATTGAGCAGGGTCGCGACACCCTGCGAATCCACGATGTCCGCATTGGTAGCGCTCGTGATGTTCAGGAGAAAGGTCTCGTCCGGCTCAACCACGAAATCACCCAGTACATTGATCGGGATCTGCTTGACCACCTCGCCGGGATCAAATGTCAGCAAAGTATTCGGGACCGTAACGTAGTCCTCGCCGCCGGTTGCGGTACCGTTCTCGGTCGAGTAGAGCATGGTTACGGTCTGCTGCGACGGGCTGCTTAGAGTTACGGTGAACGCAAGCTGATTCAGTTCGTTGCCTTCCGGCTGGGTTACGTTGTTGATGCTGATCTCGGGCGTGGCGTCGTTGTCGATTATCGTCAGCACGGCGTTGCCCGGAGCGCCGATCACCGTTCCCGACGGGCTGCTGAGCGCAAGGTTCACCGTTTCATTGCTTTCCAACACCGTATCGTCAGCCACCTGCACGATAAAGGTCTTGGCGGCAAGGTCGCCGTTTGCCCAGGTCAGGGTCCCAAAAGTACCTGTGTAATCCTCGCCCGCGACCGCGGTGCCATTTGACGTAGCGTAATTCACGGACACCGCACCGCTGCCGCTTCCGGTACGCGTAACGGTTATTGTTGCCGCAAGCACGCTCTCGTTAACTGAATAAGCGGTCGAACTGAACTGTACCGATCCGCTGCCCGGGGTCGGCGTCGGAGTCGGCGTTGGCGTAGAATCGTCGTTCACAAGTGTGACGGTTGCGGAACCATCGGCGATAACCGCGTTCGTCGGGCTGCTCAGGTTAACGGTAAAGGTTTCATCCGGTTCGACGACGCCGTCGCCATTGATGTTAATAGAGATCGGCCTGGACGTTTCGCCCGGAGCGAACACGACTTGGCCGCTTGCCGCGACATAGTCCGAAGGCGAGGTTGCCGAGCCGTCGGCCGTCGAATAATTCACCGTCACGGGCTGGGTGGAAGCGGAACTAAGCGTTACCGTAAGGTCGAGAGTGTTCGGGGAATTCCCCTCGTTCCGCGTCACATCCGCGACAGACAATGCCGGAAGTCCGGTTTCATTATCGACGATAGTGAGCACGGCCTGTGCCGGCGACCCGATCGAAATATCACCAACCGGGCCGCTAAGCGTAATATTGACAGTTTCGCTGCCCTCCGAAACGGAGTCGTCGGTTATCGGGATCGTGAATCCTTTCGGGTCGCCATCGCCATTGGCCCAAAAGAATGTTCCCGTCACATGGCCGTAATCCTGCCCGGCGGTCGCCGTTCCATTGGATGTCGCGTAATTTACCATTACGGGGTCCTCAAGATCGCCCGATCGTGTCACGATTATCGTCGCGGTCACGCCACCCTCTCCGATCGTGTAGGAAGGATCGGAAAACTGGACCGTGCCGGCCGTAAATATCGACGAAAAGCTCGATCGGCTCAAAGATGAGAAGATCGAGCCGGCACTGGAACGTCCGTTGGGCTGAGTAATGATACTTGCCGACGGCAGCCGACAAACCTCGGCGGCAGACAGCGCCGGGGCCGCCGCAGCGAAAAGCAATGCTGCCGCAATAGCGGCTGCCACAGGGCGAACACGAAAGAATGTCCAGGCTGAATTCATAATTGTCCTCCGCGCAAACCGGGCCGGCCAGCCCTGCGGAATAAATGCGTGATGCCGCCTAACAAAAATGCCGCTCCTTAAATCAGCGGCCGTTCTGTTTACTGCCTCTTCGATCAGCTTTTCAGTTACCGCGCGTTACTTGTCCGCGTCGTTTTGAGTAATATTTGAAGAGAAGGGTCGTTGAAACTGTGGCTAGAAAGTAGCACGGAAGGGCGCCGCAAATCAAGTTTTGCGAGGTGGCGGCGACAAAAATGAAGGGCGGACCGCTTCGTCCGCCCCGCGGAGCAATGAACAACTATTGCGGGCAGGCGGGACACCCGCTCCTCCGGCTTAAATTATCTCGTCCGCCGAAAACTCAATAAATAAACGCACTCTGTGTAGGAATATCGCCGGTCACGCCGAATTGCTGGACCAGTATCCCGGCGGTCGATTGGACGATGTACCACGTAGCGTTCGCGGGCCGGAACACGGCAACATCCGTCATGCCGTCGCCGTCGTAGTCCGCCGCGACGGGAATATCGCCCGCCTGGCCCCAGTTCTGCGATGTGAACCCAGCCGTCGTGCGGCTCAGATACCACTTGCCTTCTGACGGCCTGAACACCGCGTGGTCCGTTGCTCCGTCGCCGTCAAAGTCACCGGTTGTGGGAATATCGCCCGTCTGGCCCCAGGTCTGGATAAAGAATCCGGCACCCGATTTGATGATGTACCAGTTGCTGTTCGACGGCCTGAAGATCGCGAAATCGCCCTTTCCATCCCCGTCAAAATCTCCGGTCAGCGGTTTGTCGCCCGCAACGCCGAATACGAACACATTGAACGTTCCGTTGGCAAACCTCGTGTACCACGTGTTGTTCGACGGCCGGAACAGGACAAGGTCTGACGACCCATCGCCGTCCTTGTCGGTCGGCACGGGAAGGTCGCCGCTCGCACCCCAGTTGAACGTCTGGAACGTCTGCGACTGCGACATAAAGATGTACCACTTCCCATCCGAAGGCCGAAACACCGCCACATCCGTCGCCCCGTCACCGTCGTAGTCCGAAGGAGCCATCCGGTCACCCGTCACTCCCCACTGCATCGCAGTATACCCGGCAGTCCCGCGCAGCAGATACCAGATGTTGTTCGACGGCCGCCTCACCGACAGATCAGCCTTCCCATCGCCGTCGTAGTCGAAAAGCGTCGATTGGTCAATTACCAACGGCGGATGATACCAATCCGAAACGATATCAGGAACGGAATTTTCGGTAAGCCTTGCAGTGGAGAGACCGTCAGCCGCTATCTTATAGACTTCGCTAGCGACTTCATCAAATACACCTGAACCATAGACCGCCAATTCTTGTCCATCCGGCGACCAGATCGGGTGATATTCAAAAAACGCATTGTTCGTGATGTTGCTTCCACCGCCTCCCGAATTCGGCATCACAAATATCTCCCAATTCGAAATATTCGAAGGATCGACCGAACGAGCATAAGCGATCTTGGTCCCGTCGGCGGAATACGAAGGAGCAGCGCCGGCGGCGGGAGAAGTCACATTGGCCAGGACCTGGCGGTTGGTGCCGTCAGCGTTAATAGAACAGATACTTTGGTTGGAAAATGTCGCTCCGCCCGTCGAACAGACAAAGGCTATCTTCGCTCCATCAGGAGAAAATGAAGCATCCGCTTCGTCGTTAACTGTATTGACGTTGGGTATTGGCGTTTGCTCGGAACCGTCGGGATTCATCGTAAATAGATCACAAACAAAACTTGCGTCGCATCGTGAGAACAGTATTTTTGATCCATCCGGTTTCCAACCTGGTACAAAATCATTCGTAGTTGTGTTCGTAAGCCGGGTTTGACCGGTTCCGTCAGCATTCATAATCCAGATCTGATAGGGAGAAGAACTGGTTTCTCTTCGGTAGTAAACGATCTTTTGACGATTCGGCGACCACTTCGCCCCCTGTTCGTGGACCTCGTTATTGGTCAACCTGCGCTGATTACTTCCGTCGGCATTGGATGAGTAGATCTCGTAGAACCCGTCGCGCGCTGACGAAAACAGGATTGGCTGATCCCCACCGCCGGTTGCGTTTGCTACCCGATCGAGTGCCCGCACTTGGGTAGTAGTCATCGGCGCGTCGTAAAGCCGAATCCGCGCAACGCGGCCCTCGGCAGCCTCGGTTGGCGGATTCGGGTCATCCTGGAAAAAGCGGAGCATATTGGCCCCGCTTATCTGAAACGTACCGCCATCGTTTAGATTTACCCGGAAACCGCCATCGCGGTAGCCCCGAACGACACCCGTTGCCTCGCGAACGATCACAACCTGAATGTACGTACTCGCCGCAAACGGAACATTGGCAGTGTTCTCGAACTCCAGCCGGCCGTCCAGAATATAACCGCCAGTGTCCGCGACGCCATTGTCGAAGCTGACGACACGTCGGAATCCGTCGACCTCGTCAAACCTGAAAAGCATGACGATGGTGTAAGCATTATTTGGAATAACGCCCGCTGTGCTCACCGCGAGGCCGCAGTTCGGTTCAAAATGCAGCACCTGACGGTCGTATCCGTCAACTGTGCTGGAGGTGAATTCATTCGGATCACCGGAGCAGCCGAGATTCGTCATCGCAGGCGCTCCGGCGACCGAACTGTTCAGATTTCCCTGAAATTGATAATCAGCCTTCAGGTTCTGAGCAACTGAAACAGCGGCGAAAAGGCAAAAGAAAACGGGGATCGAAAATGCGCGTGGGCACATGGGGGTTTGTTCTCCTTCAACACGTGTGAGCAAGTATCAAAAATTTCCGGCTTCAATCTGTAAAGCACGAGAATTGTCAGAAACTTGCAAGCTTTCTTTCCACCACTGCATTCCGGCAAAAAAAATCGGCCGGCTCACGGCGTGGGTCCGCGATCCGGCCTACGATCTCTACCAGACGGCTAGTAGAGATAAGCGGCGTTGGGAGTCGCCGTTTCTGGCAAAACTGCTTGATGAAATGCCGGCCTTTCAAGGGTCAACAAGCGCCCATTCTCCACCGGAACTTGCGTCCGCAAAAGTCCGGCCATTGTCGCTCCCGATGCGATGGCAGCCGGGCACTGTGCCCTGATCAGCACGGCAAATGACCGTCCCGATGATGCACGAAGCGTGAAGTCCGCCGGCTGTCCGGGATCCGGGACCGTAAATGCCGCGGTCACCGGGTTGTACGTCCCTAACGGGAACGACGGTATCGACACGTTGGCATTGGTTGAGCTGACAAGCGTCAGGCCTTGCAATCCCCTCCCGGAGTCGACCGAATTGACCGTTACCGATCCCGGCCCGGCCGAGACCGCCTCGAACCAGGCAAGACTGCCCGAGTTGACTTCCGTTACAGTCAGCGTTGGCACACAGACACCGGTCGGAGGAGGTGGCGGCGGAGTTGGGGTTGGTGTCGGTGTGCAGCCGCCCAGATAGACACGGGACATGCGCTGGAATCCGCCATTGTTCCCCGTAGCCAGGTCAAGAGTGCCGTCGTTGTTCAGATCGGCAAGTGCGACAAGATGCGAGTTGTAATCGATATACAGACTCGGCAATGAGGTGAACCTGCCCGCGCCGTTGCCTAGGAACAATGCGAGGGCATTCGAGTCATACGGGGCCGCAACGATGTCGTCCTTGCCATCATTATTCAGATCGCCGACAGCAAGCCCTGTCGGATGCGACGGCGTGGGAACATCCCGGGCAGCGGTAAATCCACCTGTACCGTTGTTTAGCAGGATGGAAACCGTATCCGCATCACGGTTGGTAACCGCAAGATCGGGGTAAGCATCACCGTTGAAGTTACCTGTCTTCACCCAATATGCTCCCGCTCCGACCGCGATGTCCGGCGCATTTGCGAAACCGCCCGCACCGTTGCCCATCCGGACGGAAAGCGTCCCCGCTCCGTAATTTGCCGTCACAAAGTCCAGATCCCCATCCAGGTCGAGGTCCGATACCGCTACCCCAACTGGAGTGCTGCCTACCGGCACATGCACGACCGGTGCAAAATTTCCGCCTCCGGTCCCGAACAGGGTGCCCGCATTGTTTGGGGCCGGCGAGATGATGTCAACATTGCCATCGTTGTTGAGATCTCCGGTCTCGACAAAACTGTTCCAGCCTCCGAAACCCAAATACAGTGAGGCCGTTCCGAACCCGCCCGTCCCGTTCCCAAGCCAGACCGATACACCCGAAACTCTCGGGTTCGCGGCCACGATGTCCTGATTCCCGTCGTTGTTCACGTCCGCCGTCTTCAGGCCCCATGGGCTCGGAGCATCTGTCAGTTCAAGGTTGCCTGTGAAACCGCCCGCTCCGTCGCCCAGCCTGACCGTGACCATCGCACCCGGATTCTCGGTCGAGAAAGCAATGTCCTGTTTCCCGTCCTCATTGAAGTCCGCAAACGCCAGGCCCGCCTGATACTGCTCCGTAAAGCTGACTGCCGGGGCACGCATGAACGTTGGTGTGCCCAGACACGGCACCGGTGTGGGCGTCGGCGTCACGTCGTTGTCCGCGATCGTCACCACGGCCGAGGCGGGAGTTCCGAGTCCGGCCGGGCCGGTTGGGTTGCTTAGAGTGATCGTGAAGTTCTCATCTGCTTCGACCGCACTGTCGTCCGTAATTGGTATGCTGATGGTCTTCGAATTGCCGTCGCCGTCGTTCCAGGTGAGAGTGCCGGATGTTGAGGTATAGTCGCTTCCGGCCGTCGCCGTACCGTTTGAGGTTGCATAATCGACCGTGACCGTGCCGTTGCTGCTGAACGTACGGGTAACAGTGATCTGGGCACTAGCAGCCGCTTCACCTATCGTGTAGGTCGCCGAGCCAAGCTGGATACTCGCATCCACAAACGGATTGTTTGCTATTACGAGTGTTCCGTCGTAGCGCCCGTACGCGAATTTGGTACCATTCTGTGAGATGTCCAGTGAATAGATTTTTGCGGAGCCACCGTGTGAGACCTCTTCATCGTAGAATGCGGCCAGCGAACCGGATGCAACATTCCAGACCCGGACCCCGTCTTGTCCCCCAGTGAAGAAGTGATTTCCGTCGGGAGTGAATTCGACTTCAGGATCAAATGCGGAGGAAGTAGGGACCTGCAGCACCAAGCTGCCATCGTTAATGTTCCTTACAAGAGCCTGACCGGTCCCGGCAAAAACAACTCTCTCACCGTTGGGAGATACGTCAATAGCATAAACGGTAGATAGCCCAGTGGTGGTGAATGTCCGTATGAGGGCTCCGGTTGAGATCCTGTACAAGCGATCAGTTACGAAGACTTCGTCATCATTGCGAAACGTGACGTAAGCGCTTCCAAATGTAGGGGCCAGAGCTCGTATCAGGCTACCCGTTTGAACGTCGTAAACAGCGCCCGTGGCTAATGCAACCTTAGTCCCGTCAGGGGATACAGCAAAACCGGTGTTCGAACCCGGGAGTGTCCGGACCAATTGGTAGTCGGAAGTTTGCCAAACCTGAATTCCTCCGCTATTCTGCCTTACAAACAGCCGCGTTCCGTCCGGCGAGTATTGAATGCGGTTGCCGTCCAAGCCTGAACTCACTGCACCGATCGAGAAGCTGTGAACCAGATCGGACGTCTGGGTGTCGAAAATGCGAACTACCGCGTGTGTAACTGACCCACCCAGATCACGCGTCGAAATCGTGGCTACCCTGCCGCCGTCTGGCGAAAAACTTACACCATCGACCACCTGATAAAAGGTCTCCAATCGCGAAACGGCACCTGAGAGTAGTGATCTGTTCCAAAGCGTGTAGCTACCGCCTACACGTAGTTGAGCGGTTATTGACTGGCTGTCGGGTGAGAAGACAAAGTCTAACACTCCTTCATGCGGTTCCGTATGAAACAAGTTGCCGGTTGAAGTGTTATAGAGAAGCAGTGGAGTCGTCGAAGCATTGCCATTGTACGTACCCAGATATTGGTGATCGGGGGAGAAACCGTTTTGATGATATCCGGCTGTTGTAAACAACGGCGGGCCTTGATTGCATTGAGTTTGCCCGGGACCGCAAAGCTGAGCGTAAGTGTAAATCTGGTTTCCGCTTCCGATCAGCGCGCCGTCTGGACTGATCTGTCCGCCGCCAAACTTTAAAACGGTCCCATTTCTGTTGATCACATAAGTTTCGAGCTGAAAGTTCACAATCCGATAGACTGAGATCAAACCGGTATTCGAAAAACTCGATACGCCACCGAACGTCAAGTTGAACGTTTGTCCGGACTGGGTGTAGGAGATTTGCGTCAAAGTACTGCCAACCTGAACCCCGCTCGAAAAGTCGAAAAATCTTAAACTACCGTTAGGAAGATTCATCCCGATAGCCACGTCACCGCCGGGCATAAACCCGAACCATCCGTTTCCCTGAAACGGAATTCCGATTGCAGCACTCAGATAAGTAATGTCTGTCACGCCGTCTGACAGTCGAAGCCGCCGCACACTTCCGCCGTCATTGTTACTGCAGGCAAACACGATATGAAGCCCGTCGGGTGCAAATCTGATGCCGCCGACAAGGATACAGGGAGTCGAGAATGTCCTGATAAGCTGCCGGTCGGAAAAACGCCAAAGTTTGATCTCGGCAAATTCTGACGTAGCAAGAAATTGACCATCAGGCGAGTAATCCATTCCTCGAATACCCTGAGGAATGCCGCTTCGCATCCACACCACATCGGGCCGCTCGGCCAGGGTCGAATGGGCCAAAAGGCACAGCCATAAAAGGGCGACAAACTGGAGAAGGGCTACTCGGACACGGATATTCGATAGTGACATATTGAACCTCGCCTCTTTAAGCTGATGCCGACCAAAGGTCGAAACCCGGCAAAATTGAGAAAAGAAAGGGCGACAGAAATCTGCTTCAATCTATTAAGCACGGAATCTGAAAATTCTCTGTAATTTTATTTTTGGATACTATGGTTCACCGTTCGCGGGCGACCAGGCGGATGCCTTGGTCGTAAACGGTAAACTTGATGTCCGGGCCGCCTTCGAGGCGGGATGTTACGCGGCAGTAAAATGGGTCAATGCTCCAGGAACCGCCGCGAAGAGGATGATTTTGCGGATTACCGCGTGTAATGTTCGGCGAGCCGTCGGTGGGTGTTGCGGTGTAATCTTTCAGGTAAACATCTTCACACCATTCCCAGGCATTGCCGTGCATATCATAAAGCCCGAAAGCATTTGGCATTTTCTGGCCAACCGGCTGTTTACGGTAGCCCGAATTGTCGATGAACCACATTATGTCGTTCAACTTGCCATAGAATGGTTCAGAGGAGCCTGCTCGCGCGGCATATTCCCACTCGGCCTCAGACGGAAAGCTGTACAAAAAGCCGTCGTTCACCCTGTTCAGCCGCAAAACTATTTCTTTTGCCATGTACCACGTGACGTTCTCAACCGGACAATTATCGCAGCCGGTGTTCAGCTTTGGGTAATTTTTATCCAGTGCGTAGTATTGAGCTTCGGTGACCTCATACTTGCTCATCCAGAAGCCCTCGGAAATTGTCACCTTGTGGGCAGGCCTTTCGTTCTCAGGGCCGTCATCCGAACCCATAATGAACTCGCCGGGCGGAATATAGACGAATTCCATCCCGATGGCATTCTTTCTCACCAGCGGCATTGCGACCGGCTGTGCGAGAATCGGGCCGCTGACCGAAGGTTCGTCAGAAGTTCCCAGCCCGAACGGATTGTAGGGACCGAAATAGACCAGAGGCAGGCCAACGAGGCCCACAAGCAGGATGAAGCCAGCCAGCCATCCGCCCCGGCGACTGAAGATGCGACGCAGGAGCGAGCCCCGCGCTTTCGGGTTGGAAGTTTCTCCTTCGAGCTTCGGGTTTGAGGTCAACTCGGCGGTCGTCGCGTAAGACCGCGGGGATTCAGTTGGGTCGCGGTTCGGCAGAGTATCAAGGCGGTCGAACGTTAGGCCTTCAAGGTCAGAAATAAGCTCGTCAACCTTTTGATAACGCTCCGCCGGATCCTTGCGGAGGCATTTTGAGACGATCGGCGCAAATACGCTCGATGCCGGCAGGATCGGGAGCGGTTCATCACGAAGGACCGCCGCCCGAACGTCCGATGATGTTTCGCCGGCAAACGGCCGCTTGCCGGTCAACATCTCGAACAGGACAACGCCGAAGCTCCAGATATCCGTGGTGTGGTCGGTGGGATTTCCGCGGACCTGTTCGGGCGACATATAGGCACTGGTGCCCATCAGCACTCCCGGCATCGTCTCGAGTACCGTATCGGCCGATCCGGCACCAGCCGCCGGGACGATCTTTGCCAGGCCGAAATCCAGCACTTTCACCGATCCGCTTTCGGTTACGGCGATGTTCTCCGGCTTGACATCCCTATGAGCGATGCCGATGTCGTGGGCCGCCTTGAGCGCCGACGCGATCGCAACAGCGACCTCGCGTATCCGCGGCACGTCGGCCATCCCGCGCGAGATCAGTTCTCTCAGGGTGCAGCCATCGATATACTCGATGGCGATAAAATGCCGGCCGTTGTTCTCGCCAAACTCGTAAACCTGAGCAACGGCAGGGTGGCTGATCCGCGATGCAAGCCGCGCCTCCTGGCGAAATCGCGCGGCGGCGAAATGATCAAGGAGTGAAACAGGCAGGATCTTCAGCGCCACCTTTCGCCGAAGAAGTTCGTCCTCCGCCAGGTAGACAAGCCCCATTCCGCCGCGGCCGATCAGCCGGACCAGCCGATAGTGGGCAAACTGCAGCCCTTTGATCTCATCCGCGTCTGCATCGGCCAGTACCTTCGCCCCAAGCGAAAAGGCTGGATTGTCGAGGAGGCTGTTCTCACGCAGATCGTTCTCGAGCAGGCTGTACAGGGCACTGCGAAGTCTCGGGTCGTCATCGGTGTGATCGTCAACGAATTGTGAGCGCTCCTGCCCGTCAGCGATCTTTACAGCCCGCTCGAAGAGTTCCTCGATCCGTGCCCAGTCTGGTGCTGCCATTTCAGCCTCAAAATGTTAAGCCCCAAAAGCTCGCAATTCGTGCGAAATTAATCACTTCCATTCCTGAGTTCGCGCTGAAGCCACGCACGAGCCAAGCGCCAGTGGAGCGAAACGCTCGAAGCTGAGATGCCGAGGACCTCGGCCGTCTCGTTGATCGTCATGCCGCCGAAGTAGCGCAGCTCGACTATCTCGGCCTTCACCTCGCTCATCTTTGCCAGCCGTTTCAGAGCATCGTCGAGATCGAGAAGTTCCTCGTTCCGCTCGCTGGAGATAACCGCCGCTTGTTCGAGATCGACACGCGGGACGCCGCCTCCGCGCCTTGCGGCCTTTGAGTCGCGAGCGTAGTTGATCAATATGTTCCGCATTACCCGGGCGCTGACAGCGAAGAAATGAGCGCGGTTCTGCCACGGAACGCTGCCCTTTGAGAGTTTCACAAAGGCCTCGTTCACAAGTGCGGTGGTCTGGAGAGTGTGGTTCTTCCGTTCGCGCCTAACGCGGAGACTCGCGATCCGGCGCAGCTCACGCTCGACAACGGGATAGAGTTTATCAAGCGCCGCTCCATCGCCGTGCTTCCACGCCAGAAGCAGGTCGGTCAGGTTCTCGGCATCCATACAGATAAAGGCAGGGTGAAGCCTCTTTCTTACTATTGCGAATTTCGGATGATTCCTTACGATAAGGGAGCATTCAAGGGAAATGCAAGAGAAAAGTTGCCGAGCTTGGGAAAAAAGTGATTGACGGCGCGCTGGATATATCGCTAAACTTGTTGTGACAGTTTATCTGCGTTTTTGCACACCAGTTCTGTCCATTTGAGCCGTTGACCAACAGGCGGTATCCTGCAAACCTTCTGGACACATAGTTTAGCTAACCATTTGGCGAGATTGAATTGCCGCTGCCGGCCTCATTAGGCGACCCATATGCTCAACCGAATTGATGATCTTTTGCGGATGGCGATGAGTTTTGGCTCGTCGGACCTGCATTTGCGGGCTGGGGCGGTGCCTGTGATCCGGGTGAATGGGGAGCTGCGGCCGTTGGCGGGAGTGTCGAAGCTGGATCAGGACGAGACGCTTGAGATGGCGTTCTCGATGATGTCGAACCGGCAGAAGCAGCACTTCAAAGAGGTTTTCGAGGTCGATATCGGTTACGGCGTGAGCGGGCTGGGGCGTTTTCGCGTGAACATCTTTCAGCAGCGAAACTCGATCGGCATCGTCGCGCGCGTCATTTCGGACACGATCAAGGATTTTGCCGAGCTCGGCCTGCCGCCAATTTTGCAGAAGATCTCGGAAGAGAACCGCGGGCTTGTGCTGGTAACGGGCACGACCGGATCGGGCAAATCGACGACGCTCGCGGCGATCGTCGATGCGATAAACCGAGCGAGAAATTGTCATATCGTGACGATCGAAGACCCGATCGAGTTCCTGCACAAGGACAAGGCAAGCTTTGTTACGCAGCGTGAGGTTGACGTGGACACACGCTCATTCGCCGAGGCGCTCCGCGGTTCGCTCCGCCAGGACCCGGACGTGATCCTCGTCGGCGAAATGCGCGATCTCGAAACGATCGAAACGGCCCTTGTAGCGGCAGAAACGGGCCATTTGGTCCTGTCCACGCTCCACACTTTGGACGCGCAGGAAACGCTGACCCGTGTACTCTCGGCGTTCCCGCCGTTTCAGCAGAAATCGATCCGGATACAGCTCGCCGGCCTGCTAAAGGCGGTCGTCTCGCAGCGGCTGATGAAATCCGCCAAGACCAACAGCCGCGTCCCGGCGGTGGAGGTGCTCATTTCGACGCCGCTGATCCGCGATTACATCCTGCACGAAGAAAAAACCGCCTCTATCCGCGACGCCATCGCGGCCGGAACGTCGCAATACGGGATGCAGACCTTTGATCAGTCGCTGTTCTATCTATATCAGTCGGGCCTTATCACGCTCGAAGAAGCCCTGCGCGGTTCGACGAATCCGGACGAATTCCGCCTGCGGCTCGCCGGGATCCAAAACACGTCGAACATCGCCCGCGAGGAAATGGAAAAGATGGGCGGCGTCAGCAGCGTGACGGATATGATCACGCGGATGTGAGGGCGTGTTCAATTCGATAGATATTCGGGCGGCCCCTCGGCCGCCCGTTTCACTGCGCGGCAAAGGAACCGCCCGCCGCAAGGCACTCCATCGGTCAATGCGACCGAAAATGCGGCTAAATCGTGGATTCATTGAGGGTTTCGCGCCATAAACCTTGACACCCGCATCAATTGGCGTGTAAATTTTAGGTTTATGCGGCCGTTCAAAAAGTGTGTGAGCAGATGCCGGGGAAAGAGTATCGTTTTCCCAGAGTGGAATGTCGATTTGCGTCGTATTCGACCGTTCGATCTGATCCTACTACGCTCTCATATTTTTTGAGTTTCCGAATAAGAACGACGACGAGGATTATTTTTAGTTAAGGAAGTTCACAACAGTAAATGGCAAACGAGGTTAACAACGAGGTCGAAGAATCGAAAACGGGCGAGGCTTCGACGGCAGAACAGGCTCCCGAACAACAACAAGCGGAACCGACGGCATCGGCGGTCCCTGAGGCAGCAGCACCTGCGAGCGTGGAAACGGCGACAGCTGCGGAACCGATCGCAGAGGCTCCGGTAAAAAGTGCGCCGCGAACGGTGGCGAAACCCGCCGCGATGGCCCGTGAGAGTGCGGAATCGGTTTCGGCCCCCGCGGAGGCCCCCGCAAGCGGTCAACCGCGGACCATTGCAAAACCCGCGGCCGAGGCTGTCGATGAACCGCATCTCGGCGGCGACGTCGATTTTGGAGCTATCCTTGAACAGTTCGAACAGGAACAGACCGCATATCACCCTGGCGATATCGTCGAAGGAAAGGTGGTCGGAGTTTCTGACCGCGGGGCCCTGGTCGACTTTGGCTACAAGAGCGAAGGTGTGATCGCGGCGGAGGAACTCGCGGCGACGGGTGCGGAACTCTCGGTCGGCGACACCATCGAGGTGATGATCAAGTCGATCCCCGCCGGCGACGCTCCGCCGACGCTGTCGCGCTCGGACGCTCTTCTTCGAAAGGTTTGGAACGACATCGAAGAAGCCTACAAAACCGATCAGCCCGTCGTTGGAAAGATCGTCGATAAAACGAAGGGCGGCTTGCGGGTCGACCTGAACGGCATCGAGGCATTTCTGCCGGGGTCGCAGATCGACTCAAGGCCGATCCGGAGTCTCGATTCTTACATCGGCCAGGATATCGAAGCCAAGATCATCAAATTCAGCCGGCGGCGCAACAATATCGTCCTGTCGCGCAAAGTGATCACAGACGTTGCCATCAACGAGCAGAAAGCGGCGACCCTCGAAACCATTGATATCGACTATGTCATCGAGGGCACGGTAAAGAACCTTACCGAATATGGCGCGTTCGTCGATATCGGCGGCATTGATGGCCTGCTTCACGTAACGGATATGTCGTGGGGCCGTCTCGGAAACCCGGCGGAAATGTTCAAGGTGAACGATCACGTCCAGGTCAAGGTACTAAAACTGGACCGTGAGCGGGAAAAAATATCGCTTGGCTACAAACAGCTTCTGCCCGACCCGTGGTCAACGGTCGTTGAGATGTACGCCGTGAATTCTCACATCAAGGGCAAGGTCTCATCGGTAACCGAATACGGCGTTTTTGTCGAGCTCGAACCGGGCGTTGAAGGGCTTGTTCATGTGTCGGAGATCTCGTGGTCCAAGCGTTCCGCAAACCCGAAGAAGATGTTTAACCGCGGCGACGAGGTCGAGGTACAGGTCCTTGGGGTGGACACCGAGGACAAACGCATCAGCCTCGGGATGAAGCAGCTCCAGGACAACCCGTGGCACACCATTCACGAACGCTACCCGGTGGGGACCAAGGTACATGGCAAGGTCAGGAACCTGACCGAGTTCGGGGCGTTTGTCGAGGTCGAGGACGGCATTGACGGCCTTGTGCACGTTTCAGATATAACCTGGGCAAAGAAACTGAAGCATCCCAAGGATCTGCTCAAGCGTGACCAGGAAGTAGATGCGATCGTGACCAACATCGACGCCGCGGGACAGCGATTGTCGCTCTCAATGAAGGACCTGACGCCGAGCGCGTGGGAAAGCTTCGTGGCTACCCATCGTCCGGGCGATGTTGTTCGCGGCAAAGTTTCCAGGTTCACAAGCTTTGGCATTTTCGTTGAGCTTGGTGAAGGACTCGAGGGGCTCTGCCACATCTCGGAACTTTCCGACGAGCGCGTCGAAAGTGCCGAGTCGGTGGCAAAGCTTGGCCAGGAAATGGACTTCAAGATCCTGCGGATAGAGAACGAGGATCAAAAGATAGGGCTGTCGCACCGGGCCGTAGGCAAGGATGACGAGCCAGTGGCGGACTCGCGCGTTTATTCGTCTGAAGCGAAAGGCGGCATGGCCAGCCTCGGTGAACTCGCGAATCTTCGCGGCGGCAGTACCGAAGCGGCCGCTCCGGAATTGACGAAGGAAGAACGCGATGCCGAGAAGAAGGCCCGGAAAGAAAAGGCGAAGCAGGAATACGAGGCCTCGCTGGCAAGGGCGGAAGAGGAGAACACCGAAAGTGGGGCCGAGTCGGCACCCGATGACGAGTCTGGCTCAGAAGCCGGTGAGGCGTCAGCGGACGACACGCCCGCGGTCATTGATCTATCGCCCAGTGAATCGACTTTGGCCGCGGCCGCCGAGCCGGGCTTGGTCGAAGGAGCGGCGGCAGAGGGCGAATCTGTCATTGATCTTTCGCCAAGCGAAGAGACCTTAGCGGCCGCGGCTGAACCGGGAGCGATAGCCCAGGCCGAAGATACGTCCGCTGGGGAAGGATCCGCGGCTGAAGCTGCCGTGACCGATGCCGCTGCCGAAGCGGTAACGAGTGAGGAAACCGCGTCGGAGTCGTCCGATGACAAGGAAGAATCGGCGGAAAAATCGGCTTAAAGCCCGTTTGCAGAAACCTGGGGCTGAACTGCCCATGTGAGGAAAATAGACGATGACTAAAGCTGACCTGGTGGAAAAAGTCGCAAAAGAGGCCGAAATGACGAAGAAGGACGCCGAGCAATTGGTGGAGATCATCTTCGATAGTATCGTGGAGACCTTGAACAGCGGCGAGAAAATTGAACTACGCGGCTTTGGCAGTTTCCGCGTACGTGAACGCAATTCGCGTCGCGGCCGCAATCCGAAAACCGGCGCGGCGGTCGAGATCCCCGCAAAACGGGTCGCCTATTTCAAACCCGGCAAGGAATTGAAAGAACTGATCAACAATACGCCTTAGATCGTGCGGAAAACCAGGCCCGGACGGCGGCCGCCAGCGAGGCGGGCCGCCGTTTTATTTTGAGCGCACGCGATCGGCGCATGGGCACCTTCAGTCCGGCCGTACTCCCGGCGCGTCCGCTTCCCTTTTCAGGCCAAAGAATCCGATCGTTGCATAGTAGCCCGGAAACACCTTTACGTGAACCTTGCCCAGGAATTCCTGCGGGGCAACCTCAACAATCTCGTCCAGTATTATCCGGATAAGGAAAGGATTCTCAGGCGAATCGTAATCAAGCTTGAAAGTTTCGATGCCCGGGTCCCGAAAACCGGGCCCGGTGCTTGTATTGAAGTAGTAGGCATCCGTGTTGCCGTCGCGGTTCACGCGAAAACCGCGATAGAGTGGGGTCAATACCTTGAGCATCGATCGGCCGGCCGGGGTGAAGATGTTAAACCCCTTCGCGTTGACGCTTTCAAACGATTTTCCCAACCACGGTACACGGAAATTTCCGAGCAGGTAAGCCGACCCATCATAAAAACCCTCCGGCCCCGGCGACGGCGATCGGCCGTTCAGAAATTCCGTCTGACGGCGACTCCTGCCGACAAAGTACGAAAGGAGTGTAAAGCATCCGAGCCAAACAACAACTGCCAGGAAAAGGCCGATAACGATCCAAAGGAAGAGCATTTTTGAGCACCTCGCATACGAGATATAAAAGCCTGCTTCCCACTATTCGTATTGTTTCGGCATTGGGATTCACCGGCAGCCGTCCCGGCGTACCCTCGATCGCCAAATGTCATCCGCGCGGAATTTCGCGCCGGACGGCCCCGCGCTTTCACATCGAGTCTAGTTTCCGGCGGCCCTTCCCTGATCGCCGGCACGTTTCACGGCCTCGTCTTCGACCTCTCCGCCCGGGCTGACCGGTATGTCCGCTGGGTCGTTGTATTTTGTGCCGCCATATTCTTCGTCGCCGCGATCGGGGACAAGCTTGTACTGCCCGGACGACGGTGGAACGTAGCCCGGATAATCGACGCGACTGTGATAAATGGCCACGAGCGAACGGATCATCGCTTCACGGATCTGGGTCAATTCACGCAATGTAAGGTCGCATTCATCCAATTGATCGTCCGCGACAATTGCATCAACGATCTTTGTAACGATAAAGCGGATGTTCTCCGGCGTTGGTTCGGAAAGCGACCGGGCGGCGGCCTCGCATGAATCGGCGATCATCATTATCGCCGCTTCCTTGAACTGAGGCTTCGGGCCCGGATAGCGGAAATCGTTCTCGACCAGTTCTTCGCCCGGTTTCAGTTCGGCCTGTGCTTTCTTGAGAAAGAAATGCAGCGTCCGCGTGCCGTGATGCTGCGGAATAAAGTCGATGATCCGCTGCGGCAGGCCCATTTCCCTGGCAAGTTTCTGGCCGTAGGTTACGTGGCTGATTATTATCTTTGCACTCTGAACGGGCTTTAGCTTGTCATGCGGATTCTTGCCCATCTGGTTCTCGACAAAGTGTTCAGGAGCGGCAGTCTTTCCGATGTCGTGATACAGAGCGCCGATACGCGTCAGCAGGCTGTTCGCCCCGACCGCCCGGCACGCTTCTTCTGAAAGCTGCCCGACGGCATGCGAATGCTGATTCGTCCCGGGCGCCCGAAGCGCAAGCTGGCCCAGGACGGGCAGGTCCGCGTTGGACAGCTCGAGCAGCTTCACATCCGTCAAAATTCCGAAGAGCGATTCACAGATCGGCAGAAAAACGGCGGTCACGGCGGCGGTGATCAGGCCGCTTGCAAGCCCGCACGCGATCGCCAGGGCAACGGTATTCAGAATGAACGGCTGCTGCGTGTAACCGATGATCGCGATCGCCAGCACCGCGCTGACAACACCGACAAGCAGGCCGGCGAGCGTTATGGTTTGTCGGCTCCGGTAGTGGCCCATCCCGTAAACCGAAACTGACGACGCGATGGTCGCGTAGATGGCAAACTCAAGCCCTCGCGGGGCGAGAAGCCCGGCAAGCAGCGATGAGAATATGCCCGTGAAAAGGGCCGTCCGCCGGTCGGCGAGCATGTTCATCAGCAGGCTCCCGAAGGCAAACGGGATCGCGAAGGCCCACAGGCTCGGATCGTTCATCGGGGCCTTGATGTTCTGCGATGCGGTAAAGTCCGCCAAGCGGAACATCGCTGCCATCAGCACAGTCTGGACCGCGACGATGAAACCGAAAAGTGCAAAGGTCTTTTGTTCGGAGAGCGCCAGCCGCGGAACGATACCGCGATGTTCGATAAACTTCCACGCCGCCCAGAACAGGCCCGCGACCAGCAGCAGAAGCCCGGCAAAACGATTCCACTGCCGCGTCGAGGTCGAATAGTTCCGGATGGCCGCGATCTGCAGCACCATCTGCGGCGTGATCTTCTGGCCCTCCTCGACGATCCGTTCACCTCGCTTCAGCGAGATCGTCACCGGTTCGACGCTTTCGGCGATCATCCGCCGGGCGTTCTCCGTGGCGGCCGCGTCGTAGATAACGCTCGGTTGGACGAGTGGCGAAAGTGCGGCATTGAAGGCCTCGGCCTCTTTTACCGAAAGGCTGCGTATCTCTGCCACTTGGCGATGGAGGTTTCCGCGTGCCTCGGAGAGGGCTGTCATGGTCATCTCCGGATTCTGCGCCCGGCGCGATTCCGTCGGCTTCTGGCGGTCAACGATCAGGATCTCGTTCGCGAGAAACTGGCGGTCCTGATCGGCATAAATGTCACCGGAACTATTCTCGCGAAGCATGCGGGTAACTGCTTCAAGTTCGTTTTGGCTGAAGGCCCGGGCTCCGAGTATCCGGCCAAGCTCCTTGCCGCCGAGCCCCGGCCAATCCGGTTCGCCCCTCGCATTCGAATTCTTGTTGGCCGCGGCGGATGATGACTCACGCCGCCTCTGCATGCCCTCCCAGGCGGAACGAAAGCTTTGAACGGCCTCATCCGCACGCTTTGCTTCGAAGGCAAATGTGGGAGTAACAGTTTCGCGAGCGGTCTCACGGATCCGGTCTGTCGCCTCCGCGTCCGTAAAATGTATGTCGGCGGGCGACATTATACTCTCGCGGGCAATGTCGCCTTCCTTATAAACATATTCGCCGGCGGTCCGCCAAAACGGATTGTTGATAAGAAGGGTCGTGATGACGCAAAGTACGCCAAAGCCGATCCAGAAGCGCTGATCTGAGGTCAACCGGTGGAATGGGGCCGAGACTATGCCGAGCGCCTGTCGCCACCAGCGCTTTGTCGGAGATGTAAGTTCCTGTGCCCGCTTTCCCATGATCTCTCAAAGTGTCGGCCGCCGGATCCTCAAAATTCGTAAGGTAATGGGAAGGTAACCTTATATATCACGGAACGGCCGCGGAATGCCAGCGTCGATCTTTCACGCAGGGGCCGCATCCCGGCGGTAACCCAGTTCATCGACTGACAATCGGCCTATCCGAGCGGCAATATGTTCGACCAGCGGGCCAAGCGATCCCCGCTGTGTGGCGGAAACCGCGACCGGCTCAGCGTCGCGGCCGATCTCGGCCTGGCGTGCCATCGCATCTAAGGTCGCTTCATCGGTCAGGTCCGCTTTGTTGAGGACAATTATCTGGGGTATCTCGTTCAGCTCCAGGTCGGTCAGGATCTTGTCGACCGAAGCTATCTGCTGCAAGGCCGCCGGGTTCGATGCATCGACGACGTGCACCAGCAGGTCGCTGTCCGAGATCTCTTCCAAAGTAGCCCGGAATGCCGCGACAAGCGTTTCGGGAAGGTCGCGGATAAACCCGACCGTGTCGTTAATGATCACCTCCTGCTCATAAGGAAGCCGCAGCCGCCGCGAGGTCGGGTCGAGCGTCGCAAACATCTTCTTCTCGGCGTAAACATCGCTCTGAGTAAGAGAGTTCAGCAGCGTGGATTTCCCTGCGTTGGTGTAGCCGACAAGCGAGATGACCGGCAGATTTTTCTGCAGGCGGCTCTTGCGTCGTTCCGAGCGCTGGCGGCGAAGATTCTCGACCTGTTTTTCAAGCTGCGCAATGCGGTCGCGGACGCGGCGGCGGTCGGTCTCGAGTTTCGTTTCGCCGGGCCCCCGGCCGCCGATCCCGCCGGCAAGGCGCGAGAAGGCCGAGTTCTGCCCCATCACAAGCCTCGGAAGCAGGTATTTTAGCTGGGCCAGCTCGACCTGTATCTTTCCCTCGCGCGAGCGTGCGCGTTGGGCAAAAATATCCAGGATAAGCTGCGGCCGATCGACGACCTTCAGGTCGGTGGCCTCGGACAGAACCCTGACCTGTGCCGGCGTCAGCTCCGAATCGAAAATGATCAGGTCGGCTCCCAACCGCATCGAGCGAACAAGCAGGTCTTCCAGCTTTCCGCGCCCGATGACCGTCCGAGGATCGATCCGCGGGCGACGCTGGACGATCTTATCGAGTACCACAACGTCCGCTGATGTCGCCAGTTCTTCAAGTTCGGCAAGCGATTCCTCGGCATCGTCCGCCGCGCCGGTCGTAACCCCGATCAATATCGCGCGGTCGCGGTTCGTCTGTTTCTGACGAGCCGTCTGGCGAAGGCGCGCCATCTCGTCTTCAAGCGATTGAATGAGCGCGGTGAAATCCGTGTCGAGCTGCGAAGGAATTGCGGGCGCGAGAAATTCGTACGGCTTTGCTTCCGCTCCATCATCGAGCGTTTCCGCACCCGACGGAAGCAGGTGGGCCGAGTGTACCAGGCCAGGCAGTCCGGTTGACTTATCGACCTGAATGATCGACATCAGGTCCAGCCGCAGCAGTGCGAGATCGGTCAGGTCATCCTGTGTCAGGGATTCGCCCAGCAGGTGTGTGTGCACGCATCGAAGCCCTCGAAAACGGTCGGTCGATACACGCGAGCGGCCGAAATCCGGCATCTCGATCCGCTTTGCCGTCCCCACCATGACGTATTCGACCTTTCCCTTTCGGTTCAGCAAAATGCCGATCTGCCGGCCCGTTTCGCTCGAAAGCTCGGCCATCTGCCTGGCAAGCTCCGCCGAAACTACCTGGTCCGAAGGCACCCGCCTCGTGCCAAGCCGCTCGATACGGCGCAATTGATTGTGCTTTAGGCCCTGAGTAAAACCGTGAATTCCGTTGATACAAACTCCCTCAAACAATCTGTTATATACAACAAGTATATCAAACCCAAAAAGGGGGCACACCCATCAGGGGCATTCGCCCAAAGATTCGGCTAAAGCGGAAAGGATCTTCTGAATCTCAAACCAAAGAGCATGTCTGAGAATGCACGATCGTGCTCCTAACTCCGTTAGGAGTGGCATGTTTATAGAATACAATGCAAAAAGACGATCAAGCTCCGTTAGGAGCGGCATCTCCTGTATCTATTAGGCGTATGTCGTTCCTAACGGAGCTTGGACCAAAAGAACTACGTCTTTGCTCTATAGACATTTGGCTCCTTGTATCTTGACAATTGAACGCTTAGCAATTAACAAGGACGCTTGTTGATTGTTGGGAAAGATGAGTCTGTGCTGCTCCTTTTGGACGGGTGAGCCTGTTCCGTAGAAGAGACCTCTTTTCC
>JBFWPK010000019.1:0-91850 GCA_050250045.1 Pyrinomonadaceae bacterium | reverse complement strand
TCCAGCAGAGCTCGCTTCCGCTTCGTCTCCGGCATCAATCGTAAACCAGTTCTAGGATTATCCCAAAAACGTAAACTTATAGGAGGACAAACCATCAAAAAGTGTCAACTTTTTTCAGGACGAGTCAGAGCTTATTCGTGGGTTTGCCGGAATCCGGTTGTGTTTTTGCGGGACAAGCGGGACAATGAGCTAACTACATTGTTTACAACGGTTATTTGTCCCAGGTTTGTCCCACGATCTGGGACAAGATTTGATCGAACGATCAGCATATGAGCTTTACGAACGGAAACGGGAACGGCCATCAGCCAAGACCGAAGAATGTCCTCGGTGGCGAACTGGAGCTTTGCTGCAGCGACCCGATGACTGGCTTTTACCGCGACGGATATTGCCGCACCGGCTTAGACGACACGGGGCGGCACACGGTGTGCATCGAGGCGACCGAAGAGTTTCTTGCATTCTCAAAAGCCGCCGGAAATGACCTGTCAACGCCGATGCCGCAATACGCTTTTCCCGGTCTGAAGGAAGGCGATAAATGGTGTCTCTGCATGCTCCGCTGGCGCGAGGCTCTGGAAGCAGGAATGGCCCCGCGCGTTTATCTGAAGGCCACACATGAAGCCGCGCTCACGGTCGTATCGCTGGACGATCTAAAAAAATACGCAGCAGACGAATAATGTACACCGTCGAGCATCTTCGCCATCTTTTCGCATACAACGACTGGGCCAATCGCCGTCTGATCGTGGCGGTGAAGTCGGCGGATTCGGAAAAGGCATTGAGCGTCCTCACTCATCTATTGATCACTGAGAACGAATATTATGAACGCCTCTACGGCAAGGATTCTACTGGTTTCGATTTCTGGCCGCAGCTTTCAATCGAGGAGTGCGGCACGCTCGGACGCTCGACCGCAGAGAGATATGAAAAGCTGCTTCGGCGGTTCGACGAAGAAGGCCTGGAGTTCACATCACGGTACAAAACCAGCGAAGGTATCGAGAAAGTGAACAATTACAGGGAAATATTGACACATGTCCTGTTCCATTCATCGATACACCGCGGCAACATCATCTTGAAACTGCGCGAAGACGGCTTTGAACCGCCGCAGACCGATTACATTATCTATCTTCGCGAGACCAAATACATTTAGCTTGTAGTTTTTGGGAGAATGGTGTTAAATACAGAGTGAGAGGCGTTACAGCCTCTCACCGGAGTCACTAAGGAATTTCCTTAGTTTTACTCTCAAGTTGGATAAGGCGATGATTGAGTTTTTCAAGGGCTTCAATCATTGCCTTTTCTCTTTTTCGGTTAATGAAATGTTTTACGATCTCAATACCGAGCCAGAGCAACTTGAGGCACTCCAACAGAAGCAGAACTTCCATTTTCGTTACCTCCGTTTTCTGTATTTGCCAAAGAACCGGAGAAACCAGCCCTCCGACGAAGCAGATTGTAAACGGTGACCGAGAGCCGTGCAAGGCACGGCTCGGATAATCCGGTGCTATAGGTTAAACTTCCCTATCGATGCAGGCACAACAGGAACAATACACCTTTGACTTTCATAAAGAAACGGCCGAGATCGTGGCCGAGTCTCATGATGAGTTGAAGATCAAGATCGGTGAATTCGCCGGGCCGCTTGATCTGCTGCTGTACCTTATCAGGCAGGAGCAGGCAAATATCTTCGATATTCCGATCGCCAGGATCACGGATGAATATTTGAATTACATCCGCATGATGAAGCGGCTGGATATCGCTGTCGCGGCGGATTTTCTCGTGATGGCGGCTCAGTTGATCGAGATCAAATCGCGGATGCTGCTGCCGCGTGATCCGCTGGCTGAAGATGACGAAGAGATCGACGACCCGCGGAAAGAGCTGGTTGACCGGCTGCTGGAGTACGAAAAGTTTAAGGCCGCGGCTGAGATGCTTTATGAAAGATCGACCATCGAACACGCGGTCTTTGCCCGCGGCATGATCGAATCGGACGAGCACAACGCTGAGGTCAACGCAACCGTGTTCGATATCTTGACCGTTTTTCAGAAGATCCTCGCCCGCCGCAAAGAAGAGATCAAAATGGAGATCCACCGCGAAGAGATCTCGCTGGCGGACATGATCCGTGACCTGAAAACACGCATCTTCGCGGCTGGCGAGCTGAACGTGGCGGAGTTTTTTGAATCACTCGAAACAAGGCGAGAATTGGTGACCGCTTTCGTGGCCGTGCTCGAAATTGTGCGAACAGAAAGCGTAAGGTTGATCCAGCGAAAGACCTTTGCGGATATTTTTTTGAAAGCAGAAAACAGTGGCTGAAACGATCGAGATAATTGAAGAAGAAGTTGCGGCAGAAGAGAAACCGCCGCGCGACCTGGCAGACCTTTCGCGTGCTGTCGAGGCGTTGATATTTGTCGCGGACGAACCGATATCGACCCGCGTCCTTGCGGAGGTTCTCGATGAGGACCGCGAGCTTATCGATTCGGTCATCGAGGAACTCGTCGAATCTTACGAAGAACGCCGCGGCGGCCTGCAGATCCGCCAGATCGCCGGCGGCTGGCAGATCTCGACCCGCGCCGAGGTCCACGAAGATGTGCGGCGATTGCTGAAATCCCGCCCGTCCGCAAAGCTTTCACTCGCTTCATTGGAGACGCTAGCCGTGATCGCATACAAACAGCCGGTTACTGTTCCTGAAATATTGGAGATCCGCGGAGTCCAATCAGCCTCGGCGATCAAGACTTTATTGGAGAAACGCCTGATCGTGACCAAAGGCCACAAAGAAACCGTCGGCCGGCCAATGCAGTACGGAACTTCCAAGGAGTTCCTGATCCATTTTGGGCTCAAGGACCTTACCGACCTTCCGAGCATTGAGGATTTCGAGGACCTTGTTAGCACTTGATCGGCTAAGGGCCGATACGGAATAGCGGCTAATTCTTTTCAGTTCTCATCTATCAACTATTCCGCTATTCGGTTCGAGCGTGCCCAATCAATGAAGATTACCATCATCGGAAATGGCGCCTTCGGCAACTTTCTGAAGGAACTGCTCCCGCCCTTCTTCGAGATCGGCGAGGATGCGGATACCGTCATCCTCGCCGTGCCGATCTCCGCCTACGAAACGCTGGCGGCGGAAAATCGCGACAAGCATCTGATAAATGTGTGCAGTGTCCAGAAGCCGAGTATGGAAATGATTCTGAAGTACACGCAAGATGTGACCGGCATCCATCCACTGTTTGGAAAGCGCACGCCTGCGGATAAACGCAATGCGATCCTTACCTATCATGTTGGCGAGGACAGTCCATTCGCGAATGCCGAGCGGAAATTTCTCGATGGATTTGCAAAGGTTTCGAAGATCGTGCAGACCGATCACAACGGCGAGGTTTTTACACCCGATTCCCATGATCGGTTGATGGCGAAGACACATGTCGCCGCCGTGCTCGCTGCAAAGCAAATGAAAGTTTTTGTCGAACGGGCCGATGACATCCCGGATGAATTCCTGCCGAACAGCTTTCGGCTGATGCGTGATTTTGTAAAAACGCTCGACGATATGCCGCAAGGAACGATAGAAAGTATAATGGCGAATCCATATTTCTGATGCAGGAAAGATTGCAAAAACTTATAGCACAGGCGGGCATCGCCTCGCGTCGGGCGGCGGAAGAATTGATCCGTTCCGGCGAAGTGACCGTAAACGGCGAGGTCGTAACCGAACTCGGCACAAAGGCTGATCCGGAGAAGGATCACATAAAGGTCCACGGGAAACTGATCAACGCGAAACTTGCGTCGCAGACAAAGGCTTACATTCTTCTCGACAAACCAAAGGGCGTCCTTTCAAGCGCGGCCGACCCCGAAGGGCGCAAACTTGTGACCGAAATGGTCAAAGGTTTTGGAAAGCTCCACCCTATCGGCCGTTTGGACTTCAATTCCGAGGGGTTGATCATTCTGACCAACGACGGCGAACTTTCAAACATTGTCGCGTCGTCAAAACGTATTCCAAAGATCTACGAGGTCAAGGTGAAAGGCCTGCCGCCCGCTGCCGCGATCAACAAGCTGCGTCGAGGGGTAACGCTTGAGGATGGTTTCAAAACAGCTCCGGCCGAGATCCGCGATTTGCCGTCAACCGAGAAAAACGGCTGGTATGAAGTGACGCTGTACGAAGGGCATAACCAGCAGATCCGCAAGATGTTCGATGCGATCAGCCACTCGGTCGTTAAACTTCGCCGCATTGCTATCGGCAATATACGTGAGCCGCTGCTGCCGGCCGGAGGCTATCGAAAATTGTCGTTTGAAGAGGTCGAAGGCCTCAGGAATTTTACCGGTCTCGTCAAACGACCGGAACCACGCAAAAATGCTCCTCGGCCGGCGACAGGGCCACGCGCATCATCCGCAAAAACCCGGCGGTCTGCTGACCGGACTAAGGTGCGGCCCGGCGCAAAAGCGAGCGGTGCTCGACCATCAGGCAAAGGTCCTGGACGACCTTGATACCGGCACGGGCAAATTTCTCTGCCGCATCATCGTTGCGAATACCAAGCTGAAACCAAACGCTATGAGGCTTCTTTTCCAGAATATCGATCGTGTGCTTGCCAATGTCATCCGGCCGGCGGAAAACGTTCACCATGTCGATCTCGCCGGGAATCGCCGTCAGGCTCCGATAAACAGGCTGCCCCAATATCTCGGTGACGTCAGGATAATAGACCGGAACAGGTACGATCTCGCATCCCGCGTCAGCCATATACTTTGGAACATAGAACGCCGGCTGTGCTGAATGTGATTCCGGCTTTATGCCGAGAACAGCGATCCGGGCCGTCTCGGCCAGCAGATCTCGCACCTGATCATCCGTTGTCAAAATGTTTGTTCGCCAATCCACTCTTTTCCAATTTTAAGCGGTCAGCGACAAAAGTCCAAAAGGACTCTCGGCGACGAGTACAGGATAAGCGGCAACATTGTCCGCGCTTCCGCATTATGTTATTATAACTATTTGTTATACACACGAGATCATGGAATTTGAGCTTAACGAGGAACAACAACAGATCAAATACAGCGTACGTGAGTTTGCCGAGAGCGAGATCGGGCCGCACGTGATGGAATGGGACGAAACGCAGCACTTCCCCGCAGAGCTTCGGCCGAAATTGGCGGAGCTTGGATTGCTTGGCGTGATATTCCCAGAGGAATACGGCGGGGCGGGAATGGGCTATGTCGAATACGCGACGATCATTGAAGAGATCGGCCGAGTGTGCGGATCGGTAGGCTTGTCGGTCGCGGCGCATAATTCGCTTTGCTCGAATCATATTTATATGTTCGGCAGCGAGGAGCAGAAGCAGAGATATCTCGTCCCGCTCGCGCAGGGCGAATCCTTTGGGGCCTGGGGCTTGACCGAATCGCAGGCCGGGTCGGACGCTTCGGGCACGCGTACGACAGCCATCCGCTCAAACGGCGGATGGAAAGTGAATGGCTCGAAAAATTTCATTACCCACGCCATCGCTTGCCAGACGCTTGTCGCCGTCGCGGTGACCGACAAGGAAAAAGGAAACCGCGGCATTTCCGCGTTCATCTTCGACAAATCAATGGAAGGCTTTCGCCCTGACAAGAAGGAGAACAAGCTGGGGATGCGCGCATCTGAAACGGCGTCCGTCGTTTTCGAGGACTGCTATGTCCCCGACGAGAACCGGCTCGGCAACGAGGGCGAGGGATTTCTCCAGGCGATGAAAGTACTCGACGGCGGCCGGATCTCGATCGCCGCATTGTCGGTCGGCATCGCTCAGGGAGCTTACGAGGCGGCAGTGAAATACGCCAAAGAACGCCAGCAGTTCGGCCGCCCGATCGCTGAGTTTCAGGCGATCCAATTCAAACTCGCCGACATGGCAACCCAGATCGAATGCTCACGGCTCCTGACTCTCCAGGCCGCGGCCACCAAGGACGCCGGCAAACCCGTTACCCAAAAGAGCGCGATGGCAAAGCTTTATGCTTCGGAAACGGCCGTCCGAGTTTCTGAGGAATCCGTCCAGATCCACGGCGGTTACGGATATACTAAGGATTACCCAGCCGAAAAATACTGGCGCGACTCAAAACTCTGCACCATCGGCGAGGGCACTAGCGAGATTCAGCGGATGGTTATCGCAAAGCATTTGCTAAAGGCGTGAACTCCGAAAACCCGCGCGTGAGAGGCTCTGTCGGAACTCGAAAACGCCGGATGTCTATCTGGTTCTTATGAATTGCCTCCGGCTTCGGCCGGAGGTCAGGCTATCTAGAAAACTAGTGGCTTTAGCCGAACCTGTGACAAAAGGAAATCCTTCACGCACGAGCTTTGCAATAGTGTTTCATGTTGCATCTCTGCAACGAATGCGCTATTATTCTCGTCCAACAGAAAATTTAAGGAGAGTTTAACCTATGAGTACAACAGCAGCAGCAAGTTCAAACAATATTGCGTCAGCATTGATCGCCGAAATGGAGCAGGAAGCAAAGGTTACGAGGACCTGCCTGGAACGTGTCCCGGCAGACAAGTTCGATTGGAAACCGCACGAAAAGTCGATGGAATTTGGCAAACTGGCGGTTCACATCGCCGAGATGTTCAGTTGGACACCAGCCACCCTCCAGCATTCAGAGCTGGATTTTGCCAAGTTCGATTATAAGCCCTACGAACCTGCCACGACCGATGACCTCGTCGAATATCTCGACAAGAACGTGGCCGAAGCGATCGACGTTCTGCGGAATACCTCGGACGAACAGTTCATGGACACATGGACAATGAGGAACGGCGAAACTGTCTATTTTACGCTGCCGAAGGTTGCCGTGATGCGCTCGTTCGTGATGAACCACATCATCCACCACCGCGGCCAGCTTTCGGTCTATCTGCGGCTGAACGATATCGCAGTTCCCTCGATCTACGGGCCGTCCGCGGATGAAGGGCAGATGTGAGGTTCATTTGGCAGTGATTTTCAGGACGCGAATCTCAGGTTTTCGCGTCCTTTTTGATTGCTGTTGTGGGAAATCGGAATTGGTGGGAAAATGAGGCTTGTATAATGGAAGACACTGACATATGTCTGAGATAAAGCTAACCGCGATCTATGAAGAGGCGGCCGAAGGTGGGTATGTCGGCTATGTTGTCGAACTGCCTGGAGCGAATACGCAGGGTGAAACGATCGAAGAAACCCGCGAAAACCTTAAAGAGGCTGTGACGCTGCTGCTTGAATGCTATCGCGAGGATGCGGAGAACCGGCTCGAAATGGCAAAGCAGGCGACAAAAGAGGAGCTAATCCTGCAAGCTGCCTGAAATGAAGCGAAAGGCATTGATTCGGCATCTTGAGAAGAACGGCTGCGCGTTCCGTCGCGAGGGTGGCAACCACACCGTTTACAAGAACCTCGCCAATGGCCGCATGACCGCCATTCCGCGTCATACTGAAATCAAGGAAAACCTGGCGAAAAAGATCTGTGATGATCTCGGCGTTCCGCGCGCCTCTTCGGACCAATGATTGACGTGCAGAAGCTATACAACGGCGACCCGCGGACGATAGCCCGCGCGATCTCGCGTGTCGAGAACTATTCCGCGGACGCGGCTGAGTTGATGAAGGCCGTCTTCCCGCGAACGGGAAACGCATTGATCATCGGCATCACCGGAGCACCGGGAGCGGGAAAATCCTCGCTGGTCGATAAACTTGCGTTGTATTACAAGGAATCGGGAAAACGCGTCGGGATAATCTGTGTTGACCCGTCGAGCCCTTTTTCGGGCGGAGCGATACTTGGCGACCGCATCCGGATGGCGACGCTGGGCCTCGATAAGAACGTCTTCATCCGCTCGATGGCGACGCGAGGCAATCTCGGCGGACTGTCGCGGGCTACGGTCGATGCGGTCGCGATACTTGATGCAGCCGGGTTCGATATGGTCATAGTCGAAACCGTCGGCGTCGGGCAAGATGAGGTTGAGATCGTAAAGACGGCGGATGTTTCGGTTGTGGTGCTGGTTCCCGGCATGGGTGATGATATCCAGGCGATCAAGGCCGGAATAATGGAGATCGGAGACGTTTTCGTTATCAACAAAGCCGACCGCGAAGGCGTCCTGCGAACGCAGAAAGAACTCGACGCCCTGCTTTCCCTCGCCCACCGTCCTGATATGTGGCAGCCGCCGATCGTTAAGACGATCGCGACGGAAAACAAAGGCATCGAAGACCTTGCCTTAGCCATCGAAAGCTACGGCGATTTCCAAAAGAGTTCGGATTCAGCTGTTTCTCGACGTCAGGCCATAGCAAAGTGGCGTTTGCTTGAATTACTGCAGGAGCGGTTGTTGAACGAACTTATCGGCCGGAACGGGACCGTGAATCGGCTTGATGAGCTTTCATTGGAGATAGCAGAGAAAAAGATAGATCCTTACTCTGCGGTTGATGAACTTCTCAAGGCCACGCCCCAAAAATAACACCCCGCTGCCTTAATCTGCTCTGAATCTATGAAGATCAATCATCTCGGCATCGCGACAAAAGGAATAGACGAGGCGTTACGATTCTGGGAAGACGCACTCGGGCTTGTAAACGTCCACATTGAAACTGTTGAGGATCAAAAGGTCAAGATCGCGATGCTTCCGCTTGGTGAGAGCCGGATAGAACTTTTAGAGCCAACCAGCGACGATTCGCCGATATCAAAGTTTCTTGAAAAGCGCGGTGGAGGAATCCACCATATTGCCGTCGAAGTGGACGATATCGTGGCCGCGCTCCGAAAACTAAAAGATCAGGGCATGCGTTTGATCGACGAGGAACCGCGGATCGGGGCCGAAGGATGCAAGGTAGCGTTCGTCCATCCGAGTTCGGCAAACGGAGTACTTTTGGAGCTTGTAGAAACTCAGACAGACGAGCCCTAGTCGCCGACGATCCGGACGGGTCGGTACAAGAGGAATCGAGGCCGAAAGCCGACCGCGGCGACCGCAAGACTGTGTAAAATTAGGTCAAACATTTGCTAGCGTATCGGCGGGACAAGTGTTATTATGCTCGTTTGCCATTCACGCGAATAGTTGGTTATAAGATAGGTCGAAGAGAGGAAAACAAATTGAGTAACTTAATTAAGGGATTGATCTTGTTGCTGGTCGTGCTCGGTATTGGCGCAGGCCTTGTCGTATGGAAAAACAAGGTCGGCGGACACGCATCGGCAGGTTCGTTCAACAGCATTACGAAAGAGGAGATCGAGCTTTTGTTGAGCGATCTTGCCAAGCAGAATCCGATGGTTTTGAAGCGGTTCGAACAGGACCCCGAGATGAAAAAGCAGCAGCTTGACAATCTCAAGCAGCTCTTGGCGTTTGCCAGCGAGGCACAGCGGGAAGGGCTGGCCGACGACCCGAATAACCGGCAGGAGTTGGAGAACATCCGCTCGGAGGTAGCCGCGGTCAACTACGACAAAGAAATCAATAAGGACAAAGGCCCGATGCCGCCCTTCGGTTTTATCTCCGAGGATCAGGTCAACGCATTCTGGAACCCGCCGGCAGAAACCGGTTTCTTTGCCTCTTTAAAGAACAAGGTCGGACTTGGACACGAAAATCGCGAACTCGCCTTTCAAAAATTCCTTGATTCGAAGATCGCCATAATGAACAGCGGCAGTGAAGGCGGTAAGGAACCTGAGATCAGCGAAGAACAACGCAACCAGGCCCGCGACTTTTTCGCGAAGATCGAGATCTACGAGAAGGAATTCAATGAGAAGGCCCGCGCGGGTGAACTTCCGAAAGAGTTCATTGACAAGGTAAACCTTCAGATCAAGCTGCAGCAGGCACAGTTCCTGGCACGCCTCTATTCCATGAAGGCAGCTGAGAAAGTCGAGGTGACGGACGAAGAAGTAGCGAAATACATCGCCGAGCATCCCGAACTGAACAATCCTGAAAAGCGAGCGAAGGCCGAAGAGGTCCTTGCCCGCGCAAAGAACGGCGAAGATTTCGCCAAGCTGGCAAACGAATTCAGCGAAGATCCGGGAAATAAGGACCCGAGCGGCGAGCCGCAAGGCGGGATATACAAGGACGTGACCAAAGGCCGCATGGTCAAACCGTTTGAGGAAGCGGCCTTGGCACTTGAACCGGGCCAGGTTGCTCCCAACCTCGTTGAAACGGATTTCGGATACCACATCATCAAGCTCGAACGTAAGGGCGAGGGCAAGGATTCGGCCGGTCAGCCTACTGAGACATATGACGTGCGTCATATCCTTTTCTCAACCACCTTCAAGGACCCTGAAGATGTTGAGGGACGGGAACTGCCGGTGAAGCAATACGTCCGCAACAAGCTTGAGGCAGAGAAGGAGAAGAAGCTTCTTGATGAGGTGGTCGAGCGGAATCATGTCACCGTTCCCGATGATTTCACCGTACCTCAGGTCTCCGAAGAACAGATCCAGGAGATGATGAAAAAGCAGCAGCAGATGCAGCAAATGCCGCCGATGAACCCTGACGGCGAGATACAACAGGATGGCCCTCCGCCCCCGGCGAAGACTGATCCTAAGGACGCCCCCAAGGCCGCTCCGAAGAAGAAGTAATGGAATTCGGCGATTACCGCGTTGAGATAATTCCCGACACGGAATTCAGACTAGACGGAGGGGCGATGTTCGGAGTCGTCCCTCGCGTCGTTTGGGAACGCGTTTGCCCGCCGGATGAGAAAAACCGCGTCCGGTTGAACATGAACTGTGTCTTCATCGACACCGGGAAAGAAAAGGTCCTCATCGAAACCGGCATCGGCGAAAAATGGGATGCCAGACACATTGAAATGTACGGCATCCACCGCGAACGCCCATTTGCCGATTCACTGCGTAAGATTGCCGGCTGCGGGCCTGAGGATATCGATATCGTGATAAATACTCATCTCCATTTCGACCACGCCGGCGGGAATACGATCTCGGCAAGTTCCCCTCCTTCCGAAGGAGGGGTGGCCGACGCTTCGGCGGACGGGGTGGTTCTCTCTTCAGCTGGAGAATCAATTCCTCAGTTCGCCAACGCCCGCTACCTGGTCTCAAAGAACGAGTACGAGCACGCCGAAAACCCGCACGAACGCGACAAAGCCAGCTACCTTCCTGAAAACTGGCGGCCGGTACAGGAATCAGGCCAACTTGAACTAATGCCCGACGACTACGAGGCCGTTCCTGGTCTTAAACTCGAAACCATCCGCGGCCACTCAAAAACAATGCAAACCTGGCGCCTAGACCGCGGTGGAAGAACGCTATACGGCTTTGCCGATCTTGTCCCGACCACGCATCATCTCCCGCCAGCTTGGGTGATGGGTTATGATCTTTATCCGGTCGAAACAATGGAATTCAAGAAAGGCATCCTCCCGAAAGCGCTTTCGGAAAAATGGCATTGCCTTTTCTATCACGATACCGGTGAGCCTCTTTGCCGACTCGAAGTAGTTGATGGGAGAATAGGGGCAAGAACATCGACGAATTAAGCATAGAATGGAAAAAGTAAACATCGGAATAATCGGCGGCTCGGGCCTGTATCAAATGCCCGAGCTTCAGAATGTTAGGGAGCAAAAGTTGGAAACGCCGTTTGGCGATCCGTCGGATGCTTTCATAATTGGCGAGTTGGATGGCGTTACGGTGGCGTTTTTGCCGCGTCATGCTCGCGGGCATAAGTTTTTGCCGACAGAAGTTCCCTACCGGGCGAACATCTACGCGATGAAATTGCTGGGCGTGGAATATATCCTGTCGGTCTCGGCCGTCGGCAGTTTGCAGGAACAGTACGCCCCAACCGATATGGTCATTCCGGATCAGTTCTTTGACCGCACACGGGCAAGGGCAAAGGAATCGACATTCTTCGGCGAAGGAATCGTCGGACACGTCACGTTCGCTCATCCGGTTTGCAGCGAGCTTGGCGACATCCTTGAAGCATCCTGCAAGACTGTCGGCGTAAAAACCCACCGCGGCGGCACCTATGTCTGCATGGAAGGCCCGGCGTTCTCGACCAAGGCTGAATCGAACGTCTATCGCCAATGGGGAATGGACATCATCGGCATGACGAACCTCCAGGAAGCCAAGCTCGCCCGCGAAGCCGAGATCGCCTACGCAACGCTCGCCCTCGTCACCGACTACGACTGCTGGCACGAGGACCACGATGCCGTGACCATCGACATCGTCGTCGAATACCTGAACAAAAACGTCCGCAACGCACAGTTGATCTTAAAAGATGCGGTCAAACGCGTCGCAACTAAGGAAACGCCGAACCAGTACCGCGACGCCATCAAGAATGCTATTTTCACCGCCCCCGACCACTGGCCGGCAGAAACGGCGAAGAAGCTTGAAGCGATTATCGGGAAATACGCATCAAACTGATGTATCATATCTTGGAAAGGACATGCTTATGAACCATACACTAACGCCAACTTTGTCCAAGGCTAAAGAAGTGAACTTTTCGAAGAAGTTGGACCGGCTATTGACTCAGCTTCGCGAGAATAACCGGGCGACGCTTGAGATCTATAAGGACATCAACAAGTTACGACGCTCAAACGAGATCGCGTTCAATCGGGCGAAGAAGGCGGTCGAAGCCCTCGCGAAGAACTAATGTGGGAAAAATTCTTAGGGGCTGTCAAGGATTTCATTATTGCTGGTGAATTGACCCGCCGAAACAGTGATGATATTCGGGAACTCCGGCGGCGTAACGAAGACCTTTCTATTCTTGTTGAAAGACTTGCGTTTGAAGTCCAGCGCCTTCGCGAGAATGAGGCCCACGAACGTGAAAAGCTTTTGCTGCGCTTTGACGCGAAGCCAAAACAGATACGGAAGCAACTACCTAAGAAAAGGTCCAAGTGAAAGATGGAACCGCCAACTACCTGGAGGCGTTTCGCATCCCAGTAGAGTTATGATCCGCAAGAGCGCATTTCTGTTTTCCGCTGTATTCGTCATTCTAATGACATCCGCGTCTTATGCTCAGCGCAATGTGACGCCTGCCGTCGATCCGATCCTTGAGGCCGACGCAAAGCACAATCTCGACGTTGCCCGGCAGGCATTTCGGCTGAAAAAGGCCTACAAGGGAGTGCTTATGCGTTTTGAGGAGACGTTCGCGGCATATCCGGACTTTTCGAACATGGAGGAATTTCTCTATCTTGCCGGGATGAGCAGCTATTACTTGTCCAAAAACGAGGGCAAGCAGAAGGTGAATCTCAAATCCGAGAAAGAGAAGAAGAAATACGCTCCGGAAAAGCTTCGCGAAGATGCCGTGGCCTATCTGTCTATTATGCTGGAGAAGAATCCCAACAGCGACTACAAGGACGAGGCCGAAAGCGTCCTCAAAGAACTTCGCGGCAGTTGAGATGGGACACCGGTTCACGCATTATCAGATGGACAGACTGACCGCGTAAATTACCGAAAGACAGATCCCCGCATAGACGCCCGCCAGAATGTCGTCAGCGCAGACGCCGATGCCGCCCGGCAGGACCTGGAGAGAGTCGATCGGGTACGGCTTCCAGATATCGAACAATCGAAAGAGCACGAACCCAATTCCTATCAACGGCCACGATGATGTAAAGGGAATAAACAAAAAGACGATGAGCTGGCCAATGACCTCGTCGATCACCGCCTGCGGGGGATCAGTATTTCCGAGCAGTTCGATTGCCCTTCCCGCGGCCCATACGCCCAGGAGAATGAACAACAGAAAGGCGGCGAGAATTACGGCGTGGACGGCTGCCACGAGAAACTCGGGTTCAGTTAGGCCGGGAGCGTATCTGAAAGAACCAAATGAAGTCGACAGGATCGAATAAAAACCGACTGCCACCAGCGATCCGAATGTCCCCGGGGCCAGCGGCAAATAACCGACGCCGACCGTCGTTATCGCCAGGGCTATGTAGTCAAGAGGCCCGTCGGGTTTTCGCCTGTCGATTGAAGTTTTCATGTTCGGAATAGCGGTTAGTTAAAAACCGGCCTTGTTTTCGCGATTTGCCATTATTCGTTATTCGCTATCAGCTATTCGCTATTCCGGATGAACCTCAAAACTCGATTCCCTGCTGTGCGTAGATCCCCGCATGGAATGGATGCTTGATCTCTTTCATTTCCGTAACAAGGTCAGCCGCTTCGACCAACTCGGGCGGAGCGTTGCGACCGGTGGCGATTATGTGCAGGTGAGGCTGTTTCTCGCGGCTGGTCCTGATCTCGTCGAGTATTTTTTTGACGTCCAGGAATTTGTAATCGAGCACATAAACCAGTTCGTCGAAAACCAGCAGCTCATAGTCCTCGCTTCGCATCTTTTCAACACACAGCGCCCAGGTTGTTTCCGAGGTCGCAATATCCTGAGCGGGATCGTTGGTATCCCACGTGAATCCATCGCCCATAGTGTGGATCTCGACACCAAGTTTCTCGAGCGATTCGTGCTCGCCATAGCGATCGTGCTTCGATTTCATGAATTGGATCATGCAGCACTTCAGGCCGCGGCCCGCGGCTCGGACCATCACGCCGATCGCCGCCGTTGTTTTCCCCTTGCCGTCGCCTGTATTTATCATCAAAAGCCCCTTGGTCTTTTCACGATAATCCTCGCGACGCCATTTATAGCGCTTTTCCTTTATTTCAGCCATCTGCGAGTTTGCCCGCGAAAAACGCGAAAGAACGCGAAAAGGCGGTCTCCATTCGCGAATTCTCTCGTATTTCGCGGGCAAAAATCAGAACACGTCCGGAGCGACCGTAATATCTCCCGCCGCAACAGCCTCCGCACGTTCGACGGCCTCGCGGACGGCGGCGACTATCTCGGCTTCCTTTTCATCCCAATCGCCTTCGACCTGCAAGCCGGCCGCGTTCCTGTGGCCGCCGCCGCCGAATGTTTCCGCGACCTTGGCCACATTGATGTCGCCCTTTGAACGCAGGCTGACTCGATATTCACCCTCGCCGACCTCGCGCATATAAACTGCCGCGAGAATGTCACGCGCGGACAGCGGGATATTAACGAACCCGTTATTGTCGCCATCCACCGCCCCGGCGGCCGCGCGCATCTTCAGGGTCTGCCGAAGAAAAGCGATCTTACCGCTTTCATCGCGCCTTACCGTTCCAAGCACCTGCCGCATCAATTCGATCCGAGACCACGGATAGTTATTGTAAACGGCTTCGGAAATAGTCGCGGGCTTGACACCGGCCTTGACCAGCTCCGACGCAACTTTCAGAGTGCGTTCGGTCGTGTTCGAAAAATGGAACGAGCCAGTGTCCGTAACCAGCGCCATGTAAACGCATTCCGCGATCTCTCGCGTAACACGCCCGCCAATGGCCTTGCACAGGTTGTAGATCATCTCGCCGACCGCGGAGGCGGTCGAGTCGATCCAGTTCACCGTTCCAAAATGCTCACTCGTGGCGTGGTGGTCGATATTGACCGTAAGCTCCCCGCCAAGCCCCGCGATTCCCGGCCGTTCAAGGTCGGAACATTCGATGATGAACACCGCATCATACGATCTGTCCAGGCGATCGACGTTTCGGATCTTGTCAGCACCCGGAAGGCTGCGGTACGCCATTGGGATATCGCCGTGCACGATCACTTCAGCCGATTTCCCCAAACTTTTCAGCAGCCAACACAGGCCCAGAGACGACCCCACTCCGTCGCCGTCCGGCTTTATATGCGTGGTGATACCGAAACGCTGCTTGTTTTCAATTAGCTCAACTACTTGACTTAACACTAAAACAATCTGCGAATTTCGATTCTCGATCTGCGACTTACGACCATATTCTTACCGATCGCAAATCCCCAAACCGCAAATCGCAATTTCACTTACTCCGTCTTTTCTTCCAACTCGTCGGCGATCTCATTCAATATCCTGCCGACCCTCGCGGCGTTTTCTTCCGCCGTGTCCCTCACAAAATGAATATGCGGTGCGTGCCGCAAACTTAAATTCATCGCGACCTGTTGCCGTACGTACGTTGCCGCGTGCTGCAGCGCGGTCAGGGCCTTTTTCGCCTCTTCGTCGCCGCCGCCTTCGACAACGACGTAAACCTTTGCATCGCGAAGATCGTCCGAAACAGTTACGTCCGTAACCGTCACTGCCTCGACGCGCGGGTCTTCAAGCTCGAACCCAACGACTTCGGAGATCTCTTCCCGCAATGCTTCTGCTAGACGCTCAGGCCTTTTCATTACCTACTCTAAACTACCGATAGAGCTAAAGTTCCGTCGCCGCCGTCTTTTCGATCACGTAGGCCTCGATCTCGTCCTCGACCTTAATGTCGTTGAAATTGACCAGGCTGATGCCGCATTCGAAGCCCTGCTTGACCTCGTTGACGTCATCCTTGAACCGCTTGAGCGTGGCAATGTCGCCCTCCCAGATAACGACGCTATCGCGGAGCAGCCGCGCCTTCGCCTGACGCCGAATAAGCCCGTCCGTAACGCGGCAGCCAGCGATAGTGCCGACACGCGAAACCTTGAACGTCTCCTGAACAAGGGCCTTGCCGAGAATGACTTCCTTCTCGATCGCGTCGAGCATCCCGATCATGGCGGCACGGATCTCTTCCTCAACCTTGTAGATGATCGAGTGCAGCCGAATATCGACATCCTCGTGCCGAGCAATCTCGGCAACGCGGGACTCGGGACGAACGTTAAAGCCTATGATAACGACGGCCGTCTGGACGTTATCAGCCTGAGTTGCCGAAGCAAGGAGAACGTCGGATTCAGCGATCGCCCCGACGCCGGCACGAATAACCCGGACCTTCACCTTATCGGTCGAAAGTTTCTCCAGCGTCTGTTTGAGTACTTCGACGGAGCCCTGCACGTCCGCCTTGAGGATAACGAGCAGTTCCTTGATCTCCGCCAACCCAAGCGACTCGATGCCACGCTTGGTGGTCTT
Organism: Pyrinomonadaceae bacterium; assembly: GCA_050250045.1. Taxonomy (GTDB): domain Bacteria; phylum Acidobacteriota; class Blastocatellia; order Pyrinomonadales; family Pyrinomonadaceae; genus OLB17. The sequence continues at coordinate 75,138 of JBFWPK010000019.1, read as the reverse complement.
GAGCATTGCCGCCTGCCGTGCCTGCAATTGCCGCTGGCCGGCGATGGTCTGGGCCCGATCAATGTCGGAAACGACCTGGAAAGTGTCACCCGCCTGCGGAACGCCCTGCAGGCCAAGCACCTCGACCGGCGTCGCCGGCGGTGCTTCCGTCACCTGCTCGCCGCGGTCCGAGAACATGGCACGCACTTTGCCGTAAAACTGTCCCACAATGAATGGATCGCCAACTCGAAGCGTTCCCTGCTGCACCAGTGCCGTCGCAACCGAACCGCGTCCCTTGTCCACCTTTGCTTCAAGGACGACGCCGGCGGCCCGACGCGTCGGACTCGCCCGAAGCTCGAGAATATCCGCCTGAAGCAGTACCGTTTCAAGCAGTGTATCGATGCCCTCGCGGGTCTTTGCCGAAACCGGGACCATTTCCACGTCGCCGCCCCAATCAACCGGCTGAAGTCCGAGTCCTGCAAGGCCTTGCTTTACCTTATCGGGATTCGCATCAGGCTTGTCGATCTTGTTGATCGCGACAATGATCGGCACGCCCGCCGCTTTCGAGTGCTCGACGGCCTCGATCGTCTGCGGCATAACGCCGTCATCCGCGGCGACCACGAGTATAACGATGTCAGTCGCCTTAGCACCGCGGGCACGCATCATCGTGAACGCTTCGTGGCCGGGCGTATCGAGGAACACAACGCGTCGCTCCTCATCAGGGTTCTCGGGGTTCGGCACGAGCACACTATAGGCTCCAATATGCTGAGTTATGCCTCCCGCCTCACCCTCTGCGACATGCTCCGAGCGGATCGCGTCGAGGAGTGAGGTTTTGCCGTGGTCCACGTGGCCCATGACCGTTATCACAGGTGCCCGGGATATTTCAACATCGTCGGAATCAGCGGCGATAAGCTCTTCGAATTCCTGTTCGATCACCATTTCTTCGAACGGGACAAAGCTGATATCGAAGCCGAAATCGAAGCCCATTTCGACCGCCATTTTCTCGTTCATCGACTGATTAAGCGTCGCAAAAACGCCGCGCTTGATCAGCAGCTGCACGATATCTCTCGGCGTGATGCCCAATGCCTCGGCAAATTCGCGGATGGTCGCCCCTTCAGTCAGGCGGATCGGCCTAAGATCGTCGGCCGAGCCTCTATTCACCTGATCCAGGACGCGTTCCTCGATCGTCCTGAGCCGCGGCGAGTCCTGCTCGCGTTCGCCAAATCTGGTCTTTGTGTCCGGCCTGCCCTTGCGGCCGCCGGAACGTCCCGGCCTGCGCCTATTATCGGCCGGCGGCGTATAGGTCATCTGCGGAGCTGCGGTTTCACCGGGTGTGCCGCGGAGGTCAGTGCGGCGGCCGCGGCTGTCGCGCTCATTCACAAGCTTGCCGGTGCGCGTAGGAGTTTCACTAACGACACGCTCACCCGGTTTCACGCCCTGTTTGAGGGCATCTCGCGTAAGCGTGAGCTGTTTGATCTGGGTTCCGCTTGGCCGAAGGACGCGATTCTTCGTTCCTGTTTCGGCTACGGCCGGTGCCGACGGCACTGTTTCTGCTTCTTCCGCAGGCTCTGCTTCCGGTTCATCGTCGGCCGTTTCGGGGGCCGCGGCAATCACTTCCGCTTCGTCCTCGGCTTCGGCGGGCTCGATCGATTTCTTTTTTAGTTTATAGCTACGCGATTTCGGTGCCGGAGCTTCCTCGGGCGCAGGAGTTTCGGCCTCGGGCGGCGGCTCTGCCTCGACCGGCTCCTGAATTTCCGTTTCCGGGATTTGCTCGAGGGAAGGTTCCTCTTCGGCGGGTATTGCGGCCGCTTTCTTGGTCGCTTTGATGACCTTGATCGCACGCTTTGGCGCGGTCTCTGTCTTCGGAAAATACTTTAGGCGGATCTTATCGGCCAACTCGGCTGCAACCGAGTTTGAGGGCACGCTTACGTCGGCACCTTCGCGACGCAGGTCTTCCATGATGCGCTTGGCATCCTGTTTTAATTCTCGTGCAAGATCGTAGATCCGAATCTTCTTACCAATAGCCATAAATGATCGTATTGCAGTTCGGATCTTTTTCGATCCGATCTCAAAAGACCGCTCGCAAAAACCGGGCGGCGTAAAGGCGAAACTTGAGTTTAATTGCTCTCATTGCCTTTATCTTCAAAAACTTCTTCGTCCGCCTTGTCAGCCTCGTCAGTCTCGTCAGTCTCAGCGCGGTCGTCGGTATTGTTCGAGATGCTCGCCTCGATCTCGCTCTCGCTAGCAGGGGCTTCGGGTTCCGGCATTTCCACAGGATCGGCTTCACCGGCGGGATCCGTCGGAATTTCTCGCGCATCTTCCTCTACCGTCTCCGCGGTGTCCAAAACATCGCGGGTTTCGGCTGATGCGGGTTCGGCGTCATCGAGATGCAGATCGGCCTCAGTCTCGGGCACGCCTTCTGCCGCCGGTGAACCCTCACTCATTTCAGCGTCTCCGGTCGCGCCGGTCTCCGGGGCTTCCCCAGTCTCAGATACAACCTCTTCGGCCGCATCCTCGACTCCTTCGGCTTCCGCCGCGATATTCCGCGCCTCAACTATCGAAGCGGCTGATGCCAGGATCTTTTCGGCCTCGTCCAGGCTGACATCGAGGATATCAACAAGATCATCGATCGATGTGGCCGCAAGTGCATCGACATCCAGAATATCCTTTGCCGCAAGCAACTCGGCCTGGTTCGCAGTGACGCCCTCGATCGCCGAAAGCGGCACCGGCCCGCCCGAAGCCATCATCTGGCCCATCTGCTGTGCGATCTCCTGTTTGAGAACTTCCTCGCTGACAATATCTATGTCCCAACCGACCAGCCGGGTCGCGAGTCGAACATTCTGCCCCTTCTTGCCGATGGCGAGGCTCAGCTGATCTTCGCCGACAATGACCGCCATCTTGCGCTTTTCTATATCCGTGATGCGGACCTGCGAAACCTTCGCCGGCGACAACGCATTTGCCGCAAAGACAGATGGTTCATCGGACCATTCGATGATGTCGATCTTCTCACCGCGAAGTTCCTTAATGATCGACTGCACGCGCGATCCTTTCATGCCGACGCAGGCGCCGACCGGATCGACGTCCTTTTCATTAGAGGTCACCGCGATCTTCGCCCGGTCGCCCGGCTCGCGGACGGCCGACTTAATGACGACCGTATCGTCGTAGATCTCGGGCACTTCCATTTCGAACAGCCGCTTGATAAGCTCGGCCGAGGCACGCGAAACCTTGATCTGCTGGCCTTTTTGGTCCTTGGACACATCGACGATCACAACACGTGTGCGTTCGCCCTGGTTCCAGACTTCGCCCCTCGACTGCTCACGACGCGGCAGGATCGCCTCAAGGTTGTTACCGAGATCGATGATCATGTCGCCTCTTTCAAAACGCTTCACTGTGCCGTTGATCAGCTCGCCCTTTCGGTCGATGTACTCGTCGTAAACCTTCTCGCGGATCGCCTCGCGAACCTTTTGCACCAGGATCTGCTTCGCCGTCTGGGCGGCAATCCGGCCCATCTCTTCCTGTGGAAGCGGGATAAGGAGCATATCGCCGAGCTCTATCTCGTCGCCCGCCATTTCCTGGGCCTCTTCAAGCGAAAGCTCTGCGGACTCATTCTCGACCTCCTGAACAACGGTTTTTTGGACAGAGATCTCGATCATGCCCTCTTCATTGTTCCAATCGACCTGAATGCTGTCACCAGTTTTGTCCTGCGCCTTGAACTGTTTGCGCGCGGCGGCCTTCACCGCATCTTTCATGGCCTCGATCACCAACTCGCGATCGAGCCCCTGCTCGGTGCACAACGCTTCTATGCTCTGTCCGATCGATGATGTCATATCTATCGCTTCTTAAATTCCTGTTCGAGGTCAACCCTCAGATTCGCCTTCACAACCTCGCCGTACGGGAAGCTGACCTCGTCCGGCCCTTTGTCGGCAAGCACGATGTCATCTCCCGAAACACGGGCTATCCGACCCAAAAAGACCTTTTGCCCGTTTATCGGCGCGGCCAGTTTCACCTTCACCTTCTGGCCAATGAACTTCCTGAAATCGTCAATGCTGTACAATTCCCGCTCAAGCCCCGGCGATGAAACCTCCAACAGATAGGCCGTGGGGATAAAATCGTCCACATCCAGCAATTCTTCCATGCTCCGCGAAACGGACGCACAATCCTCTACGGTTACCCCGCCCGGTTTATCAATGTAAACCCTTACGGTCATGTTCCGTTTCGAGCCGACAACCTCGCTGTGGACAAATTCAACGTTATTCCCTGCCGAGGCCGCCTCGGCAATTTGTCGGGTTCGATCGTCGATCGAAACTTTGTCCATCGTTTTCCAGCCAAAATAAAAAGTGGGTGCGAAACCCACTAGACTCGTCCTATGACTCGCACGAAACGATTATTATAACCGAAAAAGTCTGACCGACGCAAGCAGAACCTTACACATTGTCCCTGATCCGGCCAACGATCGGCTGAAGGTCACCTATCTTCTTATCGACGGTCTTAAAATTCGCGGCGTTCGGCGAGGCAGCAAACTCTTCAAGCATGATGATAAGCTCGCGGGCCTCGGCAAGAAGTCGATTAGCGTCCTTCGACAACTCGAGCTTAGTGTCGGGTTTGTTGTTAAGGACCCGTTTTGCCTCGGCAGTTCCCCAGTGAGTTATCTTGACCACCCGCGGGCGCGGGGTCTCGGCGACCCAGCTTTCGGTGGCGAGATGCTGAGAAATATTGTCGATGTTTGAGTAAAATCCCTCCTGTTTCAGGAGATCATTGAGATCGACCTCGATGCTGTCCTTACCGTTCGTGATCTCATAGATCCTGGTCAGGATCTTATGGTATACGTCCATAGGGTTTTGTACGCCAGCTTACGATCGTGCTACGCGGCCACTCTGGGCAAACGCAAGATACGCCGTACCGACGATACCCGCGTCACTACCGAGCGATGCGCGAACGATTCTAGCACGTTCCGCGGGCTGGCGGAATGCCCGTTTCGCAATTTCGGCTCGAGTCGCGTCGATGAACAGGTCCCAGCCTTCGGCCGCGCCGCCGCCGATCACGATGGCTTCCGGGTTCAGCGCGTTGATGAGTCCTGCAAGCGCGATCCCTAAATATGCCCCTGCGCGGCGGAAAACTTCAACGCAAAGCCGATCACCATCAACACCAAGTAGGAATACTTCCCGGGCGTCGAACCTTCCATCAGCGGGCAGTTTTGTGTCCGGGAATGAGCTTCGCAGATCGCTCGCCATTCGGACGATCGCGCTCGCCGACGAGAACTGTTCAAGGCACCCGTTGCTTCCGCAGCCGCATCGCGGCCCGAGCGGTTCCACGCACATATGCCCGACCTCACCGGCCGTTCCGTCGGGGCCGCTGTGGAGTTTTCCGTTCAAGATGATGCCTCCGCCCACACCGGTTCCGAGCGTAACGCAGATCGAACTGATGCACCCACGAGAGGCTCCCAGCCAATATTCTCCCAGTGCTGCCGCATTGGCATCGTTTTCGAGAATAACGTCGATGCCGAGTGCGGCCTCGAGCGAACCCGCAAGGTCCGTCCCGTCCATCTCCGGCAGATTCGGGCAGCTGAATATTCGCCGCTCCTCGGCGGACATTATCGCCGGAATGGCAAAAGCAAAGCCGGACACCTCGCCTGAAAGACGCTCCCGGCATTGATTAACGAGACCCGCCGTTGCCTCGACGATCTTCGTCTCGTCCGTATGCCGGGGCGTCGGCGCCTCGGTGCGAAACAGAATGCGGCCCTCGGCGTCTACGGCCGCAACCCGAAGATTCGTGCCGCCGAGGTCCCCGGCCAGTACAAATTCATCCATAGAGCAACCTTACGGACGAGGCGGCCGTTGGCCCTCCGGGACATTCTTATAAACGTCCTCATATTTTGCGTAGCCGTCCTTGATGACCGTTTCCATAAGATTATTCTTATCAACCGTCGTCACTTCCAGCAAGATGGCCGGCACTTCCTTGCCGGTAACATTCTTAAATGGCTGGGTGTCAAGCGGCTGCTTTTTCGCGAGTTTCACCGCTGCCTCCACCGCCTGGCTGGCAAGCGGGATGATCGGCTTATAAATGGTCATCGACTGTTTCCCTTCGGCGATCCGCTGGAGCGCGTCCAACTGAGCATCCTGACCGGTCACGATGACCTTCCCCGTTAGCCCTCGGGCCTCGATCGCCTGCACGACCCCGCCGGCCATGCCGTCATTCGAAACCACAAACGCCTGAATATTGTCGTTCGTAAGGGTCAACGCGTTCTCGGCCATCTTCAGCGCTTCTTCGGCTTTCCAATCGTCTATGAACTGGTCCGCCACGATCTTGATCTTGCCGCTGTCGATCGCCGGCTTGAGCACCTTAAGCTGCTCTTCCTTCATGATGAGGGCATTATTATCGGAACTGGAGCCGTACACCATCGCGTAATTACCCTGCGGAGCATGCTCGAGCGCGTATTCAGCTATCTTTCGCCCGATCACCGGCACCTGGTGAGAAATGTACAGGTCGATCTTCTCCGAATCGATCAAACGGTCATAGCTGATCACCGGCACATTCTGGGCCTTCGCCTTTTCGACGAGCGAAGCCGCCTGAGTCGCATTTTGAGGTGCGATAACCAGGACATCGACACCCTGCGTAAGCAAATTATCGACGTCGTTCGCCTGCCGGGAGGCGCTGTTATCTGCGACCGTTATAACGCATTGGACCTTTATTTTCTTACAATAGGCTTCGAATGCATCGTGGTCACGCTGCCAGCGTTCTTCCTTTACCGTGGCCATTGAGAAACCGATCTTGGGGCCGGATGTTTCCGTTGGCCCGCCGCACGAAGCAACAAATATCGATGCAACAATAAGAACGAGCGAAAATACTCTCATACAACAATATCTCCTTAGAACTTACGAGGGACTTCCAGATTAAAGCAGAAAAGTGTCGATACGGCAAAAGCACCTCCGAAATCCACCGCTTTTACGCCAACTTTCACGCGGCTCACGGAATTTGCTTTAAATTCAGAGTATATGTGTGTTATAAGTATGACCAAAGCCAGGCTCACTTGGAATTGAAAGCACCCGGACGAGGGAAACGCCCTTACTCGGAATTTGTCCTTTTTGTTGACACAAAAGGAGTTTTCGTGCCAAAATCGAGGAGCTTGATCTTTGTGCTAGATCAACGCTGAATTAAGGTAGGCCCACAGAACTATGAGTTTTTTGTTTTTCACCCGCAAGGCCATTACGGTTTGCGCTCTCACGACACTTTTTACGGCCACTTCGATGGTCGCTTTGGCAGCCTCAGGACCGGTTGCCGCTGAATTAACTGTTTCCGGACACGGTTTGAATGGAGAAGCCCCTGTTGCACTCGTCAACGGCGAAGAGTCGAAAAGCGGACGAACGGTCTTTTCTTCAAGCGTCATATCAACCCCTGGCGAAACGACGGCAACCCTGAGTATCGGCAAGGCCGGCCGGCTCGAATTGTCGCCGAACTCTTCGGTAAACGTGGTTTTTGACGATAGAACTATCGAAGCCGAGCTCACCGAAGGTACGTTGACGGTTTTGAATTCAGAAGGTACTGTTAATGTTAGGACGAACGATGGGAGGACGACAGTTTTGAATCCGGGCGAATCAATTTCTGCCGCGGGCAATACTTCGGCGAAACAGACCAGTTCCAAGAAGGACAAGACCTGGATCTGGATTCTCGTTGCCGGCGGTGCGGCCGCGGCCATCCTTATCGCCGTTGCTGCGTCGAACAGCGACGATTCCGTTGTGAGTCCGAATCGATAATTCTTGTTTTTGTCACTATTTGAGTGATTTTGCCATTGCGGCTAACTGTAATTGCTTGTATTATAGGAAATTGATTCAGGAGGATTAGGTTTCAATGCTCGCCAAAAATTGTCTTCGTAAGCTTCTTACGTCATTCACCGCTATTGCGGTATTTTGCGTTTCTTCATCAATCGCACTTGCCGGAACCAAGGATGTAACTGGTGAGATCACGGTCACGGGCCAGGTAACGGTCAATGGCCAAACCGCAGTTTCCAATTCGACGATCGTTTCGGGAAGTACCGTTGTTACGGGAGCAAACTCAAACGCGATCGTTAGCCTCGGCAAAGCCGGCCGAATCGAGATCCTGGCCGATTCGAATGTTGTACTGAATTTCTCGGATAACAACATTGTGGCCATTCTGTCAGCGGGCAAGGCAAAGGTTGCGAGCGCTGCCGGTGTCGCCGCGACGGTGACAACCAAGGATGCTGCCGTTATCGCCGATTCAAGCCTGGCGAATAATTTTCTCGTTGAAGTTGAATGTTCGCACACGCACGTGGATACGACAGCCGGCATGGTGACCATGCGCGAAGGCACGTCGGATAAGCAGATCGCGGCGGGCACGTCTGCCTCCGCAGGCAATCTTGCCCAGACAGGCTGTAAACCCTGCCTCCGGCCTAACTCTGCTCCCCCGGTACCTATCGGCGGATGGCCGTGGCTGATCCTGATCGCTGCTGGTGTCGCCGGTGCGGTTATCTTCTTGGGTAACAATGACCCCGAGCCCGGCGGCGGCACGGTGGTCGTCAGCCCGGTTCGATAGCGTTCACGGGTCGGTTCTTATAATTTTGAGCATAGTACGGGCCATGTTTTATGGAAATATGGCCCGTATTATTTTGCTTCGAGGATAGATCATCTGAAGTTGAAGTTTGTCGTTTGATTCGATCGGCTCTTCACCCGGGAGATGGAAGTCGTCGCCCTGAACATCAAAAGAGTCCTCGCAGAGGCCGGAACGATGTTCCCGGATTGACTTTTCCCGATCTGAGCCGTATTTTTGGTATTTTTGCGGAGAACCGCAGAGCGATCTTTAGTACTTGATTTAACATTATGCATATTGCCGTTATTGGCACCGGCTATGTCGGACTGGTCACCGGTGCGTGTTTTGCGGAATTTGGCGTTGACGTGACATGCGTCGATGTGGACGTAAACAAGATCGAAAAGCTCAAACAGGGCGTCATTCCCATATACGAACCAGGCCTTGATCAGATAGTCGAAAAGAACGGAAAGGCGGGCCGCCTGCATTTCACGACGGACATACGTTCGGCCGTAGAACGGGCCGAGGTCGTATTCCTGGCCGTCGGGACGCCGCCAAAGCCGGACGGCTCGCCCGATATGAGCTATTACCAGCAGGCAGCTAAGGATGTTGCGGAAGCGATGAATGGCTATAAGGTGCTGGTGACCAAATCAACAGTACCGATCGGAACCGGTGAGTGGCTTCGAACATTTGTCGCCGAGAATCTGAATACGCCTACCGAATTCGGTGTTGCGTCAAACCCGGAATTTCTTCGCGAAGGTGCGGCGATCGACGATTTTATGCGCCCCGACCGTGTCGTGATCGGGAGCAATGAAGAACGGGCGATCGAGGTAATGAAGGAGCTTTATCGCCCGCTGTACCTGATCGAAACGCCAATAGTGATCACATCGCTCGAAGCCGCCGAACTCATCAAGTACGCCGCAAATGCCTTTCTGGCGACCAAGATCACTTTCATCAATGAAGTAGCAAACCTTTGCGACGCGATCGGCTGCGACGTCCACGACGTTGCCCGCGGGATGGGAATGGATAACCGCATCGGGAGAAAATTCCTGCATCCGGGTCCCGGATACGGCGGATCATGTTTCCCCAAGGACACGCGGGCCCTCACTACGGTTGCTGACCAGTTCGGGGTTGAAACCCGCATCGTTGACGCCGTCATCGAAGCCAACGAGCGCCAGCGCGAAGCGATGATCGCTAAGATCGAGAAACTGTTGGGCGGACTTGCCGGCAAACGGCTCGGGGTTCTCGGCCTATCGTTCAAGCCGGAAACCGACGATATGCGCGAATCTCCGGCGGCCGATATTATCAACGCCGTTACCGCAAAAGGAGCCTCAGTTAAGGCCTTTGACCCTGTTGCCATGGACGAAGCAAGGCATTGCATCGAAGGGATCGAATTCGCCTCTGACGAGTATGACGCGATCGAAGGCGCTGATGCCCTGGTCATCATCACCGAATGGAACCAGTTCCGAGCGCTCGATATGCAACGCGTAAAGCAGCTTCTCAGGTCGCCCAAGATCGCTGACCTCCGAAACATCTATGAACCGGATGATATGCGCTCTATTGGTTTCGAGTACGTTGGCGTGGGTCGATGATCTTCGTCGGTCGGGTGCCGCGTTCGAGCTGAAGAAAGCTGTGAAGGAAGGGCTTCTGGCCGCCGGTCTTACTGTGTCGATATGGGAATTACACCAAAAGTTCTTGTAACCGGCGGGGCCGGATTTATTGGATCCAATCTCGCCGATCAACTCATTCGTCAGGGAGCAAAGGTCACGATCCTCGACAATCTCAGCACGGGTTCGCGCGATAACCTGGCCGAGATCGAAGGCGAGTTCGATTTTATTGAGGCAGACCTTAACAACAGCCCCGCCCTTGAACGAGCGGTAAAAGGTGTTGATGTGATATTTCACCAGGCGGCCTTGCCTAGTGTTCCGCGTTCGGTCGAAAATCCGACTGAAACTCACGACGCCTGCGTCAACGGAACATTCAATCTGCTCGTAAAAGCTCGAGACGCGGGTGTTCGCCGCCTTATCTATGCGGCATCCAGTTCCGCGTACGGTGATCAGGAGATCCTCCCAAAAGTAGAGACAATGCGGCCTGAACCGCTGTCACCATATGCCGCGGCAAAATTGATGGGTGAGTATTACTGCCGCGTGTTTTATGAAGTGTACGGCCTGGAAACCCTCTCGCTTCGTTACTTCAACGTCTTCGGCCCGCGACAGAACCCGTCGTCGGCCTACTCCGGGGTTATCTCCCGCTTCATCGACGCCCTGATGAAAAACGAGACACCTGTCATCTACGGCGATGGCGAGCAAACACGCGATTTTACGTACATCGAAAATGTAGTCCAGGCAAACCTAAATGCCGCCGAAACGACAAACGGTATCGGCGAGGTAATGAACGTCGCTAATGGCGAACGTGTCTCGCTAAACGAACTGCTCTCCGTTCTGGCGACGATAGTTGGAAGAACGGATGTTGAACCTCAACATCTCGAAGCCCGCAAAGGCGATGTAAAACATTCCCAAGCCGACAACGCTCGGGCGGTGAAATGTCTGGGCTATGAGAAACGCGTAGACCTTGAAGAAGGCCTTCGCCGAACGATCAACTGGTGGAAAACAAGCCGGTTCAGCCGAGGGGTCGGGGCCTAAGAAAATCATTCCTGCCTGTAGTGGGACGTTACCAATTCGATTGACCTCAGAAGAAAAAAGGAAGCCCGCATAACAGGCTTCCTTTCGCGGTTCCACACCGAAGACGAAACTACCAACTGAATCTCGCCTGGAGATCGATCCTGCGGTTTGCCGAGCTTGAGCCGCCGCCACCGCGGCCAAAGCCGCCGAATCCGCCGCCGGTCGATGTCGATTGGCCGAATCGGCTCGAGGCAAGGTTCCCGATGGGTGAACCCAGATTGACGTTATTAAGCAGGTTCTGGAAATTGATGCTGAGGTTCAAATTGAACGGCTTGCGTTCGCCTCCGCCGCCCATCATGACCCGTCCGTGGTCACCTCCTCCCATCATCCTTCCGCGACGACCACCGCCGGTCGAGGCCGCGCCTTGCTCCGCCGACTTGCCGAATCCAAAGTTCTTGCCTACGCGGAGATTCACCGAGAATGACTGCGGCGACTGGCCCCAATTTCGCGGTATGATCGCATTCGGGTCTTCACCGGCGACATCGCAATACGACGCCGTCATCCCAAGTTCCGAGCAGCGGTTTGCCAACTCAGCAAATGTCGGCCGTTCGTTGAAAATTGCGTCACCGTTCGAATCGATGCCCCGCGTGATGTTAAAAGGCCGGCCGCTGGTGGCAATCACGAACGGGCTGAGGGAGATCCCCCACGGTGCGTTAATGTTGCCGCCGCCCACAAAGAAGTGACGCATGTCTGATGATGAGCGGCCGAATTCATCCGACAGGTCGTACGAATACGCCGGAAAACTCCCTGCGCCGTCCGAATCGCTGTTCGAGAAGCCCAGGCTGTAATGTGCAAACAATGAAAACCTCCGGTTAGACATATTGCGAACATTAATTCGAATTCTGTTCTCATCATGCCTACCGGTCGACTCATATTCGTATATGTTTCCAAGAGTTGGATCAGGCCTCGGGGCGTTCAGGCAATTCACCTGCTCAGGGCAGATGGGTGCGTTTATGTTCCGCGAACGCAAAACATTGTACGTCTGAGACTTTACGAATGTGACGCCGAACGTCGTCTTAAAGGGCAGCTGCCGCTCGACCGAGAAAGCCGCCTGCATCATCAGCGGCGATTTGATGTCATCGGCGATCTGCCGGATCGTATTCGACTGCGGAAGAGCGGCAAGTATTTGATCGGCGGTAGGTACGTTTGTCACACCCGCAAGGGTAAAGATCGGCTGCTGAAGCAGGGCGATCGCTGCGGCCCGACGGACCGGGTCCGGATCATTCGCACTTACCACCAGATTTAACTGAGAGATTCCGTTAAACCGGAGAGCGTTCAGCGTGAGGCTTTCACTAAACCGGTCATAGAAGACTCCAAACCCGCCGCGGAAAACAGTTTTACCGGGGCTTGATCCACCAGCTCCGGGCGACCAGGCGAATGACAATCGCGGAGCAAAGTCGCTATTGTCGTTTATATTGTTCTGGTTTTCGTACCGCAGCCCGAAACTCAGAGTAAGGCCGGGGTTCACTCGCCAATCGTCAGTAACAAAAAGGCTGTAGTTAGTACGCGAAACCTCCTGAAGTGGGACACCCGTCGTAACGCTGAACTGGGTGGGGTTAGCCAGCCCAAGCAGTGAATTGCGGTAGCTGTCCAGATTGACGAACGTAAAGCTGCCGCCGTAATTGTTCTCCGACCTGTCACTTACGGTGACGCCCTCTACTCGGGCACCGAACTTCAGCGAATGTTCGGCACCAGATCCGAGCGAGGTCGTCGTATAATTCTGGAGGTCCCACGACCGTTCTCGGTTATAACTCAGACCGACCTGCGAACCCCCGCCGGTAAATGCGTCGGCCACATTGATCGTCGGTATCGAGTTATCGCCGTTCTGTTCGCTCGTTTCCCAATCGTATTCGAACCTTGTCTCGTTAACGGTTGTCGGATTGAGGATCATCGTCTCCGTAAGGCGAAGCTCATGTTCAGACCCCGTCGTACCATAGGCACGCGACGGAAGCGAGGTGCCGCCGATGCCCTGATTGTCCCGCGTCGATCGGTCATAGCTGTAGCGTACAACGAACGTATTCTTATCATTTATCGCGTAATCGAACCGCGGGCTGATCGAAAAGCGGCGGCTAGGAAGGGTAAAGTCCTCCTGATACGGGACCGGGTTCAAAGACTGATCGAGGATCAGAGCATTCAGGACGGTGCTGTTATCTTCCTCGCGATTGCTGATATCCACAAAGAACGACGATCTTCCCTTTTGTATCGGGCCCGAGAAATTGCCTCCATAAGACCGACGCTGACTCGGGGCACGATTTAGTGCGAACGGGTTTCGCGAATTCAGGCTCTCATCGTTGAAATTGAAAAAAGCACTGCCGCGAAACTTGTCTGAACCGGGTTTGGTCAATATCTCAATTCGCCCGAAACCCAGCCTGTCATATTCCGCCGAGAATGGATTCTGGTTGATACGGATCTCACGGATCGTTTCTTTTGGCGGCAAGCGGCCGCCGGTAAAACCGTCAATGTAGATCTGTCCGCCGTTCGGGCCCGCAGACGGTCCTGCAAGTGCCTGAAGGGCCGCCTCAAGCTCGTCCGGATCGTCCGGTAGGGCCTCAAGCTCCTTCTCTTTCAATATCGTTGCTCCCGCGTTATTCGCCGGGTCGGTCGAGACCCCGGAATCGCCATCCACTTCGACCTGTTCCTGCACACCGCCGACGATCAACGTGGCGATCAGCTCGGCCTTTTGGCCCGCGGCGATCTCAACCTCGGTATTCTCGTAGACCTCGAAATTGGGCGCCGCCACCCGGACGGTATACCTTCCCGGCGCCAGTCCGGAAACGGTGTATTCGCCTTGCGCGTTGGTCGTGACTGATTTTTCAGAACCGGTCGACGACACAACTGTAACCGGAGCCCCGACAACGATCGCTCCAAGCGAATCGACAACCTGGCCCGTCAGACTTCCGTTTTGCTGCGCGAATAATGGCACATTAAGAAAGATTGCCATCAACCCGCCAAGTATAAGAATTCTCGATAATTTCATGATTGAACCTTCAACGTAAGTATTAAGTAACAGGAACTAGTGAAAAATGATTCGGCCCGTTCCAAATGGCCTTTTAGAACAATTTACGGCTCATCAAAACCGCCAAGCCCCGGAATATCCAAACTCTGTGAACCCTGTCCGCGCCTTTGTCCACCGCGACTTGTTTGGGCTGCACGGATAAATGGTTCGACACCTGCCAATAGCTTGATCGCGGTGATCCGGTCCAGCGAGGTTGTTTTTGTGCTTGAGACAGCGATCATGTCGCCGACTTTTAGATCGGCGGCCGAAATATTCGGAAATCTCTCAAGCATATCGTCAATACCGCCGCGCGTTCCGCCACCCGGACGGCCCTGGCCCGCGGCGCCCATCGGACGAGCCTGGGCACTTCCCTGCCCTTCGGCACGGGCCCCACCCGCGGCCTGTCGCATCGCCATCATCTGGGCCATCTGCGCCGGAAACTTTTTCATGACCGACGTCTTGGCAAGCACGATAGTGACGTCTTTGTTCGACTGAAGCTCGGTGATAACGACCTCGTTCTTTTCGACGTCGAGTGATTTCACCGTGCCCGCATGCGTCTGAAACGCTCCAGTAACGATCTCCTCGGCGGCAAAGCTTGCTCCGTCCGCACTCTTGTCCCCAACCGCCCGGAGCATATCACCTTCAGCGATGTCAGCAAGCCGGCTCGGAACGGCCTCGTTGTAATCGATCGAGTCCGGCGCATAACGTAGAAATTTTGCCTGCTCCTTTGGCGTCAGCACGACGCTTGTGGCGGCAGCCAGCCCTCGAACTTCAAGTGTGATCTGCTTAGCGTCCTGATCGACAGCCGTGACGCGGCCTGAAATGCCGCGGGCCGCCCACCGTTCCTTCTCCTTTGCATGCCGGCCCGCGATGTCTGATTTCGTCATGAGGTAAACCGACTTCGCGGCAAGCGATGTCTTGTCGTCAGACATTTTTCCGCTCACCAACAGCTTGTCGCCGACACCGATATCGGCCAGCGCAGCCGGAACGGCGGCTTTCAGCACAGGATTCTCCGGCGGGACCCTCTTGTATTCGGTCGACGCACTCAGGCTAACGACTACCTGGGCCGCGGCCGTCTTTACCACCACCTGATCACCGCTAACTGTAACAACCTCGCCGGAGATCACGGTGTTCCTAACGATCCCTGTCGGTTCCTGGCCGGCAATTCCGGCCGCAACGATCATCGAAATAAAAAATGCAGACAACAATAAATTCAGCTTGCGCATATTTGGACCCTAAAAATGAAACTGCTTTATAACCGTCTTGGTGGCGCAGGACATTGCCACCAAGATTATAAGACGTTGATTTTATACTTTAGGTTTAGTCTTTAGTGTAAAGATTTGTCAGTCCGGCAGATTCGAAATTCAGCGGGTTTGCACCGCAATTGTCGGACGTGCGGTGAGGACGAGCCCGATACCTGCTGACAGCAGCGCGAGAAGGGCAAAGATCCAGAGATACGGTATCGAAAGAACAACTGTCCAGAGCAGCGTCCCGAGAAAGACCGAAAGGGTTTCTGAGCGATTCTGATCGGACAGAAAATGCTTCTGCAGCAGTTTGCCGGCACTTACGTGCAGGGCGACGCGGCCGAAAACGTAGGCGAGGGTCACAGTCAGCATGGCCATTCCAATAAGAACGGCGTTGATCGAGTTTGGCAGGGCGGTCAGGGCCGCAAAAAGCAGCACGTTCGCCCCGACGAATGTAAACAGCCCGATCGCGATTACTTTTGCTGACGAAAGCTTGAACCGGGCTACCGCCCTACCGACCGCTCCCGGAGCGATCGTCGTAAACCCAAGCGAAAGAACGAACCAGAACAAAAGTGAAGTTACCCTTAGGGCTACGAATGAGAGAGACAACGTCGGTGAAAAGAGTGAAAGCGGGTCTCGGGCAAATTCTCGAAACTCCTCTTCATAAGCTGCAAACGTAACTGTCTGCTTGCTTTCGCCGCGGAGCGGGTTGATCGAATCGGGTGAATATTTCCCGCCCAGAACAATTATATCACCGCCAACGTAGGCCCCTTCGCGTTGAATTATCGACCCTCCGACGGCGGCCACATCGCCTTCCACCCGGCCTTCGATTATAACGTCGGCTCCGAAAACCAGAACGCCCTTTGCCTCACGCTTGACAACAACATTCTTGGAGAAAGAGATGATCTCCATGTCGGGCGACGATTCAACGACCAGCGTATTTTCATCTGAGCCGGACATTGACTGCGGCGACCCAAAAGCCGCTATGGAAAGGATCAGGACGATCCCAAGTCCGAACGCGAACCGGATCACGGCCCCTGCCGAATGCGCAACATTTTCTGGGAAACATGGGGTCGTCCCGAGGTCAGGGCGGGAAGCCGGTACCAAATGTGAGGAGAAATCGTATTTCATTAGGACGCGATCCCGTCAGGCGTTATGACGCCGCATCGTAAACCGCCTGGATGAAATATAAGCCAGAGCGGCGGAAACAACGCCCGCCGCCGCAACCAGAAAAACGGTCAGCCCAACATATGCTGCCAGCGAACGCGAAACGATCGCGACCGCAAGAATTGCGTTTGCACCCTGTCGCAGAACGAACGATCCGACGACCAAAACCTTTTCACCGACACTGCTGGCCGCCGATACCAACGCAATGGCCTGATCGCCGAACGCGAAAAGAACGAACAGGAACAGCGCCAGGCAAATGCAGATGGCGGTGAATAGCTCGTACGGCCTTCGAACGCCGGAAACGCTGCTCTCGGCATTGGTCACGATCCTTTTCGCAAAGTTCGATGGAAGGTCGATCGAGCTTCCGCTATTGAGCGACGCCGAAAGGGCGGCAAGAAATTGTCGCTGCTCCATCAGCGACCGGGCACACGCCGGACACGCAGCAATATGCATCTCAAGTTTTTCTGCCGCTTTCGCCGACATCTCGCCGTCAACATAGGCGGCAATATCGTCGAGCGGGCACATTTCCGTTGTCGAAACGTCTTTCACTGGAACATCGTCACGTCCGTTCCCCTTGGCCCAGGGTCAATAGCCCTAAGCACCGAAAAAAAGGAGAAAGGAACATTAAGGCCGCTTGAGTCGCTGATTTAACGCTAAATCCCGTCGAAACCGCGTTCGATCATGATCTGCCGCATCGCCTCGCGGGCACGAAACAAGCGATTCTTCACTGTCCCGAGCGGCAGGCCCGTCACTTCGGCGATCTCGTCATAGCTGAGGTCGTTCGCGTGCCTGAGCAGGATCAATTGCTTATACGGATCCGGCAAAAGCTTTACGGCCTGCCCGATCTCCGTCCGCCACTCGCGGATCTCGCGATCCTGTTCGGGCGAGCGGGCGGGACTTTCGATCTGGATTTGATACGCACCATCGACGTTTTCGGTTTCGAGGCTTTGTGCATTTATCGAATTACGGCGCAAGTGATCGATCGCCGCATTGTGGGCTATCCGGTAAAGCCAGGTGGAGAATTTGTACTCGGAGGAATATCGGTGGAGGGAATTGTAAACCTTGATGAAAACTTCCTGAGTTACATCGAGCGAAGATTCGTATTCGCCAACGATCCGAAAAACGTAACCCGTGATCGGTTTTTGATACCGGCGGACCAGTTCCTCAAACCCGGATTCGTGCCCGCCGATCGCCTTGGCGATCAGTTCGGCATCGGAAAATAGGCGAATCTTCTTCTCTGCAAGTGCTGCTGCCGGCATGTTCATCACAGGATACGACGTGCCATCGCCAAAAGTTCGCGGGCTCGGGTTCCGTCGGATGCTAACATGATAGCCGCCGCCTTCGAAAGTCGGATCCAGTTTGTGACGAAATGTAACGCAGGCGTGATGAGCCGCCCGGAAAAGCAGGTTCGCGACTATCGCCAGCCCAGGGCCGCGAGGCCCGCCGGTGCCGCAAGTTCATCGAAGCTCAATGACTCGGAGGGAATATTTAAGCCTACCTCTTCCGGCCGCAGTACCTGGAGTGTCCGCCCAAGTGCCTCCATCGAGATCTCGCGGACCTTCGCGGGGATGAGCCCTTTGCCCACAAGCAGGATGCGTTCAAGCAGCTTCTCGCTGTTTTCCGTGGCAAACCGGTCGTTGTAGAACATAAGCAGGCGATATATCTCATCGTCCCGTTCACCGGGAGAGCACGTCACCGACCGAATTACCGCCGGCTCGCCTTCACGCATCAGGATGGCGCTTAGGCCATCGTTTTGCGAACTGATAAGCATCGAATCGGCACGCTGCGAATCGGCTGATATCCAATGAGATTCGCTCACGGCCCTGGGCAATATCAGTCCGGCCTTCCAGCCGAACCTTTCGAAGATCCGCTCAAATTCGTCGATAACCGACAACTTGACCGCCGATGCAAAATAGCGCGTCCGGCCTTCGCCATCCGGAGCGATCTTGTGACGCGTTATACGCAGCTCCGAGGCCGGTGCGCCAAAACTTTGTTCCGCCTTCCAGTCGAGAATTTGTTCCGACTCGTCCTTGCCCGACCCGGCATTCTCCAACGTGAGTATTGCCGAGCGGGCGGTATTGCTCGGCAGCGACACGGACCATGCCTTCTGCCCCAACAATCCGGCCGACGTTACCGCCTCTTCGAGAAGCACCGTCAATTCGTTCGAATTGGCGATGTTTGCCTCAAGAAAACTCGGCGTCAGCAAATTGTTCGGCAGTTCCACCGTCGCGGCCTGCTTGATCCCAAACGCCCGGCCTTCCCGCTGGAGGCTGAGCGCGGTAACGCTTTCTTTCTCGAACCCGATCGCGGCCTTCGGAAAATTTGGCTGTGTCAAAAATGAGAACATATGGTCATCACGGGACATGAGAAATGGGCGCATGGGAGCCTCACGCCCTGTTGCTGTTCCTTCCCGTTCTAATAATCGGAATAGGCCTTCCCGTCCGAATCGGCCCCGGTGGCAGAGCTCTTAATATCGGTCATCCCTGGCTCCTCGGACTCGGATGCAGAGTCCGTCCTGGTGACCTCGTTCCAGTCATCCTTTTCGGTCATCGGATCGATGGGACGCTCACGCAGGTACTTGGCGCTCACCAGATCGTCAAGGTTCTGGGGTGGTTTTCCCTTGTCGGCGTAGTACTGGTCGATCGCCCGACGCATTTGCCAGAGATTCTCCTTCAAAACCGTTTCGCGGGCGCTCTGCATCGCCCGCTGATACGACGGCACGGCCACCGAGATCAGGACGATCATGATAAACATCGCGATCATCAGTTCAAGCAGCGAGTATCCGCCCTGTATTTTCAAAAGCTTCTTGTTCACTTCCTACCAATCGCTGTAATTCGTACCGTCGAGGGCCGTTTCCTTTGACGCGGAACGGATGTCGAACACATTGATGCCATCCCAACTATCATCGCCATCCTCCTGATACGACGAACGGAAGACCCAGTCGGATTCACCCGTCACCGGGTCTATCGGCATACGCCGAAGATAGACCTTGGTCTTTTCGTCAAGGTCATTGATGTCGGTCGCCTGTTGATCGCTGTTACCAAGGCCCGCCCCCGAGGTAATGCTCATTCCGCGGTCACGGACCGAAACGCCGCTCACCAGCACGTCGAGCGATGGCGGATAACGGTCAAGGTTCTCCGAATCGAACAGCGTACAGTCGTCAATAACGACGCGGCTCTGCGGGTGCGTCGGTACCTGGTACGTAAAGGCCCGCGACCCCTGTACCTGGCTGATCGCTCCCTGCGGGCATGCGCCGAACGTATCACGGCGAAACTCGTCAATGGCGGCCCTAACCTGCCGAAGCGTTTCGCGGAGCTTCAACTCTTTCTGGCGCTTTACGGCGTTTTGGGCAAGCGGGATCGTGCCCATGATCACAACACCCAGGATCGCGAGGGTCACGATCAGCTCAAACAGCGAAAACCCTTGCCGTCCGTCGCCCTGCCGTATTCTGTTGATCAAGCCCGTGCTCATCAGTAAAACCAAGATCCGTCGTCCGCATTATTGCTCAAAACTTCATGGCCACATTCTTTCCGTCCGGCGCGATGAAGCTGATAACGTCCTTTTCGAAGGCAAGCTCAACTTTTCCGTCAGCTAGTGCCTCGACCTCGATCACGGCGATCACCCCGGCCGGCGTCATCACCGTTCCCGACGGTAACGCGAGCGAGACGAACATCTTCCCGTCATTGTTAATAAACGGCGTTACGGCCGAGTTTGCCGCCGCCGTGCCGAAAATAGCCCCCATCGTTATCGAACGTACGGCCAGCCGCTTATCGTCAAACCGCAAGCCGAGTACGGCCGATCGAAACAGCGTCGTGCCGTTCACCAATACTGGGATCTTTGCCGTCTGTCCGCGTTTCAGTTCGGGCAATGTCGGAGGAAGCAAAAGCTCCGAAACCGGTTTCGCGGGCGGGACGGCCGATGGCTCGTCCGCAACAGGCAGCGTTCTCAGCGGTTCCGCCGATGCCGGCTTTGCCTGTCCGGGCACCGCCTGCGGTTCTGTCTTCACCGCACCGGATGTGTCGGACGTTTCCGCGACCGCCAGCGTCCTGACGCCAGTGTCGATCGGCTTTAGATTAAGGGCGCTTGCGGGCAGAACAGGATTCGATTCCGCACCGGGATTGTTCGCGGTGCTGGTACTGGCCGTATTCGTGTCCGATACCTTTGCGGCATCCGTTCCTGTGTTCGTCGCGGCGTCCGTTCGCACATACTTCGGTGCATCCGGGGCCTGGTCGGGAAGCTGTACCTGAACATTGGTAGGATTGCGCCGGGCTGCGGCCAGAAGCTCGTCCCGCTCTTCCTGCAGCACCATCGCCTCAAGCGAACCGCTCGTCGGCGTCTGCAGGCTGCCCGTCGGACGTTCGATCAAGTCGTCCGGCGTGATCGCGGGGGCACGGATCACCCTCGGAGTGATCGCGATGACGATATCGACCTGCCGGTTATCTTTGGTCGGCGCAGTGAACAGGCGTCCCAGGATCGGGATCAACCCCAGGATCGGAAGGCCGGTTCTGCCGTTCGACTCAGTATTTTGAGCAACACTGGCAAGCAGCAATGTTTTGTTGTTTTGGATCCTCGCTGTTCCGGTGATCTTGCGTTCGATAAAAACAGGCTGGTCGGTCAGGGCACCGGACACATCCTTCGATTCAATGTCCATCTGCACCTGAACGTCCTGATTCGGAAATACAATTGGCTTGAACTTGAGTGTCAGTCCAACCTGCTCATAGTTGTAAACATCGCCCAGGAAGTTGTTGTTTCCGTTCTGCGTCCCGCCATTTCCGATCGGAGCGAACGTCGCCGTCCTTACCGGGACCCGCTGCCCGATCCGCGCCGACGAATCTTCATTATTGAACGCATGGATCTGCGTCGAGGCAACGAGCCGCGTATTATTCTTTTGCTGGAGCGCGGCGATGGCACTGGCCGGTAAACCGAGGGCAACACTCGACAATCCGAGCCCCGCAAACTTCAATGCGTCTGAAATGATCCCCTGACTACCGCCCGTGCTGAGCATAGAGATACCGCCGCCGCCGAGATTTGTTAACGTATCCTTGTTCCCGATCTGGTTCCCGAACTGGAGCAGGTCGCTCTTATTGACCTCATAGATCGCAACATCCATCACGACCTCTGCCCGATCCTTATCGAGCGATTCAATGAGCTTACTGATCAATGCGATGTTCTCGGCCGTGTCGCGGACGGTGATGCTGTTGGTCGCGGTGTCCTCAAGAACGATCGTCTGGCTTCGTCCGGGCTGGGCGGGGATCGCCGCGGTTATGATCGCCTTGACGTCTTTTGGGCTGGCGTTTGACAAATAGAACGTCCGAAGCACCAATTGCTGAAAATTCACCCGCCGCAGGCCGTCCGCGACAAGGATAGTCCTCGGGCCAACCTTCTGGAAAAACAGGTTCTCCTGCAGAAAAATGTAATCAAGCGCCTTGGCCGAGGTCACATTCTTAAGATCAATGCGGACCGTCCGGCTCTCGAGCCCGCGTGAACCTGAATCGAACAATACGTTCAGGTCCAGGTCCTTTGCCAATTCCTTGATAATGTACTGAAGATTGACGCCGCCCGGGAACGGCACCTGACGGATCTGCTCAAGCTTCTGCGGAACATCGCCGGCACCGGCCGGAAGCGGAGCCTTATAGCTCGTCTGAACAAGCTTCACCTTACCGTCGTCAGCGGTCCGCTTTTCAGGTTTGCCGTCGACCAGTTCCTGCTGCAGCCGGAGCATCCGCTCCATTTCCGATTTCGCCAACTCGTTGACCGGATCGAATCCGTACGCCTTTCGAAAAGCTGTGTAGGCACCCGCATAGTCCTTTTCGTTTGCGGCGATCGACCCTTTTTTCATATACATCTGCGAGGCGTTGAACAACGCCCGTCGCCAATGCAGCCGGTACTCGGGATTCTTCGGGTCCTCAACAACCGCCAGGGCAAACGCCTCCGCGGCCTGGTCCCATTGCTCGGCGGCCTCGTGCTTCATTCCCTGCTTAAAATGCTTCTTGCCGTCACCGCCCGCCAAAACGGCCGTCGGAGACAACATCGCGAAAACGAGGAGTAGGGTGAGCGAGATTCGGACATGCATCGATCGTTTCATAGTGGTGCCTTGATCAGTTTTTGTGGTGTCAAAATTGGCCGTTTACGAGACCTTACACGTGGCAGACCTTGCAAAGTTCCATTATTTATAGCTTCCTGGGAGCCGCATTTGAAAAGCGGCATTTTAGATTTTCATATTTAGCCGCTGGAAATGCAAGCAAAATTACGCGGATACGGGCGGCGACTTGTCCGGGTTGATGAGAATTTTCAGCCCAACGCGGCCTTGAGGATCCTCCGCCTGAGGTAATCCAGAGCTGCCTGGCTGGACCGCCACCGGATCAGGTAACGGTCGCCGGGGAAGGTAAATTTGACCGACCGCGTTTGTTCGGAGTCCGAATACCCGATAAATACTGTACCGACGGGCTTTTCATCCGTTCCGCCATCCGGCCCGGCAATGCCGGTGACCGAAATGCCATAGTCGCTCCCGGACCGTTCGCGGATGCCTCGGGCCATGGCTTCGGCCGTCTCCGAGCTGACGGCACCGTAATCGATCAGTGTCTGCTGGGGTACGCCAAGTGCCCGCATCTTTGCCTCGTTCGAATAAGTTACCGCTCCTTCGAGGAAATAGGCTGACGAACCGGCCACGTCGGTGATCCGCATACCGATCAGCCCGCCGGTGCAGCTTTCTGCCACCGCGAGCGTTTTGCCGCGTTCCTTCAACATTGAGCCTACGACCTCTTCCAGCGTTTCTCCACGGGTCGCGAAAACCGCAGCCCCGAGGCAGTCAACGATCTTCTGTGCCAGTGCGTGAAGCGTGTCCTCGGCCTCTTTTTCTGTCGATGCCTTTGCCGCCAGGTGTACTTCTATTTCGCTCTTACTAAAGAGGATAGAGGTTTGCACGGAAGGAAAAGCCTTATAGATCGGGGCGATCTTTTCATCCACCGCCGATTCGCCCAGCCCCGACACGCGAAGCAGGCGGCGTCTAACGAGAATGCCGCCGGCCATCCCGCGTATCTTTGCCGCGACAAAGTCGTCGTACATTGGCTGGTTCTCTCTCGGGGGCCCCGGTAGAATGACCAGGAGTTTCGCGTCGACGACCTCCGTCATCATGCCCGCGGCAGACCCGTTCGGGTTCGGCAGGATCTCCGCTCCTTCGATGATATACGCCTGCCGTTTATTGATCTCCGGCATCTCGCGGCCCCAACGCCGAAACCGTTCGCGCAAGGACGCTTCGAGCTCATCGTGATATACCAGTTCCCGGCCGATCGCGCGGGCCGATACCTGCCGCGTCACATCGTCCTCGGTCGGCCCGAGCCCGCCGGTGGTGATCACGATGTCCGATCGCTTCAAGGCGTCCCGGATCGTTTCCTCAAGCCGGGCCTCGTCGTCGCCCACGATCGTCTTGAGCATCACATCAACGCCGACCTCGTTCAGCTTTTGCGTAAACCACAGGCTGTTGGTGTCCGTCCGCTCAGGCGTCAGAAGCTCCGACCCGACGGCGATGATCTCTGCTGTGCGCATAGAAAATTTGGCCCGCGAAATACGCTAGTACGCGAAAAGGTGGGAAGCAAGAGTTTTGCCCGCGAAACACGCGAAACACGCGAAAAGGATCTTTGCCCGCGAATAACGCGAATCTGTGCCGTTAAGAAGAGGGCTTAGATGAATTCTTCCTCTTTATTAGCGTCATTCGCGTTATTCGCGGGCAAGACTCTTGCTTCGTGTTTCGCGCGGGCAAAAAGCCCCGCTTACTTGTATATCTCCACTACCGGCTTGCCCTCGCTGTTGATATAAGCCCGGTACATCCCTTCGGAATTGAACGAGATGCCAATATTTCCGAATTTGTCGAGCGCAATAATTCCGCCGTCGCCTCCGAGATTCTGGAGTTTCTGCTTGATCACGAGATCGGCCGCCGCCTGGACCGTCAGTGCTCGATATTCCATTAACGCGCTTATATCACGGGCAACCCCGAGCCGAATAAAAAATTCGCCCCACCCGGTAGCGGAAACGCCGCAGGTCTGGTTGTCGGCATACGTTCCGGCCCCGATTATCGGAGCATCGCCAACGCGGCCGTATTTCTTATTTGTCATACCGCCGGTTGACGTACCCGCGGCGATATTTCCGTCTTTGTCCAGCGCTACCGCCCCAACCGTTCCAAATTTGTTGTACGGAAGCTGCGCCGTATCGCGGGCAGATGCTCCTGATTTGGGACTTGGAATCTGGGACTTTGGACTTTGGACTTCCTTCTCCTTCTCTTCCTTGAGTATCCGCTGCAAGGCGTCCCAACGCGGCTGTGTCCAGAAGTACTTCGGGTCCACAAGCTCTATCTTTTGCTCTGCCGCGAACTTTTCCGCCCCGTCCCCGACCATCATCACATGCGGGCTCTTTTCCATCACCGCCCGGGCGAGCGTGATCGGGTTTTTGACGCGATGCAGCCCCGCGACCGCACCCGCCGCCAGCGTCTTACCGTCCATTATCGACGCATCCAGCTCGTTCTTTCCGTCCGCAGTAAAAACCGCTCCCTTTCCCGCATTGAACAGCGGCGAATCCTCAAGAATGCGGATCGCCGCCTCAACCGCGTCAAGGGCCGGCCTGCCCGATTGCAGCACCTTATATCCCGCAAGCAATGCCTCCTCGAGCTTGTCCCGATACTCTTTCTCGCGTTCGGGCGAAAGCGATCCTTTCGTGATCACTCCCGCGCCGCCATGGATGATAAAGCCGAGCCGCGGATTCTGCGGCCCGTGCAGCTGTTTGATCCCCGCCGGTGCCGGCTTCTGCGCGGGAAGTAAAGGGGATAAAACGCCGATTAGCAATAAAAACGCAACGATCCTTTTCATGGTGTGAACTCCGAATTTCTTCAATTAGATGTATACGGAAAACTAGAGGTTAGCACAGAACATTAGAAGATCGCTCTTTCGAAGGAACAAACTCTCCCGCTCATCGAAACAATTCTTCGTTCGCTCGACGCCCGGATCGTGCAGACGCTGGCTCCTCTTTGTACAGTGAAGCCTGCTCCTCTTCGCGGCTTGCCGCCATGATGTGCGGCGAAGCTTGTTCCTCTTCGCGGCTTGCCGCCACGATGTGCGCAAAGCCTGCCCCTCTTCGCGGCTTGCCGCCATGATGTGCGCGAAGCCTGCTCCTCTTCGCGGCTTGCCGCCATGATGTGCGCGAAGCCTGTTCCTCTTCGCGGCTTGCCGCCATGATGTGAGCGAAGACTCTTCGCGGCTTGCCGCCATGATGTGCGCGAAGCCTGTTCCTCTTCGCGGCTTGCCGCCATGATGTGAGCGAAGACTCTTCGCGGCTTGCCGCCATGATGTGAGCGAAGACTCTTCGCGGCTTGCCGCCATGATGTGAGCGAAGCCTCTTCGCGGCTTGCCGCCATGATGTGCGGCGAAGCTTGCTTCGCCGTCGGTCAATAAAGGTTCCCGGGCTTGCCCGCGATCCACGCGCGGCCTACAATCTTCCAAACCACAATGCCTTACATCTCAAAGGATAATCCTTGCTACTTCTTTACCTCGGTGACGAACTCGCGCCTGCCGATCTTTAGAACGGATACATTGAAAGAGATATTGTGCACCGCCCTCGATGAGGCCCGACGCTCTGGCAATTTTCGCATCCACGCCTACTCCGTTATGCCGGACCACCTTCACGCCGTCACCGGTGGCGAACTGGCACCCTCAAACACCCTCAGGTATCTGAACGGGATCTCGGCACGCCGCATCGTCGATCATCTGAAGAATACCGGCCACCACGCTTCACTGGAGAAACTGAAGATCCAAGCCCGCGGCACCTACAAGTACTCCGTCTGGCAGCATCACTCCAACACCTTCATCATCACGTCGGAAGCTATGATGATGCAGAAGGTCGGCT
This sequence comes from Pyrinomonadaceae bacterium, assembly GCA_050250045.1. Classification (GTDB taxonomy): domain Bacteria; phylum Acidobacteriota; class Blastocatellia; order Pyrinomonadales; family Pyrinomonadaceae; genus OLB17. The sequence goes on along the minus strand of JBFWPK010000019.1, from coordinate 48,643 downwards.
ATGTGCATAGGAATCCGATAGACGCGGGGTTGGTGGACTCCGCGGGAGATTATCGCTTCTCAAGTGCCCGGTATTGGCTGCGTGAACAGTTGCTGGAAAATGAGCCGATCGAAGTCGACTCGGATAAGATTGTTTGGCGAGGTTGACGGGAGATCGCGGGCAAGCCCGAAGGTAATGCTTATCGCAACGGAAAAGTAAACTTTTCCGCACATCATGGCAGCAAGCTGCTGAAATCAACGGCAGCAAGCTGCTGAAAAGGCTAACCAAAATAACCTTTTCGCACATTATGGCAGCAGGCTGCTGAAACGCCGAAACATCAAGTGTTCAAAACTTAAGCGGCCGCCTTCAATTCCCGCTGCAGATGCTTGCGAAGAACGGGACTCTTGGCCAGGAGCAGTCCTTCTTCGATCGCCCATTCGGAAAGTTCGCAGTCGGGGCGGCGGATCGAGGCGATGAAATCTTCCCACCCGACCCACTTCGTTTCGGCGACTTCGTGCGGATTTATTTCCGGCTCCTGGTCAGTGAATCCTATCAGCACCGGGCATATCTCGTTCTCGACAACGCCGTCCTTCTCGGCTCGGTATCGAAAATCAGGCAGGGCCATCCGGAGTTCAACATTCCGCAGGCCGAGCTCGTACGTAAGCCGGCGTGCCGCGGCCTGTTCGGTCCGCTCGTTGAGCATTGTGTGTCCACAGCATGAATTCGACCAAACGCCCGGCCACGTAAGTTTCCCCAACGCCCGCCGCTGTATCAGCAACTCACCCTTAGAATTAAAAAGAAACACGGAAAATGCCCGATGCAGCGGTGTTGCCGCGTGATGGGTTTCCGATTTTCGGGCCGTCGCCAGCGGATTGTTCTCCTCATCGACGAGCACGACCATTTCGTCAAACGCGTAATACGACCGCCGGTACCAAAGGTACATCGCTATCGCGATGCCGCCGCCAATCGCGGCCGGTACGCCGAGGCCTCCGACCGCAGCCAATGCCGTCCAGAAAAAGATGATAAAAAACGCGCTCGAGCCGATCTGCACGGGCGGCGGCAGCATCGGTTTGAAATAGCCGATCGCCAATTCGGTGATCACCGAACCGGCGGCTCCTGAAACGATCCAGCCGAGAAAGTTTGACACCGGCACGCCATAATAAACTCCGCCGCCGGCGTATTGCCAAAAGCCGAGCGCGACGGCACCCGGATCAAGTACGAGATCGAACGCCAGTAAAAGGAACGTCGCGCAGGCAATTCGCCTCACCCGCGAGACGAACAAGCTCCGCGCCGCCGTATACGCACAAAGCATCAGCGGCGTCCACGCGAACGCAAACGTCCACGGCACAGCCCCGAACAGCTTGTAACCCAGGTGGTCGGAATAGCCGAAATGTCCGTAGGGAAATCCGGTGAAAAGCCCTAATGTCTCGGCCACCAGCGCGTACGATCCGAGGATAGCGACAAGTTTCGCCGCGTCCGGCCACCCGAGCCACAACTTCAGAGCCCAGAATGAAGGTACGGCAAACAGCAGCACACTTATCGACGACAGAATGTGCGCCCGCTCCGGCATCTCGAACTTCGTCATCAAGAAGGCGCCCGACGCCAGCAAGACCAGCACGATAGCCGTCAATATGCTTATTCTGGAGGTCTTCAACATCGCCCGCGTCGTCTTAAGCTGATTTTACCGAGTTCAGATAGTCGCGCACCATCTTCATATCTTCCCACGTCTCGCGCTTCTTGTTTGGGTCCCGAAGGAGATACGCCGGATGGAACGTTGGCATCACCTTGACGCCAAAATAATCCTGAAACCTGCCGCGCACCTTTGTAATACCGGCCTTTGTATCCAACAAATTGTGCAGGGCCGTATTGCCCATCACCACGATCACCTTCGGCTTTATAACGGCGATCTCGCGGAGCAGGAACGGCCGGCACGTATGAGCTTCGTCGAGCGTGGGCGTCCGGTTCCCCGGCGGCCGGCAGCGGTTGATATTGCCGATCGCCACATCGCTTCGGGTCATCCCGATCGCCGCGATGATCTTGTTCAAAAGCTGCCCGGCCCGGCCGACGAACGGCTCGCCTTGTTCGTCCTCATCACGCCCCGGAGCCTCGCCGATGAACATCAGATCGGCGTTAAAATTCCCGGTCGTATGGACCACCTGTGTCCGTTCCTCAGATAACGGGCAGCGGGTGCAATTGCCGATCTCGGCCCATATTTCCTCAACCGACTCCGCCGTTTCCACCAAGGCCGGGCCGATCTTGCTAAACAAAATTTCGCTTTCCGCTTCACTCTTCGGTTTTGAAACTTCCGGTTTTTTCGCGGATGAAACCGCTGGTTGAGGCTTTGGCATACGTTTGGGCAACGAAGGAAGCGAAGCAAGGCGCGATCCGGCTCCCTTGTCAGAACCGCCTGCGTTAGCGGGTGGCCTGGCTGGGGTCTCGCGATAGGGGGCACTTTCTCGCGCGGGCGCTGCAAAGGTCTCGGCTCCTGTTGCCGATCTGCCAACTATCAACTTGTCACGATCAACTGAACCAGAAAAAACGGATGCCAGGTTCACACCAAGCGAATCGACACCAAGTTCCTGCAAATACAGGATGTGTTCCTTAACGTCAGCGATCAGCTCAGCTATTTCCCGATCTCGCGGCATTGGCAGGGTTCGACTTACGCAAAATGACTATTTCATCCAATATCTTATCAGCCAACTCGCGCTTTGACATAAGCGACAGTTCGATTTCGGTCGCAGAACTCGCTTCGTTGTTTTGGGAGGGGTGGCCGCCGCCTTTTGTCAGACGGTGTAATCCCGCTTTTACAAGGATCGTGGCAATGTTCGTGTCCGAATTAAATCCCGCGCCTGTCTTCGTGATGTCGTTCGCCACAACGATGTCCAGGCCCTTCTTCTCCATTTTCGACCGGGCATAGCTGACAACATCATTAGTCTCAGCCGCGAACCCTACAATGATCTGCCCGTTCTTCCGATTGCGCGAGACATCCGCTAGAATGTCCGGCGTCTTCACCAGTTCCAGCGTCATAGACTCGCGCCCGTCCTTCTTGATCTTCGCGTCGGCCGCATTTGCCGGACGATAATCCGCCACTGCGGCTGCCCCAACAAAAACCGTAGCTTCAGACAAAGCCTTCATAACCGCCGCGTGCATCTCGTCCGCCGAAACGGCCCCTACGATCTCAACGCCGCTTGGCTCGGCCGCCGTGGTCACACCCGCAACGACCGTGACCCTGGCCCCTCGGTCCCGCGCCGCCTCAGCGACGGCAAAGCCCATCTTCCCCGACGAATGATTCGAAATGAACCGCACCGGATCGATCGCCTCACGCGTCCCGCCGACGGTTATTAGAAGATGTTCGCCGCCCAGGTCAGAACCGGGAGCGATAGCGACTGGGTTCCGCAAACTCCCATCCTTGTTTAAGGAGGGGTGGCGGTCGCCGCTTTCTGGCGACTGACGGGGTGGTGACGCGACCCCAGACAATACTTCAAGAGCCTGCCGGACAATATTCTCCACATCCTCCAACTTCCCGGTGCCAACAGTTTTGCAAGCCAGCTCACCAGCGACCGGCTCAACAAACCGCACGCCGTCAGCCTTTAACCGTTCGATATTCCGCTGCGTCGCCGGCTGCTCCCACATCGTCACGTTCATCGCCGGAGCGATCATCACCGGCGCCGTCGAGGCCAGATAGGTCGAAGAAAGAAAATCGTCCGCGATGCCGTTCGCGAACTTCGCTAATATATTCGCCGTCGCCGGCACGATCAGCAGCAGGTCGATCTCTTGCGAAAAATTTATATGCGCGATCGGGTCCGGATTCGCCGGATCGTAATCGTCCACGATCACATGCTTGTCCGTCAGCGCCCGAAACGTCAGCGGCCGCACAAACTCCGTCGCATGCCGAGTCATCGCCACACTCACCTCGCACCCCGCCTTCTGCAGCAGCCGCATCACCTCGATCGCCTTATATGCCGCGATCCCACCCGTAACGCCTAACCCTATACGAAACGCACTCATACGCTAAATTTTACATTAATTGAATACATCTCGGCATTAAAAACGTAGATGAGGCAAACCCGACTGCAAGATGTGGCTCTCCACATTCAAAACCTTGTCCATCTGCCCAACAATGGTTCCCTATGAAACGTACCTTTATCGGTCTTACCGTCTTCGCTCTCACTTTCGCCGCCGCGTTATTTGCTGTCTGGACGCTTGCCAAACCAGCGCCGAGTTTGAGCTACGCACAAAATGAACACGCACCTAATTCCGTCGTCATGCCGGGAACGCCAGCCATCGAACCGACCAGGGAGCCCGAATCAGATAATGGAAATACTGAAGAGACGCGAACCGAATTTTTCACCGACGATAAGCGAATAGGCCGTCGCGGTAAAAATAAGATCGAAATTCGGTGTTACAGCCGCGGAAATGAAAGATTCGCTGAGATCAAATTCTATACCAGAACCGAATACGATGCCTGGTTGGAATGGCAATCCTTTAAGTTCGACAAAGATGGAGTAACAGATTGCAACCCGATTGTTGAGGACTTTAACAACGACGGGCTGAACGACTTCACTTATGAGTCGGCCGTTGCCGCTCGCGGAGCAAATGAAGTCCGTAAGCTTTTCATATATGACGAAAGGCAGGACGAGCTTATATACATCAAAAATTCCGAGGAATATCCAAATCTTGCCTATAACAAGAAACTCCGCTGCATTGATTCCTTTATGGTTCATGGCGCAACATCCACGGTCTTTCTCCGGATCGAAGGCGATACTTTGAAGGAGTTCGCTTCAGTCTCGACCGGAGAAGAACAGGTTGTAACCATCACTGACAAGTTTGGCAATGAGCGTGTTCTTAGTAGGAAGAAAATGGATCCAGATAATTTTGAGCAAATCTATACGCGGTTCACTACATTCAGCCCGCCAAGGTAGATCTATGCCGAGAGCGAACGATAATGCCCGAGAACTCTTCCCCAGCATTCTGGAAAATTACAACGTTGCTGCTCAGTGACGTTGAGCCCTTACTCACGCGCGGGCTACTGACATTGCGATCCCGCCGGTGACGCCAATATCGTTCCATTGTCTCGAAGCAATATTACACCAATCGGCTATCAAAATCCGTGGTAGAATCTTCAAAAGCTCTCGTCGGAGACAGATTTTGAGACTCTCGCCATTAAAGGTTGCTGTCTGTTTTGATTCACTCGCGGGTGCAGCCGTCGTCGTGAAATCTCAACAAGGAGTTAGACTCAATGCAAAGCAGTTTGATCCTCTCCTTCCTGATCTTGTTCAGCACTCTCTGCTCAGTTGGTCAGGCTCAGAAAAGCGCCGGTCTATACCTGACCGGTACGATCGTCGGCTTGAACGCAATAGCTGAGTGCGCCGGAATGGATGGACGCATATTAGCTCAGGTTGAATTGTCTATGCAGTTTCGGAATGCTGGCGATCGGCCGTTGATAGTTTTTAAGCCCCACAACGGGTGGCCCCAGCTATTTGGTGGGGAGCTCGGCAGCACTAGAACCCTCCTTCTCCGAAGTCTTCCGTCTACAACCGACAAGGAGTCGGAACGAATCCCAATTGAAGGCGTTCGCACTGACGATTGTCGCCGACCCAGCAATAGGTATTCTAGCAGCTACAATCCAATCACCTCTTTCATGAAAAGAGTAGACTTTCCCGCACCGACGTCGGATTTCTGCGTTGTGATAGATCCCAGGGGTTATTACGAATTTCGCGAAGTAGTCACGCTCGACACTGGTTATAGATTAGAAGTGGAGTTAGGCAAGAGTTTGACGGAAGCTCGGATCCGTTCTGAATATCCAGCATTTCAGATCCAGTATCATCTTTCTTTGAAGGGAGACGAAAAGGGTGAAGGATTTCTCCAGGTCCTGCAATCGAAATGGAAAAATGTCGGCAACTTAGTTCTTGATGGAAATGGCGATTTTACTGTAACTTCCGATCCGATAGTCAACACGTCGAAATAACCTTGGAGTCCTGGCGCCGTTGTAAGAACGGTCCCAATAGTATCGCGTATCGAGTGCCAAGTGGTACTGCGTTAACCCGTCGAGACTTACATCCCAAACTGCCGCAAATGATGACAAACTCTACATCAGGTACACACGGTGGCTGTGCTAGAATCGAACTCTGTCCACTAATTTTGGAATGCAGCCAACGCTTTTCGATTCGCCGAACGCAGCCGTGTCTATTGATGACGCGATCCTTTACGCGCTTGGCGAATTCCAGTCGCGCGGACATTTGCTGGCGGATCGTGAGCTGGCCCTTGACCGGCTGCGGCACGCTTTTGACCGGGCATGCGACAAGCTCGGTATTGAAACTCTCCCGGACGAAACCGTCGCTTCCCTGTTGAAAAAGGCCGGGGCCGCGGTTGTTGAGATACCTGATTATTTTGCAAAACGGCCGTTTCGCGTGACTGTCCCGCCCGCGTTGGCCTTGGACGCGCTAACTGTTTACCATCAGATCAATGACAAACTCTCCTGAAACTCTCGGCTCCGAAACCATTTACAAAGGCAAGGTCTTCGACATCCGCATCGACGAGATCCGCGAGGGCGGCATCGAATACAAACGCGAGATCGTCGTCCACAAAGGCAGCGCGGTCGTGATTCCCGTGTTTGACGACGGGACCGTGGCGCTCGTCAGGCAATACCGCCACGCCGCGGGAAAACATTTGCTTGAAGTATGTGCCGGAACGCTAAACCACGGCGAAGACCCTGAACTCGGGGCCCGCCGCGAGCTTGAAGAAGAGATAGGCGTAACCGCGGGCAAAATAGAAAAGCTGTGCGAGTTCTATGTTTCACCCGGCTTCCTCACCGAAAAAATGCACCTCTACCTCGCCACTGACCTGACCCAAACCCAACAAAACCTCGAAGCCGACGAACTCCTCACCGTCGAACGCCACTCCTTCGACCAGCTCAACCAGATGATCGCCACCAACCAGATCCAGGACGCCAAAACCATTCTCGGCATCACGCTCTGTCAGAACCGGGAGCGATAGCGACTGGGTTCTTCTGTCCCCGGCGCGTTCTATCTCCTGTCGGGATCGCGAGAGCGACTGGATATGCCGTCCGCCGCAACAAGATCATGACCGCTACGGACTTACCGTAGCGGTTATATGGTTGAAGTTACTCGCTACCTGGAAGCCCGCCGGCCCTTGAACCGAGATCACGCTGCTTCCCACAGCGACCGGATCGAAGGCCGTTTCCCTCGTGTTCGGGAAGTCCGCACCGTTAAACACGACGGGACTGATCGTGATCGTCCCCACGGCCGGGTTACTGCTTATGACGTTCACATTCACCGGCCCTATGCCCGGCCGCAATTGTTGCGCTCCTTGATAGTTCAGGAAAAACGGATCAAGCCGTGCAGGCTGAATTACCAAGGTTGTGTTCGCCGCACCCGCCGTCGTCGTAAAGTTACCGGGCGAATTGATGATAAATCCCGACGGGGTAAACGTTATCGTCCCGGTATCACTGTTATAGCCCGGTGCCGATGCCGTGTACTGCACCGTTCCCGTGTCAGTCAGTGCCTGGACGTAGTACGTTGGTACTGACGACGACCCGGCAGCAATGTTGAATGTAAGCGACGGCCCGCCCGCTACTGTCGCACTCGTCGAAAGAACCGCCTTTGTCGGATCGGCCACCGTTATTGTCATTGTGACACCGCCCGCCGGTGCCGGCGCACCTAGAATTCCGTTTCCGTTGACGGACGTTTGCAGGTCCTTTCCGACGGTCGGACTGCCCACACTGATGTTCGGTGCCGTCACCGTCGCCGTGATCTGCTGGAGGTTGCTCGGCACCGTCCAACCCGCTGGCTGGGTGATGCTGATCGTGCTCGTTCCCGACGCCTGAGGGTCGAACTGGGTTGTCTTGTTCGACTCGTTAACGGCGAAGTTCAACGGACTCACCGTGATGGTTCCCACCGCTGGATCGCTGCTTACCACCGGCACCGATGCCGTTACTCCCGGCCGTAGCTGCTGTAGACCAGCATAATTGTTGCTCGCATTCAGCATCGCCGCATAGATTGTTATCCCGGTATTCCCCGAAAAGGTGGTCGTGTTTATCCCTGCCGGATTCCCTATCACAAACCCCGACTTCGCCAGCGTGATCGTCCCGGTATCGCTGTTATAGCCCGGTGCCGATGCCGTGAACTGCACTGTTCCAGTATCAGTAAGCGCCTGGACGTAGTAGGCTGGTACTGACGACGACCCGGCAGCAATGTTGAATGTAAGCGACGGCCCGCCCGCTACCGTCGCACTCGTCGAAAGAACCGCCTTTGTCGGGTCGGCCACGGTGATCGTCAGCGTGATTCCTCCCGCCGGTGCCGGAGCACCTAGAATTAAACTTCCGGAGACGCTGGTTTGCAGGTCCTTCCCAACGGTCGGACTGCCCACACTGATGTTCGGTGCCGTCACCGTCGCCGTGATCTGCTGGAGGTTGCTCGGCACCGTCCAACCCGCTGGCTGGGTGATGCTGATCGTGCTCGTCCCCGACGCCTGAGGGTCGAACTGGGTTGTCTTGTTCGACTCGTTAACGGCGAAGTTCAACGGACTCACCGTGATGGTTCCCACCGCTGGATCGCTGCTTACCACCGGCACCGATGCCGTTACTCCCGGCCGTAGCTGCTGTAGACCAGCATAATTGTTGCTCGCATTCAGCATCGCCGCATAGATTGTTATCCCGGTATTCCCCGAAAAGGTGGTCGTGTTTATCCCTGCCGGATTCCCTATCACAAACCCCGACTTCGCCAGCGTGATCGTCCCGGTATCGCTGTTATAGCCCGGTGCCGATGCGGTATAACTCACCGTTCCCGTGTCAGTCAGTGCCTGAATGTAGAAGTTTCCGAATTGTTGTGAACCCGCTGTTATCGTCCGGCTCAACGAGGCAACGCCGGCCGACGTCGCCGTGTCGCCAAGCAATGCCTTTGTCGGGTCGGCCACCGTTATTGTCATTGTGATGTTGCCGGCCGGTGCCGCCGTTCCGAGAGATGCAGATGCCGATTGCTGCAAATCTTTACCGACGGTCGGACTGCTCAAATTGATGTCCGGTGCCGTCACTGTAGCGGCAACCGACTGCTGGTTGGTCGGGGCCGTCCATCCGGCCGGCTGAGTTATGCTGATCGCACTTGTTCCGCCATTTGCCGGATCGAATTCGGTCGTTTTGCTAGACTCGTTCGTTCCAAAAACCACAGGGCTTGTAGTAATGGACCCGACATTCGTATCGCTGCTCGTTACAACCACCGAAGCGCTTGCTCCCGGCCGCAGCGGCTGCTGCGCGGAAACAGAACCGTTCGCCGCAATTCGGGCGGACTCCACCCTTAGCACCGAGTTCTGTGAGAATGAGGTTGTATTCAGCGTTGAGCTGCTGCCAACATGCGTGACGATGCTGAATCCGGACGGCGCTAGGGTGACCGTTGATGTCTGTGCCGTATAACCTGGCGCGGTCGCTCTTATCTGTGCCGTGCCCGTATCGGTCAGTCCGTGGACATAAAAGCCGCCGAAATTGGTCGAGCCCGCATTTACCTGAAGCGTGATCGAGTCCTGTCCGGCCGTAGTTGCGTCAGGGGCCAGTTTGACCTTGCCGATGTCTGCGGCGAGTACGCTGATCGTCACCAGCGTATTTCCCGGAGGCGCGGCGGCCGTCAGCGAACCATTTGCACTTGACTGAAGGTCCTTGCCGACGGTTGCGTTGCCGAGATTCATATTCGGGGCGCTGACCGTCGCCGTTATCGATGTTTTTGTGGCCGGGATGCTGGAACCGGCCGGCTGCGTGACCGAAAGCGTTGCAACGCCGCCGCCGATCGGGTCAAAGTTTATGTTTTTTGTCAGATCACCGGGGCCGAATGCAGCCTGTGTTGGCACCAATGCTCCGATCGATCCGTCAGAAACACCCAGCGGCACATTTGCCGGGGCAACGCCATCCCTCAGCGGCTGGTCCGTTTCTGCGATCGCCAGCGTGCCCGGATCGAGCCGGGCAACCCCGACGCTCGTGACAGTGTCAGGCGCGATTGCGGTCGTCGAAAAATCGTTCGTCACCCAATAGAATCCGGACGGCGTCAGTGTTACCACACCGGTCCCCGACGAATAACCCGGAGCCGACGCAACAAAATTTACCATCCCGGTATCAACCAGCCCATGGACATAAAACGTCGGGATAAAGATCGTCCCCGCCGTCACCACGACATTGATATTCGGGGTCGCAGCACCGCCGGGCGTGGACGAGAGCAGTACCTTTGAGGGATCAATGCTCGAGATAGTCACCGTAAGGTCGGCTGACGGTGCGGCTGACAGCGTGCCGGACGTCGATTCGCGCAGGTCTTTTCCAACCGATGTCGAAAGCACCGCAATCGTCAGCGCCGGGGTCGGCGTCGGAGTCGGAGTCGGCGTCGGAGTCGGCGTCGGCGTCGGAGTCGGAGTCGGAGTCGGCGTCGGCGTCGGTGTCGGCGTCGGTGTCGGTGTCGGTGTCGGTGTCGGTGTCGGCGTCGGAGTCGGAGTCGGCGTCGGCGTCGGCGTCGGAGTCGGCGTCGGTGTCGGAGTCGGCGTCGGTGTCGGTGTCGGAGTCGGCGTCGGAGTTGGCGTCGGCGTCGGCGTCGGTGTCGGTGTCGGCGTCGGGGTCGGGGTCGGGGTCGGTGTCGGTGTCGGCGTCGGCGTCGGGGTCGGAGTCGGTGTCGGCGTCGGTGTCGGTGTCGGAGTCGGCGGCGGTGTCGGCGATCCGGAACACAACGGTATGCCTAAGCTCGCGGTGGCCGTTCGCTGTGTGCCGCTTGGGTTGACAACAACCCAAGCCAAAGCGGGCCCCGTGAATGGAACCTGAAATGCGTCATTCACGCGCCCCGGCTGAAACAGGCTCGTCTGGCCCCGGTCCGGAGGCGACGGGCGCAAATAGTTGCTGTTCAACCCGATCGGGATCGTAATGGGAGCACCCGTGTTATTCTGATACCCGAAATGTGCAATATAGTTGTTCGGACCAACTATAAAAATGCATTCGGCGATCGGGATGATCTCATCCTCGATCTCTGGGGATAAAGCGCCGAGCCTGCTATCCAGTGCCAGAACCGGGGCCACCGTGTTCGCAAGCAGAATAGCGTACAGCGCCAACCCAGCCGCGACCCGCTTTAGGCCACTTGTCTTATTACTTTGGGTGAATGTCGGGCGCTCAGAACCACGGGAACGGAGGTAGCGGGAACATTGTGTGGGCATCAATCTTTCTCCAATCGAAAATTTTGGGTATTGCTTTAGCCATTCTTATTAGCACGGTTCTCACCATAAAGCAACAATTTTTTTTTCGTGCCATTTCCACCCAAAAATATCCCGACTGACACCCTTCAGCCCCTCCCTCCCGAATTTACTTATATTCACCGATTTGTTAGGTTATAAGGTTTAGTGGACGCTCCCGACGGAGAACGCTATGGACCTAAAACAAACGCGGCTTCATATTTTGTCCAAACCCGAAAAACTCGCGGAGCGGGCAAAGACCGGTGTTTCTCTCCACTGCCACACCGAACACTCAAAGGAGATGCTTGACTTCATCCCGCATTACGCGGACAAGCTCCCTATTATCAATTATTTCTGGCATAAAGAGCGTGAGAAGTACCTTGCCAAGGAAGGCAAGGGCATCGATTTCTCGACCGCTTATTGGTCGCCGCCGCTGACCGGCCCATCGGTTTACAATATCGAGCGCGAGCAGATAACCAATGCGGGCCTCGAACCGCTCGTATCCGTCACCGATCACGACAGCATCCACGCGTGTATCGAGATCAACCAGGCGGAAGAGAATCATCGAGCACCGATATCGCTCGAATGGACGGTGCCGTTCGATTTCGGATTCTTTCACGTGGGCGTCCACAATCTGCCAAAGGAAAGCGCAGAAGAGATAACCAGGACTCTTCTGGATTACACTTTCGGCGAGGACCCGACGGACGAAAAGCTGACCGAAATGTTCGCGATGTTGAACGAACTGCCCGGGGTTTTGGTGATCCTCAATCATCCGATCTGGGACATTGAACTCGTCGGTGCCGAGCGTCACGAAGTCCTTTTGAAGGAATTCGTCAAGCGTCATGGCCGATGGATCCACGCATTCGAGGTCAACGGATTTCGGTCATGGTCGGAAAACAAACGCGTGATCGAGATGGCTGAGGCGTTGGGTATTCCGCTCGCGACCGGCGGCGATCGCCATGGCTGCAAGCCGAACACCGTCATCAATCTGACCAACGCGGCCACGTTCGAGGAATTCGTCCACGAGGTTCGCGTCGAAAGGCGAAGCGAGATCGTGCTGCTGCCCGAATACGAACAGCCGCTCCATTCGCGACAGATGCAGTCGTTTTCAGAGATATTGAAGCATTATCCTGAGTTCATCGAAGATCGCCAAAAATGGTTCCAGCGAGTGTTTTTTGACATCGGCGACGATAAGGGACTTGTCTCGCTCGCGTCGCACGGCTGGAAACTCGGTGGGCCCCGATGGCTTCGGGCTGCGATATGGACGCTCGGCTTTTTGGGAAGCCCTTCGATGCGTCCCGTGTTCCGGCTGGCCCGCAAGCGAAGGGACCGCGTGCCCAAAGACGCCGCACGTACCAAGTTTGAGATACCCGATCTTGACGAGATCGCAACGGGCCTTGGGCGTGAGACGGTTACCGAAAGTTAGTTTTTATATCAAGGCGGAAACACTAGCGGCAGTGAGTGTGCTCCCGGCAATAGATCGGCACACTCCCATGGCGAACGTGTTTCCGCTTTTTCCATAGTTTTGAAAGATTCATCTGAAAACCAGTTACGTATAGCCTTCTTTCCCGATTCCTATCTGGAAGTGAACGGAGCGGCCATGACCAGCCAACGCCTGGTGGCGTTTGCGAAACGAAAGGGCCATCCATATCTCTGCATCCACGCCGCCGGCGAAAACCGCGTGTGGAACGACGGCAGTGTCTCATATATGTCGTTGAAGCGCTCTCCTGTCTCGTTCGCACTTGACGAAGAGTTGGCCTACGATCCATTGTTCCAGCGCTATGCCGGCAGGATCGACAAGCAGCTTGACGAGTTCAAACCGGACGTTATCCATATAACCGGGCTCAACGACATCAGCATCGTAGGGGCCTATCTTGGCTGGAAACATCAAATACCTATCCTCGGGTCGTGGCATACAAATCTGCACGAGTTTGCCGCCCAGCGGATGGCTACGATGCTCCGTTTTCTTCCCGCGTCCGTGGTAAAGCGAATAACCGGGTTTGCCGAAAAACGCATTCTCCAGGGAGCGGTGTTCTATTACAAAATGCCAAAGGTAGTTCTTGCACCGAACAAGGAATTGATCGAGATCCTCGCCTCGGGCACCCACCGCCGATCGCAAATAATGTCCCGCGGAGTAGATACCGAAATGTTCTCGCCGGAGCATCGAACGGTAAATGATGACGTTTTCAGGATCGGTTTCGTCGGGCGGCTCCGCGCCGAAAAAAGCGTTCGTTTGCTGGCCGACCTTGAGCGCGAGCTTCTCGCCCGCGGCCGTTCGAATTTCAAATTCCTGATCGTCGGCGAGGGCAGCGAGCGTGGATTTCTGGAAGAGAATATGAAACATGCCGAACTGCCGGGCTTTCTGGAGGGGATCGATCTTTCGCGTGCCTACGCGAATATGGACCTGTTTGTTTTCCCTTCGAAAACTGACGCGTTCGGCAACGTGACCCAGGAAGCGTTCGCCTCCGGCGTACCGGCCATCGTAACGGAATTCGGCGGCCCCAAGTTCCTTGTCGAGCCCGGCGTGACCGGCTTTGTCGCAAAAGACCTGGACGATTTTGTCGGCTATACTATCCGCTTGATGGTAGATCGCGCTGAACTCGCGAAGATGAAAGAGGATGCTCGCGCCAGCGCAATGTCGAAATCGTGGGATGCCGTGTTTGAATCTGTCTTCGAAGGCTATCGGACGGCATACGAACTCCGCGACAGAAGGTATGAGCGTAAATGACAACGTTCGAAGAAATTCATCAATCAGTCACCGACGCCGAGGATATCGAGCAGGTACACGAACCCGAGATACCGCTCGCCGAGGTCGTGCGCAGCCTTCTATCCCATCCCTTTCAGATAATCACTCGTTGGAACTGGAAGTCCGCGGTCATCGGCGCCTGTCTGCGTGCATCCTTCTATTTCACGGTCTATCAGGCGGCAAAAGAGGATATGCGCGCCGCCTTGACCGCGGCGGGTGTTGAACTCGCTTTCCGCTTTTTCACGTCGGGCGTTTCGGGATCGCTGGTCCAATCGTTTCGACACGCCACTCCCGCATGGCTTGCTGCCTTTGTCGTCACCGTTACCCTGCCCGTGTTCAGCCATTCGGTCGAATACGTAACCCATTACGTTCAGGAGGCTTACTTTCGCGGCGTCCTGCCGGCTTCTGAGAATAACGGGCGGCAGTACGCATTTGCATTCTCGGTACTGTTCTCCGCCATCTCGGCGATGTTCAACCTCTTTGTAATGCGTCACGGCGTACTTCTTGTCGGTGCGGGCGAAGAAACACGATCGCTGTGGTCGGATTTCAAGAAAATTCCGTTTCTCGTCTGGGAGTTCCTTACCTACCTGCCCCTTTTGATCATTCGTTACGTCGAAGAGCACAAACTTTTTCACGCAGCAAGCATCTTATTGGCGTTTGGGTTCAGCATTGGTACGATCCTCGGGATATTTCGCGGCAAATGGTCGTGGGCATGGGCAACCGGGATCGGCTCATTCGTAACTCTGCTGGTATGGACCCTGCTCATCGCCGCCGGCCTCAAGATCTACCGCAACAGGCGGAAAAACGGGTAAATAGCGGATGCCAATCAAGTCGGTCCACATCACAAACTACTATCACAAGAACTCCGGCGGCATCAGCACGGCGTACAACAAGCTTCTCGAAGGCGCGAACCGGCATAGACGCTACGTGAGGCTTATCGTCCCTGGCGAAAAGAGTGAGGTCGAAGAGGTCGGCACTTTTGGGCGGATCTATTACGTGAAGGCCGGATATTCACCCATCTTTGACAAACGCTATCGCATCCTTTGGCCGTGGCGAACCTATTTTCTCGACCAGTCGCCGATAAAAACGATCCTCCGCGAAGAGAAACCCGACGTGATCGAGATCGGCGAAAAGTATACCCTCAGCCTGATGGCCGGGCTGCTTCGGAAAGGGATAATGAATGTTTCCGAGCAGCGCCCGATGCTGGTCCATTTCTCATGCGAAAGAATGGACGACAACGTCAGCGCCTTTATCTGGCGCGGGCGAGCAGCTAAAAGATTCACCCAGGCTTTCATCCGCAACTACCTTTTCCCAATGTTCGATTTCCACCTCACAAATTCGGATTATACGGCCGAAGAGCTGCGTGAGGCGGTTTCGGAACATTCCGTTCCCTCGCGGAATAGACGTCTGAAGAACTTTTGCTGGCGACTGTTGCTTACTCCTATGTCGTCGGCGTCTAACCGCGTATTCGTCAACCAATGCGGCGTAGATGTCGAGGCGTTTTCGGCAGCGAGGAAAAGCAGCGAAACGCGCCGTCGGATCTGCGCCGAGAATAATATTCCGGAATCGGCGACACTCCTGCTTTACGCAGGCCGTATCTCGCCGGAAAAGAATGTCGCGCTGCTGCCAGGTATAATGAAGGAGCTTTCGAACCAGCGTGGACATGATTTTCGCCTCATTCTGGCTGGTGCCGGCCCCGAAGAGGAGAAACTCGCTGCCGAATTCGAGCGGTCTGCTAAAGGAAAGGTGAAAATGCTTGGGCATTTGAACGACAAGGGGCACTTGGCGGATCTCTTTGCCAACTGCGATGCGTTCGTCCACCCAAATCCCCGCGAACCGTTCGGCATCACACCGCTTGAAGCAATGGCGTCGGGGCTGCCCGTTGCGGCGCCAAATTCTGGCGGCGTCCTGTCTTACGCAAATGACCAGAACGCATGGCTGTGCGAGCCGGACGCAGAATCGTTTTCCGCCGCGGTGCTTGATATAATTCATAACGCCGAGCAAACAAAAGTAAGGATCAGGAACGCGCTCGACACTGCCCGTAAATACGATTGGGACTCGTCCGTCAGTTCTCTTTTTCGAGCGTACGACGGGATGTTTGACGAGTTCTCAAAGAATCGAAGTGTTTTCGTGTACAAAAAGGCCCCAAAGGATTTCAATTTTTCGAAGGAGTCGATCTCGCCTGCGTAAAGGTCCACCTTTAGCGGATATTTGAACGTTCCCATTCGCAAACGAATGACTGAGCCCATAAAATCAGTTCATCTCACGAACTACTACCACAAGGATTCCGGCGGTATCAGCACCAGTTTCAATAATCTCCTCCGTGCCGCCGAACGCCATGAGCGATACGTGAGCCTTATCGTCCCAGGCGAGGCCGAAAGCATCGACGAGATCAATCCGTTTGCAAAGATCTATTACGTTCCGGCTGGATATTCCCCGATATTCGACAAACGCTACCGGATAATGATGCCGTGGCTTTATATGCTGAAGGATTCGATCATCCGCCGCATTCTCCTTAGAGAGATGCCGGACATGATCGAGGTGACGGACAAGTACACGCTCAGCCTCATCGGAGCAATGGTCCGCACGAACAATTTCAAAAAGATCGGTCGGCCGATGCTCGTCCACTTTTCATGCGAGCGAATGGATGACAATATCGGTTCGTTCCTCACGCGCGGCAAACTCGGCAAGTGGCTTGCCCGCCGCGTGATCGGAAACTACACGCTCCCTAGTTTCGATTTTCATATAGCGAACTCGGCCTACACAGCTGAAGAGTTTTTTGAAGCGGTTTCACCAAAAAATGACCCGGAAAGGAGCGAAGGCTTCCTCAACTGGTGCTGGCGGGCATTCAAGGCTCCGCGCGTCCCGATCGAAGAGCGTATCTCGGTCTGTCCGCGCGGCGTCGATCCTGAACATTTTAGTCCGGACCGCCTTTCCGCCGCAGTCCGCGAGAAGATGATCGAAAGCGCCGGCATCCCTGGAAACGCCGTCGTTTTGTTGTACGCCGGCCGTTTGTCGCCGGAAAAGAACATTGGCCTGCTGGTAGATATGATGAAGTTCCTGGCCAACGATCCCTCGCAGGACTACCGCTTGCTCGTCGCCGGGGCCGGCCCGGAGGCTGGATGGCTGCAAAAGCAAACAGAAGAATATTTTCCCGGAAAAGCTGTCCAACTTGGCCATCTCGATAAAGAAACGCTGGCGGACTATTACGCAAATTCGGACATTTTCGTCCACCCAAACCCGCGCGAACCTTTTGGCATTGCCCCGCTTGAGGCAATGGCCTCCGGCGCACCGACGATCGCACCGAACGCAGGCGGCATTCTCTCCTACGCCACCAACGACAACGCGTGGCTCGTCGAGCCTGACGGTGAATCATTCGCAAGTGCCGTCCGCGAGGCGACCGAGGACCGGCAGCTCCGCGCAAGCAAGATCGCAAAGGCCCTCGAAACGGCGAGAGAGAATACGCGCGAAGCGTCCACCGATCGGCTGTTTGCTACTTATGACAGGATGTTCGCCGATTTTCAGCGGCGGCGTAACCTGTTCACTGCCATCGACGAGGCAAAGAACTTCGACTTCGTGCGTGAGTTGTTGAATGACAAAGGCTAGAATTTACTGATGCTCGAACTCGTAGTTGCGAACCTCAAGGTCCGGCCATTCCGGACGCTGATCAGCGTAATTGGCGTCGCCCTCGGCGTGGTTCTGGTCGTCCTTTTCACCGGGCTTGCCACCGGCATGACGCATGAAATGGCAAAGCGGGCCACGAACTGGAAGGCGGAGATCGTTTTTGCACGCGCCGGCGGAATGGACCTGACAAGTTCGACGCTCAACGTAAGCACCGCCTACATTGAACGGCTTAACCAGATCGAGGGCGTCGCATCCACCACCCCGGTCGCCCGTTATATCACACCCAGCACAAAGGGCCGCTTCGGCATTCAGCAACTCGACGGCATCGAATGGGAGACGTTCTCCGCCATGAACGACATGGAGATGATCGACGGCCGCCCGCCCGAGGCGAACGACGAGGTCATCCTGGACGAACGCCAGATGCGCGACGATAAGTTGAAACTGGGCGATACCATCGAGCTGTTCGGCAATAAACCATACAAAGTGGTCGGCGTTTTCTCGCCGCCGTCAGGCTCGCGGATCAAGCTCTCGCTGGCCTCGATGCAGGAAGCGCTGGAAGCCGAGGGAAAATGTACCTACATCCTCGTTAAGGTTCAGGACGGAGTTGATCCGCAAACGGTCGCCGCGCGAATTAACGAGATTCTCCCGGGAAATAAGGTCAATCTTTCGAGCGATATCGTTACCGATGCAATGGAACGCATTCCCGCGCTGAACACATTTTTACGCATCCTCGTCGGCCTCGGGGCATTCGTTAGCACGATCTTCGTCCTCCTCTCGATGTACACAACGGTCACCGAACGCCGCAAGGAGATCGGCATCCTGAAATCGATGGGAGCGTCAAAGGGCTTTATCATACGCGCCATCGAAGGCGAAGCTTTCCTGATCGGCGCTCTCGGCATTGCCCTCGGGCTGATCGTCTCCCTCGCCGCCTCAGTAGGTATCGGCCGGGCATTCGAACTCGCCTTCGATTTCAGCACCGGCTGGGTCGCAACCGCTGTCCTGATCGCGATCGCGGGAAGCCTGTTCGGAGCCCTCTATCCCGCATGGCGGGCCTCAACGATAGATCCGGTCGAAGTAATGGCGAACGAATGATGCGCTCTGTTTATTAGGTTGCCGCGCCGTTTACTATTAGTTTCGTTCGCTTTTGGGCAAATAGCTTTCCAATAAATCCTCCAATCAAAGAAAGCGTGAGCGGAGCTATCAGCATTATCAGCCCCACCGAGATGAAAGGAGGCTCCTTTGCGGCAAAAGATTCGCCTCCATATACACGAATGGCTCGCAGCGAAAGCAAGCCACCCATTAGAACTCCGCCCCAAGCCGTTATACCTGATATCACCCACAATCTGGGATTGAAATATCCTATAAAAGCACCGCTAACGAAGAAAAAAAGCGCTCCCGCGATCATTCGGACCAGCCAAGATTCCCCTTGGCCGAGATCCGAAAAGACGAAGGCTAATCCTATCACTCCCAAGACGAGGGCGATTAATAAAAACCCTAGACCCTTTACATATTCCATACTCCACCTCAAAGAGAGACGACTGCCCCAGCAATCACCATATGCTAAACAAGCAGAGGTATAGCACCCCATTTCCCTCCTCATTCGACCCCTAACATGAAAACGACGTAACTGAATCAGTTTTTCTTACTTATCTTATAAGTTTTATTTCTTTTTTGCTATTCTTACATTATTGTCAAGCTAACCTTTAATCGAACGAACGTAGTTCCACTTGTTACAAATTACGTCTCGCGGAATCCGACGAGTAGTGATTTATTTTTGCTATGAACGATCGGCTGGTTCTCAAGGTAGTCCAAAACGAAAAGATCTCGACAAAGCAAGGCTTTCTTCAAAAACTTTTCGCAGTCTGGTTCGATGCATTCGTTTACAACCAGATCTGGGAAGACCCGCGTGTTGATATCGAGGCATTGGAACTTGATAGTGATTCGCGCGTTCTCACCATCTCATCAGGCGGCTGCAATGCGCTGAATTATCTCCTCGAAGGCCCGGGATCAATTACCGCGGTCGATCTCAATCGCCATCACATTTCTCTGCTGAACCTGAAGCTCGCGGCGTTGAAATATCTGCCGGAATTCGACGACTTTTTCGACTTTTTCGGATACGGAAAGGGCAAGGACACGGGGGCAAATTATTTGCGATACGTTGCCCCGCATTTAGCTAAAGAGACCCGTGAGTTCTGGGAATCGAATACGTTCGGCGGCGGATTTCTTTACGGCCAGCGGATCAGCTTTTTTACGAACGCGGGGCTTTACGATCATTCGCGAAACGGCTACTTTCTGCGTTTCTTTCACCGCGTTTCCAAGCTCTCCGGCTGCGATCCCGAACAGGTCCTGAGCGCTCGGTCGATCAACGAACAACAGGAGCTGTACGAAAAACACATCGATCCTTTCTTCGATACATTCTTCGTTCGCACGATCGGAAAACTGCCCATCACAATGTTCGGTCTCGGCATTCCCCCGCAGCAATATGACGAATTAAGAACCGGCCTGACAAAAGACAAAACGATCATCGATATCTACCGCGAACGCGTCCGCCGCCTCGCGTGTGATTTCCCGATCGACGAGAACTATTTCGCATGGCAAGCATTCGCAAGACGGTACGACACCAAAGATCGAAAAGCTATTCCCGAATACCTGAAGAAGGAAAATTACGAAAAGTTGA
Organism: Pyrinomonadaceae bacterium; assembly: GCA_050250045.1. GTDB lineage: Bacteria > Acidobacteriota > Blastocatellia > Pyrinomonadales > Pyrinomonadaceae > OLB17. Next base: position 28,409 of record JBFWPK010000019.1, on the reverse strand, counting down.
AAGCGAACGCCGACCGCCTGACAACCGTAGTCGGCTCCGCGACAGACGTCATAAAAAACAGTGAGTCCGGGACCTTCAACCGCTTCGTCTTCCTCGATGCGCAGGACTGGATGAACGCCAGCCAGATGACGGAACTGTGGGCTGCCGTCGCCGAAAAAGCCGAAGCCGGATCGAGGATAATTTTCCGTACCGCCGGGGCCGAATCGCCTGTCGAAACGAATTTGCCGCCGGATCTAAGCGCAAAATTCTCATATGAACCGGAACTTTCGCGACAGCTTTTCGAACAAGACCGGGCCTCCATTTACGGCGGCTTTCACCTCTACGTCAGAACCGGGAGCGGTAGCGACCGGCCTCTTGTGAGCTAAGTCAGAACCGAGCGACCGGCCTCTTCAAACCGCTGCCCCGTCCTGAACCTTTGCCGATGACGACCGCCTTCGAAAACATGGACCGAATGTACCGCCTGCAGCGGTACTTCTATGACGCCACCCGCAAATACTACCTGCTCGGGCGCGACCAGTTGTTGAACGAGATGGATGTCCGGCCCGGCGACCGCGTGCTTGAGGTCGGCTGCGGCACCGCGAGAAATCTGATCGTCCTTGCCCGCCGACACGCGAACGCGCATTTCTACGGCCTCGATGCCTCCGCCGCGATGCTCGAAACAGCGCAGCAAAAGATCGACGCGGCCGGGACAAAAAACATCACCCTCAAATCCGCTCTCGCCGACAATTTCTCGTTCGACGATACGTTCGGCCTGGCCGAGCCGTTCGACAAGATCTTCTTCTCCTACTCCATCTCAATGATCCCACCCTGGCGTGAATCGTTCGACAATACCCTTGCAAACCTCAAACCCGGCGGCATGCTTTACCTCGTCGATTTTTACGATCAAAAAGATCTGCCGGCACCATTTCAAAGGCTTCTCAAATGGTGGCTGAACAAATTTCACGTCCGGTTTTGGGCCGATCTGCTTCCGTATCTGGGGTCGTTGGATGAGAGCGGCGACATCGAATTAACGATCAAACCGCTGTTTCGCCGATATTCGTTCATCGCAACGGTGAAAAAATATCCGGCCGCTCGCTAGTCTTTTAATTCCATTATTTACAGTAATTAACTTAAAGCAAAAGGTAAAATGCCAGCCTCATTGCAGAGCAAAAATGCTTTGACAATCGTTTCATGTATGCAATATAGTCTAAATAACAGAACAAGCGGGTTGGAATACTTGAAATGCGGAATCTGAGTCTTGTAAAAACCCTAACCCATCTCAAAGAGGAAAGGAAACACTCAGAAGAGATCACACTCGAATCCGCGGGACTGAGTTTCAAACGCGGCTCGCTGGCCGAATTTGCCGGCGGCCCAAGTACTGGCAAGACGAGCATAATGCTGTCGCTTTTATCAAAACTAACGCGTGCCGGCGAGATCTGTGCGGTCGTAGATTCGGCAAATGGTTTCGATCCATGCTCGGCCGTTACATCCGGGGTCGAAATTGAAAATCTATTATGGGTCCGCTGCTCGGGCAGTATCGAAAAAGCATTCATGTCCGCCGATTATCTTGTCCAGGCAAAAGGCTTCGGGGCCGTATGGCTGAACCTGAACGGCCTGCCCAAACGCCAACTGCAAGCCGTGCCGAAAACTTACTGGTACCGCTACCGCACACGGATAAAAGAAACGCCGACGCTTTTCCTCGTCACCGCCGAAGAGCCCGTCGCAGGCTCGGCCGCGCAGCACGCGTTCACTTTCTCCCGCGAGCAAGTCAAATGGTCCGGCTCGGGCCGATTTAAATTGCTGAAGGAATTTTCCCTGGACCTTCATTCGCGGAAAGAGTTTTACGGCAAAAAGTTACCGGCCAGGATCGAGTTCGATCACAGGGATGCCGAGCGAAAGTAAAAACCCGGCGAAAATTAAAATTAGCTGATAGCTGTCAGCTAATAGCTGTTAGCTGTTTTTCAAAAATATTAAAGTCCCGCACACTCGATCTATCCGGCGTCCAACACCCTATCGCGGGCTTAAACTGATGTCCAAACTATACGCCTGCATAATTTCAGCGAGTGCAAAAAGAGACGAGGCGATTTTACGGTCCGTTGCACAAGAGTTTTCCTCCGGCATTGAAATGCTGAACGATGGCGTTTTGTTTGATGTAAGCGGGCTGCAAAATCTTATCGGCGATGCGGATGAAATTGCACGGCGGATAGAATTAAAGCTGAAAGAACACGATCTCGCGGCCAATGCCGCCATCGCCGCATCCGCCGACACGGCAATTCTGCTCGCACGTGGCAGCGGCCCACACGCAGGACTGCCGACCGAAGCTGTCCGAACGACTGACACGTTTTCGCAGCTTCCCTTGCGAGACCTGCAGATCGACGCCGACACGCTCGACATCTTCGAAGCCCTCGGAATTCGTAAAATAGGCGATCTGCAAAAAGTACCGGCCGATGATCTGATCAATCGCTACGGCCATAAATTCCGCACCGTCATCGACATCATCGAACAGAAAGGCGGACGTATTCTGACGCCGAATGTAAAGGAAAACAGCTTGACGTGGGCCTATGATCTCGACTTCCCCGTCGAAGATTTTGAGCAGCTCATCTTCATCGTCAACCATGGACTCGATAAACTTTTCACACAGATCTCTTATGAAGCCTTGAGCACAGAACATCTCGACATTGCGCTCGGCCTGCGAAAAAAGGAAGAGAAATTCTACGAAATAAAAACTTCGTTCCCGACGCTCGAAAGATCGTTCTGGCTAAAGCTCGTAAACCTGCGCATCGCGCTTGATCCGCCCGAGGCTGAGATAATTTTCGTTCGTATCGTTTCGCATTTCACGCGTCCGCGGCCCGCGCAACGCGGCCTTTACGCCGTCTCGCGGCCCGAGCCGGAGAGTCTTTTGCTGACGGTCAACAAGTTGAAAAAACTCGCCGGCGAAGAGAACGTCGGCGTGCCTGTGCTGCTCGATCAAAGACTGCCGGAACCGTTCAGCCTTGACCACGAACAATTGCCGAAGGGACGCGAAAAGATCGAGATCAGGTCAGAAGAACTGACGGCAGCGTTCTATTATTATCACCCTCCGATCCCGGCCTCGGTCAAGGTAGATGACAAACGCCTGCTGTTCATCAAAACGCCAAATTTCAGTGGACGCGTTAAAGAGTACAGCGGTGTCTGGAGAACAAACTCCCAATGGTGGAACCGTCTGTGGAGCAGCCAGGAATGGGACATCGAGGTCGAAGAACACGGAGTGTTCCGTTTGGGGCAGGCGGGAAATGAGTGGTTTTTGTTTGGTGAGTATGATTGAACGGAACGCGGACACTCTTGTCCGCAATGAGCACGAAGTGCGAACAACCGCTGGTGACAAGATGATCTTGGGCGACCTCGGTTTACGCCGCTAAAAAGTAGCGGCGTTGCGGACAAGAGTGTCCGCGTTCCAGAAAAATGTTCTACGAACTCCACACAAGATCGGCCTTCAGCTTTCTCTCATCCGGCTCGCAGCCGCAGAGGCTCATCGGCCGTGCGGCTGAGCTGGGAATGCCCGGAGCCGCTTTGCTCGACCGCGACACGGTTGCCGGTGCGGTGCGTTTTCATTTTGAGGCGAAGGAGTGCGGTATAAAACCGATCATCGGTGCCGAGATCACGATGGACGACGGCAGCGTTCTGCCGCTGGCGGTAATGGACCTGCGTGGTTATCACAACCTTTCAAAACTGATCACCACCATAAAGCTAAACAACAAAAAAGGCGAACATTTCGCCACCCGCGAGAATATCGAAGATCACTCCGACGGCCTGCTCTGCTTCACCGGCGGCTGTTCGGACGGTTTTCTGCCAAACAGCATCAACAGCGGCCTCGGCCAATGGGACGCCGCGTGGCTGAAGTATGTTTTCGGCGACCGGCTTTATATCGAACTGCAGCGGCATCATCTTCGTCATCAGGAATATATGAACCAGCAGCTTCTCGCTCTTGCATACAAGTTGCACATTCCCTACTTCGCATCGAACGGCCCGTACTACGCCGATCAGCACGACCGCGAATTGTTCGATGTTTTCACGTGTATAAAAAATCACTGCACCATCTACGACGCCGGCCGCCTGCTTTCTGAGAACAGCGAGCGTTTTCTGAAAGATGAAAAGCAAATGCTTGCCCTGTTCGACGATTATCCCGAAGCCGTTCACATCACGGAAGAGATCGCATCGCGCGTGCGGTTCTCGATGGACGAGCTTTCCTACAACTTCCCCGATTTCAAGGTCCCGCCCGGCGAAACGATGATGTCGTTCCTGCGCACAATAACGCGCCAAAGGGCAATCGAGCGATATCGCGAAAGCAAAAAGGCCGTTAGGTTCCAGATACAAAGCCGCCTGGATAAAGAATTTCGCGTGATCGAAATGAAAAAGCTGGCCGGATATTTCCTCGTGGTCAGCGACATTTCGGATTTCTGCAAACGCGAAGGCATTCTTTCGCAGGGCCGCGGGTCGGCGGCAAATTCGGTCGTTTGCTATGCCCTCGGCATCACAGCGGTCGACCCTATCGAACACGATCTTTTGTTTGAACGATTTCTCTCGGAAAAATACGAGCGCTACCCCGACATCGACATCGACCTGCCGTCCGGTGACGACCGCGAGCGCGTGATCCAGCACGTTTACGAAAAGTATGGCCAACGCGGTGCCGGCATGACGGCGAATGTTATCTGCTATCGCGGCAAATCGGCGCTCCGCGAGGTGGGCAAGACATTCGGCTTCGGCGAAGAGGTCCTGGGCAAGCTTTCCAAGCTGAATTCTCACTACGAAACCTTCAAAGGCGAAGAACTGAACCGCCGGCTCAAAGAAGAAGGTTTCGATCCTTCCGACGACCGCCGATTGAGAAAATTCGCCGATCTCTACAACCGCATACTCGATTTCCCGCGCCACCTCGGCCAGCATTCGGGCGGAATGGTCGTGTCCTGGGACCGCCTGGACGGCATCGTTCCGATCGAGCCCGCATCTATGCCCGACCGCCGCATTATCCAGTGGGATAAGGACGATTGCGAAGCGTTGAAGATAGTTAAGATCGATCTGCTCGGTTTGGGTATGATGGCCGTACTCCGCGATTCGATCACGCTGATCAAGGAGCATTACGGCGACGACGTCAGTCTCTACAAGATCCCGCACGATGACCCGGATGTCTACGAGGCCCTGCAGACCGCTGACACCGTCGGGATGTTCCAGGTCGAAAGCCGCGCCCAGATCGCGTTTTTGCCAAAATCGAAACCGGCGAATTTCTACGACATCGTCGTCCAGGTCGCCATCATTCGCCCCGGCCCGGTTGTCGGCAATATGCTGCATGCATACATCAAACGCCGCCAGGGCCTGGAACCGGTCACCTATCCGCACCCGTCGCTGGAACCGATATTAAAGCGAACAATGGGCGTTCCGCTGTTTCAGGAACAGCTTCTGAAAATGGCAATGGACATTGCCGACTTCAGCGGTTCGGAAGCCGAAGAGCTGCGCCGCGCAATGGGCTTCAAACGGCCCGACAAAAAGATGGAGCTTATCAGCCGCAAGCTGCGTGAAGGAATGACGAATAACGGCATTCCGCCCGCCGCGCAGGAGCAGATCGTGGATTATACAAAGGCGTTCGCCAACTACGGCTTTCCCGAATCCCACGCCTACAGCTTTGCCCTTCTCGCTTACGCCTCGGCCTATTTTATCGTTCACTATCGCGCCGCATTCATGACCGCGATGTTCAATAATTACCCTCTCGGATTCTATTCCGCCGCAACGCTGGTAAAAGACGCCCAACGCCACGGCCTGCATTTTCTCCCCGTTGACATAAACCGCTCAGATTATCTTTTCAAGATCGAAGAGGTCAGAACCGCGAGCGGTAGCGACCGGCCTCCTGTCAGTACCGCCTGCGTAACCGGGCGGCCAGTTTCGACAACTGAGAAACAAGTCCGCGTCGGCCTGAAATACATCCGCGGGTTACGAGAAGAAATAGGCCTGAAGATCGTTGCGGAACGTGACCGTTTCGGCTCCTCTCCTTATACCAGCATCGAAGACCTCGTCCGCCGCGTGCCTGAGATAAACAAACGCGAGATCCGAGCCCTGAGTCTTGCCGGAGCCTTGAACTTCGACAACGCCGTTCACCGCCGCGAAGCTCTATGGCAATCTGAATTGGCGATTCAACCCAAAGGAGAGTTGTTCGATAGTGTCAGTAGCCCGCAGCGTGTCAGTAGCCCGCAGCGTGTCAGTAGCCCGCACGTAAGTAAGGGCTCTACCCCGCATAAAGAGACTCCCGACACACCTCAGGACTCCGCCCCCTTCCTCACCCGCATGGAAGGCCTCGAACTCGTCGACGCCGACCTGCGAAGAACAGGCATCTCCATCGGCAAACATCCGATGTGCTTCTTCCGCGAGGAATTGAACAAACGAGGCGTCCTGACATCAAGACAGACACTGGCCCTAAAAAAAGGCCAGATCGTTTCCGCCGCCGGAGCCGTCATCATCCGCCAGCGTCCGATGACGGCGAACAACGTGGTCTTCATCACGCTTGAAGACGAGACCGGCTTTTCAAATTTTGTTGTTATGCCCGATGTGTTCGAAAAATATAGGGCCGTGATAAATCAAAGCGATTTTCTGATCATAAAAGGAATTTTCGAAGAACGCGGGATGCTCAAGGCACTGCATTTTACTGCCCTAAACGAAATAACCACCGAGGTCGTATCGCACAATTTTCGCTAGCGTCCGGTAATGACCCCAGCATCCTTTTTTACAATGGCCAGCAGGATCCCGCCGAGTATCAGGCCGGCGGCGATCAGCAGCCTGACCGAGGCTGTCTCCGACATAAACACGATCCCGCCGGCCGCCGCGATCACCGGGACCGCCAACTGCACGACGGCCGCACGCGTTGCCGAGTGATATTTCAATGCCGCGTACCAGACCGAATATCCGACACCCGATGCCAGCGCACCCGATAAAACAGCAAGCACGACACCGCGAACGGAAAGATGCAAGGAGCCCAGGAAGGGCAATGCCGCGATCAGGATCATCGGCACCGATCGAACGAAATTCCCGGTTGTTTCCGCCAACGGATCGCTGCTGCCTCTTCCGCGAAGCGTGTAGAATCCCCACGCCGCGCCGGCCGCCGCCATCAGCAGCGAGCTCGCAAGCGACGGAGCCGAAAGTCCCGGCAGCACAAGATAGGCCAAACCGCCGAGCGCCACGAAGACGCCGGCCAGCTCCAGTGCTCCCGGCCGATCACCGCGAAAGATCGACGCAGCGATCATCGTCATCTGCACGGAGCCGAACAAGATCAACGCACCTGTCCCCGTCGTCAGGCCAAGATAAGCGAATGAGAAACAGATCGCATACGCGAACAGAAAAAACGCCGAAGCCCAATGCCCCGCTTTCCAAATGCTCTGCGGCTTTCCCATCGAAGCCGAGATCGCCGCGAGCATCAGAGCTCCCGCGAGAAGCCGGACCGCCGTAAAGCCGGCCGCGTCGATCTCTTCCCGGCCGAGAGCCATCCGGCAAAGGATAGAGTTGAAGGCAAACGCGGTCAGCGCAAAAGCTGTGTAGAAAAAGGCCCTCATCGGCCGCAATACTAGCAGAGTCAGAACCCGCTGCGTTAGTTGGCAGCAAGGTCCGCCCTTCAGAGAAATTTCAGAAAAACTTCAGAAATTTCAAAGGACATATTTAAGTCGCGAGTGATTAACTATTATCCGTGCAAGGCTGCGCCCGTTCCCCCTTTGCGATCGTCGCGGCCTTTGCGTGAGTCAAAGGTTATTTTCACGCAAAGCCCGACAAGAACTCGAAAGAGGGAGATCGAAGTTGCGAACTGACTTCGCGACTCTCACGCGGGCCGACCGCACAAATTATTATTGGAGAATGATCATGAAAGACAGCAATTATAATCAACAAAAGGCGGAGGCATTTTCCGCAAGCCTTGTGGAAGTTCTGAACAAGAGCGCGATCGCACTCGCTTTGAGCATTGGCGACCGGTGCGGATTGTTCAAAGTGATGGCGGATCTGCCCGCAAGCACTTCGAAGCAGATCGCTGAGGCCGCAATCCTTAACGAGCGCTACGTGCGCGAATGGCTCGGCGCATTGGTTACGGGCCGCGTGGTAAACTATTTTCCCGAAACGCAGACCTATCAGCTTCCCGAGGAACACGCGGCATATCTTGTCGACGAGGGTGAGTATAACTTCGCCTCGGCGATGCAGTTCATACCCGTTCTGGGGAACGTCGAAGACCGCCTTGTCGAGTGCTTCAAGCAAGGCGGCGGTGTTCCTTATTCGGCGTACCCACGCTTTCACGAAGTGATGGCAAAAGAAAGCACTCAGACGACCGTAAACGCACTCGAACCGTTCATCCTGCCGCTGGTGCCTGGCCTGAAAGAAAAACTCGAGGCCGGTATCGACGTGCTCGACGTCGGCTGCGGATCGGGCCGGGCAATGATCCTGTTGGCGAAGAACTATCCCAACAGCAATTTCTCCGGCTACGACCTCTCAGAGGAAGGCATCGAACGGGCGCGGGCCGAAGCTCGCGAGCTTGGGCTGGAGAATATTCGTTTCGAGCTCCGTGATGCGGCGGCGATCGGCGATGTGGCCGCGTATGATCTGATCACATCGTTCGACGCTATCCACGATCAGGCAAAACCGGCCGCGATGCTTGCCGGGATCGCCCAGGCCCTGCGTCCGGACGGAGTCTATCTCATACAGGATATCTCCGGGTCGAGTTACCTCGAGAAAAATCTCGAACACCCGGCGGCTCCGTATATGTACACCATCTCGCTCACGCATTGTATGACCGTTTCGCTGTCGTCGGGCGGGGAAGGTCTAGGTGCGATGTGGGGCGAGGAAAAATGTGTCGAAATGCTGAAAGAAGCAGGATTCGCAAACGTAAGCCTGCATCGATTGGATCACGATTTCATCAATACCTACTACGTCGCAATCAAGCAATAAACGAACGCGTTAAGCGGATCAATGAATCGCGGCTTTGCCGCTCGCCGAGCGGAAAAGCTATGCTTTTCCGAAGCTTCACCAAGTTGTCCCGCGGCTATGCCGCCCGTTAGTCCGCGGGCTGCATAGCTGCACTGATCGATAGGAAGCAGTTTCTCCGCTCGGCGCGCACCCAAGCCTGAGCTTGGTCAATCGGTGCTCATTGCATCTTCCGCTCCAGACTCTCTCTTCTCAGGCCGCAAGTGCGGAAACAGGATAACGTCGCGGATCGAGTGCCGGTTCGTCAACAACATTACCAGCCGGTCGATCCCGATCCCGATTCCCGCCGCCGGCGGCATTCCGTAGCTGAGCGCTCGGATGTAATCTTCGTCCAGAACCATCGCCTCTTCGTCGCCCCGCTCGCGTTCGGCCATTTGGTCTTTGAATCTTTCGTACTGTTCCTTCGGGTCGTTCAACTCGCTGAATCCATTGGCCACTTCCATACCATTGATGAACAACTCAAATCTCTCCGCGATCTGTGGGTTATCCGGCGAGGCCTTCGAGAGCGGGGAGATAGATTTTGGAAAGTCGATGATAAATGTCGGCTGGGTGAGCTTTGATTCTACAAACGTTTCAAAGAGGAAAAGTATTGCCCCTGCAGCGTCAGTCTCATCAAACTCCGCGGCATTTGACTTAGCCTGATTCCACAGCTCCTTAGAAGTTTTCGACACTACCAGTCTTCCGTCGGTGGACTCGCCAGCGTGGAGGAAAATCAGGTTATGGAAGTTCTTTAATGCCATTGCATGCTCGTTACTCAGTGTTTTGCTCTTTCCGATTTCCTCCGCTGCGTCGGTCCATTCCTCGGGTAGATAACGAACGATAGCATCTCGCATGGTGATTCGCTCGAACGTGTCGAAGTCTATCGTTTTCCCTTCGTACCCCACCGTCAACCCGCCTGTGGCCTTCATCACGCTTTGCCGCAGCAGTTCCTCGCAGAAGTCCATCATCCCGTTCACGTTCATATAGGCGCAGTAGAACTCGAGCATCGTGAACTCGGGGTTGTGTTTGTACGAAATACCCTCGTTGCGGAAGTTGCGGTTGAGTTCGTACACCTTCTCAAACCCGCCGACCATCAGCCGTTTGAGATAGAGTTCGGGCGCGATGCGGGCGTAGAGCGTAATGTCGAGCGCGTTGTGATGCGTGACGAACGGCTTAGCTGCGGCGCCGGTCGCCTTCGGCGTAAGCATGGGCGTTTCGACCTCGATATAGCCGTGATCTTCGAGGAAGTTTCGCGTCGATGAGATCACCTTTGCCCGAGTCTCAAACACCTCGCGGGTCGTCATGCCCTCGTGCTCGACGGCGAGCGAGGAGCCGATCAGGTCAACATAACGTCGTCGCTGCTTTCTCTCGGGGTCCTCGATGCCGTGCATCTTGTCAGGCATCGGCAGCATTGCTTTTGAGAGGAATTGCAGCTTTTCCACGTGCACCGAAACCTCGCCCGTATTCGTCACAAAAAGATAGCCCTCCACGCCGACAAAATCGCCATGATCGATCATCCCCCAAGCCGCCCAGGCATTCTCTTCGTCGAAAGTGTTGTCCGCGTCGTTGCGAACAAGCGCGAACTGGCCTTTCTTGCAATAGATCTGCAGTTTCGCGATGCCGTCCGTCAGATGAACAAAATTTCCACGCGGCGGAGTCGTCAGCCGTCCGGCGATCCGCACATTGCCGAGAACCTTCAGCCGCTCATTGATCGCCTCCTTCACCTCCGCTGGCGGCCGCTCGCCCTCGGCCAGCTTCGACTTAACGTCCGCCATCTCCGCCTCGACATCCGTGACGACTCTGAATTTCTTCAACGCCGTGATCGTATCAACACCGCCGGAAACGGTGGACCGCTCAAACTTGTTCGGATAAGCATTGCCGATCAATTCGCGAAGTTTCTCCAAATGCTCCGCCCGTGCGGCTGTTTGGTCGTTAGGTTCGATAATCTCCTCAAAAGCGGGAATCGTCATAAGTTACTCGTGTCTGCAAGTGCTCAAGATCAAACAGATAAAACCCTGATTATATTGGAGCCTGCCCGCATCGGCAACGAGAATTCCCAAGTCACGCTTGCAGCCACGCCTGCCAATCGTGGAAAATGATCGGAGAGTAGCAAACCGCAGGAGAACGTCGGGCCAACTCCCCTCCCCCCGAGAATGTTTTCTGCGGCTAGGTGTGTTTGTGGCAACAGAATTCGACGAACTGAAACGAGCTGTCCTCGGTGGGCAGCGCATCTTAACGATAAGCCAACTGACGTCCAGCTCGGCCAAGGCATATGTTCTTGCGCGCCTTCGGGCAGAGACCGGCAAGAAACTCGCGATCGTGGTCGAGAATAACGCCGATCTCGACGCATGGGCGTGCGACCTTGAGTTCTTTCAGGAATACCTCGGCGAGCAGGATCCGCAAGTCATCTCGATCCCGTCATTCGAGGCCGGTCCATATTCAGGCGTTTCGCCGCACGCCGAAACTCAGGAACGGCGGGCACTATCCCTATGGCAGATCGCTCGAGGGGCGGGCGACACCGTTCTTTTGTCCGCACGTTCGATGGTACAGCGGACCGCGACCGTAAAGGAAACAGGTGACCTTGGCGCCGACCTCGAACGTGATTCCGACTTCGCGCCCGAAGAACTTACCAAACGCCTTGTCGCCTCCGGCTATGTTCGCGAAGAACCGATCTTCGGCCCCGGCCAATTTTCGCTTCGCGGCGGCATTATCGACGTCTGGTCGCCCGACGCCGAACGACCCGTCCGAATCGAGTTCTTTGGAGATACGGTTGACTCCATCCGTGCCTTCGACCCTGAAACGCAGCTTTCTATCGAGCAGATGAGGACCGTGTCGATCGCACCGATGCGCGAGTTCGCCGTGACCGCTCAGGACCTAAAGGACTGGGCATTCTTTGCCGCCGAGCGATTCTCCGGCGACAAGTTCCGCCGCAACCTGAAAGACCGCACCGATTTTGCGGCCGAGGGTGAAACATTCTCCGGCTGGGAGTTCCTGCTCCCGCTCGTCCGGCCGCTGAACGGCAGCATCTTCGATTTTCTGGATGATCGCATTGTCGTCGTTGACGAACCCGCCGCGATCGAGCAAACGCTTACAAAATTTTACACCGATCTCGAACGCAGCTTCGAAGCGGTCACTGAATCCGGGGATATCGGACTTCGACCTGATGAGTTATTTCTTGAGGCTGAGAAACTCAGAAAATCGCTCGACTCTCGACCCATGATCGAGCTTCGCTCCCTCGGACGAACCGCAGCCGCGACCGATGAAGATTTTCTGTTCTCAGGCGAAAACCTGAGCGGCAGTGACGGTGTCTCTTCGACAGAAGGCGGAAACACGACCGGTAGAGAGTATGCCTCTTCGGCGATTGGCGAAAGAGGCACACTCCCTACCGGTCGTGTTTCTGCCTCGCAGTTGTTTCTCTTCCCCACCGCCGTAAGATCAACGGAAATCGAGATTCGCTCGCATTCCACGCGGAGCTTCCACGGCGATATCCAGGCGTTCACACGAGAGATCGAGCCCGAAGATATCATTGTCGTTCAGACCTCAGGCATGGCCGAGCGCCTTGCGGAAATGCTGCGCGATTACGGTGTTGTCCTTCCAGCCAACGGGATAAAGGTCGGGTTGCTCACAACCGGATTTGAGCTGCCCTCGGAACATTTAAGGCTCTTCACCGAACACGATCTTTTCGGCGAAACCGTCGCGGCACCGGGCGACACCACACCGAAAATACGTTCACGCAAATCAAAACTTGGCGCGTTTATCTCCGATTTTCGCGATCTCAAAGCCGGTGACTTCGTCGTCCATGTCGATCATGGGATCGGCCGATTCGAAGGCCTCGAAACGATCTCATCGCAGGGAGCGGAACGCGAGTTCATGCTGCTCATTTACGCCGACAACGCAAAACTGTTCGTGCCGGTCGAGCGGATGGATCTTGTCTCACGGTATTCATCTGGCGAGGCGACGGCCCCGACGCTTGACCGACTCGGCGGCATCGGCTGGCAGAAAACCAAGGCCAAGGCAAAACGCGCGATGCGCGAGATGGCCGACGAACTTCTAAAGCTTTACGCCGAGCGCAAACTTGTCCGGGGCCACGCGTTCCCGCCCGATGCCCCGTGGCAGCATGAGTTCGAGGACGCTTTTCCCTGCGACCTTACGACCGACCAGGCGGCCGCCATCGACGAAGTAAAAGAAGACATGGAAACGCCCGTCCCGATGGACCGGCTGATCATCGGCGACGTCGGCTACGGCAAGACCGAGGTCGCAATGCGTGCCGCGTTCAAAGCCGTGATGGACGGCAAACAGGCCGCCGTGCTGACACCGACGACCGTGCTCGCCTATCAGCATTACGAGACGTTCAAGAAGCGGTTCTCCGCTTTTCCGGTAAAGGTCGATCTGTTATCGCGTTTCCGAAGCACGAAAGAGCAAAAGACGGTGGCCGCTTCTGCCGGCAATGGTGAGGTTGACGTGCTGATCGGCACGCACAGGCTTTTATCGAACGACGTAAAACTGCCAAAGCTCGGCCTGGTAGTCGTCGATGAAGAACAGCGTTTCGGCGTCGGTCATAAGGAAAAACTCAAGCAGCTAAAGAAAAAGGTCGACGTGCTCACTTTGTCCGCCACGCCGATTCCCCGAACCTTGAACATGTCGCTGCTCGGTATGCGCGATATGTCCGTCATCGAAACGCCGCCTCGCGACCGCCTTGCCATCAACACGCAGGTCGTTCAGTTTTCCGAAGGCGTTATCCGGTCCGCAATAGAGCTGGAGCTGTCCAGAAACGGCCAGATATTCTTTATCCACAATCGCGTCGAATCTATCGAATCGATCGCCGCACTGATCCAAAAGATCGTCCCCAACGCCCGCATCGCCATCGGCCACGGGCAGATGAACGAAAAGGAGATGGAGCAGGTGATGCTCGATTTTATCGATTACAAATACGACGTGCTGGTCGCGACGACGATAATCGAGAACGGCATCGACATCCCACGTGCGAATACGATCATCATCAACCGCGCGGACAACTACGGCCTGTCGCAACTTTACCAGCTCCGCGGCCGCGTCGGACGCTCAAACCGTCGGGCTTACGCGTATCTGCTGATCCCGAGCGAGATCGAACTCACGCCGATCGCCCGCCGCCGCCTCTCTGCGATAAGGGAATTCTCCGACCTCGGAGCCGGTTTCCGCCTCGCCGCTCTCGATCTGGAACTGCGCGGAGCGGGCAATATTCTCGGCGGCCAGCAATCAGGACATCTCGACGCTCTCGGCTTTGATCTCTACACAAAAATGCTCGAACGCACGATCGCCGAGATAAAAGGCGATGAGATCGCGGACGAAACAAGCGTTTCGATCAACCTGGGCATCGACGTCTCGATCCCGAAGGACTACATCTCCGAAGCCGCCCAGCGTTTACGTACCTACAAGCGTATCTCGTCGGCCGAAAGCGAAGAAGAACTGCTTCGCATTCATGCCGAACTTGCCGACCGATACGGCCGCATTCCTCGGACCGTCGAGGACCTGTTCGAATACGGCCGCCTGAGAAAGCTGGCCGAAACTATGCGGTTGATCTCGATCGACCGTGCCAAAGAAGGCTTTGCCGTAAAATTGTCCGAGACGGCCCGAATAGCCCCGGAAAAACTTCTGGCGTTTCTGGAAAACGCCCCGGCGGCATCCTTTTCCCCCAGCGGTATTCTTCGTATCCCCGCCGATGCGGACGATCCGATACGCTCAGTTCGGACGGTACTCGAGAGTCTTAGGATCTGATCAAATTTTTTCAGTGGATAGTGACAAGTGGATAGTAGATAGTTTCAGAAACTTGCCACTATCCGCCGAACAAAACCATACGCACCGCGGCCGCAGCGGCGAACAAGTGTCAAGGCAGCTCTGTGCAATCGTTGAATGTGTTAACGTCACAAACGAACAGGCCCGGAGCGTAGTCGCGCGTCTGTTTTCTCACTTCATTCCAAACATTTGAGCCGCCGTAGGTCTCGGCCGTCCAGCCAAGTTTGTGCCGGTTCCGCCAAACGAATTCGTACGCAGCCTTTTCATCGGCGCCTTCGAGGTGTTTAGCCTCGTGAAGCAGGATCGCCGCCCGTTCCACATCGTCCGCGGGATAGATCAAAAAATCGGGATAGATCGTAACGATCTCGAAAGGAAAATTCGTTGCCGCAAAGGCATTTTCCTTATCGACTGACGCGTTAAGCCAGTTGTCCTCGGACCGGTAAACGGCAAGCCTGCGAAGAACGAACACTTCTCTGCTAAACCCTTTAGCGTCAAGAAGATCTATCGCGTCACTCACGGCGGCCCGCTGTTCGTGGTCAAGCCCTTTCGCCGAAAAAACAAGCGAGAGATAAAATCCCGCGACAGCCGAGATGCAAACCAATGAAAAGATCAATGACCGCCGCGCAAGCTGCGGCCGCCGTTCCCGTGATTCTCCTTCGCCGGACTCGGGCAGCCGCGAGCCGCACCGGACGCACGTCTGGTTGGTCGGATAGTTCGCGAGGTTGCATTTTGAGCACTTTTTATTCATTATCCAGAAGGCGGGATCGGGCAGGGTTCTGCTATTATCTATAAAGTTTTAATGAACGCAGCTTCCATTAGGTGCCGATGATGCATCGGGCAAGAAACTCTATGGATGTTTCTTGCATCAAATGCCTTGTTCACACGCTTATCTGGATGCGGCGGGAGCATTGCGCAGTCGTTTTGGGAGCAATCGATGAAGTACATTTATTTTACACTTTCGCTATTTATAGTCACATTATTTGCCGTGCCGGCCGTCTCGGCACAGGAAGCCGAGGAACGCGTTGTCGATGAGGTCGTCGCTCAGGTGGGAAATGGAGTGCTGACCTTATCCCGGATCAATCGCGAAGCAAACGCCATTGTTGAGACCGAGGTCAAGAACGGCAAGAGCCGCGAAGAATCACAGAAAATGGTCGACGAGCGTCGAGGCGAGCTGATCGCGAACCTCATTAATGAGGAGCTCCTTATTCAGAAAGCGAAAGAACTGAACCTCGATTCCGATGTCGAGGCGGCGGTGAACGGGCGATTCATCCAGATAATGAAGCAGTATGGGCTGAAAACGGTTGACGAACTGAACAAAACCATGGAGCAGCAGGGCGTTGACCCGGCCGAGATCCGCGAAATGTGGCGGAAACAGGCCATCAGGGATATGGTGATCCAGCGCGAAGTGCAGCAAAAGGTTTACTGGCAAGCGAACGCGAAGGAGCTTCGGGCATACTTTGAAGCCCACAAGGCCAAGTTCACCAAGCCGGAGACCGTCTCATTCAGCGAAATATTCCTCGGCTTTGCCGGCCGCGATGAGAATGCAGTGCGGACCAAGGCAAAGGAACTCGTAACCAAGCTGCGTGGAGGAGCCGATTTTGCAAAGGTCCAGCAGGAAAACTCCGATCCCGGCGTTATCAGCCAGGGCACGGGCAAGGTCGAGAACTTGAAGGTTGCTGAACTGTCCGACCAACTGACGGAGGCTATCAAGGGCTTGAAGGTCGGCAATGTAACCGATCCGATCGAAGCCAACAATCTTGGTATAGTGATCCTTAGGATCGACGGCCGGGAACAGGCGAGCAGCGAATCCCATTTTGACGAGAGTGCGGTCCGCGGAGCTATTCTTGCCGAAAAGGCACCCGAAGCTACCAAGGATTATATGGCGACGCTTCGTAAGGAATCTTACATCAAGATCGGCGAGGCTTATCGCCCGCTCGTATCGCCTATCCTGTATGCCGACGAACGGAAGGAAAAAAGCGAGACGAAGCCGGAAGAGAAAAAAGAAAAGGTCGCCGCCAAGACTTCGGACAACAACGAAAAGTCAAACCAGGAGTGAGCCCTATTTTTTATAGCGGAACGCTGAAGAACGGCTCCTGACCGGGCCGTTTTTCAGTTTCCCGCCGAACTATGCGACTCGATGTATTTTTGAGATTAAGCCGGCTGATCCCACGCCGAACGCTCGCCCAGGAGTTTTGCGACAAGGGGCGGATCGCGGTCAATGGAAGCAAGGCGAAATCGTCAAAAGAGGTGAAGCCCGGCGACGAGATCGAACTGCGTCGGCGCGACACAATTACCAGAATCAAGGTTCTCAGCGTGCCTGACAGAAAGCAGTTGTCAAAAGAAGAAGCGAGCGGAATATTCGAGATGGTCGCGTCGGAATCGGTCGCTGAACCGGACCTTTTAGCCTAGTATCTCCTTGATCGCGGATTCAAATATCTCGACCCGCCTTTTGGCACGCTTTACATCAGGATGTGCCCGCTGCAGCGTTTCGCTCAGCCGCCAAACCTCGGTTTCAAGCTCGGCCTTTCGCACCATCAGTTTTCCCAACGCCGGCGTCAGCCGCTGAACAGAGTTAGCCCCGGCAAGCCTTTCACTTTCCCGCTTCAGAAAACCAAGTGTCGCCCGCAGTTCCTTTACCTTCGGATACTCGTCGGTGTATTCGATCAAATACGCCTCAAGCTCCGATTCGAGCTCGGCTTGCTTTAACCGAATCTCAGCAAATGCCGGCGACCCCTTATGATCGACCGTGTTTGCTCCGCGCGACTGTTTTCCTTGCGCAAATCCCACCCCGAAGCACGCCGTGAGCATAACGCAAAGGGCTGCGAACATTCGAATCTGAATCGTTTTCATTTATTCCTCGCCCGTCAGGAAGCTAACCTCGAACGGCTGCCTCCGTGAATCCCGATGGACTCCCGCTAAATGCCTCACACGAGTCGATCACATCCGCCTCCGCCTCGACCAGTCCGTCACCATAACGGTTCCCCGCCAGCAGGTTTTCAAAGTAGATCGTTATATTGTCAAGTATCTCGTCGGCGGAGTGCGAATGATACAGCGTCTGTCTGAACTGCGCGCCGCCCGGCAAACCCTTCGTGAATTGCCCCGCAAGCTGTTTCATCTTTCCAAGCGCGACGATCTCGGGCATCTCTTCCCGGCACATCCCGAAAAATTCGAGCAGCACCGACTTTTTCTCGTCGAGATTCGGCCGATAGGCCTCCCGGCCCTCGATCGCGTCCTGGATCTGCCTGAAGATCCACGGGTTCTGCATCGCCCCGCGGCCGATCAAGATGCCGTCGGTGCCCGAATCATTCCACCGCCGCATCGCCGTTTCGATCGAGGTAATGTCGCCGTTGCCAGATACCGGCACCGTGACCGCCCGCTTCACTTGCCGGATCACGTCCCAATTCGCCAGGCCCTTGTATCCCTGCTCGCGAGTTCGCCCGTGCACCTGTATATGCTCGACGCCGCATTGTTCGGCCAACTTAGCGACCTCGACGACATTGATCGTGGAATCGGAATAACCGGTCCGCACCTTTAGCGTCAACGGGATCGTGATCGCCTTTTTTATCTCTTTGAGAATTTCCTCCAGCCGCGGCAGGTCGCGCAAGAGGCCCGAACCGCCGCCATTCCTCACAACCTTAGGCGCCGGGCAGCCGCAGTTCACATCCAGAATATCCGCTCCGACCTCTTCGGCCATCTCGGCTCCCATCGCCATCCGCGGGGCCTGGCCGCCGAAGATCTGGACGGCAAACGGCCGCTCTTCTTCGTCAAACCGCATTTGCCGCTTCGATTTCGGATTGCCCCGCGTCAGCCCTTCGACCGAAATAAACTCCGAAACGACCAAACCGACACCGCCCCGCCGCTTGATCAAACGGCGAAATGTATAATCCGTCACCCCCGCCATCGGCGAAAGAATAAGCGGTGGGTCCAGTTCTATGTTTCGGATCTTGAACGGTTTCACATTCGCGGCACGACTATCGTCAACTCTTTGATAAATCGAAAATCCTTCGTGTTGAACGTCGCCAACTTCAATCCATTTTCCAGGCACGTTGCCGCAATTACCGCGTCCGCCAACAAAAGGCCGTGGCTTTTTGAGTAAGTGCGAATCAACTCTATTGTCCGATTCGATACGGATTCATTGAAATGTACGATCGGAAATGTTCTAAGGGCATTCTCGATCCGGGCTACCTCATACTTGTTCTTGGCGCCTTGTATGAGTTCGACATAAACGACGGTATCGATGGCACACTCGGATCCTTCAAGAAAATCTCTAAGCCGCTCATTGCCGCGAAGAAGTCCGACCAGCACATTGGCATCCAGAAGAAAATCAACCATCGCTGCGTTTGAGATTTGACTTTCTCCTCAGTTCACGTGCGATATCCTCAGCCGAATCCGGCCTGTCAGACCAAAGGCCTAAAATTTCGCCAAGGTCCCTAACCTTCCTTGTGGTCGCAATACCGTCAAGGCTCTCGATCAGTTGCTTCGCTTTCGTTTCAGATGCAATCTGATACGTTCTCCTTATTTGTTGCGGTACTTTGATCGTGATCACTCCCATAACCGAATGATTATAACATTTCGCAACGCGTCTGGTTGAACGATCTGTCGTCGTGTCAAACCTTCGTCCACACAGGTTTGATCGCCGTTAGGTCGGCATCCTTCGACATATGGTAAACAGTATTTCCTCGGTTGTTTTCAGACAAGTTCGGCATTATAATCCCATAACTTTTCCGTCCTACCCGGCTCCTGTGCAGCCGGGGCACGAGCAGCCTGCATGGTCCGTAACCTGCGAAAGCATGGCTGCTTTCATTGAAAATACTGATTTCCAACGAGGAAACCCATATGAAAAGATTAGTTTCACCGACAATCATCGCTTTTGTCATTTTTCTGTTTCATTCACTTTCCTTAGCCCAATCACAGACAACCACGGGAACGCTCCAGGGCACCGTCGTTGACCCGAACGGCGCCGTCGTCAGCGGGGCAACCGTTGCCGTCAGAAATGTCGAAACCGGTTTCGAGCGTACCGTCAGCACCAATTCCGACGGCCTGTTCACTGCTCCTCTGCTCCCGCTGGGGCGATACCGCGTAACCACCAATGCCTCTGGCTTCTCGACATCCGTCCTTGAGAATGTCGATGTGACCCTCGGGCAAACGCTTTCGCTCCGAGTGGCCCTTCAAGTCGGGACCGCGTCCGTAACGGTCGATGTCACGGCCGATAGCGAGGTGGTCGACTCGGCGCGTACCGAACTTGCGACGCAGATAAACGAACGTTCTGTCGAGAATCTGCCTATCAACCGACGCGACTTTTCACGCTTCGCCCTGCTTACACCCGGAGTATCGATCGTCCAGGGCCCGGATGGTGACGAGATCACGATCAACGGGCAAAAGGGCATCCAGAACAACGTGACTATCGACGGCTCCGACGCGAACAACCCATTCTTCGGCGAGCAGCGTGGCGGACAGCGGCCGGCTTTCACGATCAGCCTTGAATCCGTTAAGGAATTCCAGGTCGTCCCGGTTGGGGCGTCCGCTGAGTTCGGCCGCAGCTCGGGCGGTTTCATCAACGCCGTCACCAAATCCGGCACAAACCGATTTTCGGGCGCCGCCTTTGTCTTCTTCAGGAACCAGGCACTGTCGGGCCAGAACCCTGACGCAGTCGATGCCGGCCTGCCGGTCGAAGACTTTACAAACTATCAGTTCGGCGGAAATCTGGGCGGCCCGATCAAAAAGGACCGGGCATTCTTCTTTGTCGCCTTTGAGCGCAACGACGGTAAAAGCAGCAAGCCCAATTTCATCGACCCTCGGCTGATCAACATCTTCGCGACGCGCTTCGGCTCGCCCAACGAACAAACGACGATCGAACGCACGAACGACGCCGACGTTTTCCTGGCAAAGTTCGATATTCAGGTCAACGACAACAATCTGCTCACGCTCCGCCACAACTACAGCCGCGCCGAGCAGGTAAACGGCACATTCGATGTGCCCACATGGGGATCAAGTGCCAATGGCCGCGAGACGGATAAATCGAACTCGTTCATCGGCCAGCTTGTTTCGAACTTCTCGGCAAATCTCCTCAACGAACTCAGGTTCCAGTGGGCAAAGGAAGAGCGGCCGCGATTCTATGACGGCCCCGACCTGCCCGATACAACGATCGGCACATTCGACGGAACGATATCCTATCGCTTTGGCCGTCCGTTCTTTCTGCCGGTACCGTCGGACGATGTTCGCGTCCAGATGACCGACAATTTCACCGTCATCAGCGGGAATCACGCCCTGAAATTCGGGGTCGATCTCAACCGCACACGCGTTTCGCAGACATTTATCGGCTTTGCCCGCAGCCGCTATATTTTCGCGGGCCCGACCATCGACCTCGCCATACAGGGATTCACCGATTATATCGATAATGTCAGTCCCGCCGGCCTGTCGCTCTACCTTCAATTCGCTCCGCTTGGCGGCCGAACCGTAGAGGAGGCCGGTACGCAGGCCTACACCACGTTTGAGCCCGGCCTTTATGTACAGGACAACTGGCAGGTCCGGCGAAATCTGACCCTCAACCTCGGTTTTCGTTGGGAGGCCCAATATCACCCGGACCCGATCAACGATGTGTTCCTCACCAATTTCGGCCAGTTCGTCAACGATCCTCGGTTCCCCTCCGACGGTACGATCCCCGACTCGACCGACGGCTGGTCGCCGCGTGCGGCACTCTCGTGGTCGCCCGGTGATGACGGCAAGACCGCGATCCGGCTCGGTGCCGGCATCTATTACGCTCGCGTTCCCGGCCTTGTCGTCGCGGGGCCGCGAAACACTGACGGCCTGATCGCCGGAAATATCTACCGCGACGGCTCATTCTGCGCGTTTGTCTCACCGGGCTGCCCGGCCTATCCGGGGATTTTGACGGTGCCCGCCGGGTTTAGCCTCGGAAATCCAGGCATCGCCGTGTTCGAACGCAATTTCAAGAACCCGCGAACTATCCAGTACAGCGCCAGCGTCGAGCGTGAGCTCTGGGCGAACACATCTCTGCTGGTCGCCTACAATATGGCAAAGACCACGCGCCTGACGCGGTTTGTCAATCGCAACGACATCCGCCTTTACGGCGGCGCCGCGATCGGCCCGAACTGCTCAAGCCTCGGGCTCGGCATCTGGTGCCGCGAGGATGGCTCGGGCGTCGGCGAGATCCGCTCGACCGAAAGTTCGGCAAGATCGCTCTATCAGGGAATCACCTTCCAGCTTAATCGCCGCTTCGCGAACCGCTTTCAGTTCCAGGCCAATTACCTGCTTTCTTGGGACAAGTCCGACGACGACAACGAGCGCGATCCGTTCACGTTCCGTTATGTCGATCCGCGCGATCTGTCGCCCGAGTACGGCTTCTCTGACCGCGATCAGCGGCATCGCTTTAACGCCTTTGCGACGTTCCTGCTGCCGTACGAGATAAACATCTCGCCGATCGTCCAGTATCGCTCAGCCCAGCCGACCTCGGAGGTCAATCGCGGATCGTTTCCAAATATTGTTCAGCGAAATACGCTCAGGCTCGATAACGAATTCTTCACCTTCGACATCCGGGCGTCAAAGGCGTTCAAGATAACCGAACGCGTCGAGATCGAAGGCATCTTCGAAGCATTCAACATCTTCAACAACCGCAACCAACGCAGCCTCCCGCGGCCGCTCACCTTCAACTTTGACGGAACTGTTTCAGCAGGATTCGGGGAACCGCGTCAGGCTCAGTTGGGGGTTAGGTTGAAGTTCTGAATTCTGAATTAACCACAGAGACACAGAGACACAGAGGCACAGAGGCACAGAGGCACAGAGGCACAGAGGCACAGAGAAGATTTGATTCCTCTCCGTGCCTCTGTGGTCAATATCGATGAAACTACGCGGCGATCAAAAGAGGTTCGTAGTGCAAAGCCAAAAGTTGCCGAGGTTCGAGCGTGGTTAAGGCATATGTCTTCCCTTCGCGGTCTATAAATTCGACCTCGAAAGCTTCTCCATTGTTGTAAACCTCAACCACAGTACCGACCTGGCCCTCGTAGAGTCTCTCCTCCGGTACATCCTCAGTTAGAGCGACAACATCCAGCAACTTTATCTTACTCATAGCACGAAGCACGTAACCAGCCTTGGATGATCCTGGCCATTATCAACGATCCAGACACTGCGGATCATCGCGGAACGAGATTCCCGGGCCATCTCAAAGTCTATCACATACCGCTGACCGAATCGGTCCAGTTTCCCAGGTTCGGCTTCGAGATTCGTTATTGCAAGCATCAGCGCCTCTGCAAGCTCGCTTGCATCAGACTGGGTTAGGCCAAGCACCTTCGCGAAGACCATCGCCTTATTTTTTCCTACGTTATGAGTCGGATCAAGGCTGTATTCAGCCAGCTTCCTCATATCGATGAAAGCCTTGTCGGCATTCGGAACCCGCATTTCCCTGTCTACCCGACCTTGGTCAGCTCAACGCCCGTAGCATCGAACGAGACCTCGGTCACTGTCCCGTCCGGATTGCGTTTGTCGAACTTCGCACCGTCGTCGTTTATCAGATGATCGACGTGCTCCTTCGGCAGGACCTTGGTCTTGAAAGTGCCCTGTGCCCGCACCTTCATCCCGGCGGCGTTCAGCGGGATAAAGAACGCGTGATCGCCAAAGGTCACGCGGACGGATCTAGAACCTTCCTTGTCGGCCATCTCCATCCAGCAGCCTTCCTTTTTGCACGAACGCACGATCACGCCGTTCACCTCAAAGGTTTTCCCTTCCACCTTCGCCGGCTTCGCAAACGCCTTCGCGACCGTGATCTTCTTCACACCCTTTGCCAACTCCGCCCCGCGCGTGATCGTTTCACCCGCTTTCAACTCGACCGGCGCATTGTCCTTGCTCTTCACCACCGGCTCGCCCTTGCTGTTCAACTCCTGCGCCATCGCGGTGAACGCAAGCGCCACAATAACGATAAGAATATTTACGAATTTCATAGTTGTTCTTTTTCTCAGATCGAGATCGATCCTGCCGACCAGTCTACAATTGATTCCAACCTTAGCTTCAGCTTGGATACGACCAACACACTTAGTAGATACTGAAAGAGTATTCGACGGTAGTGTACGAATCAACCCGCGTTCCGCCTTTTTCGGCCGGCAGAAACTTGATCTTTTTCGCGGCGTCGATCGCCGAATCGGTCAATCCGTTCGGCAGGCTCTTCAACACAATTACGCCCTGGACCTGTCCATCCGCTCCGAGGAGCACCTTCAGCCTGATCGTTCCGCTTGTGTGACCGTAACGGGCCTCTTGCGTATATTTTGCGTACGGTTTCCGAAGGATTATGGCGGCCTGCGAAAAATGATCCGGTTCATTAAAGCCAAGGCGGTCATCGGCTCTCATCTTGTCGTGGGTTACGGTGATTCGCTTCGGGTCCGGTAACTTAAGGGCGAGTTCTATTTCGGGGCTCGTTTTCAAATCACCAATTTCGATAGGTGGTTCGTCCAAAGGTCCCGCTGCCTTGCCTTTCATCAGCGGTTGGCCATCCAAAGTTATTGAATTTAGGAAAGGCGCTAAAAGCGGATGTTCCGGGTTCTTTGCCGCTGCGTGGATCCGATAGAAGCCATTCCTCGATGCGAGGTCAAGCGAGAAGAAGTATCTCTCTCCCTTTCGAACCACCACATCGCCCGAGAACGAGCCAAGAGCAATTCTGGAAACCGTCGCCTTATCATCTGGCATGCTCCACCGCCGGATATGTGACAGTCGGCGTTTCGGATCCACCCTTTTCTCGACCGTGAAAGTTAGCGTAACTTCTCCTTGCCGGTATAAAATCTGCGTCTTGTCATTATCATCGTTTACCAGAAACGGGTTCGGCATTGACAACACCAGGTCGCCTTTTGGGCTTGATAGCTGGCGCCACGATGTAGGTTCCGAGCCTTGCGAAAACGCACACGTCGTTAGAAGGAGAAAAATGAGCAAAAAAAGTTTCATCTACTGTTCCGCAAAATGTGGGGCCGAATACACCACCTCACCGTTCAATATTGTAACAACAACTCGTGCATCCGCAATCATGCTGGGTTCTGACTTGAAGATATCGTCCGACAAGATAACCAAGTCCGCCAACTGCCCGGCCCTGATCCTGCCTTTCACCTTCTCTTGAAATTCGGCATAGGCCGACCCGACGGTGTATGCGCGGACGGCATCTTCGACGCTGATGCCGTCGGGACCGCTCGCTGCGGCTTGGATGCCGAGAAGAGGGTTGAGGTCAACCATCATTGCATCCGACCCGAACGCCAAAGACGTTCCAAGCTTAAGGTGTCGAGCAAAGATCGCCGCCCCCGAGCGTCGAAACAGCCACGGCTGCATCGAGGGAATTATCGAGCTGCGGGCGAATCGGGGCACGTCCTCGGCACGTGCGCCGTGGGCATGCTCGACGCGAAACCGCCGGTCCCGCGGCCCATTCGCCTTCGCCGCCCACTCAAAGGCGTCCAGCACAAGCGTGTTGGCCCGCGGCCCGATCGCGTGGATCATCACCTGAAGCCCCGCTTTATCCGCAGCCGCGATCGAGCGGCGGAGAGCCGGAATTTCTGCCTCGTCACCTTCCATGAAATACTTGATACATCCCGTCCGCACCATTGCGTCGCCCGATGCAGCCTTGATGCCGCCTGCGGCAAATCGCGGGATCGCCGATATCGGCGAACAATCATACACGCGTGTTTTCAACTTCCCGGCCCGATCAAGCTCCCGATAAAAATCCGCCAGTTCATCCGAATGCATGTCCTGAACACTCGTTACGCCAAGCGAGGCCGCGTAATCCGTCGCCGTCTCGACGACCTCGGCCCACCTCCGCGTATGGTCCGCCGGCACCAGGGCCCCGACAAGCCTGATCGCCGTGCCGGTAAGCATCCCGTCCGGCTCGCCCGAACCGTCGCGGCCGATGACGCCGTTCCTTGGGTCGGCCGTCTTTCTCGTTATCCGGGCCGCTGCCAGAGCGGCCCCGTTCGCAAAGGCCGATTTTGCGTCCGCCGAATAAACAAACACTGGATTGTCCGGAGTCACGGCGTCCGCCAAACGCCGCAACTGCCCGCTGGCGCCTACCGCTGCTGTATCAAATCCGCGGCCCAGTATCCACCGGCCTTTCGGCAGGAACCGCACATACTCGGCAAGTTTTGCCGCTATCTCCTCGGGTGATCGGGCGCCCGTGAGATCAATTGAGGAGAATCTGTTCCCGACCGAAGCGAAATGCACGTGCGCATCGTTAAAACCCGGCAGCACAAGCCGGCCCTCCGCATTGATGACACGAGTTTGTTTTCCAGCCAGCTTTCGTATCTCGGCAGTGCTCCCGACCGCCGTGATCTTGCCGCCGGAGATGGCCACCGCCTCGGCCCTGGGCCTGTCGGCATCCAGCGTACGGATGTTCCCGTTTATCAGGATCAGATCGGCGGGCCTTCCCTGCCCCAAAACGTGCGTCGTGAAGAACAAGATCAAGGCACCAGCCAAGAGTCGCCTGCAGCAGATCGATCTCAAAGATAAAACGTATTGAAACGATTGTGGCATCTGTGATACAATGTGCCCGGCTTTGGTCTTTGACAATTTGGCAATGCGACCCGGGACATCGAAAAACTGCGGGACAAAGGGACAGCGGAGTAAGTATAGTGTTGACAACAATTAACTGTCCCAAGCTTGTCCCACCTACTGGGATAAGCTTGGGACGCTGAAACACTCTAAGTGCTTATAATAGCTTCACTTAAGATCGCGTGGGGCCGTTTCCCTAACCTCCGGAACGAAACGCCCCGCGACGGGCGATCGGCCCAACGTCAGCCGTTCGTGAACTCCGCTACGTGCGTTTTATTTCTGGTAAACGACCTTGCCATTCACGACAGTCATCAAAACGCTGGCATCGCGGATCTTCACCGGGTCAATAGTAAAGATGTCGTCCGAGACCATCACGAAATCGGCCAGTTTGCCGGGTTCAAGCGAACCCTTCACATTCTCCTGAAACTCGGCATAGGCCGAACCGAGGGTGTAGGCCCGCACGGCTTCGAGAACGCTGATCTTTTGTTCGGGTATCCAGCCGTTCGGGTTCTTGTCGTCAAGCGTCCGTCGCGTGACGGCGGCGTAGATGCCGGAGAGCGGTTCGATCGGTGCGACCGGCGAATCCGTACCGAACGCCAGAACGGCTCCCGAATCGAGCAGCGACCGGAACGCGTAAGTGCCCTTCAGCCGTTTTTCATCAAGCCGTTTCCAAGCCCAGCGGCCGTCGTCAATTATGTGCAGCGGCTGCATCGAGGCGACCACCTTCAACTGGCCGAACCGCCTGATGTCCTCCTGCCGAAGGTGCTGTGCGTGCTCGATCGTGAACCGTCGGTCGCGGCCGCCGTTCGCTTTTTCAACCGCCTGATAGTGATCAAGGATCGTAGCGTTCGCCCGGTCGCCGATAGCGTGGATGCGGACCTGAAGCCCGGCCTTATCAGCGTCCTGAATGGTTTGCCGCATCGTCGTGGTGACATCGGCCATCGCGAGCCCGCTGGAATTCGGCGCGTCCAGATACGGTTCGAAGAACCACGCGGTGGTCGATCCAAGGCTGCCGTCGGCGAAGCCTTTCAAACATCCGACCCGAAGCATCGGGTCGCCGAAAGCGTAATGAATGCCTGTGTTCGCCCAGCGTTTGTAGCCGTTAAGCGTCGAGCAGCCGTAAATTCGCGTCTTCAGCGTACCGCGGCGGAGCAGTTCCTGATACGCTCCTACGCCGGTACCGGCAGACATATCCTGCACGCTTGTCACGCCAAGCGAGGCCGCATGATCGGTCGCCGCCTGGGCCATCTCGAGTTCCTGCTCGAACGAAGCGTCGGGGATCACTTTCTCGATGTAACCCGACGCCGCGTCCTTGAAAATTCCAGTCGGATTCCGGGCCGAATCGCGAACGATCTCGCCGCCCGCGACGTCCTTCACGTTTCGGTCGACGCCGGCAAGTTTCATCGCAAGGCTGTTCGCAAGGGCCATATGGCCATCGAGCCGATTGATAAATACAGGATTATCCGGCGTCACCGCATCGATCAAGGCCGCCGTCGGCAAGTTATTCGGCGTCCAGTTCTCGTGGTCCCATTGGCCGCCCGTTATCCAACGCCCTTTCGGAAGCTTCGCGGCGAAATCCTTGATTCGCCGAACGAACTCCTCAGGCGACTTAGCCGTTCGAAGATCGACCGACGAAAGCTGAGCCCCGGTGCCCATAAAATGCACATGAGAATCATTGAAGCCCGGTATGATCAGCTTTCCCTTCGCATCGATGACACGAGTCTTCGGACCGATCATCGATTTCGTGTCGGCATCCGAACCAACCGCGACGATGCGTTCGCCGACAACGGCAAGTGATCGGGCGGTCGGGCGTTGCTGGTCAATGGTGTGAATGTTGGCGTTGGTGATAACGAGGTCGGCATGCAGTGCCTGCGGAACTGCGACGGAGCAGAGAGTAAAATAAGCGATCAATACGCCTAGGGGCCTTTTCATAGGATTTACCTGAGTTTGCGGAAATATTCCCGTTTGACATCGGGATTTGCATCAAACAGACTGGTTTCGGCCCCATTATATCAGTGAAAGTTAACTATATCCAGATTCTAGGCACTCTGTGTAGTTAGCACATCATATGTCCTACGAGAATAGCAGGTGAGATGTCCGCTTTCGGCGGTTGAGGGTAAATGGCTATAGAAAGGAGTCATGAGAAATTACCCGGAGATCGCGATGGAGAAGGCGAT